>NZ_KV820058.1:0-2396 GCF_001815285.1 Rothia sp. HMSC065D02
CCACAACACCTACACCCTCAAATGCGAAGAGCCATTAAATCTTCCTTACTATATTCCATTGTTACCCTCCATAACTTCTGATTGTTGCCGTCTTGACGATTATGTATCTTTACATTACCTTCTGAAACATATGGCGCACCTTGTCCAGGCGGCTGTTTGGACGGCGGGGCTGGATGACCGGCTGACCGACAGCGGCCTGATATCCTTTCAGCTCTGTAAGGCATACGCTCCGCCCGTTGGTGTAAAAGGCCAGATCAGTACGGTATGCCTGTATACAGCGGGCGGGAATCTCGCCAGTAAAGACAACTTTATCCTTTTTTACCTGGGCCGTTTCGATGGTGGCACAGTATTTCGGTGCATCATGATAAGCCCTGGAAAGGTATTCCTGGGGCGCATAGAGGATGAAGGAGAGATAAGGTTCCAGCAGCTGCGTCCCCGATTCCTTCAATGCCTGTTCCAATACAATCGGGGCCAATGAGCGGAAGTCCGCCGGCGTGCTGACCGGACTGTAATAAAGCCCGTATTCAAAGCAAATCTTACAGTCCGTTACGTTCCAGCCGAACAAGCCCTGCTCCAGCCCGTAACGGATACCATCCCTGACAGCGTTTTGAAAACTCTGGTTCAAGTATCCCAGCGAAACCCGGCTCTCGTATTGTACACCGGAGCCAAGCGAGAGTGGTGTAACAGACAGTCCTATGGATGCCCAAAACGGGTTGGGCGGCACCTCGATATGGATGGTGTGGCTGGCTGCTTTGAGCGGCCGCTCCATATAAATGACGGAGGGTTCCTTTACCACTGTTTCAAGCTTGTATTTTTCCGACAGCAAAGCGGAAACAACCTCCAACTGCACCCGGCCCAAAAAAGAAAGAATGATCTCATGGGTGATGGAATCCACTTCGCAACGCAAAAGCGGGTCAGTATCCGCAAGTTGCGTAAGAGCGTCCAGCAGCCGTTCTCTTTGCGCTGCCGTTTTCGGCGCAATCGTCGTCCGCAGCATGGGGAGGGGGTCCTCGCGCCACCTTTTACGAGGGAGCCGGGTTTGGTCCCCTAATACATCGTTTAACCTCACGCTGTCGCTGGGAAGGATAACAATTTCACCCTGATAAGCGGTGTCTGTCCGAACAATTTCCCCTTTGGATGGAATACGCATCTCTGTGATTTTCAGCTTTTCTCTCCCGGCCAGGGCCACCGTATCCCGCAGGCGCAGCGTTCCACTGTATAACCGTAGATAGACACGCCGCTGGCCGCAATCGGTGTACTCAACCTTGAAAACGCTGCCGCATAGGGCGGCGCCCCCCTGTTCCCCAATCGGTTGGAACAGCCCTGTCACCGCATCCATCAACGGTTGAATGCCAAGGCCATTTTTGGCGCTGCCATGATAGACTGGGAACAGGGAGGCGTCTTGAACCCGCTGCTGTTCCTCCCGCGCAAGTTTTTCCCGGCTGATTGGTTCTCCTGCGATATACTTTTCCAATAATTCATCGTTATTTTCGATGACCGCATCCCATGCTTCTATGTCGGTATTTTCCTCCAGGACTATTTCCGGGGACAGCGACACCGTCTGCTTGATGATAATATCGGCGGAGAGCTTATCCCGAACAGACTGAACCACGCTCTGCAAATCAACGCCAGCCTGGTCGATCTTGTTGATAAAGATAACGGTGGGAATGTTCATTTTCCGCAGGGCATGGAACAGAATACGGGTCTGGGCCTGCACGCCATCTTTAGCGGAGATCACCAAGATGGCCCCATCTAAAACAGCCAAAGAGCGGTACACCTCCGCCAAAAAATCCATGTGGCCGGGCGTATCCACAATGTTAACTTTACATCTGTGCCACTGGAAGGAAGTGACTGCCGCTTGAATGGTAATCCCACGCTGCCGCTCCAAAAACATGGTGTCCGTCCTCGTTGTCCCTTTTTCGACGCTCCCCGGTTCTGAAATGGCTCCGCTGGCATATAGCAGGCTCTCCGTCAAGGTCGTCTTTCCAGCGTCTACATGGGCAAGAATTCCAATATTGATTATTTTCATGTGATTGTCCTCCCTTTACAGCCCCAAAGGGCATAAAAATCCCCAGCAGTAAAATACTTTTACCACTGGGGATTATAAGTTGCGGACATACACATATACAGCATACACCTGTTTGTGATTGCTGTTTTTGGGGATATGTCAAAATTGATAAGGCAAAAGTATTCTTAAATTGGGTACAAAAAACTAAGCCCCTACAAAAGGAGCTATCATAATCCTTTGTTCCCACTATTTGATTATAGTTTTATTTAAGAATACCTTGCCGCATATTTTTTACTCCTTTTCTGGATTAAATCATTGTATCACATCAGTTTTAGGAAAGCAAGTACCTAAAAGGGCTCTTCGCATTTGAGGGTGTAGGTGTTGTGGG
>NZ_KV820059.1:0-17971 GCF_001815285.1 Rothia sp. HMSC065D02
AATTTACCCCGTTCACGGGGTAGAGGAAGTCAATTCAGGTATTAATGACACGTTTGATTCGTGCAAAGGGGCATTGGATCAGGATAAATGCCTTTCACGTGAACGTATAGTCGTTGCACCTGGGTATATTTTAGTAATATTTATCGCGGCCTTTATGATCTGCAATATTTTTGGCTGGTTAGCCGTTAAAAATAACCGCCATTATCTGATGGTGCGCGTTATCAACATTATTGGGATTGTACTTTCAGCCTTGGGAACTATGGGAGGAGCCCTAGTTTTACTCATAGCAGTTGGAAGTATGGCGACCTGGGGACATAACGGGGGTAGAGGGGCATTAGTCGCCCTCCTGGCGACGGTTGCACCTGCGGTTGATTTAGCTTTCTCGATTATATTTGTAGTGCATGCATCGCGCATGAAACGAGGGGTATATTCCCCGAAGAATACCTACCAACCGTGATAGGGTATGCGTAGATAAAAAACTCACTCGGCTTCGGAAATTTATATACCTGAAAAGCCGTCTATATCTTTAGAGTATATGGGGGAGGAGGAAACTGCTGTGGATCACGAATCTCGCGTGCATGATGCCGATGCGGTTCCCCCTGCCCGCGTGAACGCCGAAGATGCTTCGCCTCGGGACGAAGCCCCGCCGGCCGGTCAGGATGCGGTGCCCACCCGCTACACGGCACCGATTCGCCACGCGGTTCCGGCAGCGCCGCCCGCATACGCCCTTGAGCATGCACGACAGAATTCGGGGGAACCTGAACCAGCCCCGCAGCCGCCGCAGCCCAGGAAACAGGGCGCGGTTCGTCAGGCGCTTCGGGCAGCTACAAAATCGAAAACTGCCGAGCCTCAGGCACCTCAGGATGCGCCTGCCCCACGTTTTATTCCCGCCCCCACGCCAGAGCCGCCAGCGCCTAGTTCTTCGGAAGTATCCGCTGCATCAAAACCTGCCCCATCACAAACCTCGCAAGAGGTTGAGCAGGATGTATCGCCGCGACGGAATAGTATTCCACATCAGGCATATACGCCGAAGAATCTGAGCCGCGCATTCTCTCAAATGCAGGTAGGCATTGAAACAATAAATGCACGACGACGTTCTCTGAACATCACCATTGGTGTCCGGTTAGCAGTGCTCGCTCTCTTGGGGATTTTTGAAGGCTCTATTATTGCACGCTACACCACGAATATGGGGTGGGGGTTTTGGCTGATTATCACAATCTACGCTGTTGTTCAGGTATGGCCGTTAGCGCGTCCGCCCAAAGACGCTTCGGACGCTTCCGTATATTCCGTGTGGGGAATATTTTCGCTGATCTGCTTTATTGGTGTTGGACTAGTACTTTCACCCATCACATTCCTACTTCTCGTCTTGAACTGGGATGGTATTTCGCTGGGCCTTGATCCCATGATTGTGCTCTGCACACTGGGCGCTTTATGGCTTCTTGAAATCGCATTGCTGAGTGTAACCCTGTATAAGTTCAATACTCTGCGTGCGATACTTGCTCGCCCAACATTAAGTATTCGTTAGGGCGTATGTACAGGACCCACTGCGCCGCTGTGCGACGCGATATGACATGCGCGGCGGTGTTGTATCTGTCTCTTGCTGGCAAACCTTGCTAATCTAACACTAGAAACCAGTACGAGAGGGGAAAACCCGGGTGGAAAACCAGCCAGAGCATCCGCATGACGATCGGGCCACGGTATTAGTGTCGAAGATATCGGGCAAGCCTATAAGGCCCCTTCAAGTGTCTCTGGCAGCCCTCATCATGACGATATTTATAGGGATGTGGGCGTACATTCTGATCTCGTATATCGTCTGGGTTGTTACGGTGCCGCTGCAGGGCGTATCGCTCTGGGAATCAGAAACATTTCTGACGCTCAAAGACCAGCTTCCCCTCGTATTTTTCATGATGGCTACCTTCG
This sequence comes from Rothia sp. HMSC065D02, assembly GCF_001815285.1. NCBI lineage: Bacteria > Bacillati > Actinomycetota > Actinomycetes > Micrococcales > Micrococcaceae > Rothia > Rothia sp. HMSC065D02. The sequence goes on from NZ_KV820059.1 coordinate 1,921, forward strand.
TGCTGATGGCGCTTCATGTGGTGGTGTTATTTGCGTATTTACGCGGGCATAGGTGGGCTGCGTATGTGCTGACTGCCTCCTTGCTGTTGGGAATGCTCTGTACCTTTATTGTGCTCTTGCTGGTGGGCGTTATCATGGCCGGTCTTAATGGGGCTCCTATGGAGGAAGTAGAGTTCCTCTTGGATTCCAACTCGTCGCCGCTTTATGTGCCTCTTTATGTGGGTATGCCGTATCTTGTGATGAGCGTTATTGCTCTTGGACTGATCTGGAGCCGTGCCGCCCGTGAATACATGCATGCGCGAAGCCTATGGCGTGCCGAGCAGCGTGAGGATTCCCTGATGTTCTAAACCACCCCACGGTATATTCTCTATTTGGAATATATACAGGTGAGAGAGTATTTTGAGGGTGCTGTGCTAGGTGTTTTCTGCTCTGGTGCAGTACCTTTTGTATATCGCAGAACACCTGCTGAGAAATATTCCACATATGGAATACGGGTGTAAATACTGCAAACCGCCCTTGAGGTCGGCTACTCTCAGAAATAAGTTCACAGCTCTATTGAGCTAAAACCTCAAGGAGAATCGCCGATGACCAACCACCCAAACCCTGCTTCAGGAGATCCCTCACCCCAGCAACCTTCAAACCCTTATGTGCAGCATTTGCAGCAGCATATGGCGGTGGGGCAGGGGCAGAATCCTACAGTTCCCCTTCAGGCTGCCCCTCAGGGCACATATGACAATAACGCGGTTAAGATTGAAAAACCTGTACGAACATTCGTACTGACGCTGGTTCTTGTGGGTGCTTTGGCATGCATCGCGTTACGGATCATAGAGTATCTGGTCAGTGCATCGTTAATGAACGAGGCGGCACGCTGGGTAAGCTCCCAACAGTATGCAGAGAATATTGATCGCGAGGCCGTTGCGGTTCCCGCATTTTTACTCTCGGGCGCCCAGGCAGCCCTTTTGCTGGTATCTGTTTTCGTGTCTTCGTGTCTTTATTTGCTCTTCGGCTGTTTCGCATATGTGGGGCGGAATTGGGCGCGTATTATGCTGACAATTATTGCCGTTATCGGGATTATTGTGAGCGCCTTCAAATGCTGGGCTTTTAATACCGCACAGACAGGTATTGAGGGGATCTCACAAAATCCACAGGTACAGGGGTATATGGGGGTGCTCGTGATTCTATACGCTGCCCTCTGCGCGGTTAACCTGCTTACGATAATTCTGATGTGGCTTCGTCCGGCTAATCGTTATGTACGCAAACTCAAGGCATATCGGCTGGCGCGTTTAATGGAACAAACTCAATATCAGCAGGTATATGCATATCACGTTGTTCAGCCAGGTTACTATGCGGGGCAGCAACCCGGAGGCTACAACCCCAATACCGGGCGGCAGTATCCCGGGCAGCAATCGTAGACGGGTAGACCGCGATCGGCAGCTAGGGCAGCGTCAGAGTCTAAGCCGCCAAGGTTCGGCTCATAAGAGAACCACAATGCTGGTGTTCAAAGAACTTTTTAGTATGCTCAAAAGAGTATCCACGTAACACTATAAATTTCATAAAACCCGTGTAAGGATTGCACCATGACATATTCTGCCGACCCCATGCCGGAAGGCACGCCCTCGTATCAGCCTCATATGGCAGCATCGAATCCAGGAGGTCTCGCTGCCGCCTTTAAGGAGCCTAAAAGACCTACCTTTGTTTTTGTCTTCGCAATTTTTACCGCTACCGTGTGCCCAATCCTGCGTTTTGTGGAGTATGTCCTAACGTCTTCATATTTGAGTGAGGCTTTTAAATGGCATCAATCGCACGCGCGCGTACCTGCGTACGGTGATATGTCTCTTGAGCAGATGAAATCTGGAATGTTTGCACAGGCGCAGCTAAACTCAACGCTCACATTCCATTTTATTGTCGTGCTAACTACTGCTCTGCTTTATATTCTTTTTGGACTCGTCGTGAGTAGTGGGAAAAACTGGGGTCGTATTCTGCTGACTATTCTAGCCTCCCTTGGTGTGTTGATGAGCGGTATGAGCGCTTTGGGGCAGGCTTATACGATGTCCGACCCAGAGGCGCCGGCTTTTGCGAATGCGCAGGGGTATTTAGGGGCTCTGGTGGCCGTATATATGCTACTTTTCCTGGCGAATATATGCCTAGTTGTTCTCGTGTGGATGCCGCCTGTGAACGTGTATATGCGGAATACTAAAGCCTACTGGAAAGCCAAAGAAGCGCTGGAGGCGGGTAGTAAGAGCTACGCCAACCGGTTTGCGGCTCAGCCGGAATCAACCTCGAAAGAGCAGACTAAAGGTACAAACTCATAACCTGGTTGTCATTAAATAAGCCCGAATGCTAGGTAGCGTGAGTACTTTCCGCTATTCTCGAAAAGAAGCCCAAAGCGGTGCTTCACCCCGTTATAACCGTAAGGACTATTGTCGATGAATGAATACCCCAAGCCCGCCAGTCCAGACCCCCGGCCACCGCAAGGTCCGCAGACATCAGGTGCATACTCAAACCAGCCGCAGAATCAGTATGGACAGAACCACCCTGTAAACCCGCAGATCTCGCAGCCGTATATGCAGAATCCGGCACACCAGGTGGCACCGTCACCATCCACGCCGCCGGAATCAGACGCGAAACCGAAAATGTCGATTCTGCTGCTGTCTGTCCTCATCTTGGCGATCTTGATGCCCGTCTTGCGCGTCATCGAATACGGCATTATGACCTCTATGGTGAGTAGCCTGATGGAAGCGCTCCGTCAATCGTTGGGGGAGAGCGCTTATCAACAGTTTATTGCTAAACCGGAATTTTATGAACTTCGAGATATGCAGGTCGGTCTAGTAGGCCGTTTTGTTTTTGGTATTTTCTTCAGCATCATCTACATTTTTTTCGGAATTTTTATTTTCCTGGGATACAACTGGGCGCGTATTGTTCTGACGGTTTTTACAGTGTTGAATACGCTCTTAGTCATGCTTTTCCTGATGGACTCGATCGTAGGCTACAACGAGTTTGCCAATTTTACGGATTTGGTGGATCTTCGGGGTCAAGCTTTCGGACTTGTCATCATCTATATCGCCATTTTGGTGGTGGGCCTTCTGCCCCTGATTCTGATGTGGCTACCGCCCGCGAATAGGTATGTTCGCCAGCGTACTTCGGTGCGGCGGGCGCGAAACCAGGCAAATAACCCCTACGGAATGCCGCAGCCCTATGCATATCCGGCACCCGCGCCGCATTCGGGGCAGGCGCCGGGGAGCCATCCTTCCTCTGGAGGGCAGCAGCTTTAGCTCCCTGAGGATATAAGAGTTTTACTTCGTGAGGGTGCTGCGACATATATGAAATATATGTCGCAGCACCCTTTTTATAACTGATCTCGTTGCGCGTAAATAATTTCTTGTACGCCCATAAAGCCTTTATTTCTAGGTGTCTGGGCGATCAATAATAAAACTATAAGCGCCTTAAATCGACGCTTTTCTGACATTAAAACATAGTGCAAAAACCTAGAGATATTGTCATATTGCTTGATGAACCTGTAACGTGTGCTTTAAGGGTTGTGGAGGTTCTTCGTAACACTCAGCTAAGACCTTAGATACTTTCGTACAATGCCGCAGCCCTCTAGGAGGAATACCGCCGATGAGCTATGACAGTGCTGTACGCTCTGAATACTCCATAACAACACTGACCTCTGGGTATATGGGCGAAGAGAATATGGTGAATTATTCGCCCGTACCGAGAGCCTCTTTAGAGCGCCCCTACGTACCCTGTGCGGTGAAGATAGCCGCATGCGCCAGCATGATGATTGCTATTCTTCGCACCATATATTTGACAGCATCATGGCATTTTGAAAATTTTGCTCTGGGGAATGCTCTGACTATTGCTAATGTTTTCTTGCACGTTATTCTAGGAATTTTTATTCTTCGGGGGTATGCGCTGGCGCGCGCTCTGCTGGTTTCACTCGCGCTGCTAACCTTGGGAACATCCCTGCTGACTCTGAGTTGGCTGCGCCCCGCCGTTCCCGATATTCCGGGGTCATATTTGTCGGTTGTGGTGCTGAGCATGGCGGCACTGACGCACTTGGTGCTGTTAGGATTTTTGATGTTCCCCGCCAGCGTTACCCTGTATATGCGTGAGAGCAACGCCTACCGTCAGGCATGCGCGCACTGTTAGCCGTAGGTTTTGGAGCCTATGTACAAGACATATCCGGGCTATGCTCCTGAGTTAACGGCGGCGTGTCAGCTTTCTGAATTCGGGAGCGATGGTTTGTGGTCGCTGAAGGGTTTTTCCGAATAAAATTCGAGATCGGGCGTGTCCAAAAATTTGTCGTGTATGACGAAATATCAGGTTGAGCTCGGCGTGATTAAAAAATATTTCACGACATTGGTCAATAATGTATGACCTGAAACTAAGGCTCCGCTATGCTCATAATACAGCCGTTTAACACGGTAACCGAGAACAAAGGAGTACCACCGATGAGCGAGCAGCATAGACCTGACCCGGCTTTGCCTCAAAATCCCCAGCCTTCCGGAAACCAAGGCTACCCCCAACAACCCGCACCCGCCGGTCAGCCCATGTATGGGAACGCCCCCGCTCCCGCCGCTGAACTTCCTGAGAAGCCCGCGTACCGAGGAACCGTTGTCGCCGTTCTCATCGTGGGTATTATTGCGGCTCTTTTGCGGATTATTGATATTATTATGGGGCTTTACCTACATCCGCAGGCAAAAAATTTCGCCCAAGAATATAACATCAGCGAAAGCGAACTTGGAATTACTGATTCTAGTCCCCGAGGGATTATCTTTGGCATCGTAATTGCCCTTCTTTTCTTTACCCTAGCAAGAAATATGAAAAAAGGAGGTCTAGGTTCGGCTATCGGTCTTACTGCTGTAGCCGGTATCTTTACAGTGATCTATGCTAATGGAATGCCAGAGGCTCTGGATAACGTTAATAGCTTTGACGAAATTATAAGCGATCCCCTTTTCCCAGAGAAGTACAAAGGATTTTTCTCCGCTATAAAGTTTGGGGTTTATCTCGAACTAGCTTCTATCGTGATCCAGGTTCTTCTGATTATCCTGATCTGGCTGCCAACAACCCTCAAATATATGAGAAAGGCTCGGGAATATTACGGCGCGGTAGAAGCCCAGAAGCCCGAGAACCAGCCCGTCGATGCCAGCACTCTAGCCGTGCCCGCATCTGAGGGACAGGCACCCGCTGCACAGCATAACGCCCAGCATGTTCAGAACGGGCAGCAGGGGTATGGATATGACCCGCAAGCTCCTCAGAATCCGCAGGCTCAGCAGAATAATGTGCCGCAAAACCCGCAAAATCCCCAAGACCAGCAGGGTAATAGCGGGTACAATCTGAATTAGAGATTGAAAATTTCATAGGTTTGATGCACTTCGTGCATGCCTAACAATGTTCGTCGTGCACCTCAGGCGGGGGCACGACGAACATTCTTTTAAGGAATTCTCAACGATCGAAGTGAGAATTCCGCAACCCAACCACAGAAAACATTGTTGAGGAGGAACCATGAGTCAAGATCCTTATGGTCAACAACCCCCATACCAGCCGCCGCATCCCAACGCGCCCATGCACCCGGCGATTCAATACGCACCCGTGCCAACGCAGAAACCCGAGCCCACTACCGTCGTCAAGATCGGCACCTACCTGATTTACGCCGTGGCGTTGTATATGATCATGCGAGCCATCGTTGGCTTGGATGATTTCGGGTTCCAGACATACCACACGGAGAACGGCAAGACGACCGAAGTAAACTCTTCGACGGGACTCGGCTATGTCATCAGTGCAATTTTTGCTGCGTTTACCATTCTCCTCGGATTCTTCTACTCTAAGGGCCACGGATGGGCTCGCATTACCGCCCTTGTCCTGGGGATTATCGGTACCATTCGCGATCTGCTCTACTTCTTGCTCACCCTTCTCGCCCAGTCGCTGGTACAGTCCGTTACATCTCAGATGGATGGGGCGCAGCAGGTATCTATAAGCCCTGCTGTATACATAGTTCTTATATTGGGCATTATTTTGCAGATTGCGGTAGTGGTTTTCATGCTTCGTGGTGATGCCGCTCGGTACACGAGCGATAGCCGCCTCTGGCGCAGCTACCGGCAGGATCAGGGTCCGCAGCCCGTTCAACAGCCTACAGATTCCCAGCCTCAGCAAGGATTCGGTCAGGCTGCACAAAACCCACAGGCACAGAATCCGCAATCACGACCAAACCCCGCACCGCAGAATCCTAATGACCGGTACGACGGTGGTAGCGATGGATACCGCCTGAACTAACCTACAGACACCCGGATGCGCCCTCAACAGCGCGGAAACGTTCGCCGTACACTACCATTGAAGTACGGCGAGCGTTTTGCGTTTTTGCAGCATATAAAAGTGTTGCTGGCATGTATACGACCGCCATAGATATAGCACCGGTACACCCGATAAGAGTCACCAGGACACACTATGAGCCAAAATCCCTATTATCAAGATCCGCAGTATCAGCCCTCATACGCCCAACAGCCTCAAGGACCTTATGTCCAGCCATACCAGCCAGGGGCTTATATGTCTGTTCCAGAGAAAAAACCCGAACCCAGCACGGTAGTAAAAACAGGTATTTATCTGATCTTTGGGTATGCGCTTTATGCCCTGGTATCAAGTATTTACAACTCGGTAACCCTTCGAGACAGGATGAATGCCCTGCTCGAACAGCAGAAGAACCAGTACTCTCCGTATGGGAACTACAGTAGCGTCAACTTTTCAGACTCGTTGATAACAACGAGTATTGTTGTTGGCATTCTGATAGCCGTCATCATAGTCGCTCTTACGGTCGTTATCGGTTATTTTTACGCCAAAGGGCACACTTGGGCGCGTATTACAGCTTTGGTCTTAAGTAGTATTGGTACTGCATTCGGTGTGATTACCCTGATCATGATCCTCGCGGGTGCTGGTACAGGGTCGGTAAGTTATTCCCCGTATTCTACGATGAACGACCCTGTGTCAATTGGTATGACAATCTTCTCCACGGTTTTGCAGGGCACCATTATCGTGTTCATGGTGCTGCGCGATGCTACGCAGTATACCGCTCAGAGCCGCATCTGGCGTATGTACCAGCAGAATCAGAGCGGCGTAAATCCCTACCAGCAGGGGAACCAACCCTATAACCATTAGGGTATATGCTTCGATAAGAATATAAGCATATAGCAAGGGGGCGGCGAATACAGACTGTATTCTCCGCCCCTTATGCATACGCAGAAGTTTGAGATTTAGGTGCCTCTACTCGGCTGCCTCGTTCTTGGCTTTGGAACGACCGCGCAGGTATTCAAAGGTCACGGGCAGAACCGAAACCAACACAATAATGACCGCAAGCATCTCAATATTGTTGTGGATGAACTCGACACCACCCAACAGCACGCCTGCCATGCCAATAGAACCAATCCACAGGACGGCACCCAGGATGTTCCAGAGGTTGAACCTACGGCGCGGATACGAAGAAATACCCGCCGCCAGCGAAACAAAGGTACGAACGATCGGTACGAAGCGACCTACAACAAGTGCGAAACCGCCTCGTTTAGCAAAAAATTCTTCCGCAGCGTGCAGGTTCTTGGTGCTCAGGATTTTTGCATCGTCTTTGAAAAGATTACGGCCATAGCGGGCACCCAGCTGATACCCGACCTCGCCGCCAGCTACCGCTGCAATGATAAGAACCGGGAACGCCAGCCAGAGCGACAGCCCCATGCGGTCATGGAGCATACCCAGAGCGAAGATCAAAGAGTCGCCCGGAAGCACCGGAAACAGCACGCCCGATTCGATAAAAACGATGATGGCCGAAACCACCAGAACCCACGGACCGGTGCTGATCAGCACATCTTCAAGCTTGAAACCGAGGAGCCCCAGCGGAAGATGGGCAAGAAGTACGGGGATAAAAAAAGCCATAGAAAAATCCTGAAGTAGTCGAACACAAGGCACGCGCGGTGCTTGCACACAATCCTATGCGGTCTGCCTGAGAGACCACTAAGGCAAAAATATGTGGAAGCTATGAAGTGTCTCGCAATATTCTACCGGGATTCTTTGTGAGAAACGATTAAGAGCGTGAACCTGCCTCACGAGCTTGGCTAACTGATGGAATCATGGCGTTTATACCCGATGAGGAATATAAGGGCGGTGAAGTCAGTACCCATATATTCCGTGACCGCGATAGTATTCCCAAACCTGCATGCACGAGGTAACCGTACAGCATGTGCGGAGCCTTGAAATCTGCCATGATGGGAGAAACCCCTCACAAAGGAACCCCATGCCAACACTCCATGAAAACGCCCAAGTCCTGCTCAGAAAGCTCACCGCAAACCCAAATGCGAGCTTTCATCCCGGGCAGTTCGAGGCTATCGAGGCGCTTGTCACCGACCGCCGCCGCACCCTCGTGGTACAGCGTACAGGCTGGGGAAAATCTGCCGTGTATTTTATTTCGGCGCTTCTGATGCGCGCCCAAGGTTCCGGGGTTGCCCTCATTATTTCTCCGCTGCTTTCGCTCATGCGCGACCAGGTGCAGGCAGCCGAACGTGCCGGGGTTCGTGCCGCTATGGTGAACTCCGCTAACGTGACCGAATGGGAGGCAATACGCGCCCGCCTTGATGCAAACGATCTGGACGTTCTCCTCATTGGACCCGAACGACTCAATAACCCCGCATTTCGTGAAGAATGGATGCCTTATCTGCAGCCGCGGCTCGGCCTTCTGGTGGTTGATGAAGCGCACTGTATCTCCGATTGGGGGCACGACTTTCGCCCCGATTACCGGCGCATCGGGGCACTTATTCGTGAGCTTGATGCGAACGTTCCCGTACTCGCGACGACCGCAACCGCGAACGAACGTGTAAGCCGCGATATTGCCGAACAGCTTGCCGCAGGCGCCAACCCCGAGGATGTTGTGGTGCTGCGCGGTTCGCTCACCCGCGATTCTCTGAGGCTGGGCGTGCTGCAGCTGCCCGACGAAGCGCAGCGTCTAGGCTGGCTGGTTGAACACCTTGATACGCTGCCGGGCTCAGGAATTATCTATACCCTGACAGTATCCGCCGCCGAAGACACCGCTCGACTGCTGCAAACCGCCGGGCACAAGGTTCTTGCGTACACCGGAAAAACCGATCCCGATGAACGCCGCGAAGCCGAAGAAACCCTCAAAGCCAACCGGGTTAAGGCGCTTGTTGCCACGAGTGCCCTCGGTATGGGATTCGACAAACCCGATCTGGGGTTTGTGGTGCATCTTGGGGCACCTTCTTCGGCGGTGAGCTACTACCAGCAAGTGGGCCGTGCCGGTCGCGGCACCGACCATGCGGATGTGCTTCTGCTGCCCGGGCGTGAAGATCGCGCGATCTGGGAGTATTTTGCGACCGCATCCATGCCCAACGAACAGAACGCCTACGCCGTGTGTGAGGCGCTGGCGGATGAGCCCGATGGGCTTTCTATACCCGCACTAGAGGCACGTGTACAGTTACGCCGAACCACCTTAGAACTTCTGCTCAAAGTACTCGATGTTGAGGATGCGGTGCGCAAGATCGGCTCACGCTGGTACTCCACAGGTGCTCCCTGGAGCTACGATGCACCACGATACCGTGCCGTGGCGCAGGCGCGCGTTCGGGAGCAAGAGGCCATGCTCGCCTACGAGAGTACCGAAGGGTGCCGCATGGTCTTTCTGGCACACGAGCTGGACGATACCACGGCGGCTCCGTGCGGAAAATGCGATAGGTGCGCGGGCCCCTGGTACCCCGAACAGGTCTCTGAGCGCGCCGTGCAGCAGGCTCAAGGAACCCTCAACGCGGTTGGCGTAGAAATAGCCCCGCGCGGCATGTGGCCTACTGGGCTGCAGGAGCTTGCGGGGGAGAACGCGCCGAAGGGTAAGATTCCGGTGTCAGAGCGCGCCGAACCGGGTTACGCGCTGGCACGCCTCAGCGATGTGGGGTGGGGCAGTCGTGTGCGTGAGCTTTTGGCGACCGACGAATCCGGAGAACCTCTCGATACGCCCGTTCCTCAATCTCTTGGGCAGGCCTGCGTGCGGGTTCTTGCGGCATGGGACTGGGGCGAAACCGGCCGTCCCGAAACTGTACTCACGGTACCGTCTCCGGTGCGTCCCACGTTAGCGCGCTCGTTGGGGGAGGGTCTGGCTCATGTCGGTAAACTCGTGTATTTGGGCGAGGCTGAGCTGGCCGCCGAACCGCGTTTCTTCGGCGGTAACAGTGTTTTCCGATGTGCCGATGTTATGCGTTCCTACCAGATTCCGCCTGAGGTAATTGAGAGGCTGCGTGAGCATCCGGGACCTGTGCTTTTAGTGAGCGATATTGTGGATTCTCGCTGGAGCATAACCGTGTTGGCGCAGCGGCTGCGGGCGGGCGGAGCCTCCGCCGTATACCCCTTCGCATTGGGTGTGACACACTGAGAATTGTATTTCTCATGAGGAATATATAGCTTTTGACAAGGACATATAGACGATATGGAATACAACAATAGTGGTGCTCACGCCGGTGACGGTGAAGCCCTCAGCACCATTGCAACATTGGCTGAGCATGAACGCTGGATGCGCCTGGCTCTCGACGAAGGAAAGCGCGCAGCATGCGCCGGTGAGATACCTATCGGCGCGGTGGTGGTAAATGCCGAGGGTGAGATTATCGGCTCGGGGCACAATAGCCGCGAACACGATCATGACCCCACCGGGCACGCTGAGATCCATGCGATTCGCCAGGCGGCACAGCATCTTAAGACCTGGCGATTGGATGAGTGCACGCTCGTGGTGACCGTTGAACCATGCCTCATGTGTGCCGGGGCGATTCTGATGGCGCGCATACCCACGGTGGTGATGGGTGCTTGGGAAGAAAAAACGGGTGCGGTGGGGAGTCAATATGATGTGCTCCGTGACCGTCGTTTAGGGCTTGATGTGCAGGTTTACGCCGGGGTGCTGCGCGAGGAATGTGCTGGGCTGATGCGCACATTTTTTGAATCACGCCGCCCACAGCAAGGGGCCTAAGCCGCTGGGTATTTTTGCCTAAAATCCTTGTGCCCTCATAAAAGGCTCGTGATGTGATCAAACGGTTTCCAACGTTTTATTCACATCACGAACCTTTTGTTCGGAGAAGACTAAGGAGGACGATAGGGGGGGGGAAGGAAGCGAAAGGGACCGGCACGACTTCCCCCCCCCCTTATTTGAACGAAAAGCGCCTTTTCTTTGAAAAATAATCCATAAATTTCAAAAATAATATCGGAAATCGTCAAAAAATGGTCATGTGCACTGTTTCTGCGGATCTACGATAGATGAGGTAATTCAGGGTCCTGCGTGCCACTTAACGCGGGGACGCGCCAAGAATCCTGACACGTATTTATATTAAAGGTTCAGCACACATGTTAACCGCAGACGATATTTGGGCTCGGGGCCGCCATAAGGCACTCTTCGGCCGTACCAGCTTCACGGTGGAACGCGGCGAGGTCATCCTGATACAGGCCGACAGCCAGATTGAACGCACCTCCCTGAGCTTAGCCCTTACCGGGCGGCTGAAGCTCAGCGGCGGAACCCTCAGCTGGGATCACCGAAGTCCCGTCAGCTTGCGCCACCTGCGCAGTATCTCTGACATTATTGATTCCCCAGAAGTTACCGCCCCCGAAGTGCATATGCGCGTGCATGATTACGTCTCCGAAATGCTCTCGTACTCTCTGCCGTTCTTCGGTCGGCCCCGGGCAAGCCACTGGCTGGAGCAGAACGATTTAGGCGAGCTCGACAGGCTCTGGACCGAACAGCTTACAGGTGAGCAGAATATCCGTCTGATGAGCGCTTTAGCGGCGCATACCCGCTCCGATCTTCTGGTATTTGATACTCCCTCACGGCATCTGGACCACACCCGCATGTGGCTGCCGTATCTACAGGAACTCGCCGAAAACGAAGACGATCCGCGTGCCGTGATCGCCGTAGTTCCGCATATTTCCGAAAGCTGGGACGGCAAAACTGCCGTGGTTGGTGACGCCCACGAAGACCTTGAAGAAACCCCGCAGGATGCGCGCGAGAGTATCCGCCTTACCGTTGCGCGGGAGGAAACCGACTCGTCCCTGGATGACCTGCTCGGCGGCGACCACCACGACGACGATCATAGCGACCCGAACGATCGCGAGACGCTACAGAGCGAGGATCCGGGCGAGAAGGTACAGACCGTCCGGTCACCGCAGGAAGACTCGGCGGTGAACGCATCCGAAGTATCCGAGTCTCTCCTCGAAGACCACGAAGAACAGCTCGAAGAATTATCAAACCCGAAGAATCCAGCAGAGAAGGAACAGTAACTGTGAGTGTAGTTCGTGTTGCGCTCGTCGAACTTAAGCGTCTAACCTCCGGAGTGCTTCCGGTACTGGTGCTTCTTGCTATGTCGTGTATTCCGCTGCTGTACGGTTCACTGTACCTGTACGGCAACTGGGATGCTTACGGGAATGTGAACGGTATTGTGGGCGCGCTCGTGGTGGAAGACGAGGGCGCGAAAGATGCCTCCGGTAACGATCTGAACACCGGTGCGGATGTCAAAAAGAGCCTGCTGGATGCGGGAACCTTCGACTGGAAGAGCGTAGAGACCCGTGATAAAGCCGTCCAAGGCGTCAGCGACGGGACCTATGATTTTGCGCTCGTGATTCCGAAAGACTTCTCGGCCAGGCTCGTGAGTACCGGCTCGTTCAAACCTGATGAGAAAGGCAACACCGGTCCCATTAACCCGCAGGCCGCCGGGCTGGAAATCATCACGAACGACGCCAATAACTATGTGCTCACCAACATCGTGACGAAGGCGGGAACAGCCGTGCGGGATTCCGTAGCCTCCAAGGTGGGGGATAAGACGGCGAACACTCTGCTGGCAAGCTTCACGACCATTCACGGCAAAATGAATGAGGCAGCCGACGGCGCCGACAAAATCAACGCGAACACCGTCAAACTTTCCGATGCGATGACCCAACTCGCTGACGGAACCGGAACCCTCAACGATGGTGCCGTCAAGCTCGCGGACGGTTCCGGGCAGCTGGTGGATGGTTCCGGTAGGCTCGTCGAAGGGCAGAATAAGCTCGCCGATGGTTCATCCCAGTTGGCTGACAGCGCGGGCACCCTCAACCAGGGTGCCGGAAAAGTCAATGACGGTGCCATCAAGCTCGCTGACGGATCATCAACCCTGGCCAACGGTGCCTCTGACGCGCATAACGGCGCTTCCCAGCTGGCGGATGGCTCCGCAGCCCTCGCAAACGGCACTGGCAGCCTTAAGAAAGGCGCGAACGACCTCGCCCAAGGTGCCCAGCAGGTCGCCGACGGAACGCATTCGCTCAAGAATGCACTGGATCAGGACGGGGTGCGTCAACTTCCCGGAACGCTCACCGCCATGTGCCAAAACCTGAACTCAATCGACACCTCCGCCCCAAGCGGGGATTTCGGCACAGACCTGTCAAATACGGTGGTGTCTAAGGTTGCCGAAGATACCCGGCAGAAACTAGCGCCTCTCGTCGAATCCGGCTCCATCAGCCAGGAAACCGCCGACGCGATCGTCGCCAACATCAATTCCGAACAGACGAAATCGGCTGTAGCATCCGCGAACGATCAGGCACTCAAAAACCATCTGGCGCAGCACGGACAAGCCGGTTCAGATGTGTTGGCGAAGCTGCAAACCCTCAAAAATGACAACTGTGTGGCCACCGGGGAATCCGCTGCAGCGCAAAAACTCAGTACCCTGATTGATGGGGTGGATAAGCTCGACTCCGGCGCCACGGCGGTAGCGCAGGGTGCCGGAACACTGCGCGACGGCATCACCAAACTCGATTCCGGGGCAACCACCCTAGCAGACGGTTCAGCTAAACTCGCTGACGGCACCGGGAAAGTTGCCGATGGTGCCTCCACCCTCAATAACGGAGCAGCCCAACTGGCCGAGGGCACCGGCGAACTCAAAAACGGTACCGGAAACCTGCACAACGGCGCACAGCAGCTTGCCGATGGCGAAAAAGAAGCCGTAGACGGCCAAAATAAACTGCACGACGGCGCAACCACACTGCAGGACGGGTCGTCCCAGCTTGCCGATGGCACCGGAAAACTCAACAGCAGCACCGGCCAAATCGCCGACGGCACGGGACAGCTCAAAGACGGAACCGGGCAGCTCTCCACCGGACTGCAAAACGGCACCCGCCAAATCCCCAACCTGAACGAAGAACAGCAAAAAGACGTAGCCTCCGTCATGTCCTCACCCGTGGACCTCGAACACAGTTCCCTAGCCAACGGACGTAATTACGGCGAGGGTATGGGACCGTTCTTCATGTGCCTAGCCCTGTGGATCGGCGGCCTGATGCTCGTGCAAACCCTGCGCCCGCTCAACAACCGTGCACTGGCCTCAAAGGCACCGACAGCGCGCATCATCCTAGGAAGCTGGCTGCCGTTCGGACTGATCGGTATCGCCCAGGCAGTACTCATGTTCGCGGCAGTGAAATTCGGGCTCGGATTCCAGATGGCGCATCCGTGGCTTGCCTTCTTCTTCCTCTGCTTTGTCGCAACGATCTTCACCCTGTTCATTCACGGCGTGGTGGTGTTCTTCGGCTCGCCCGGCAAGCTCATAGCCCTAATTATCATGATCCTGCAGCTCATCACGGCGGGCGGCACCATGCCCTACGAAACTCTGCCGCACGCCATGAGATGGATGCACGACTTCTTCCCCATGGGCTACGCCGTCACCGGTATGCGCAGGCTCAGCTACGGCATCAACGAATCCAGCCTGATGCCGATCATGATGTACCTGCTGCTGTGGGGTGCCGTCGGTCTGGTGCTGGGGTACCTGGGAACCCGCCGTGACCGCATCTGGTCCCTGAAAAAACTAATCCCCGAAATCACGGTGTAGGGCCTTAGCATGGAGAGAACAGCAACCGCCACGAAGGGAACCATCCCCATGCCCGATACGCCGAACCCCGCACGCCGACCGGGCCGCACCGGCAAAACCCAACGCAAACTCTTCACCGCCACGATGGAGATCATGGAGCATCGGGGAAGCGCCCACGTGAGCATTGAAGAGGTCGCCCAGCGCGCCGGGGTCTCCAAAGGCACCGTGTACTACAACTTCGGGTCGAAGAAAACCATGATCGACCGGCTTCTGCAATACGGCACGCACCTGCTCGTGGAGAGCATGAGCGAAGCTTCCATCGCTCAGAGCGACCCGCGCGAAGGGCTGCGCAAAAGCATCTCCACGGCGCTCACCTATCTGCACGAACACCGAGGATTCACCAGGCTCTGGGTGAGCGAAGTGTGGAAGGGGCTGGACGCCTGGACCGACTCAATGGTGGACAACCGCCAAGAAATCCTGGATTTCATAGAGTCGCAGGTACGCGCCCTGCGCAGCCGCTACACGATCGATACCGCCCAGGATACACGTGCGTTGGCGCTTTCTATTTTTGGTGCTACTTTTATGCTGGCGATGGACCGGGAGATACACGGGGTGCAGCGTAGCATCGAGGACTCCACCCGTGCGGTCATGCTGGTATTTGACGGCTATATTCGGCACTGACGGATGCGGCTTTCAGGCGATATTGGGGTGCACAGCCGCTATGGGTTCGCTCTTGACTGAAGGCTAACCCCCTGGGTGAGGAACTAAGATCCTCAGGCAGAATAAGCGGTACGATGCGCTTGTCGCTAAGGATTTGAGGGGCGTCCCCAACACCTTGGATGGAACCGAGCGAGGGGGTGGAGTTTTTGCCCCCTTGGGGCGGATGCGGTAGAATCATATCCTATTGGTGGTGTGTCCGAGCGGCCGAAGGTGCATCACTCGAAATGATGTTTGGTGTAACAGCCAACGAGGGTTCAAATCCCTCCACCACCGCATAGCTAAACCCGTCGGGTCTTAGAACTCTAAGACCTGGCGGGTTTTCTGTTGTGCACCTTGTGTCTAGAAAGCTATAGGCTTAGGTGAGGACGAAGTTTTTAGCCCACGTGAAATCTCCCGAGGCGCTCTGCCTACTACGGAACTCGGGCCCGAACTCAGGACCACCAACAGGACAATACTCTTTCCCGTACCCCTCGTGGGCTAACCCCGAAACCACA
>NZ_KV820060.1:0-169206 GCF_001815285.1 Rothia sp. HMSC065D02
GTTTAATTGTGGTTTTTACCAAACAACCCCGACCTACTAGCCCGCCTTCTACGAGTAGATGCAGTAGACAAAGTTATCTTGTGATCTAGCATCTCTAGGGTATCGGTCTATGCCAACCTGTACTAGAATATAAAAGGTGCATTTAGCACCCTGAGATTATCTTCCAAAATTTGTAGCGAAGATTCTGTGTTGATCCCGCCTTCCCCTTTGAGGAGATTCATGTCTGAGACCCCCCAGTCTAAAAATAAGCAGGGTGCTATTGGTGCTTCCACTGCGAAAAACTCCCAGAAGAGCAACTACCACACTAACGCTCAACATTCTGATGGGGCTGGGGCAAATCATAAGGATAGCGATGGAGGACGCCAAAACGATTTGAAAAACCCGAATAAATCGCATCGTTTCGGTTTTCGGAGTAAGTCACCTAGGCAGCACGTGTATAAGGCAGAGTCTCAGGAGAACGTGCGATCTGTTGACGGTCGGGCGGGTTATCGTCCTGCCAAGCCAAAGGCGCCTGAGCTTGACAGTGATGTAACAGGTCGTGAGTTAGATAGTGCTACAAGCCGTCAACTTCGCGCACTTGAGTCTAGGAATGCCGCTACCGTTGCAAAACATCTTGTTATGACTGGACGATATCTGGAGCTTGATCCCCAGTTTGCGCTAGAGCATGCTGTTGCTGCGTCTCGAAGCGCAGGACGTATTTCTGCGGTACGTGAGGCTGTAGGTGTCGCCGCATATGTCGCTGAAGATTACGAACTAGCATTACGTGAATTACGTACGCATCGTCGCATAAGCGGTTCTCTGGATCATCTTGCGCTCCTCGTAGACTGCGAGCGCGCTCTTAACCGTATTTCTAAAGCTCTTGACATGATAGAGGAAGCTAAACGTGAAGAGCTTCCTGCCCCGGTTCGCGTTGAACTCGCCATTGTTGAATCTGGGATATATGCAGATCAGGGCAAAAAATCGCAAGCGATATCGGCCCTTCAAATTCCGCAGCTAAACCCAAAACGGGCTTTCGAATACAGCCCTCGACTCTTCACAGCATATTCCGAGGCTCTAGATAATGCAGGACGAAGCCAGGAAGCAGAACAGTGGGCACGCCTCGCGTTCAGGGCCGAAGCCGCTTTGGGACAGGGTGAGTTCGCCGAGCCTGAGATTTTCGATATTTATGGTGAATCCGAGCTCTTTGAACCTGAGGAACCTGTGCTAGAAGACCTCGAACAACAAAGCAATACTGACGAGGGAACACAGCCAGAGAAGGAAGAGACATATAGTTCTGACAAGTCAAAGAACTTGGCGGTTGCATCTTCTGAATATGAAACGAAGCCTTCCCAAAATGAAACAGAGCAGTAGAAACTATCCGTCCCTCGCCTGAGGCTACTTGCTTTGTCTATAACCAGAAAGAATTGAACATTATGACGAGCGAACCCCTACTAGCTCAGTACGATGCCTTACTTTCAGATCTCGACGGGGTAGTATACGCTGGACCCTACGCTATTGAGGGAGCGCCAGAAGCCTTGAACCGCGCTGAAAGCAGTGGGGTTCCCGTCGTCTTTGTGACTAATAATGCCTCGCGCTCCGTAGAATCTGTAGCGGCTCACCTGCAAGATTTAGGCGTGCGCACGCAGGCGGAACGTGTTGTCAGTTCTGCCCAGGCTGGTGCGGCTTTATTGGCTCAACATGTGCCCGCCGGGTCTAAAATTCTGGTTACCGGTACTGAAGCTTTAGCAGATTGTCTGCGGGCTGTCGCGTTGGAGCCTGTATCATCACAGTCCGACAACCCTGTTGCCGTGGTTCAGGGTTTTAACCCGCAACTCAGCTGGGAAGATTTGGCAGAGGCAGCGTACACTCTCGCTGATCAGAACGTCTTATGGGTTGCCACGAACACAGACCAAACTATTCCTAAGGAACGAGGGCAAGCGCCCGGTAATGGTACTCTAGTAGCGGCGGTAGGCATCGCAGCACGCCGTACTCCGATAGTCGCAGGGAAACCTGAAGCCGCTATTTTTGAGACTGCGGCTCAATCAGTAAAAGCCTCAAAGCCCGTTATTGTAGGGGACCGCCTTGACACCGATATTCTGGGAGCCAACAAAGCTCATATGGCGGGTGCACTTGTGCTGACCGGCGTGCAGACCTATCAGGATGTTATATCGGCGGTCCCTGAACAACGTCCCACATATATTTTGCGCACTCTTGATGACTTTTTCGAACCATATCCACAGATCGAAATTCTCCATGAGGACCACGCGATTACAGCGCATGGACCATCATGGACTGCCAAGGTACAGGGAAACAATATCTATTTAACCGTCCAAGGCTCTTTCGCGCCAGATGACTTTTCCGGCAGCGATGCGGAAGCAGAAGCCTGGCGCGTAGCCTGCGCTGCCTGGTGGGCGGCGCATCCGGAGCAGGCTGTGACCCCGAATATTCAAGGCCTTCCCGAGGTTTAACTTATGGGTAAGAAACAACAAAACTCTACAGAAAATGCTGATAGCCATGAGTCCCTTGAAGAAGCTGATTACCAGGAGTTTGAAACACAGCTGCAGGCTGTTTTAGCGATGGATCCTGTAGAGCGTATTCGGGCCTATGGAACCTTAGTTGATAACCTCGAAGATAATGTACGTTTCTCCCGAGAACCCGGGGAGAACTCCTAGGTGCGGCTCGATAAATTTCTTGCCGAGCATGGGCTTGCTGCATCTCGTACTTTAGCGGCAAAACTTATTGATGCCGGGTGCGTGAGTGTTAATGGGAAAATTGTGTATAAGGCATCGCAGCCTGTACATCGTGACGATGATGTACTGGTACAAGAAAGCCCTCTTACAGAATATGTGAGTCGTGCCGGGCATAAACTTGCTGGTGCCTTAGATATTTTTACGCACATAACTGTAGCCGGCCGTCGCTGTCTGGACGCAGGTGCCTCTACCGGAGGATTTACCGACGTACTCTTGCGCCGTGGGGCTTCACATATTGCAGCAGTTGACGTGGGTCACGGTCAACTTGTTGAGTCTTTGCGCATGGATCCTCGAGTTGATGCTTATGAAGGTCTTAACGTGCGTTATCTAACTCCAGAGGATATTGGGGGCTTAGTTTCCCTAGTTGTCTCTGACCTATCATTTATCTCGTTGACGTTAGTCATAGATGCTCTTGCGCAGGTGACCGAGGAAGATGGGGACTTAGTGCTCATGGTGAAACCACAATTTGAAGTAGGAAAACATCAAATTGGGCGTGCAGGAGTGGTTACAGATCCTCAAGCACATGCTTTCGCCGTGCGTAAGGTGCAAGACTCGGCTCAATCATGTGGTCTTCGCGTGATAGATACTGTGCAAAGCCCCTTACCCGGGCAAGATGGTAACGTCGAATTTTTCTTATGGTGCAAGAAGCAGAAATAGCAAACAAATCTTTTTATCGAAATAATGTTCTAGAAAATATGTTCCAGTATAATGGGAAATTCGGCTATACTAAAGAAGTAGTCGTGGGATAATTCGCAAATAATGCCTGCTGTGAGGAGGGTAGAACGTGTCAATAACAGAAAATCGTAAAATTCTAGTCTTTGCGCATACTGGCCGCAAAGAAGCACGGGATGCAGCCCGCCAGGCGTGTAAACAGCTGCATAGTGCAGGTCTAGTGCCCGTGATGAACCGTTCTGATCTGGAAGCCTTGACGGAAAACTGGGACGATCCGGTGCCTGTGCAGGTGGTACATGAGAGTGTTGCGCTTATTGATATTGAGCTTGGTATGGTCCTCGGCGGTGACGGTTCTATCCTGCGTGCTGCAGAAATGGTGCGACATACAAGCATTCCGCTGATCGGCGTGAATTTGGGACACGTAGGATTCTTAGCGGAATCGGAAGAAAGTGATCTGCAAGAAACTGTAGACCGCATCGTCAAGAGCGAGTATGCGGTCGAAGAGCGTATGGCAATCGACATTGAAGTATGGCACGAGGAGAAACGTGTTCACACGGATTGGGCGCTTAATGAAGTAAGTGTTGAAAAAGGCAACCGCGAGAAGATGATTGAGGTCATCATTGAGGTAGATCGTAAGCCAATAAGCACATTTGGCTGTGATGGTGTGGTGATAGGTACGCCCACGGGATCCACCGCATACGCATTTTCAGGTGGGGGACCGGTAGTCTGGCCCGAGGTAGAAGCTATATTATTGGTGCCACTTTCAGCACATGCCCTTTTTGCACGACCGCTAGTAGCATCTCCGTCTTCTATGGTAGCTGTTGAAATGATGGCTCATGGTGCATCCGGTGTATTGTGGTGCGATGGACGACGTATGAATGATCTGCTGCCCGGTTCCCGTATTGAGGTGCGTAAATCTGAAAAACCAGTGCTTTTGGCACGTATCCACCCCGCCCCGTTCTCTGAACGGCTGGTTCGTAAGTTTGCTCTGCCTATTCGAGGATGGCGAGGCCCAACCTCTGAGGAAGAGCGTGAGGCGTGTGATGCCGGTGAAAAAAACAGCTCACAAGAGCCTCATTGATTTATATCTGGTACTCACACGAAAACCGAATGTTTGGGGTGCTCCAACAGGAAGTCAGTCAGTGCAATAGAGCCGCACATAGCTTGCGTATGTGGCATGACTCCAGCCCCTATGCGGTAAGGACTTTAAGGTAGACGCATCGTGATTGAAGAAATCCATATTCGGGACTTGGGCGTTATTACTGATGCTCGATTACCCTTGCAGCCCGGGCTGTCGGTTCTAACAGGTGAAACTGGTGCCGGTAAAACTATGGTCGTTACGGCGCTTGGTATGCTTCTTGGGGCACGTAGTGATGCTGCAAGTGTGCGTCAAGGGGCAAAGAGCGCTTTAGCGGAAGCCATCGTGCGCCTACCTCAAGAGCATAAGGCTTTGACCCTTGCGGAGGACGTGGGCGGAACAGTTGACCCGGTAGATGAAAAAACAAGCGAACTTCTCTTAGCTCGCACCGTTAATGCTTCTGGGCGTTCTCGAGCACATGTAGGAGGATGCACTGCGCCTATCGGTAAGCTTTCAGAGATTGGGCAAACTCTTGTAGCTGTGCACGGTCAGTCGGATCAATTGCGTCTCAAGTCTGCCAGCGAGCAACGTCGTGCACTAGACCTTTATGCGGGCGAAAAGCTTTTTGACCTGTTAGAGAAGTACCAGCATACCTATGAGCGGTACCGAGTCGCAGCCGCTGAATATAAAGAGGTTCGTGAGAATTCTCGTGCACGAGCATTAGAGGCGCAAAGCTTGCAGGGGGCGCTTGAAGAAATAGACTCCGTAAACCCACAGACGGGCGAGGACGAAGCGCTTAAGAATGAAAGCATCAAACTGATGAATGTTGAGGCCCTTCGTACCGCAACCGATGTTGCAGCGGCGGCGCTGTCGGGCAGTGAATATGCGGAAGGCACAGAGGCAAATGTACTGAGTCTTCTGGATGCGGCCCATACATCTCTTCTGGGACAAGCCGGTGCCGATAGCGATATAGAGAATTTAGCTCAACGGGTCAACGAACTTTTAGTTCTGGCGACCGATGTTGCCACCGATATCTCTACCTATTCGACCTCGTTAGATTCTGAAGGGCCTGAACGCCTAGCGCAGGTACAGGAGCGTCGTGCGCAGCTGAAAAATTTGACGCGAAAATATGGTGCAGATATTGCGGAAGTCCTTGAGTGGGCCGAAGAATCTCGTGATCGCCTGACTCGCCTTGTTGATGATCCAGCGCGACAGGAATCTCTGGAACAAGAGCTCACCGACCTGCGTCAGGCTTTAGGAGAGCAGGCAGCTCAGCTTATGAAAGCGCGTCAAGAAGCCGCTTCGCGCTTGGCGGATTCTGTTAGTGAAGAACTAACCGCGCTTGCCATGCCGAATGCTTCTCTTGTTGTTGAAGTTGCCGAGGCAGATAAATTTTCAATTCATGGTCGTGACACAGTGACCTTTATGCTTGCTCCGCATCGTGAGGCAATCCCTCGTCCACTTGGGAAAGGCGCCTCTGGAGGTGAGCTTTCGCGCGTAATGCTTGCGTTGGAGGTTGTGTTGGCAGAAGTTGATCCGGTACCTACCTTTATCTTTGACGAAGTAGATTCGGGCGTTGGCGGTAAGGCTGCTATTGAGATCGGTCGCAGGCTTGCAATGCTTGCCCAGCATGTACAAGTTTTGGTGGTAACTCACCTACCACAGGTTGCGGCTTTCGCGGATCAGCATATTCTGGTCCTTAAAAATGATGACGCATCGTTATCGAAAGTACAGGTACTTTCTGACCAAGAGCGTGTTGTAGAACTCGCTCGTATGCTCGCCGGACACGATCAGTCGGAAGCAGCCCAAGAACACGCGCGGGAGCTTTTACGCGCAGGGGGTCAGCTTGAGTAAACAGGTGCTGAAAAGACAACGGTCATAGCTGATATATCTGAGGAGCATTCCAAGGATATTCGGTAGTATTGGGTCGCAGATATTTCTAGAGGCCGTTGTGGTGTAACACGGTATTCAGCGGTAGATGAAGCGTTTATTATGGCGTAAAAACTGCGCGAAATACGGGAAAGAGCTCATTAAATCTAGGGAAGAGAAACGCTCTCGTCCGTTAGTGTTCTATTGGATAGGGGAAAAGAAAATGGTAAGCTTGAATTCCGTGGTGAATGAAAATAATAACGCTCTTAACGCGTCCGCTAACGGTAAGGTAACCCGCCAAATCTTTGTTACGGGTGGTGTTGCTTCTTCTCTCGGTAAAGGTCTTTCAGCTTCTTCTCTCGGCCAGATTCTACGTTCTCGTGGTCTATCGGTCACGATGCAGAAATTTGACCCGTACCTTAACGTAGACCCCGGTACCATGAACCCTTTCCAGCACGGCGAAGTCTTTGTAACTGACGATGGTGCTGAAACAGACCTTGATATTGGGCATTACGAACGCTTTCTTGATGAGAACCTTGACCAATCCGCTAACGTTACAACCGGTCAGGTGTACTCGACCGTTATCGCAAAAGAACGTCGCGGAGAATATTTGGGCGATACCGTGCAGGTTATTCCTCATATCACTGATGAAATCAAAGCACGTATGCGTTACGCCGCCGAAATCGAAAACGCGCCCGATATCATCATCACCGAAATCGGCGGTACGGTAGGCGATATTGAATCGCTGCCCTTTATGGAAGCGGCACGCCAAGTACGCCGTGACGTTGGACGTCAGAACGTGTTTTTCCTCCATGTATCTTTGGTCCCCTTTATCGGCCCTTCCGGCGAACTCAAAACGAAGCCTACTCAGCATTCCGTTGCAGCATTACGTGGTTTGGGTATCCTGCCCGATGGCTTGATTCTGCGTTGTGAGCGTGATGTTCCGGAATCGCACCGCGCCAAAATCGGTAACGCCTGCGATGTTGATACTGCCGCCGTTATCTCATGTCCCGATGCCCCCAGCATCTACGATATTCCCAAAACCCTTCATTCCCAGAAGCTCGACGATTATATTCTGGAATACTTCGGCATGACTGCCCCCGACCCCGATTTCACGCAGTGGGATCGTTTGTTGGATGCGGTACACCGCCCCTCCGCCGACGTTAACATTGCCCTCGTGGGTAAGTATATCGATCTTCCCGATGCATACCTCTCGGTTTCTGAGGCTCTGCGCGCCGGGGGCTTTGCGAATAATGCAAAGGTCAATATCAAATGGGTCGCTGCAGACCTATGCGCCACCGATGAAGACGCAGACCATCAGCTGCACGATATGGATGCCATTTTAGTACCCGGCGGTTTCGGTATTCGCGGTCTAGACGGCAAGATCGGCGCATTGAAATATGCTCGTGAACATAAGATTCCTACTCTGGGCATTTGCCTGGGGCTGCAGTCCATGGTGATTGAGTACGCTCGAAACGTTTTGAATCTTTCTGACGCATCCTCAACCGAGTTTGACCCGGAGACATCGGTTCCGGTCATTGCCACGATTGAAGAACAAAAGCAGTTTGTGGAAGGCGCAGGTGATTTGGGCGGAACCATGCGTTTGGGCCTGTACACAGCTAATCTGGTTCCCGGTTCACAGGTTGCTCAGGCCTATGGCGAGACCGAGGTGGCGGAACGGCATCGTCACCGGTACGAAGTTAATAACGAGTACCGTGAACAGCTTGAGAACGCGGGCTTGGTTATCTCCGGTACTTCGCCGGATTCCTCGCTCGTGGAGTACGTTGAGCTCCCCACTGATGTGCATCCTTACTATGTGGCGACTCAGGCACATCCGGAGTACCGTTCGCGTCCTACGCGGCCGCATCCGCTTTTTGCGGGGCTGGTGAAAGCAGCTCTCAAGCGTAGCGGTAAAGAGTAAGAACTTTCTTCATAAAAAGTCGCGGACTGCCGATGTAGTCCGCGACTTTGCTCTGCCAAAGGAAAATAGAAACGTCAGCGCTGTCAGCTGATAGCTCTGTCCTTAAGGTTCTGATTCTGGCGACCGTAAGTATGCAAATTAGAATAGGGATATGAACACTTCAGAGAACAAGAATCCGCATCGAATAGATTCTATGTATGCTGATGTGATCGATGCTCCCTCAACGCGAGAAATCCTAAGCCGTGAGGTGCAGTATAGCGGATATGTTCTCCAAGCAGCCGTGGAACACTATGATCTTGACGGGCACGGTACCACTTTAACGCGGGATGTTATCGACATGCCCGGTTCCGTTGCGGTTGCTGCGGTGAACAACCGGAATGAGATTCTGCTTCTGCGCCAGTATAGGCATCCCGTGCGTATGAATCTCTGGGAGGTCCCCGCAGGTCTTCTTGACATCACCGGTGAAGATCCTCTTCATGCAGCGCAGCGCGAGCTTGCGGAAGAAGCCGATCTTGGGGCTGATCGCTGGCACAGCCTGGTCGATTATTATACGACTCCGGGAGCCGCTTCGGAAGCGGGCCGTATATACCTTGCCCAAGACCTGTACGAGATTCCTGAAGCAGACCGTATAGTACGCAGGGACGAAGAAGCGGAGATTACCTACCGGTGGGTTCCACTTGAACAGGCCGTACGCCTTGTGCTCGCGGGACGACTACATAACGGTTTGGCTATTCAGGCTATTCTCGCGGCATATTGCGCGGTCGGGACTCGACAAGAGCAATTGCCTTTGCGAGATGCCGCCGATACCTGGGATTTTCACCCTTACTTGGGAGGGCGCCGTATCCGACCCGAAACTTTTAAACACGAGGAATAATTCGCTATGGTTTCTCAGCACCTGAGCGAAGGAATACATCGTATAAGTCCGCTTGAGCGGGATATTGAACAGTATCTTATTCACCTGCGAGTTGAAAAAGGCAGCAGCGAGAATACGATAGCTTCGTATTCACGTGATTTAAGGCGGTATGTAGAATTTATGGCGTCACGCGGTATCATTGATGCTCACCGAATTCGCACTGCCGATGTGCGTGCCTTTATGCGTGAACTTGCCCAACCGACACTGCCGCGTGCGGAGGAGAGCGGGGATTCGGGGCATCCCAGCAAACGTCAGGGAGAAAAACCATCTGAATCTGATACCCGAGCAGAGGAACTCGAAGATACCCTGGAGTCTTTGGCGGTTTCCCTCTACACCTCGGATCAGACAAAGGCTCCTTCAACGAGTACGCGTGATGTCACACTGCCTCTGCCGCTGGGCCCTAATTCAATTGCACGTACCATGGCTGCAGTTCGTGGCGCGCATAGTTTCTGGCATGCTTCGCGCATCCTGGAGACCGATCCTGCCGCTGTCGTGAAACCGCCTAAAAATGTGAAGCGATTGCCCAAAGCCGTATCCGTGGAGCAGATGCAAAAACTTCTTGCCACTCCCAGCCTCAAGAATCCTACCGGTCTGCGTAATCGAGCGATACTTGAGTTCTTATATGCTACCGGCGCGCGCGTGAGCGAGATGCTGGCGACAGATCTGGACGATATACACCTGGGTGAAAAACCCCGCGATGAAAACGGAGAATCTATTGCACTTCCCGGGTATGTGCGCCTTTTTGGAAAGGGGGGTAAAGAGCGTTTAGTACCTTTGGGATCCTACGCGCAGAGGGCGCTGGAAGACTATATTGTGCGCGCTCGCCCCAAGTTTGCGTCACACGGCAAAGGTACTGCTGCGCTTTTCCTCAACGGGCGGGGGAGCCGGCTGGGTCGACAGGGAGCATGGCTTATCCTCAAAGAAGCAGCTGAGGAGGCAGGGCTGAGCTCTGATTTTTCGCCCCACTCTATTCGACACTCGTTTGCGACGCATCTTGTACAGGGCGGCGCCGATATTCGCGTGGTTCAGGAACTATTGGGACACGCCTCGATTGCGACTACGCAGGTGTATACCAAGGTTACTCCGGAAGGGATGCTGGAGGTTTACCGTATGGCGCATCCTCGTGCACATGAGCGTACTTAGTAGGTGATTAGTAGAAGTAGACTGTGGGGAATAGCTGCGCGGAACGACGACACTATGTCTGTATAGCTATGCCGACAAATATGCGTTTAAAGAGAAAATACGCCAATAAGATACTATAATTTAGCTTATTTATACGATTTACACTCTAAAGATGTAATATTTATGCTGTTTGTAACAGACATGTAAATATTCTGTTGCAATGGCATATTTTAGTCAGAAAACACCCGCGTTAATGTTGCCGTAGGTGTAGCCTGTATAACATCCTGAATCCGGAACAATAAAGTTCTGGTCGGTATAGACACACAGCACCGTGCGTCCCCGGCGCGAAAGGAAAGAATTAATGAGTACGGAATCCGCAAAGAAACCGTTCTACAAAGACCCAACCCATATGCTCTACCTCTCGGTGATTGCCGCTGTGATCCTTGGGTGTATCTTGGGAATGACCGTTCCCGATTTTGCAAAAGAGCTGCAGCCCATCGGTACTGGTTTTATCGCTCTCATCAAGATGATGATCGCTCCTGTAATTTTCTGCACGATTGTGCTGGGTGTAGGGTCTATTGCTAAGGCAGCAACCGTTGGCAAGGTCGGTGGATTGGCGTTGCTGTACTTCGTACTCATGTCGACCTTTGCCTTAGGGATTGGTTTGGTTGTGGGTAATATTATCGAGCCGGGAAGCTCGCTGCACTATGACCCGGCAACAACGAAATACACGCTTCCAAATTCGTCTGAAGGACATGGCGGTGACAGCACTGTCTCGTTCCTGCTCAACATCGTGCCGACTTCTTTGCTTTCGGCCTTGACAAGCGGTAATATTCTGCAAACCCTTTTCGTAGCGCTTTTGACCGGCTTTGCCCTGCAGAAGATGGGACCGGTTGGCGCTCCCATCCTCAAATTTCTGACCTACTGTCAGGCGCTCGTATTCCGTCTGCTCATGATGATTATGTGGTTAGCGCCTGCTGGTGCGCTTGGTGCGATTGCAGCTGTTGTAGGTTCTACCGGTTCCCGTGCGATCTCCTCAATGTTTATTTTGATGGTGGCATTCTATATCACTTGTATTCTCTTTGTCGTAATCGTTCTGGGCACTATTCTCAAGCTCGTAACCGGTGTGAATATCTTTACCCTGTTGAAATATCTGGCGCGCGAATATCTCCTCATCTTCTCAACATCCTCGTCTGAGGCGGCGCTGCCGCGTCTTATCGCCAAAATGGAACACTTAGGTGTTTCGAAGCCTGTCGTAGGCGTTGTGGTTCCTACGGGGTATTCCTTTAACCTGGATGGCACCGCAATTTACCTGACGATGAGCGCCCTTTTTGTCGCGGAGGCTATGGGGACTCCACTTGCATTAGGCGAGCAGATTTCTCTGCTGGTCTTCATGATCATTGCTTCGAAAGGAGCTGCCGGTGTTTCGGGCGCAGGGTTGGCGACCCTGGCAGGCGGTTTGCAGTCACACCGCCCCGACCTTGTTAATGGTGTGGGCTTGATCGTGGGAATCGATCGCTTCATGTCTGAAGCACGTGCGGTCACTAACTTCACAGGCAACGCAGTGGCGACGTTACTCATGGGGAAGATTGTTAAAGAGGTAGATATGGATCGTGTTCATGCGGTGCTGAAAGGGGAGATCCCCTTTGACGAATCCACCATGGGCGGCGAACTACACGGTGACCAATACGTGGATAATGCGGTAAGTCAAAAATCTCCCACCAAACAGATGTCCGTTGTGACTGAACCAAAGATTAAAAATACTGTAACGCTACCGGAAGATCAATAAGTTAAAAAGTATGCGGGGAGGTGTATCTGTTTCTAGGAGGAAAGCGCCTTCCCGCATATTGCAAGGTCTGATTTAGCATGAGAATTACATAATGCTGTGGCTTATGGTGAGCGGGGCCTCTAGAATTCCCGAATTATTTGTTTTATAGACCTGAACAGAGCGCGATGTAACATAATTCGTACGTAAAGCGAACTCACAAACCTGCTGAGCGGGCGTGTGTGGGGTAACCTTATACATGAAGAGAAAATTCGTTGACGAAGGTGAAGATAAGTTGACCGAAGCACCGGCACAAGAACTCGGACCAACCGGCCGACCCCTACGTGAATATCCCGATCCTGCGCCTATAAGCCAACATGGTCCCGCCCGCATCATCTCAATGGTGAATCAGAAGGGTGGCGTAGGAAAGACGACCTCAACCATAAACCTTGGTGCTGCACTTGCGGAGTGTGGTCGTAAAGTGCTCCTTGTAGACTTTGACCCTCAGGGTGCCCTATCCGCTGGTTTCGGTACAAATCCGCATGAGCTTGAGCTGACCGTGTACAACGTGATGATGGATCGTAAGGTCGATATTAACGACGTTATTCTACCGACCGATATCGAGAACATCGACCTTCTTCCCGCAAACATCGACCTTTCTGCGGCTGAAGTTCAGCTAGTAAACGAAGTTGCTCGCGAGCAGGTACTCGCCTCAGCCCTACGTAAGGTACAGAATGAGTACGATGTTATTCTGATTGACTGTCAGCCCTCGCTCGGCCTGCTAACCGTAAACGCATTGACAGCATCGCATGGCGTTATCATTCCGCTTATATGCGAATTCTTTGCCCTGCGAGCTGTGGCGCTTCTCGTGGACTCTATCGAGAAAGTGCAGGATCGCCTGAACCCGGATCTAGAAATTACCGGCGTTCTTGCGACCATGTTTGACGCCCGCACCATCCATTCTAAAGAAGTGCTTGCACGTATTATTGACGCCTTCGGAGATAAAGTCTTTGACACCGTGATTAAGCGAACCGTTAAATTCCCGGATGCTACAGTATCGGCAGAGCCTATCCTCTCATATGCCAGCAACCACACCGGGGCTCAAGCTTACCGGCAGGTGGCCCGTGAACTTATTTACAAGGGCGGAGCCCGATAAGATCCTGGATCCCATGTGCCTTGACACCACCTATAAACCTTGAAGGTATGGTGTCAAGGCACGTATAATATGGGCGGTACATCCTGTATCTTTCATGATCTCGCAGGTTATCCTGCAACCCCCCAGTAAAGGAAATCGGTCACCTATGACCAAAAATGTCGCTGCCGTGAGGGTACCGACACCGCATGAGACGTCTGATGCCTCCAATTCGGTGAACGGTGCCGGATTCACGCTTAATTTACCGAATTTTGAGGGTCCATTCGACCTTCTCCTAACACTGATCACACGTCGTAAGCTCGATATTACAGACATTGCGCTTGCTGAAGTAACCGACGAGTTCCTGGAGTATCTGCATGCCTTATATTCACAGGGCACCGAACGCGCATTAGATGAGGCAAGCGATTTTTTGGTAACGACCGCGACTCTGCTAGAGCTTAAAGCCGCCCGGCTACTCCCGCAGAATCATGAACCATTGGATCAGGATGTGGCTCTTCTAGAAGCGCGTGATTTGCTTTTTGCCCGGTTGCTTCAGTACCGCGCCTACCGTGAGGTAGCCGCTATTTTCGCTGATCGTTGGCGCGAAGAGACCCAGCGCTTTCCGCGGACCGTGGCGCTGGAACCTGTATTTGTGAAGGCCCTTCCAGAGCTTGTTTTCAAAGGGGGAGTAGAGGAATTTGCGCGTATTGCAGCGCAAGCATTTGCCCCGAAACCTTCGACTAATCTAGAACCGAATCCGGCTGATGTTGCTGAGGAACTGAATGAGCATCTTCACGGCGCCTCAACAACGATTGCACACGAAGAACAATATATTCTGGATGCGCTTCTTACGTGTAAACCGACGGTATCATCGGTAACATTTTCGGCACTGGTGCATGATGCTCAGGGACTTGACATCGCAGTTGTGCGTTTCTTGGCGCTCTTAGAACTGTATAAAGAGGGTGCGGTAGACGTACATCAGGATGCGCCGCTTGCCGAGATTTCGGTACGTGCTACCGAATATGCGCGTGCTTTTGTTCCTGCTGAACCGGCAGTGTCAGCACATGATACAGGGCAGAGCTACAGCCCAGAACATCGCGATAGCCCGGATGATCTTACCTTTTCAGAGAGCGTTAAAAACGCAGGGGAGGAGACCGCATGAGCGAAGAATCCTTCAACTCCGCTGGTAAGACAGCCGCGCAGCAGCAGGGGAGCCGATTTGAGGATGAATTCACCGAGAATGATTTAGCGATGGTGAACCTAGGCTACTGGGACCCTAGTGCCGATACTGAGACAGACAGTGAATCCGGAGAAGAATCTGATCGCGAAAATGCCTCGGTACCCGAGCAGACTTCTACTGACCAGGAACACAAAGCCGAGACTGAGCGCGATTCTGATAAAAATATAACGTCTTCGGATGCTCGGCATCCCGCGAAGATAACCCGAGCGGTTGCCGCTGATGCAGAGGAATTCTCGCGCGTTGAGCTTATTCCTGGGGGCGTGAAAAGCGCTATTGAAGCTATTCTTGCTGTTGCTGATACTCCTGTAAGCGTGCGCGAACTCTCTGCCGCCCTGATTGTCAATGAACGCAGTATTGAGCATGCTCTTGACGAGCTTTATCGTGAATATAACGGTGACGATTCGGAATATGGTGAAGACACTCCAGCCCACGAGCCGCGTGGTTTTGAGCTTCGCCAAGTTGCCGGTGGCTGGCGGTTGTATTCTCGCACCGATTTTGCTCCCTGGGTAGCGAGGTTTGTGACCCGTTCACAGAGCGCTACCCTGAGCAAAAGCGCATATGAAACCCTGGCAGTTATCGCTTACCGGCAGCCGGTTACGCGTGCCGCAATAGCCGCAGTCCGAGGAACAAACGCAGATGCATCGGTACGTCAGCTGCTACAGCGCCAGCTCGTGCGCGCGGCCGGTAAAGAGGAGGGAACCGGCGCGGTTCTTTACGAGACTACGGAACTTTTCTTGACAAAATTAGGTCTCAACTCTCTGGAAGAGCTTCCCGCGCTTGCGCCTCTTTTACCTGATGAAACCGAGGCAGCAGTGCTCTCTGACAGCCCCTCTGAACACGGTAATCGTAACTAACCTATCCGCCCGCGGACTAAATCTAGGAAGCGGCGGGCACCAAAATCTTGTGAAAACTTCAGGCGAACGACATAAGGAATAAGACTATGACATATGGAAACTCTCGCGGTAAAAACCCCGGGTCGCGGAAACCTCGACCTGGCGTGAAACGTAATGGCGTGGGCGCTAGCTCCTCAACCCGAGGCGGTAAATTTAGCGGCAAAACTTCAGGCGGCGGAAAGCCTAAAGCCGGTACATCAGGGTCTCCACGCGCCGCGCGTAGCCACGGTGCGGGTGCTTCCAAGCGGGATAGGCGGGCGCCGCATCGCCCCTATCGTTCCGGTGAAGCTTTCCCACATGAGCGCGGTGAATACAGGGTAAATAACTACTCTGGGCCACATCGCCCACGCCGTCCCCGTAACGCGCCTGTGGATCATTTTGATTTCTATGATCACGACGGTGTACGCCTGCAAAAATTGATGGCGCAGGCAGGTGTTGCATCGCGTCGTGTATGTGAAGAGATGATCACGGAAGGACGAGTGACCGTTAACGGTGAGGTCGTGACCGAGCTGGGGGTGCGTGTTAATCCTGCCGATGTGATTGTGCAGGTTGATGGTATGACCGTGCAGACTAACGAAAAGCTCATCTACATGGCGTTCAATAAACCTGCTGGCGTCGTTTCCACGATGGAAGACCCCGATGGCCGCCCCTGCATTAAAGATTTTCTACGTGACTCTATGAATGAGCGCGTTTTCCATGTGGGACGATTAGACGTGGAAACCGAGGGGCTGCTGCTTCTTACTAACGACGGCGAGCTTGCAAACCGTTTAACACATCCTTCGTATGAGGTACCCAAAACGTATCTGGTGCAGGTGCGCGGTCCAGTAGAATCAGGTATTGGCGCTGAGCTAAAGAAAGGTATTCGCCTTGAAGACGGCATATCGAGGGTGGATTCTTTTAAACTTGTGGATTCGGCGCCCGGCCATGTGCTGATTGAAGTGACCATTCACTCGGGCAAGAACCGTATTGTGCGCCGCCTCTTTGAAGCCGTGGGGTATCCTGTGGAGAAACTTGTTCGTGTGCAGATGGGTCCCATTCGTATCGGATCGCAGAAGCAGGGGACTGTTCGTAATCTTTCTAAAGTCGAAATTGGGCATCTGCTTGCTTCGGTGGAGATGTAATGACAGAAACAACTATGACCCCCATGCTGGAAGGACCGGTCCTCGTGGTAGGGGCTGGCCTATTGGGCGCATCTATCGGGCTAGGTTTGCGTGCTGCGGGGCTTGAAGTTTATCTGCAGGATATTTCGCCCACCGTTGAAGCCGTCGCCGAAGATATTGGGGCAGGAACCCGGCTCGATACCCTTGAGCCCGATGAGCGTGAGTCTTTCGCCCCGCAGCTGGTAGTTGTGGCTTCTCCGCCGGATATAGCCGGAAAGCTTTGCATACAGGCATTGCGGGAGTATGCGCCTAGCCCCGGATATGCGGGCGCTACCGTGACCGACATTGCCTCCGTTAAAGTACAGCCTTTAGAGCAGGTACTCGCCTCTGATGCTGATGCTTCACGATACGTTGGTTCGCACCCGATGGCTGGGCGTGAAAAGACCGGCCCGGTTGCGGCGCGTGGGGAGCTTTTTCAGGCGCGTCCCTGGATTATCTGCGAACATGACGATGCACGTATCGAGTGCGTGCGATTAGTGCGCGCCCTTGCGGTAGAGCTTGGCTCTTTCGTGACGACTCTTAGCGCTGAAGAACACGACGAAACGGTTGCGTTGATTTCACATCTGCCGCAGGCTATGAGTTCCCTGCTAGCGACTCGGCTGCAGGAAACTCCCTTATATGCGCTTGGTTTAGCGGGGCAAGGGCTTCGCGATACGGTCCGCATCGCTGCTTCCGACCCCGCACTCTGGGTGCAGATTTTTGCGGCGAACGCAGCGCCTATCGTGAAGAGCCTCTATGGTGTGCGAGAAGATTTAAACCGTCTGATTGAAACATTGGAAGATCCTTCGGCATCGGGCGCCAGGCTTGATCTTGCGCAGCTGATGAGCGAAGGCAACGCCGGTGTGGCGCGCATCCCCGGTAAACACGGCGGAGTTCCGACGGCTTTTGCGACCCTCACCGTTTTGGTTGATGATGAGCCCGGAACTTTGGCCCGGATGCTGGCAGATATTGGTGACTTAGGGGTTAACCTTGAAGATTTGCGGCTGGAGCACTCCACGGGCGCGCCCGTCGGCATGGCTGAGGTCTCGGTAAACCCGGCAAAACACGACTATTTGGTAGACGGGCTCACGGAACGAGGCTGGAAAGTCGTAAAATAGCTGGCGTTCTTCAGCAGTTACCCCCCCCCGTAAGCCTGGATATTCAAGATTATTTTGACACTCAACATGCGGGACCCCTCGCAGACAGAAAGTAATGTTATGCATGAGAACCCTAAACTTACGATCGCGATCGATGGACCGTCAGGTTCTGGAAAATCATCGGTCTCAAAAGAAGTCGCACGCCATTTTGGGTTAGCGTATCTAGACACAGGCGCTATGTATCGTGCCGCAACCTATCGTGTACTTCAACTCGATATTGATCTTGCTGACCAAGACGCTATCGGGAAAGCTGTGCGAGAGATGCCGCTCGTCTTCGGAACCAATATCAATGAAGAAGAAATTTTGATGGGCACCACCGATATTCGCGAGGAAATCCGCACTGAACGAATTTCTGGTGCGGTCTCTGCCGTAGCCTCTGTGCCTGCCGTTCGTGAATACCTCATCGAGCTACAACGCTGGACGATCAACCAC
Organism: Rothia sp. HMSC065D02; assembly: GCF_001815285.1. Lineage (NCBI taxonomy): Bacteria > Bacillati > Actinomycetota > Actinomycetes > Micrococcales > Micrococcaceae > Rothia > Rothia sp. HMSC065D02. The sequence goes on from NZ_KV820060.1 coordinate 18,063, forward strand.
GCGGTCAACGGTATTGTGGCAGAGGGGCGAGATATTACAACCGTGGTGGCACCGGATGCAGATGCACGCATACTGCTAACCGCATCGGAAGAGGTGCGCATGGCACGCCGTGGACTGGAGAACACCGAAAAATCAGGGGAGTCCGGCGACCTTACGCAGCAGATCTCTGAACGCGATACCCAGGATTCTAAAGTGAATAATTTTATGGAAGCCGCTCCCGGTGTAACCTTGGTAGACAGCTCCGATCTGGACTTTAACGAGACCGTATCAACCGTTATTAACGCTGTTAACGCGCAGGTGAAGGCGAAACGACAGGCATTACGGGATGCCTCTGCAGGGACCGAGACCGCATAAAATACTTGAAAGACAGCGAACATACTAGTGAGAAATTAAAGCTGCTAGGACAAGCCTTAAGCTGGCGTTCGCGCAGAAGAAAGGATGGCGCATGGCTGAGAACGACGCTACCCGCGATGACTACGAAGACAAATACCTAGGCGGCGGAGAAGATGACCTCACCGAACGTTTAGCCGATATTGACGACGAAACCGCAGAAGCGCGTGCGCAGGCTCTTCTGGAAGGACTCGAGGACTATGACCTTGATGAAGAAGACCGTGCCCTTCTTGGCGCTTGGGGTTTCGACTTTGACGAAGAAGACGAACAATTCGCCGATCCTGTAGTAGCTATCGTGGGGCGCCCCAACGTGGGTAAATCCACCATTATTAACCGCATTCTGGGGCGTCGGGAAGCCGTGGTAGAAGATAAGCCAGGCGTGACTCGCGACCGCGTCTCCTATAAGGCTGAATGGGTGGGCAAATGCTTTACCCTCGTCGATACTGGCGGCTGGGAGTCTGACGCACGCGGTATTGATGCTCAGGTAGCGGATCAGGCAGAGATCGCGGTTGAGCAGGCCGATGTTGTCATCCTGGTTGTGGACGCACGCGTGGGAATTACCGCCTCAGACGAACAGATCGTGCGTATGCTTCGCCGTGTCAAGAAGCCCATCATTCTGATGGCAAATAAGATCGACGATTCCCACTTGGAACCGGAAATTTACAGCCTGTGGTCGCTGGGTATGGGACAGCCCTTCCCGGTTTCGGGTTTGCACGGTCGTGGTCTGGCGGATGCCCTCGATGAGCTTCTAGAGGTTATGCCCGAACACTCCCAGTATGCGCAGCCGGAGGCACCGGGCGGACCTCGCCGTGTGGCACTTATCGGCCGCCCCAACGTGGGTAAATCCTCGCTGCTGAACAAACTAGCGGGTTCCGAACGCGCCGTCGTGAACGATCTCGCGGGTACTACACGCGACCCTATTGATGAGGTTATTGAGTTGGGCGGCTACCCGTGGCGATTCATCGATACGGCGGGCATTCGCCGTCGCCAGCATATGGCGAAAGGCGCCGAATTTTATTCCTCACTCCGCACTCAGACAGCCCTGGAACGCTCCGAAGTCGCAGTCGTACTTCTGGATGTTTCTGAACCGCTGAGCGAGCAGGATGTGCGCATCATTCAGACCACGATCGATTCCGGTCGCGCTATGGTATTGGCCTTCAACAAATGGGATACCCTCGATGAGGAACGCCGCGACATGCTCGAACGCGAAATTGACCGCGACCTGGCACATGTGAAATGGGCTCCGCGCGTGAATATCTCGGCAAAAACCGGCTGGCATAAAGATAAGCTGGTTCCCGCCCTGGAACGCTCGCTGGAATCCTGGGATTCGCGTATTCCAACCGGGCGACTGAACGCTTTCTTAGGCGAATTGGCGGCGGCGCATCCCCATCCGCTGCGTGGTGGTAAGCAGCCGCGCATCCTGTTCGGTACACAGGTGTCTTCACGCCCGCCGAAGTTTGTGCTCTTTACAACCGGGTTCTTAGACCCGGGGTATCGGCGTTTTATCACGCGCCGCCTGCGTGAAACCTTTGAGTTCACAGGTACGCCGATCGAAATTTCGATGCGCGTGCGCGAACGCCGCTCTCTCGGGGACCGTCAGGGGAGCAAAGCGAAAAAGGGCGGCAAGGGCTCACGCAAACGCTAACGTGCTACCCAAACGTGAACGAGCATAACTACCCCACCCTTTATATCTTTGGTGGGGTGCTTATGCTTCCCTTGGCTAATTCGTCGCGCTCATCTAAAAAGGTACGTTTGCGAGTAACTGGGCGCGTTGCTCAGCCGTCATTTTGTCTACCCGCGCATAAGGAAGCCAGCGGAAATTTTTGATCCCGGTCTTCCGGAAAATACTCTGTTTGAAAATTCTGACGGCGGGCGCTCGCATGATGTATTTGTATATGGGCAAGGGCATACCGAGAGGGGTTACAAGAACGATTTCGGTATCGTGATTCAACGCAGTAACAAGCCGGTATTCGCTGGGCTGTGTGTACAGCAGATCTTTGGCGTAGACTTTATCGATAAAGCCCTTGGTCATGGCGGGCATAGAATCCCACCAGATAGGGAAGATAAAGATCAAGCGGTCTGCGGATTTTACACGCGCCTGATAGTCCGCTATCTGGTTAGTGATGGGATTACCACGACGCCAGTTAGCAAGATCTTCTGCTCGCATGACCGGGTCGAAACCATCGGCATGTAGATCAAGAAGATCGACCTCGTCGCCGCGTGCCTCAAGTTTATCGGTTATATTCTTGCATAGGGCAGCGCAAAAAGACCGCTGATGGGGGATATTACGCCAAGCCTCGGCAGTGTAGGGATGATCGAAAATAATGAGGTTTTTCATGATGCCCTCTCTAAAAATCTGTAGCGTCTGTGAAGAGTCAGTGTGTTTTAACACTGTCATCGCAGTAGCCCATATGCAAGCAGGGCTTTGGCAGTAATCCAACCATTCTGAAGAGACGCTATGTTCTCAAAGTTCCCTTAGTTGTCTGCGTGGAATATATATTGAGCGGCAGCGAAAAATCCAGTATTTTCGCGTTTTCTAAGTTGCACGGGGTGAGAACCTGGGGTATAGTTATTCGAGTGTTCGCAGGGATTTCCTGGAAACACGGTACATAATAGTGTGATGTACATCGGGTTGTGGCGCAGCTTGGTAGCGCACTTGACTGGGGGTCAAGGGGTCGCAGGTTCAAATCCTGTCAACCCGACGCAGAAGACGCTCTAATCGGTAAAACTATCGATTGGAGCGTTTTTATTATTGGGTTTATCGTATATCGCTGTTTTCTGTCTACAACGCCGTTTTTTGTTAAGCTCTGCCGTGGTATGGGTAATCCCCGTCTTGGTTATTGAGCTGTTACTCTCGTATTTTTTACCGCATCTGAACATTCTTTAGATCTGTGAGGGCGATGTCGCTGCAAGCTCCTTCTTGGATAGATTATTTCGCGAATCAATATCGTTTTGTCTCGATTCGTATGCTTTGCGTATTATGGCTTTCACTAGGCAAGAATACGCTTTAGGTGAAAGTACAACTATGATGTTCCTGTCTTTGAGTGGGAATACTTGCGAATTATTCTGTCGATAGTGGTATATTTTGGAGTGGATGAGGTGTCTACAGCTGGTCTGCCAAGGTAAATTCCTTGACACTACAAAGAGGTACTGGTAGCGCAGTGTGGAAGCAACATCCGCACACACTGGCTTTCGTAGCCAAAAACCACAGAATCGCAACCGTGGATCTTGGGTAAAAGTTCATGAACCCACGTTAATCCACATTAGCGGTATGCAGTGACCACTAAGAACCGCGTATGTCGCGGAAAGGAAAAACCATGTGGCAGCAGGTATATGACCCGCTCAATTCCACTATGCTCTCAGCACTAGTAGCGGTAATCCCCATTGTCTTCTTCCTCCTTGGACTAACCATTCTCAAACTCAGCGGTATCAAAGCGGCGATTATTTCTCTCGCACTCGCACTCGGTATCGGAATCTTCGTATTTGGGCTGCCAGTAGGCGCTGGAGCGGGCTCAATCCTTTATGGTTTCTTGGCTGGTCTATGGCCTATCGGCTGGATCGTGCTCATGGCGGTGTGGCTATACCGCATTACAGTGCGTTCCGGTCACTTCGACATTGTTCGCTCCTCTATCTCGGCCATCTCTACTGACCAGCGTATCCAGATGCTGCTGATCGCATTCTGTTTCGGTGGATTTCTCGAAGGCGCGGCAGGGTTCGGTATTCCGATCGCAATTTGTGCGGCTTTGCTGGTCAGCCTCGGGTTTAACCCGCTCAAGGCCGCAATGTTCGCGCTGGTTGCTAACGTTTCATCCGGTGCATACGGTGCTATCGGTATTCCGGTCAGCACCGGCGCCGAGAAAGGCAGTATTCCTCTGGCCGAATTATCGGCAAATATGGTTCCTGTGTTGCAGATTTTTGCGATGCTTATCCCAGTGCTCATGGTCGTTATCCAAGACGGGATACGCGGGTTACGCGAAACTGGCTTGGTGGCTCTGATCGTTGGTGCCGTTTACTCTGGCGGACAATCCCTGCTGCTACTGACCTTGGGAAACCCTGAGCTGGTTGATATTATTCCGCCGCTTCTATCATTGATCGTTTTGGCTCTCATCATGCGCGCATGGCAACCCAAGCATATTTTCCGTGAGCCTACCGCTCCCTCCCTGGAGGAAGTGCAAGCACAAGGCGAGACCAAGCATACCTCCGGTGAAATATTCAAGGCTTGGAGCCCATTCATCTACCTGTCCGTCGCAATTCTGCTCTGGTCTACGGTCCTAAAACCGGTATTCCCTAAAGCAGGGGAGAGCGATGGCCCCCTAGGTTTCACTAATATCCTCGTCAATGTTCCTGGTATTCATGGGGCGATCGAGCAGGTGGCTCCTATCGCTAAAAACCCGACCCCTGTGAAAGCCGTCTTCACCTGGAATATTCTGGGAGCCTCGGGTACCGCGATCCTTGTGGCTGTTATTATTACCGTGCTGTTCTCCTCCATCAGCTGGAAGGCCGCTTTCGAAGAGCTGGGCGGTGCTTGGAAACAGCTGCAGACGCCCATCATTATGATCTGCCTTGTGATGTCAGTTGCTAACGTGATGAACTATGCGGGTATGATCTCTTCCATCGCACTGGCCGTTGCGACGGTAGGGACGCTCTTCCCACTCTTCTCGCCGATTATCGGCTGGATCGGTGTGTTTGTGACCGGTTCGGTGGTTAACAACAATATTCTCTTCGCGGGTCTGCAATCGACCACCGCGCACCAGATCAGCGTGAACCCCACCCTGCTGGTGGCATCAAATACCGCCGGCGGTGTGATGGCGAAGATCGTCTCGCCGCAGTCTATCGCTATTGCGGCTGCATCTGTGGAAAGCTCTGGGCAGGAGTCGAAGATAACCTCAATGGCGATCAAGTACAGTGCTATTTTGCTGGTGCTGACCTGCGTGTGGGTATACCTGCTGTCGCTCGTCGTCCACTAGCACATACCCCCCCCCGAATGCGCCAGTCTTGTGCCTCGAACGAGGTATGAGCTGGCGTATTCTGTATGTAGGTGGGAGGAGGTTCCTCTTGTTTATCCTTGAGCCTTGGCTGTCTTACGGATTATGACGATGAGATAGTAAAATTGGTGCTTGATTTACCGAACTACCTTCGAGAAAGAGGAAATAACAATGTCTACCTTGGCAAGCGTCGTCACGGTCTTCGCATTCGTGTCCATCGCTATTCATGTGTATATCTGGATTCTTGAGACTTTCCTGTGGACTAAACCTCGGGGTCGGAATACCTTCGGTACCACGGAAGAATTTGCCGAAGCCTCCAAAGAAATGGCTGCAAATCAAGGGCTCTACAATCTCATGCTGGCCTGGATTGCAGCAACCGGCCTGTTAGCGTTCTGGGTTGGTGGTCTGCCTCAAGTTGGCATCGCCCTCATGTTTGCCGGTCTAGGTTCGATGGCCGTCGCGGGAATTTATCTCTTCGCGACCTCACCGGATAAGCGTAAACCCGCGCTTATCCAGTGTGTGCCGCCAATCCTATCTCTCATATTGCTTTTCACGATGGTGTCATAATGCAGAGCTTCACGAAATAAGACCGAGCTTGCAACATGATAGAGGTTTCTGCTTTCGCCTTTCAGTAGGCGAGGCAGGAATCTCTTCGTTTTAACCAAAAACCTTTATATCTATGAGCCCCGGCGCAATTCTCCTTCGGGAGTAAATAAGCCTGATGACCCACGCCGGTGTGAGTCCAGTAGGTGCGCATCCACCATACCAACGGCACTCATTAAGGCGTAACAGCTGGTTGGACCCAAAAATTTGCCTCCGAGCTTCTTGAATGCTTTCGACATAGCTGCAGAGACATCATTTTGCGTAGGAACCTCCTCAAGAGTTTTCGGAGTAATAGTGCTTTCGGGAAGGAAAGACCAGATAAAAGCGGGTAAACCAGGTTCAACCCATAACCCGTTTGGGAGGTAAAATCCTGCTAATGACTCGTCTCCAGCAGCTGCACGCTCGCGTAGGTCAAGAGTTAGGCGCGCATTTGAGATAGTGGCACGAATCTTGAGGTTATTCCGAATGATACGTTTATCGTGGAGCAATCGTTCAACATCATCGTCTGTAAATGCTGCAAGCTTTTCAGGAAGAAAGTTGGCAAAGACTTCCCGAAACACTGGCCTTTTGACTAAGACCGTATACCATGAAAGACCGGCCTGAAACCCTTCGAGACAAACCCGTTCAAGCACCCCGGTTTCATGGGTGATAGGTATGCCCCACTCCTTATCGTAGTAGTCGCGTTCAAGATCATGACGTACCCAAGCAGGATATTTTCGGTCTGCGCTCGTTTCGACTTTGCCAGAAGCGACAGCGTTCGCAGAATCATCTGACGACATGGCCACCTCCTAATATCGTAAATATATACTAGTATAGTATATAGAGATTCAGTTGGAAGGCAAATATAGAATATTATTTCGATAAAATAGTCGAGAGCCTAAAAGAGTCGACCCTCGCGAATTTCTGCAGGTTCTTCGAGGTCGAGAAGGAATTGTTTGCGGTCGAGCCCGCCTGCGTAGCCGGTGAGCTTGCCATTAGACCCCAAAACGCGATGGCAAGGGATGATGATTGAAATTTTATTGTGCCCAACAGCTTGTCCGACCGCCTGTGCGGGTGCGCCTGGCCCCACGGCATGTGAGATGGTTCCGTAGGTTGTGGTGTATCCGTAGGGGACTGAACATAAATATTCCCATACCATGAGCTGAAAATCTGTTCCCTCAGGCGCTAAAGGAATTGTGAAGGTTGTACGTTTGCCGGCGAAATACTCCTGCAGTTCGCGAGTGGTGTGCTTAAGGATGCTCGCTGCAGGCGCTGGCTCGCTGTTTGCAGCGATTGCCGAGGGGTCTGGAATAAACTCACCGAGCTCGTCTGGTATAGGAAAATGTGTCTGTTCCTCATACCAAAGCCCGGTAAGAGCTTTGGTGCTTGCTGCAAGATAAAGGCGTCCTACTGGGCTGTCGATGAGGCTGTGCCAGCGTTTTGCTGTGTTGTTAATGAGTTCTTGTGGTGCTTTAAGTTTCTTCTCGCTCATGACAGCTCCTTTGTGTTTTTACTTCCTTAATCATAAACTCTGCCGCGAAAACATGACGTAGAAAAACTTTACATTGCATATTATTATATAAAAATATGATATAAAATACATAGTTGTTTTTAAATTTTTTAGTTATTTTGGGTAAAATAAAACTTACATACTCACTCTTTCACTTATATGTTCGGGACCCAAAGATGACTTCCTTGACTTACCCGCAAAAAACTGTGGGCGCGCATACCGTACATTCGGTGCCAAACCTAGATTACTGGCGTAATTTAGTTCTTGACTATCTTGATGATAGTGATGACATAAATCTTTATTTCGCTGCGCAAAAACTCAACGTTTTAGCACCTGAAGACCCGGTAGGTTTATATGGACTAGCTTGCGCTCAACGGTATAGAGGGGAACTTAATACCGCATATTTTAATGTTATCCAAGCACGTCGACGATTGGCATACAATTCCGGGTTTCCCGTAACCTACGAGGAAGCTCTAGAACTTGAAGCAGCTATTGCCGTCGATCTGGGACATATTGCAACTGCGATCGATCGTTATGGGGAACTCATTGAGTTGAACCCCTTAGAACCTAACTATGTATCGGCTCGCGCAAAGTTATTCGATACCGCTGAGAACATGACGGTTAGCGCGCATAAGCGACGGCAGGGACAGGACGATTCCTCTCTGGCTGATGCGCAGACCAGCCTGTTTTTGCGCGCTGCTGAGGCACACGCAATTGAGCTTGAGGGTAAGCCGGTTTTCGTTTCCTACGAAGCCGCTCTTGAAGCGTCCAAGGCACTAAGGCGCATTCAGGATATTCAGCGGGCACCGCAAAACCTCAGAATGCGATATACCGAATTGCAATCCGCTGTTACCTATGCTCTCCGTAGAAATTTTGTGCGTTACCAATGGTGGCAATTTTGTCTTTACGTTCTGTGCGGAATGACTCTGCCAGGATCGGTCATGAACAATATTGCAAAAGATATTGCAGAAAAGGGGAGCGCCGGAGTTTTCTCTGGAATATTCACGAGTATTATGATGATTTCTCTCTTTATTCTTGTGGGACTTTATTTTTTCTACCCCGTAGGGCATAAATACAATGCTCGTCGCGTGCGTAAACGTGATGCAAAACTACGTGCAGAGATGCTTGAAGAACCTGAGGGCATCTCTAGTTAACCCTGCGAATCCTGCGATGATAGACTCGTATCCCGTACACTTTCCTGCATATCGTACGCTTTTACCCTACGAAGATGCGGCAAAGTGTACGGGATATTTCTATCCTTCTAGGCGTATCACCTAATCATCTGAGACGCTGACTGCTTTTTCGATAGGTTTGATACCCTAGACATGCGCAGTGCTGAAGGGAGTGCGTAGATGCCCATACGTTTTTCTAGCGAGCAGGAAGCCAGAGACTATTCTCAGAGCGTGCTGGTTCTCCCGCTTTCGACGATGCGCGTGAGTATCAGTCCTGATGCTCGTAAACACAAGCGGCTATTTTTTGCCCCGGTTTATTATATAGATATACAGTTTGAGACCAGCCAAGAGACCGTTGTTATTGGTGGGTATGAGTTCTATGACCGTGCGTTGACCATGTTAGACACTGATCCTGATCACGTGCTTATTGGTGATAATGGGCCACCTTTTCTGATGGGCGGTGGTTTCCCAGGTGTGTATGCAGGAGAACTCAGAGATGCATATCATGTCCCAGAAGATTATTTAGCTTTAACCAGCGCAGATTGTGAACGTATTATCGCGACCGTTGCTCCGAACGAAATTCCTATGCTTCGTACTTGGATGGCTAGAGTTGTCTCTTAAAACTCGAATAGCATTTATCTTGTCTTGGGTCGCTCAACTACTCGACGGCGTAGTCTGCCAACGCTGTAAGAAGAGAGAGCTCAGATTCCGAATAGAGATTGCCGGTTTTCAATCCATATCAAGTGCGATGGTGCCGGAGTTGAACTCTGTCATGAATTCAGATGCACTATAGGTTACAAGAAAACCTAATGAAGGGGTCTGTTATGGAATCAATGCGCCAGATGATGACGGTGCTCCAGCGCGCGATTCCTGATGTGGGCGTGTGGTGGCCAGCCGAAACAAAATTCGAGATCTTGGCAGGCGCAGTATTGGTGCAAAACACCACGTGGACGAACACCGAAACCGCATTGGCAAACTTGCGTACCCTTGACCTTCTCAATCCTGAAACACTCGCTGCAGCTGATTCGGCTGTGGTACAAGAAGCGATCCGTCCCTCAGGATATTGGCGCACTAAAACCGTCTATCTGCATACCATTACCGATTGGTTCCTTACTACCGATACCCTTGCTGAATCTATGAGTGATGCACAGTTGAGGGCTTCGCTGCTAGGGGTGAAGGGCGTAGGCGAGGAAACCGCTGACGATATTTTGCTGTATGCCTATCACCGAGGTGTGTTTATTTACGATGCTTATGCGCGCAGGCTTCTCGCAGCGGCTGGATGGGGAGATTACACCACCTATGCGCAAGCACGTAAAGCGTGCGATGAACGCATCCGTTCTGAAGTATTGAGCGTTGAAGAGTATGCACTGTTACATGGGCTAATCGTCCAAGCAGGCAAAGCGGCCCGAACCGCGGGAGGATGGCAAACCTATTGGCCTGCTATTGCTGGTAACTAAGGTTGTTCTCATACCTGATATAGACACGTGCTGTAATTACCCCGTACATTTTCCTGCAATTTCGTAGGGTAGAAGCGTACGATATGCGGCAAAATGTACAGGATACAGTAAGAATATAAAGCCCGCACTCTTTTGCATGTCTCGAACAGCGGTGCTGTGCGTTTTACGCAAAAGAGTGCGGGCTTTATGTACGAAGAAAATTCTTAGGAAGTCGGCACGTCCTCATCCACCCAGTCGAGGGTACGTGCCACGGCTTTCTTCCAGAGGCGGTACTGGCGGTCTACCTCGGACTGCTCCATGGCAGGCAGCCACCGCTTATCCTCAGCCCAGTTTTCGACAACGTCTTTCTCGCCGTCCCAGAAACCGACCGCAATACCGGCTGCGTAGGCGGCACCCAACGCAGTAGTCTCAATAACCTTCGGACGGATCACCGGAACCCCTAGAATATCTGCCTGGAACTGCATCAGGAACTCGTTTGCGGTCATACCGCCATCCACACGCAGCTCGGAAAGCTTCACACCGGAATCGGCGTTCATCGCGTCCAACACCTCGCGGGTCTGGAAAGCGGTTGCCTCCAACGCCGCGCGCACAATATGCGCCTTGTTTACATAGCGGGTTAAGCCCACGATCACGCCGCGTGCGTCCGAACGCCAGTGCGGTGCAAACAGGCCCGAGAATGCAGGAACCACATAGCAGCCACCCGAATCCTCAACCGAAGTTGCTAGTGCTTCGGAATCGGAGGCGTTGGTGAGCATGCCCAGGTTATCGCGGAGCCACTGAATCAGCGAACCGCTCATCGCAACCGAACCCTCTAGGGCATAAACGGGGTCAGCGTCCCCAATCTTGTACGCCACGGTCGTAAGAAGGCCGTTATCTGAGAATACGGGCTCTTGTCCGGTGTTCATCAGCATGAAGTTACCGGTGCCGTAGGTGTTCTTCGCCATGCCCTTCTCGAAACAAGCCTGCCCGAAGGTTGCCGCCTGCTGATCGCCCAGAATACCGGCAATGGGTGTGCCGCGCATCAGACCGGTGGGGCGACCATAGCCGTAGACCTCAGATGAAGACTTGATTTCGGGGAGCATGCTCATGGGAATACCCATATCGGCAGCGATCTGCGGATCCCACTCAAGAGTACGAATGTTCATGAGCAAAGTGCGGGATGCATTCGTAACGTCGGTTACATGTACACCGCCATCAACACCGCCGGTTAGGTTCCACACTACCCAGCTGTCGGTGTTGCCAAAAAGCAGATCACCACGTTCGGCACGCTCACGGGCGCCGGGAACGTTATCAAGAATCCACTTAATCTTGGGTCCTGAGAAGTAGGTTGAAAGATTCAGACCCACAACATCGTGGTACTTACCCACGCCATCATCGCCAGCAATTTCATCGACAATCTCTTGGGTGCGGGTATCCTGCCAGACAATTGCGTTATAGACCGGCTCACCAGTGTTCTTATCCCACACCACCGTGGTCTCACGTTGATTGGTGATGCCCACTGCGGCAATCTCGTGATGGTTTACTTCACCGTTTGCCATCGCCATTGCAACGGCTTTACGCACGTTATCCCAAATCTCAGCGGGGTTGTGCTCAACCCAGCCTGCCTTGGGGAAAATCTGCTCGTGCTCAAGCTGACCCACAGAAACGATCTTGCCCGCCTTATCGAAAAGGATAGCTCGGGAACTGGTGGTGCCCTGATCGATAGACATAATGTATTTACGTTCAACATCCAAAGTTGCCGAATGCAAGGAAGTAGTCATGAGTAACCTCACTTAAATGGTTGGGGGAGGCGCATGACCGCGCCATAACAAGGAATAATGGGTGATGCCCATTCATTAAAATATCTTTAAACCGTGCAGTGGTTTCTAGAATCCCAAGACTGCAGGCACGATCAAGCCAGCCAATACGCCACCGATGATAGGGCCCAGAATCGGAACCCAAGAATATGCCCAATTCGAGCCGCCCTTACCGCGAATAGGCAGAACAGCATGGGCCATACGAGGGCCAAGATCACGCGCAGGGTTAATAGCGTACCCGGTAGGTCCACCTAGACTCATGCCGACAGCTACTACAATAAGTGCCACGGCCAGTGGACCCAAGCCGGAAGGAGTCTGTCCGGAGGCAACAACCCAGCCAACAAGTACGAATGTACCCAGAATCTCCGTCACCAGGTTCCAACCATAAGACTTGATCGCGGGACCGGTCGCAAAGATACCCAGACGATTACCGGGCTCTTCATCAAAGTGCTTCTTGTAGGCCAAGAACGCGGCAACAGCACCTAGGAAAGCCCCAAGAATCTGCGCCACAATATAGATCGCAATGTTTTCCGGAGTTGCTGGAACACCCTTGGCCAAATCTTTACCGGCCGCCGCTAAGCCAAGGGTAACCGCCGGGTTAAGATGCGCACCCGAAGGCCCGGAAAGATAAACGGCCGCAAAAACCGCAAACCCCCAAGCGAAAGTAATGACAACCCATCCGGCGTCCTTCGCATACGATTTGGGGAGTGAGACACCGGCGACCACGCCAGCGCCCAGAAGAATCAAAATGAACGTTCCAAAGAGCTCAGAAGCAAAAAGCCCAAGATGGGTAGCAACACCATTATCTCCCACCAGCAGGCTTACCGCCTGCACAGGAATGGTTGCAGCCAAGAGAGACATATTTTTCCTTTCGTCGCCGTACAAGATATCCGCACTAGGGCACGTTACCGGGTAGCCCGGTCGTGCCATTGCGGATGCGCCATGACGGTGCGTTTGTGAGGTAGAGGAATCTCACGGAATACAACATATCGTAGGATTCCAAAATTATGGGTGGTGTGCCTGCTGGAAAAATACTAAATCAAACAGGCATACCATGCAGGATACGGCAACTATAAATGCCGTATCCTGCGGCAGTATTGAGCGAAACTCTGAGCTTCGCACAAGTTTTAGTGGTGCTGCACGTTGAGCTTCCTGCGGGGAGCCACCGGGTCTACAGCCACAATCTTGGCAGACGCCTCAGCATCGGTAGAAGTGGACTCTGCCTCGCGAATAGCTTTCACCCGTTCGGTGTAGAGTGCAAGTTCGCGCGCGACCTTCGTATCATCCCAGTTGAGTTCGGATCGCATAATCTCAAGGATCTCAGGAGCCGCAGCCAACCCGCGATCACGCTGTTCAAGGTCAAGACGCACGCGGCGAACCAGTACATCCTCGAGGTGCAGGACACCCTCGTAGCGAAGAGCGAACACGACATCGGCGCGTAAGAACTGCGGTGCATGTTTAAGAGGTTTGCCAAGATCCGGATCAGCATCAATAAGCGCACCAAGATCCTCAATCTGTGCGCCATAGCGTTCCAGCAGATGGGTAATACGGTCTTCATCCCAACCATAGCGTTGTGCGTAACGGCCACGGCCCGCCTCAATAGCGCGATACCCATCAGCACCCACCAGTGTGATCGTCTCCGTCACCGATGGACGTTCCTGCGCACGATCACCGAGCGCAAAATCAACCGCATCAGCCGCCATTACACGGTAGGTAGTCAGCTTGCCGCCAGCAATGGCACTCATACCGGGGGCAACCTCCGTAACAGTATGCTCACGAGACACCTTAGTGGACTGAGCGCCATCACCCTTAACCTTCGGCTGCAAGAGGGGGCGCAGCCCCGAATAGGTACCGATGATATCGTCGTGGGTCAGCGGATTAGCAATCAGCTTATTCGCCTGCTCCAGCACATAATCAATATCCTGACGCGTTGCCACAGGGCGCTCGCGATCCTCGGTATACGGGGTATCGGTCGTACCAATAATCCAGTAGCGCTGCCACGGAATAATGAAAAGCACTGATTTTTCGGTTTTCGTGAAAATACCGCTGGTAGCCTGGATACGATCACGCGGCACGACAATGTGAATACCCTTAGAAGCGAGTACTTCAAGACCGGCATCCGGGTTTGCCAGAGATTCGGATTCTTCGGTCCAGACCCCGGTGGCGTTAATAATGTGCTTGGCTTTGACCGTGAGTTCCTGTCCGCTTTCAAGATCTGCCAGTCGCGCACCTACCACCTTGCCAGAGGTGTCTTTATCAATACCCACCACCTGGGTACGTGAGGCAGCCAGGGCACCATAACCGCTGGCGGTGCGAACAACATCAACGACCAGGCGGGCATCATCTACACGGGCATCGTAGAACTGAATAGCGCCGGTAAAAGCGGAGTCTTTGATATCTGGGAAGACTGTTTTGGTGCCCTTTTTTGTAAAGTGACGCTGCGAAGGAACTCCCTTTTTGCCACGCGAACCGAAGTATGCGAGAGCATCGTACATGCCAATACCGATAGCGGAATAGGAGCGCTCAATGACCGGTGTCTTCAATGGCCACAAAAAGGGCTGCGCGTGTACAAGGTGAGGTGCAATTTTTTCGAGTAACAGACCGCGTTCCTTGAGAGCCTCGGTTACGAGTTTGAAATCTAGGTTATAGAGGTAACGTAGGCCACCGTGAATAAGTTTTGAGGACCAAGCGCTGGTGCCCGCAGCCCAGTCTCCGGCCTCCACAATACCCGTACGTAGGCCGCGAGTCGCCGCATCAAGGGCAATACCGGCACCAGTAATGCCGCCGCCAATTACCAGAACATCAAGTTCAGTACCGCTGCTCATCTCAGCTAGGGCACGTGCACGGGAATCTGTTGTTAGGTGCGAGAGTTGCGCAAATTGTTGAGAGCTCATAGGTATCTTTCTTCTTGTGAGTATGGAGGCCGGACTACATGCCGAACCGAGGACGTATTGCTCTCAAGTAAAACTTAGTGGTGAAATAATTACCAAGTGGAGTGAACGGATTTTCACTTAAGGTTAGGAACGAATGAACGAACGACTCAGCCAAACCTATGAGGTCGCGCAGCTGTATTACATCCAAAATCTCACAATGGATACTATTGCATCCCGCCTAGGAGTTTCACGCGCAACTATCTCGCGTTTACTCAAAAATGCGCGCGAGACAGGCATGGTGCAGATTCGCCTCGACGACTCGTATAGAACCCGACATGAGCTCGAAAAACGGTTGGGGGAGCGGTACAAAGTTCGCGTTACTCTTGTGAATACCAAGCAGGACGCTACCCCAATCGCTAGGATGAGCCAGGTTGCGCGTTCTGCCGCGCAACTTCTTGATTCGCTAGTCGATAACGGCACAAGCATCGGGGTGGCCTGGGGTGCAACTCTCACAGAGGTTTCGCGGCATCTGCCTAAACGACCACTAGAGGGGGTGAGCGTGGTGCAATTAAATGGGGCAGGGAATGCGCATCATTCTGGAATACCATATTTAGGCACGCTATTGGGACGCATGGTAAGCGCTTACGATGCTTATATGATTCATTTTCCGGTGCCCGCATTCTTTGACTTTGCCGATACCAAAGCTGCGATGTGGCGCGAGCGGAGCATCCAGGCAACACTGCAGGTACAAAGCCGGGTCGATGTAGCAGTTTTCGGTATTGGCGCTTTCGGAGGGGCTATTCCCTCACATGTGTACTCTGGCGGGTACTTTGATGCGGCAGAACAACGCCTACTGCGTGAGCAGGGAGTGGTCGGCGATATCTGTACGGTACTTCTGCGGGAGGACGGAAGCTGGAATGACCTTGAGATTAACCGTCGGGCATCCGGCCCCAGCCCTCAAGAGCTTTCCCGCATTCCTCGTCGTATATGCGTAGCCTCCGGAACGCACCGTGCGGCAGCGCTGAGAGGAGCGCTGCGTACGGGCGCTATTACAGACTTGGTGCTCGACGAAAAACTCGCCCGAGCCGTGATAGAGAAATAAGTGTTTAGGTTTCTTGTTATGAGCCGAATGCTTCTTTAACGGCATGCTGAAGTGCATCACGAACCATTACTAGAGCCGGATTCTTCGCCGACTCTGTGCGGACTGCGGTAAAGATCTTGCGTGAAGGCTTACCCGGAAGATCTACTGTGCGAATACCCTTTGTGTTAGAGAGGCTTGAGAGTACGAATCCAGGCACTATAGTGGTTGCGCAGCCTGAACGCACCAGGTTTGCATTAGTGATCATATCATTTGCGCTGTACCGAATATCTGGTTCGAACCCTACAGTGCGGCACTGATTGATAGCCCACTGACGTGATGTATTCTGCTCCATCTCAAGAACCCAAGGCAATTCGTTGGCTTCTTTGAGAGATTTGATGCTGGATTCTTCGGGGACGATAAGACTCAGGGGATCCTCTACCAAAAGCTCAGAGTGCAGGTCTGGATACTCGGGGATAGGGTGGTGCGGATAAGCCTCTGAAAGAACCATGTCGTACTCGCGGCTTCGAGTGAGTGAAGTTCCCGTCTCTGGGTCGATCTGTAGAACGTGCAGAATTAGACGCGGTGCATGTTCTTCGAGGTATTTGATAGCGCGGGGCAGAAGCGCAAAGGAAGCGGATTGGAAGATCGCCAAGCGCACGGTTCCTGCTGGTTCTCCTGCAAGGTTTGCTACTGCTGTCTGCATGCGGTCTATCTCGCGCAATATAGTACGAGCACTATCGACCATGACAAGACCGGCGTTCGTGAGCTGAACGCGCCGCCCAACACGTTGTAATAATGCTGTACCTGTATCTTTTTCGAGGTTTGCAATTTGCTGTGACACAGCAGATGGGGTCAAGCTAAGAGCATCCGCAGCAGCGATAATGGTGCCGCGTTCGTGAATCTCCAGAAGCATTTGCATACGCCGGATATCAGATACAGACATAAAGTCTCCTTAAATTAGCGCGGTCGTGGTTGGTTTAGTGGAGTAAGGGTGCGCTGTTCGCATCGGTCTTGCTGCCCCTCATTTTGCGGAGTACTAGGCTGCCTGATGCGGTATCTTAAACCACCTTAAGCTTTTCTTCATGGTATCGAAATAGGTACTTTCTGTGTCGCAGAAACGACGGACGCAACGATAAAGTTTTCATAAACATTTTGGGATGTCATTCTCTTGTAATAAATGAACTCTGTTCGTTTTGTCCGGCATTAAGTACTGTATTTTGATTGCAAACAAGTCGGGCTTAAGGCCGTAAATCTTTAAGGTTTAAAGTGCTTGTTGAATGTTGGATGAGGTGGGGTTGGATGGTAGTTGTTTGGCTTGTAGTGCGCTCATGCCCTTCCGCCTATTTCATAGGGCTTAGTGGGGATTTGCGGCCGTCAAAAATATTTAGATATTCTAAAATATTATTGGCAAAAACATTCAGTTTTTCTAATGAGGTATTCAATACCCTTTTGTGGTGAAATAGAGACATCAATACGCTTCGTGTGCTTATAGCACACCGTAGTTAGTTAGGAGTCAAGGATGACGCATCCTTTCGCATCTGAGCATTACCAGAAATTGGCTCAGGACGCTCGTGCACTCGTTCGTCAATGGGTGACTGAGTCTCAGTCCATTAAGCCAACTTATGCTGCCAAGCAACTGGCTGGTGTTTTGAAAGACCCAAAGGGTCTGCCCTTTACCGTTGGATTTGTCGATGGCGTCATTCGCCCTGAGGACGACAACGTTTCGGGTCGTAACCTATCTCGTATTTCTGGTCTAGCCCCTTCCTTCTTGCCGTGGTACATGAAGTCCGCCGTTGGCTTCGGCGGTAAGCTGGCCGGTAAGGTGTCGTGGCCTACCGTTCCTGTGGCGCGTCGAGTATTGCGCGAAATGGTGGGTCACCTGATCGTCGATGCTTCCGAAGAGAAACTGGGAGATGCCATCGCAGAACTTACCAAGAGTGGTAACCGTTTGAACGTTAACCTGCTGGGTGAGGCAGTGCTGGGTGATAATGAAGCCGAGCATCGTCTCTCTGAGACTAAGCGTCTGCTCGCTCGTGACGACGTTGATTATGTTTCTATTAAGGTATCTGCTGTCTCTGGTCCTCATCAGCACTGGGCATTTGACGAAGTTGTCGAAGAAGCGGTTCGACGTTTGACTCCGCTGTATGAGCTGGCCGCATCCTCTTCCCCCAAGAAGTTCATTAACCTGGACATGGAAGAGTACAAAGATCTCGATATGACTATTGAGGTCTTTACCAAGATCCTGGATCAGCCTCATCTGAAGGATCTTGAAGCAGGCATCGTGCTTCAGGCATACCTGCCCGATACTCTCGCCGCAATGCAGCGGTTGCAGGCATGGGCAGCAGAACGTGTTGCTAACGGTGGTTCCTCGATCAAGGTTCGTCTGGTTAAGGGCGCTAACCTCTCTATGGAAATCGTGGAGGGTGTTATGCATGGTTGGCCTGTTACCACCTGGGACACCAAGCAGGCTGCAGACACCAACTACAAGCGCATCCTCGATTACGCACTGCGTCCCGAGCATGCGAAGAACATCCGCCTAGGCGTTGCCGGGCACAACCTCTTTGACGTTGCGTTTGCGTTGCTTTTGGCTGAAGACCGCGGCGTTAAGGATCGCGTGGAGTTCGAGATGCTGATCGGCATGGCCGAGCAGCAGGCAGAAATCATTCGCCGTCGTGTGGGACACCTGCTTCTGTATGTGCCCGTGGTGAACCCCAAGGAATTCGACGTTGCTATTGCATACCTGATTCGTCGCCTAGAAGAGAACGCATCTTCCGAAAACTTCATGTCGGGTATTTTTGATCTCGCAACTGACGAAGAAATCTTCAAGCGCGAAGAAGACCGCTTTATGCGCTCACTGAACTCGGTCACTGATGAGGTTCCGGAAGGCAAACGCCATCAAAACCGTCAGACTGAGAATGCAGATAACGTCTTCGTGCCCGCAGGTCGTTTTGAGAACACACCCGATACCGACCCATCGCTGTCTGGCAACCGTGAGTGGGGCCGAGCAATCCTTGAGCGTTCCAAGACCACTCAAATCGGTATTGCTACTTTGAAGGAAAACGAGCTAACTTCTGCCGCTGAGGCTGAACAGCTTGTTGCTGATGCTGAAGCATCGGGTAAGGTTTGGGGTCGTCTCTCTGGCGCTGAGCGTGCTGCTGTACTGCGTAACGTTGGTAAGGAAATCGCCCTGCACCGTGCCGAGCTTCTGGAAGTTATGGCTGCTGAGGCTGGTAAAACTCTGGATCAGGGTGATACCGAGGTTTCTGAAGCTATCGACTTTGCCTACTACTACGCAATGCTTGCTGAAGACTTGGAAAAGATTGACGGTGCTCAGGTACAGTCGGTTGATTTGACTGTGGTTGTTCCGCCGTGGAACTTCCCGACGGCTATTCCCGCCGGTGGTGTTCTTGCCGGTCTGGCTGCAGGTTCGGCTGTTATCTTCAAGCCTGCAACTATTACCGCACGTACTGGTGCTCTGATTGCTGAGATCATGTGGAAAGCAGGTGTTCCCAAGGACGTTCTGAAGCTCGTCAAGGTTGTTGACCGTGAGGCTGGCAAGGTTTTGATCTCTCACCCCGAGGTTGATCGTCTGATCCTCACCGGTGGTTACGAGACGGCAGAGCTCTTCCGCTCCTGGCGCGATGATCTTCCGCTGTTTGGCGAGACCTCTGGTAAGAACTCTATCATCGTGACCCCCAACGCTGACATCGATCTTGCTGTCAAGGATGTTGTATACTCGGCATTTGGACACGCAGGTCAGAAGTGCTCCGCAGGCTCTACCGTCATATTGGTAGGCGCTGCCGCACAGTCCGAGCGTTTCCGTCGTCAGCTTCTTGACTCCGTCAACTCTCTGCACGTGGCACATCCGCAGGATATTGAAGCTCAGATGGGGCCTGTTGCACAGAAGCCTGAAGAGAAGCTTCTGCGTGGTTTGACTACTCTAGGGCCGGGGGAGCGCTGGCTCATTCAGCCTAAGGAACTTGACGATACCGGTCGCCTATGGAGTCCCGGTGTTCGTGAAGGCGTTAAGCCTGGATCTGAGTACCATATGACCGAGTATTTTGGTCCGATCCTGGGCATCATGACCGCGGATACTTTGGAAGAAGCTATTGAGCTTCAGAACGCACCGGATTACGGCCTCACCGCTGGTCTGCATTCGCTGGATGCAGAGGAGCTTGAGCTCTGGCTCTCCAAGGTGCAGGCAGGTAACGTCTATGTGAACCGTGGTATTACCGGCGCTATCGTCCGCCGTCAGCCCTTCGGTGGCTGGAAGAAATCCACTGTTGGTTCTGGTACCAAGGCAGGCGGTCCTAGCTATCTCATTGCACTGTCCGACTGGGAGCGCACCGAGGCTACCGCAACCGCTGTTCCTCAGTCAGTTGCTGTACGTGAAGTTCTGGCAACAGCAGATAATGCCGATTTGTGCACCGCAGAAGATTTCGCCTTCCTGACCCGTTCGGCATCCTCGGATGCTGAAGCTTGGGAGAGCGAGTTTGGTTACGGCTACGATCCCTCGAAGCTTGGCGTTGAGCGTAACATTCTGCGTTACGTTCCCACTCAGGTTCTGGTACGTGCTGACGAATCCGCCTCTGTCGCAGAGGCTGTTCGTGTGGTTCTTGCTGGCTTGGCTGCGGGTGCGCCGATGGCTCTGTCTGTGGGCAAGGATCTGCCGGTCGCTGTACGCGGTATTCTCGAAAACAAAGGCATCAAGTACCTGGTCGAGTCCGATGAAGCATGGCGCACATACTTGGCTTCTAACGCTAAGACTCCGGTTCGCGCTCTGGCTGGTACTCCGCTTGAAGGTACTCGTATCCGTTACATCGGTGATGACGTCAAGTCCGTGTACACGGCCCTGGGTGGTCGTCCCGATGTTGCTGTGTACTTCCACCCCGTGACCGAGGCTGGTCGTATCGAGATGCTCCCCTTCCTGCGTGAACAGGCCGTTTCGATTACCGCACACCGCTTCGGTAACCCGAACCCCTTCTCAGAGAGTGTTATCTCCTCTCGATAAGTGAGGTTCTAGCCTGAGTTGGGCTAAATAGAATGAGATGCCTCGTCTCTGCTATACGTAGAGGCGAGGCATCTCACTATATTCTGTCTGATTTTCAATGTGTGAAATTTGCGAGGCACATCTTAACCTTACGGAAATTACTTCTAAGAACCCATGACACGATTCGGAAAAAACGTGCTCAACATTACGTATCTATGAGATAATTTATGTATTGCCTCTCGTGTCCCACACCGTGAGAGGTTCGCACAGAACCGTGCGTAGCAAGAACACACTGAAAGGAAATCGCTGCTATGAGCAACGTTCCCGCAGAACTTCTGTACACATCTGATCATGAGTGGGTTTCCCCCCTTTCGGCTGAAGGTACTGTTCGCGTCGGTATTACCGATCATGCGCAGGATGCGCTGGGTGACGTGGTTTATGTAGACCTGCCCTCTGTCGGTGACTCCCTCGATGCTGAGGGTAGCTTTGGCGAGATTGAGTCCACTAAGTCCGTATCCGATCTTCTGTCACCAGTTGCTGGTGAGGTTGTCGCCGTCAATGAGGCGCTGGCTGATGACCCCGCACAGGTGAACTCCGATCCTTACGGTGAGGGCTGGCTTATCGAACTTCGTCCTGAAAATGCTGATGATGTGGCAAAGCTTCTTTCAGCGGAGGCCTATCAGGCTGAGTTGGACTAATTACCGGTACCTAGGCGTAGATATATATCCGGTGATTACCGCCAAAAAGACGGTAATCACCGGATGATTTTGTAAAATGTGACGAAAAATAAATACAAATAATTCTAAAAATTTATCAATACCTATACTTATATATCGCGTGGAAAAATAAGGGTTTTTGGATAAATTGGTATTGTTTTACTACTTGATGGTTAAAGTTTTGTAATCTTTCGGCATCGAAAATGCCGTTATTCGGCGGTTTTCTAATGGAATTCTGAGACGGAACACTATAAGATTGACTCAAAGGTTCAGTGTTTATCATTTTGTGATAAATTATCTGAACCTCACTCACTCACAATACAAAAGAACAAGTAACGCCGTCTGCGAAGAAGCCGATTAGGTACTATGCAGCACGCCGAGGCGGTCTGCGCATCGGCGTAACTTTGACGAGCACAATTTCTCAAAGGAATACTATGAACTCCCGCATTGATGACAATCTCGCTCGGGCAGAGGCTCTAGTAGAGAGCGCTGAACGTGGCAAAGATAGTCGTGACCCCCGAGATATTAAGAGCCGCACTATAGGACAGGTTTTAAGTCAACTGGATCTTGATTTTCCGGGGATTAGCGCCTCTAAGATTCGTTTTTTGGAGGAGCGTGGTTTGGTCCATCCCAAACGTACCGATACTGGGTATCGAAAGTACTCCCAAACCGACATCGAGCGCCTGCGGTATATCTTGACGATGCAACGCGACTACTATATGCCGCTCAAGGTTATTCGTCAGCATCTTGACGATCTTGAGGCGGGTCGCGCCATTAACTCTGTACCTGCACCCGTTTCGGACGAGATGTTGGACCAGGTTTTGGGATCCACCAACGTTGCGGAGGGGCGTACATACAGTATTCGTGAACTCGCAGAGTACTCGGGTGCGCCCGTTGAGCTTATTCGTGAGCTTATTGACTTCGGCCTTCTGGATGACGAGGCAGATGCGAAATATACTGAATATGATGTGCTTATTGCCCGAGCTAGCGCTGAACTTATGGGACATGGCATTCAGCCCCGTCATCTGAGAGCTTTCAAATCTGCAGCAGACCGTGAAATCTCTCTTGTTGAGATCGCGGTAGCTCCTTTAGCTTCGCGCCGTGACGCAGCTTCTCAGACGCAGGCTCAAGAGCGAGCCGATAAGATTCGCAAACTTTGTCTGCAGTTGCATGCAACCCTTGTAGAGTCTGCAATGCCGACGTATAACTAGGGCTTTCTGTACGCATGTAGTTAGAAACTTGCGCTGGCTTCTGCGTCTGTCTACGAAGTAGGGGCTAGTCCTGCCAAGAAAAATATCACTCAATCTCAGTGTTGGATGCGTGAAAGTTTGATCGCTTTTGCGCATCCATTTTTTAAGGTTTGTTGCAGATATAGTGCTCAATATGAGTAGGGTTTACATGTTTCCATGACCGTATTCTAGGCGCGCTTAGATGTTGTATGGGCGGAGAATAATCTACTAAAGCTCAACTCCCACCCTGAAGATGTGCAAGTTTTATGCTAAAGGGAGAGATAGGTTAAACTATAAAGGCTGCCGTAGCTTTCAGAAGGCGCGGTTCCTCTTTTTATCCCGTAATGTATTTGCTCTCTAAACGTGTAAAAACTGCTGGAGCTTAGTGCCCGGTATTTCCGTGCATTTGAACGGGTAACAAGGTAGGATAACAAACAGAAGTAACCCGTTCGGCTACGGACATCGGATAAGAAGGAGGTATTGCCAATGGCGCGATATAGCGTCGGTGACAAGACCACACCAGGGAATACCTCAAAAACTGGATCTCGTTCTTCTGAGGCTTACCATGATATGCATGGTACAGCCGAGCAGTTAGAAGGGTTTGAAGTTCTTCTTCCGATGGCACCACCTCCGCGTGGTGAACAGGGGGTTCTTTTTAAAGATCCTGTATCAATCGTCGACGAGAACTTAGGGTACCGCGGGTCTGTTGCCAGGAAAGCTGCCGGGATTAGCTATCGGCAGCTTGACTACTGGGCTCGTACGGAGCTTGTGGTGCCTACTGTGCGCTCCGCCTCAGGGTCTGGGACTCAACGGCTCTATAGTTTCCGCGATGTATTGGTTCTCAAGATCGTTAAGCGCCTTCTCGATACCGGAGTATCTTTACAACAGATTCGTACCTCTATTGACCATCTTCATACTCGGGGGATCGAGGATCTTGCAGGAATCACCCTGATGAGCGATGGAACCACCGTTTATGAGTGTACGTCACCGAGCGAAGTTATTGATCTCGTACAGGCTGGCCAAGGTGTCTTCGGAATTGCTATTGGGCGAGTCTGGCGTGAGATCGAAGCGAATCTGAATGGGCAACCTAGTGAAGAGATGCAGACGGTATCGGACGCGGAAGACGAACTTGCCGCACGCCGCGCCCGTAAAGCCTGACGTGCACTAAAACCTCAATACTCTAGTAGAGTGGTTTTAAAGACATACGCTGTGGCACCACATATGCGTGATATACACGAGTGTAAAGATTATTGGGAAAACTTGCGATCGAGAGTTATCGAACGCAAGTAATTTCGATAAAATAAGAGTGCACTCATTCAATTGTTGAACTTATAACTTCGGAGCGCCATGCCTAGAATTGTCAGTGTTAGTAGCCTCAAAGGTGGCGTGGGTAAGACCTCCATTGTGTTAGGTCTTGCATCAGCAGCGTTGCACGGTGGGCTCAAAACCCTTGTCATAGATCTCGATCCCCACGGGGACGCTAGTACCGGACTTGCCGCGGAAGGCGGGTGCCCGGACATTGCCTCTATCCTGCTTACCCATGACACCGATGCGCTCACCCGCCTTGTGAGCCCGTCAGCTTGGAATAGCCTGGTGGGTACACCTACGCTACTCACGAGCAATCCTATAGGGGGCGGCGAAATTCATGTAGCTCGTGGTTCGGCGCGTTCGGCTCTTCTCGATACGAAAGAGCCCACGCCCTTCATTGAACGGTTGCAGAATCTTATCGAAAATACTGGGAGCACATACGACCTAGTCCTCATCGACTGCCCACCGTTTTTAGGGACCCTTACAGCAACTGGATGGGGCGCAAGTCAGCGAGTGCTTTCGATTGCGGAGCCTTCACTTTTCTCCGTGGCGGGTACTGAGCGTACCCTCCGTGCGATTGTTAGGTTCCAGAAAGACGAGAATAGTTCTGTTGAGGCTGCTGCCGTTGTCGTGAATAAATTACGTGCCGACGATCCTGAGCACAGCTATCGGTACGAAGAATTGAAGGCACTCTTTGGGCAGCTTGTTGCTGAGCCTACGTTCAACGAGGAAGCTGTTATTCAACGTGCTCTTGGGGCAGCACATCCGATTCACTTCTGGCCCGACGAAGAAGCTGTGGAGCCCTCCATACGATTTACACGTCTGCTTGCCGGACTCATGGCAGCACTGTAGAACCTAAGTAATTGGTTGCCTGCCTGCACCCCGGAATAAAATCTGGGGTGCAGCGTTGTATTGTTCGTATTAAGACTCAAGTAATTTTTATTGCAGGTGAGGGACTATGAGTATCAAAGAGCTCGAAATTATTGATGGCGTAGCACAGTACGACCTTATCGTCATCGGTTCGGGATCGGGGAACACCCTGATAGGACCGGAATGGGATACCAAAAAAGTAGCGCTTATAGACGGCGGTACTTTTGGCGGAACATGCCTGAACGTTGGGTGCATCCCCACGAAAATGTTTGTGTACCCGGCAACTACTGCGCAGAAAGCACGTGAGCTCAATAAGTTAGGCATTGAGGCTGAAATTACTGCAATTAACTGGGCACAGATACGCGATCGTATTTTCCCTCAGCGCATCGATAAAATTTCTGCTGGTGGGCGTGACTGGCGCGCTGGTCTACCTAATGTGGATTACTACCCCGAATACGCTCATTTTGTTGATGCTCACACAGTGCAGACAGAGTCCGGGCAGAAACTTTACGGTCGCCAGGTTGTAATTGCTGCGGGTTCGCGGGCGGTTCTTCCGGCGGTTCCCGGTATTGACTTACCACAGGTTCATACAAACGACACGATTATGCGTTTGGAGGAGCTCCCTAAACGTCTTGTAGTGCTTGGTGGCGGGGTTGTCGCTGCTGAGTTCTCACACGTATTCTCTGCTTTGGGGGCACAGGTCTATCAGATGGTCCGTTCTAACCGTATTCTCCGTGAGGTAGATGTAGAAGTTGTAGACAGGTTCGTAGAAGCAGCATCTCACCAGTGGAACATTCTCCTGGAACGCTCTCTTGTCGAAATCCGCGAGAATGGCGATGGAACCGTTACCGTTGTGGTTGAACACAATGGTGAGGTAGAGGAGATTGTTGCGGATATTGTACTTGCCGCAACTGGTCGCCGCTCCAATAGCGATACTCTTAAAGCATCCAGTTTCTTTGACGTCGATAGCCGCGGGTTTATTGGAACTGATAAATACCAGCGCGTACTGTATAACGGTTCTCCCGTACCTGGAGTATTCGCGCTAGGTGATGTCTCCTCGCCATTCCAACTCAAGCATGTGGCGAACCATGAGGCACGGACCGTTCAACATAACCTCAGCCACTCCGATAGCTTCGTTGCCAGCGATCATCGTTTTGTCCCTGCTGCGGTTTTCAGTAATCCGCAGATAGCAACTGTGGGACTCTCAGAAGAGAACGCCCGGAAGCTGGGAGAGCGTGAGGGCTTCGAAGTTACGGTGAAGAGCCAGAACTACGGCGATACCGCTTATGGATGGGCTATGGAAGATTCCGTGGGATTGGCGAAACTTATTGCCCGCAAAGACACGGGACAGCTCTTAGGCGCTCACCTTGTAGGGGAAGAAGCCTCAGTGTTGATCCAGCCGCTTATTCAAGCCATGAGCTTCGGGTTAGGCGTGAAAGACATGGCCCGTGGTCAGTATTGGATTCACCCTGCTCTGACTGAAGTTATAGAAAATGCTCTTCTTGGGCTAGATGTAGATAACTAGTTTTCATATATAAAGCTGTGGGGCCCTCCCCAACCTTGGTGAGAACCCCACAGCTTTTAGCCTCTTTTCGCATTCAAGAGCTACGATTCTTCCGAAGAGATTCGTGGAGCTTTTTGTTGTTCTGAATCTCCGTGCACGTGCTCTTTACCATCAGGGTATGTACGCTCTTTATCTGAAGGTGTGGCTCGGACTGGCTGATGCTGAGATAACTTTTCCGCCGCTTGCCCTTTAAACTCTTCAAGACGTTCAGTCGCTTCAACCTTCAGATCATGAAGTTTTTCTGTCTTCTCTGTTTTGAACTCTTGGAGCCTATCAGAAGCTTGCTCGGCGTAGCTTTGCAGACGTTCGAGTTTATTATTAGCGCTTTCCGAAACACGGCTATAGATGTCATCCACATAAGCAGAAAAATCCTGCAGAATCTTAGCCCGTTTGAGCTTTTGAGAAGGTGTTAAATAGCCGTCCGCCTCCGTCAAATCCTTACCCATAATGCGGAATTCGCGAATAGCTTCTGCACGAGATACCAGTTGATTAGCCTCATCAATAATGCGCTGGATCGCGGCGCGCACGGCAGGATGCACGGCGGCCTCTGGCATAGAAAGGGAACGCGGAAGCCCCAAATGCTCAAGCTGATCGGGGAGAGTATCGGGATCGAGAGTAACCAAAGCCGCAATAAAGGGTTTCTGGTCTCCCACGAGCATAGCCTGAGATACCAAGGGAGAAGTTCGTAGATGGTTCTCCGCAGTGCCCGGAATAACATTCTTGCCCCCGGCCGTCACGATGATTTCTTTTTTGCGCCCCACAATTTTGAGGAGCCCTTGATCATCGAAACGGGCTAGATCACCGCTCTTGAACCATCCATCGTCAGTGAAAGACTGGGCATTTTCAGCGGGATTTTTGTAGTATTCCTTCATCACGCCGATTCCACGCAGTTCAAGCTCGCCATCTTCGGCAAGACGGCCTTGAGAACCTGGCAGGAGCGGACCAATAGCCCCGATCTGAAAATTGCTGATGCGCCCGGCAGCAATCGGCGCACATGTTTCCGTGAGACCATAACCCTCAACCACTCGGACTCCTACCGCATGGTAGAAATGATTCAACCGTGGGGAGAGAGGCCCGCCTCCGCAGACTGCGTAACGTAATTTACCACCCATAGCGGCACGCAATTTTGTGTAAACTAGCTTATCGTAGAGTGCATATTGTGCCGCCAACTTGAGGGGGAGTCGTCCAGAAACTTTAGCCTCAGACCAAGCGATGGCGACCTTAACCGCTCGCTTAAAAAGATTTTCGTTTATGGTTCCGCCACGAGCCGCCTTAGCCAATGCTCCCTCATAAATCTTTTCAAAGACACGCGGTACCACCAGCAACATGGTGGGCTTAAAACTATCCAGATCAGCCGCAAGATTCTTGATGGTAGGGGAGTGCCCAACAACAACCCCGGAATCCAAAGCAAGAACCTGAATAAACCTTGCCAGAACATGCGCTAAAGGTAAGAAAATAAGGGAAGAACTACGCGGATTAGCGATCTCCGGCTCCGCGATGCGCGTGTTAAGACTCAAATTAAGAAAGTTTCCGTGCGTGAGCGCACATCCTTTAGGCTTACCTGTTGTTCCAGACGTGTAGACGATGGTTGCAAGCGAATCGGCATGGGCATGTGTGCGTGCCGCTTCAAGTTCGGCATCGGAGACGTCTAAACCTGCTCTGATGAGCATATCCAAATCCCCATTTTCAATGACCCAACGATTTTTAATATTGAGCGGGTGAAATTTATGCGCCTTATCAGTAATCTGAACCAGTTTATCGTTCTCCACAAAAATTGCTTGTGCCTCAGAATGCGATAAGGCCCAGGCAACTTGTGCGGGTGCGTTCGTCTCGTAGATAGGTACCGATATGGCTCCGGCATACCAGATAGCAAAATCTATTAAAGCCCACTCAAAGCGGGTGCGGCTCATAATACCTATGCGATCACCAGGTTTAACGCCATGCGCAATGAGTCCCTTGGCTACAGAAACCACCATGTCATGAAACTGATGTGCGTGAATGTCCTGCCAATTGCCAGGCGACATCTGCCACCGATACAGCACTGGATTTGAGGTGTCGGAGGCATGGCGTTCCACAATACTGGTGAGATTCAACGCTGGATCTACCATAGCTTCTGCGGGTACGGAGACAATTTGCATACAAGGCCTTTCAACGCTGTAGCTTGGATTATGCTTCACAGTCAACGACAAAATCTTGTATCACGGATAAGACAAGTTCCGCGTCGTAGTCTAGAGTCGGCACATGGTAACTGTGAGTCAACCATTTAAAGTTTACCGGTGCTGAGCAGTGTTCTAGAAAATAGCGGTGCGAACTATCTGAGACAACATGATCATGAAGGGAACGCAGATAAAGCACCGGAGCTCGTAGCAAGGGTATCAGCTCACGAGTCTCTCGGCCCAAAAGGTGAAGCTGCCGTACAGAAACGGTAGGAGTTCGCGGATATGCACCTTCATCAACTCCAGGACGGGCAATGTCAGATCCCACAGATTTGAGCGAAGGAAATATAGGGGCAACTCGGTGTGCCACTTTCATCATGGGGTTTACATCCACAAAATAGGGGTTAATGAGCACCATGCCTAGAACATCATGCCGAGCCGCTAAATTGGCAGCAATGCACCCGCCCATAGAAATACCGATTACGATAACCCGATAGCCTGCATTGAGGAGTTTCCAATATCCTTCTTCGACACCGTCAACCCACTCTTTATACTCGGTCGCCACCATGTCTCGCCAGTGTGTGCCATGCCCAGCAAGACGAGGCATCTCAACAGGGTAGCCGAGCTTAATAAAGTGATCTGCTATAGGTCGCATACTGTGCGGGGATCCTGTGAAGCCATGAATGATGAGAATGCCAACATCACCCTCATAGAGTTCACGGTCAGCCGGATGGGAAATAGGATCGTGGTTGAACTCCGACTCTAAAGAGCTTTGCGCACGCATTATTGAGGGCTGGATGGCAAGCTCACGACGCTGACGTGCCTGACGGCGGATGCGGCGAAACGGTTCACCTGCATTCTCGAAAATACTCATGGCATCCTTTCAACAGTACACTCTCACTTTGAGACTTGGAACCGTTCAAGAGTTGAAATAGGTTCGTGGTCAATTATTACCTACAGCTCTGGGATAACACCGTCTGAGCTACGCTAAGAGCGCGAAAACGATAATATTCACAGATAACTATCAGACAAAAGTCACCTCGGCGTCGGGAAAGAGGGGATTTCGGCACGGTACTGCTAAAACCGTTACAATCTAATCACGTAGAGGTTTCGCATTGTTGCCGTCCTCTCGTGATATGTGCTCGCTAACCACATCCGTCATATACGGGTACGCGTGCCTATCCCGCATTTATTGTTTTATGACGGAAGAGCTATGACCCTCGCCTACAGCACCCTCAAATTTCTTAGTACGCCCATTCTGCATAGTCTCTATCGGCATGAGATTATCGGGCTTGAGAACATACCCCAGGGACCGGTCATTATTGCAAGTAACCACCTAGCATTTTGCGATTCAGTTTTTATACCTCTTGCGCTCGATCGCCCTATTAATTTCTTGGCGAAAAGTGATTACTTCACAACATCCGGTGTCAAAGGTCGCGCTATGGCTAAATTTTTTACAAGCATGGGTCAGCTTCCCATGGATCGTTCCGGTGGGGTCAAAAGTCAAGAATCTCTTGCCAGAGGCCTTCGGGTGCTAGAATCAGGCGGCATACTGGGGATCTATCCCGAAGGCACCCGCAGTCCTGACGGGCGTGGCTACCGTCCCAAAGTTGGAGTAGCAAGATTAGCCCTTGAATCTGGAGTTTCCGTCGTACCAGTAGGGCAGATTGGTACGGACCTGGTGCAGCCGCTGGGAACAAACAGGCCGCACCTGCACAATCGCGGACAAAAGATAACGATTCGTACAATTTTTGGAAAGCCGCTAGATTTCTCCAGCAGAAGTCACGAAGCGCATCTTTTCTCCGTACAGCGTGAGATTGCGGATCGTGTAGGTGTAGCTATTCGTGAGCTTAGCGGGCAAGAATATGTTGATGTGTACGCGGATGCGGTGAAAAAACTCATGGCGTCCGACAGCTTAACCGCCGAACAGGCTGTAAACCGTCTGTGTGCAGAGTGCCCATAAACTTATCTAAGACTGCGCCATATGCTCAGATACGGCATTTTAGGAAGGTACAATAATCTTTATCCTTGTAACGCCGCGTCAGCGTGCTGAACCATACAGAAATTCTGGAGTACACACCCATGAGCAACGCGAACCATAACCACCAGCTTGGCGCAGATTACGGGTTGGATACCTGGCGGAATCTGCATATAGATCAGCAGCCTACATGGGCAAATCACGCTGATTTTGACGCAACTGTTGCCGAGCTGAGCTCTCTGCCCCCGCTAGTTTTTGCTGGTGAGGTAGATTCTATGCGCGAACAGCTGGCGGAAGTAGCCGAAGGACGTGCGTTCTTGCTACAGGGCGGTGACTGTGCCGAAACTTTTGAAGGTGCCACAGCCTACAAAATCTCTGGTCGCATCAAAACTCTTCTCCAGATGGCGGCGGTTCTTACCTACGGCGCTTCGATGCCTGTGGTGAAGATGGGTCGTATGGCTGGCCAGTTCTCAAAGCCACGTTCCTCGGATACGGAAACACGTGGCGATGTTACTTTGCCTTCCTTCCGGGGCGAAACCGTCAACGGTTTTGAGTTCACGCCTGAAGCTCGTGAGCATGATCCTAAACGTATGCTGCGCGGCTACCACACCAGTTCCGCCACCCTTAACCTTGTGCGTGCTTTTACAAAAGGTGGCTTTGCAGATCTACGCGCGGTACATCAATGGAACCGCGGGTTTACTTCAAACCCAGCGCATGAGCGATACGAACAAACAGCTGATGAAATCGGCCGCGCCCTCAAATTCATGGAAGCCTGTGGGGTTGATTTTGATGCGCTCAAAACTACCGATATGTATGTGGGGCATGAGGCTTTAGTCCTTGACTATGAAAGGTCCCTCACTCGCATCGATTCACGAACCGACTTGCCCTATGACACCTCAGCCCATTTCTTGTGGATTGGTGAGCGAACTCGTGGGATTGATGATGCGCACGTGGATTTCCTCTCTAAAGTGCGTAACCCCATCGGTGTAAAACTCGGTCCCACAACCACCGCTGAAGATGCACTGGCCCTTATCGATAAACTTGACCCGAATCGTGAACCCGGTCGCCTCACTTTTATTACCCGTATGGGGGCTAAGAATATTCGAGAGAAGCTGCCTCCTATCGTCGCAGGGGTACAAGCTGCTGGTGCACAGGTTATCTGGGTAACCGATCCTATGCACGGTAATACAATTTCCGTTCCTTCTGGCTATAAGACCCGCCGTTTTGATGATGTACTCGATGAAGTTCGCGGTTTCTTCGAGGTACATGATGCTCTCGGCTCATTCCCTGGCGGTATTCACGTTGAGATGACCGGGGATGACGTTACTGAATGCCTAGGTGGCTCAGACGCTATTGATGAAGAAGCCCTCGCTGATCGTTATGAATCTCTTTGCGATCCCCGGCTGAATCACTCGCAGTCGCTTGAAATCGCGTTCTTGGTATCCGAGTATCTCAGGAACCGATAAGCAATCTAGTTTTAGCTTTATGCTGAAGGTCGCATAGAACTTTACAGAGCTCTATGCGACCTTCGCATATGGGATTACTCTATAATCCGCCGAAAAGCTTGGAAAAATCTTGCCACCAGGCGGCCTGCAGCACTGATGTGGCGAGCATCCAGCCCGTAAAACCAGCCGCCATAAAGAGAACGACCACCACTAATGCGGCGAGACTCCACGCTGTAGCTGAAGGTGGCTCGGCAAGAGACTCGGTAGGGAATCGAGGATCAAGAATGTGCCGACGTTCGCGCTCCTGCGTTTGAGAAATCCAGCTTTGTTCAGAGTCTAGAGAGGAATTTTGCTCCTGGTTTGCTTGGACAGGAACACTTGAATTCCGGCGATCATATATTCGTTGCGGATCTGCATAGGCAGAGAACGATTCATTGTCCAGCTGCTCTTTGGACATAGACTTTTCTTGCTGAGGAACGTGCTGAGTGGAAGGTGATTCTGATCGTGGTACTGGCGATGGCTCTGGTTGTAGCGCGTTATGGAGATTCGCTGGTGCACTAGGGGTTGAAGATGGGGGAGATATTAGGCTCTCGTTGG
The DNA here is from genome assembly GCF_001815285.1 of Rothia sp. HMSC065D02. Classification (NCBI taxonomy): domain Bacteria; kingdom Bacillati; phylum Actinomycetota; class Actinomycetes; order Micrococcales; family Micrococcaceae; genus Rothia; species Rothia sp. HMSC065D02. The sequence goes on from NZ_KV820060.1 coordinate 50,762, forward strand.
GACCATGTGGTTCTGGGCCAATACCGATATGCCCTTGTTCATGGACAGCAGGGGAGAGAGGGACACCAAAATCGTCAATTACCGAATTCTCTGCATCTACGTCGAGAATCAAATCTACCGCGCTGCCGTACGCGCTAATAGGAGTATCACGCACCATTTGCGCCATGCCGCTGCGCTCAGCAATATCACCCACCTCATCCCAAAGTGCAAGCTCGGGAGGTTCAAGATGCGGGGAACGCCATGCACGATCTTTAGGATTCATCCGCTGGGCTATCTCGGATAAAGCAGTGAAAAGTTCCGTGGCGTCCTCGGGGCGTGCATCCGCTTGTTTACGTGTGCACCACCTGATAATCCCCGCTATATCGGGGTCGATTCCCGGAGCTACTTCCGTAATTGGAGGCATCTCAATGTTGGCGTTGTGGTAGAGAACCTGTTGATCGTTGTGTAAACCGGTAAACGGTAAACGACCGGAGAAAATACGGTACATCATAACGCCCAGCGCAAAAATATCCGCTGGAGCACCAACACGTCCTTGCGGGTCTAAAATTTCAGGCGCCACATAGGCGGGGGTACCCATAAGAACCCCAGAGTCATATTGGTCATTGCGGCGCGTAAGACCAAAATCTGCTAACTTAATGCGCCGCTGAGTATCTAAAAGAATATTCCCCGGCTTCATATCGAGGTGAACATACCGATGCGCATGCACCTCTGAAAGCCCCTCAACAACGGGAAGCAAAATTTCAAGACCTTCCCCCATAGACAGCGCTTGGCGAGAGCGAAGGAGCTGGCTGAGCGTACACCCATAAACGTACTCCAAAGCGATATACATAATGCGCTGCCCCTGAAGATACTCGGTACCTGAAGACAACACACCTACTGTGTGACCCCCGCCAATTTTACGCAGAGAGCTTTCCTCACGATGGAATTTTTGCCTGTTCTCCGCTTGTTCGGCAAGTTCGGGCGTAAGTACTTTAATAGCTACGGGATTATTCGACCACAAGTCAGAAGCGTAATAGACTTCACTCATGCCTCCGCGGGCTATCATTCGTCCCATGAGGTAGTGCTTTTCGAGCACTTGACCGGTTAACCGCAGCGGCTGCTTATGATTCGTCTGGGGAGCAGGACCGGGCACAGAGGAACCGGAATTAGGCTGTGGAGTATGACTCATAGTGATAAAAATTTTAGGCGATGCATTTGAATGATGCGACCCTATTCGTCATGTCGGAACCCAACCCTCAGCAGATTTTCAGGAAAGGTGTATACCTGTGATTTAGTCGTAGGCTAGATGAGCACGCTACTTGCAACACACCAGCTTGCGGTACGGAATAAGTGGTAATTGATTAGGCTCTCTGGCACTCTTAAAGGGTGACTAACGAAAATATTGCTCAGACCTTTGCCCTTGTAGGCGAGTGGGTCACTATTCCAGAGATCTCTGAGATCCTCGATCTGAAGATCACTCGCATACATAATCTTCTTTCTGACGGGTCTTTGATAGCCTTGCGTGATCCCGAAACCAACGTGCGTAAAGTCCCCGCACTCTTTTTGAACGGGAACCGCGTCTTGGAATCTTTAAAGGGAACTCTAGTCGTACTCAAAGACTCAGGGTTCAGCGATGAAGAAGCAATCGTCTGGCTATACACGGATGATGACTCTCTTCCTGGGCGCCCTATTGATGCTTTGAAAGACGGACGCAAGACAGAGATCCGCCGTCGCGCACAGGCGCTTGCCTGGTAGAACAAAACTAAGAAGAGTTTTTATCAAGATCGAGTTCCAACGGTACCCGAAAAATATATAGTTATGCGGCGCATCTAACAGCTTGGATGCGCCGCATCGCCATTCTCTCTAAGCTTTACGGTGCAGCGCCTTAGCCGCTATCGCGCTGAGCGCGCAGCGTATCGGCTCGGATACCGGCAGCGCATGAAGAGCAGTATCTACAGCTTCTGACTTCTGAGCGATAAGCTCTTCGACATGCTCTAGAGCCCCAGAGCCTATCATAAGCTCTCGGATTTTAGAGATTTGCTGGTTCGTGAGTTCCGGGTTCCCTAAGGCGCCTTCAAGCATCCTGCGGTCTTCAGCAGAGATATTTTGTGTTGTTAGCGCTATGAGAACGGTGCGTTTTCCCTCACGAATATCATCTCCGGCGGGTTTGCCTGTGGCGCTAGGTTCTCCAAAGACACCAAGTTCATCATCACGAAGCTGAAATCCTTCTCCCAGCGGAAGTCCGAAAGCACGATATTTCCCAAGAATCGGGTGGTCTTGATGCGCGATTGCGGTGAGTGCTAAAGCCCCTCCTAAGACGAGTGGGTGCTCACAGGAGTACTTTGCGGATTTGTATTGAATAACACGGTGAGCACGAGCGAGGGCGTTCTCAGGAGTCTCTGCTGGAATAACTTCGGAAAGCACATCAAGGTATTGGCCAGCCATGACTTCGGTACGCATAGTATCGAAGATGTTTCGCGCTTCGGTGCCGGATAAAGCACCTTCTCCGATGGATGAGAACATCTGTTCCGACCACGAAAGGCACAGATCACCCGCGATGATTCCACCGGTTAGTCCGTAGTTGAAAGTATCGCCCACCCATGAGTTCTGGATGTGCTGCGTTTCAAACTTTTTATGTACTGAGGGCTTTCCGCGGCGTGTATCAGAGCGATCGATAATATCGTCGTGAATAAGAGCCGCTGATTGAAAGAGCTCAAGGGCAGCCCCTGCTCGAATAATAGGGGCAGGAGCCGACCCTTCGAGTATGGAGTCTCCTCCAGCACCTCGCCATCCCCAATAGCTCAGAAGAGCCCGGAGACGTTTCCCCCCGGAAGAGAGCGACTCGATAGCTTCAAGAAGGGGCAGCGCATCGTGAGATATAGCGGTCAGCAGAGTGCGTTGTTGTGCGAAAAATTCTGACATAGTAGCTTCGACTGCGCGTAGGTAAGCTTCTTGCTCAGACTTAACGCCGTCGCTGAGATTTTCAGGTTTCGGCTGTTCTGTCATGTTTGTGTTCCTTAGGGGAGTGCGCGCGAATACTCCTCTAGAGTAAAGCACCGGTTGATATTTGCGAATATTATAACCTTCCTAAGGTCTGAGGTTTCTATAATATAGAATACAAGTACTAATTATAGAATATATATGCTATTATATTGTGAATTGGGAAGGAGGGGTATGAACCAGCAGCAGGGGCGCGTTGTTATGCATCTTGATATGGACGCTTTTTTCGTTAATGTGGAGCTTCTGGAGAGCCCCGAATTACAGGGTGCACCTATCATCGTTGCTCCACAGGGGCCTCGCGCCGTGGTGTGTTCTTCCTCGTATGAGGCTCGCATATATGGAGTTCGTTCTGGTATGCCCCTTTCACGAGCTCTTTCTCTATGTCCTGCTGCTGTGGTCATGCCTCTTCGCGGTAACTATAGGTATTATTCGCAGGCTGTTATGGATATTTTGCGTGCAGAAAGCCCGTTGGTAGAACAGGTAAGCGTGGACGAAGCTTTTGTGGATCTCACGGGTGCAGTTATCCATGGAACGAGTCCTGTAGATATCGCTCAGCGTGTGCGTTCACGAATTGCGGAGGAACTTCATCTACCAAGCTCGGCAGGGATTTCCGTCAATAAACTTATTGCCAAGATGGCTTCGACCGGTAGTAAACCTAACGGGCTATGGGTGGTTCCTCCCGCAAAAGTCCGTGAGTTTTTAGATCCACTTCCTGTCTCAAAGCTCTGGGGTGTAGGGTCTAAAAGTGCTGCAGCCCTCGGTAAATACGGTATTACAACAATTGCTGGTTTACGCGAACTCGACATAAGCTGGCTGCGTGCACGGTTCGGACGAGCTGCTGGAGAACACCTTTGGGCTACATCTCGTGGGCTCGATAGCCGTGATGTTGTGCCCTATCGTGAAGAGAAAAGTATAGGCGCTGAGCACACATTCGGGACTGATACTACGGCGGGGTATGAGATTACAGATGCTTTGCGCTCGCTTTCGTTTAAAGTGGGTATACGTTTGCGCCGTGCACGTAAGCTGGCCGGTTCTCTCAGCCTCAAAATTCGGTATGAAGGATTTGAGACTCATACGAAATCTGTGCCGTTGTCGGTTTCTTGCGATTCAGGTATGGAAATTTATCGGGCATCTCATGCTGCACTGCGCGGGATGGGGCTTTTGGCCTTTTCTGCTGAGCAATCTCAGGAGTATGCGACACGCGCTATTCGCCTCATTGGTGTTCGCGCCGAAAAACTTGAACGTAGTGAGCTCGGAGTGCAGTATCCACTCTTCGACGATGCAATACTGTTAGATATAGAGGCAGGTTCTAAACATCTTGAAGATACTGTGGGTGATGATAGGTTCAGGGTCGGTGCTTGGAATGGAATCCGCAGTGCTCCTGACTGGAGCGCAGTGGAACATGCTCTCGATAGTATCCGTCAGAAGTTTACTGATGCAGCTGTTTCTAGTGCTTCTGATCTTTCATATATTCACAAGAGCAGCCCAGAAAAACAGAAAACTTCTTAGGGGAGCGCTCTGGAGTATAGGGGAGTAAAAAGTGGAGGGAATCGAAGGATTTGGGGTAGAAAAATCTGTCCTGAGGTGAATCTTCCCATAAAGAGTGTAAACAAGACCATATTTGGTTAGAGAAGAAAATTTTCACGCGAGCGAGCGGTAGGTATCTTAAAAAAGGATTGCGGGGTAGTATAAAAGCAACGGAGTGTTGTAGGTTTAGGATAGACGAATAAGCACTCATGTCACCGGTTCGTTCAAGGAGAATGAAATGGCACTTTCTGAGCGTGAACAGAAGGTTCTCGACCAGCTCGAAGAACTGATGAGCGCTGAGGATCCACATTTTGCGTCATCAATGTCATCAACGGGTAATACAGCTCCCGTATTTAGTGCCCGACACATGGCTCTCGGCATTTTAGGCGTGTTAGCTGGGTTGGGTATTATTATCGGTGCCGTTGCCTCAAAGATGATATGGCTGGGCATTATTGGATTTATTATTGCTGCCGGTGGTGTTTATTTGGCGACAACAAGTAAGAAGACTCCGGTGGATTCGTTCTTAGGAGACAAGGCGCAGGGAGCAACCCAAGCTCGCCAGGAAGGTGCGGGTTCTTCTGAAAAATCTACAAAGCAGTCGAAGTTCATGTCTCGCCTCGAAGAGCGTTGGGACGATCGTAACCGTGGTGAAAACTAACTTTTGATGATTTAAATTTTACTAATAAGTTTAAAGAAACGTCCGAGAGGGCGAGTGGTTTTTGATAAACCACTCGCCCTCTTTGGCGCTTAAAACTAAGGAAAAGCTGTGTTCTTTCTGAGAAAAATCCTCATGAGGTAGGAATAGTGGAGCAAAATGGAGTAAAGTGGAGGGGAAGATAGTTTCAGGGGTAGACATGCCTAATTGGAGTCGCGGGTATTCCGCTTGTCAGGAAAGGGGTGCCGCATGTTTCTTGGAACATATACACCCCGCCTGGACACCAAGGGGCGCATCATCCTGCCAGCGAAATTTCGCGATGAGCTATCAGCTGGTCTCGTGCTAACACGCGGTCAGGAACGCTGCCTATACGTGTTTCCTGTCGCCGAGTTTGAGCGTATCCACGAAACGATGCGAAGCTCTCCGCTTCCTGGGCGGCAAGCACGTGACTTTATGCGCATGTTCCTTTCGGGAGCTTCTGATGAGGTGCCTGATAAGCAGGGACGTGTAACGATCCCGCCTGTGCTGCGTGAGTATGCAGGTCTGTCGCAAGAGCTGACTGTGATTGGTTCAGGAAGCCGTGCGGAAATCTGGGACTCCAAAGCATGGGAAGAATATATGGCACAGACAGAAGCAGAATTTGCGTCGTTGGACGAAGATCCTTTCGCCCCAATTCTGTAATGACTATGTCACCACACAGTTTTGTTGCCCCAAACGTAACCTGTGATCCGCTGTGAACGACCGCTAGAGCTATGGGAAGGAGCATCATGATCGCCGAGTCTCACTCACTTACCGGCGTGGTTGCCCCAACGCACGATGTTTCGACATCCCCCAATGCTGTATCTGGCGACCCTGGATATCGGGAAGGGCTTTTGGGGCAGCTTTCACAACGACAGGCACAGGAACGCCATGTTCCGGTTATGCTCGATCGTTGCCTGGAGCTGTTGGAACCCGCTATTTCGCGCCAGGATGCGGTTGTCATTGACGGGACTTTGGGTATGGGGGGTCATACAGAAGCAATGCTTGAAAGGTTCTCCAACCTAACGGTTATCGGCATAGACCGTGATGCACAGGCGCATGCTATTGCTGCCGAACGTCTGGCACGTTTTGGAGATCGCTTCGTGCCTGTGCACACCGTATATGACCATATAGAAGATGCGATGTCCGCGGCGGGAGTCACCTCTGTAGATGGCGTTCTTCTGGATCTAGGCGTGTCTTCGATGCAGCTGGACGAACGTTCCCGTGGGTTCGCGTATTCCTATGATGCACCTTTGGACATGCGCATGAACGGTGATGATGAGCTAACTGCCCGCATCGTTGTCAATGAGTACAGCGAGAATCAGCTGCGTCGCATCATCAAAAACTGGGGTGAAGAGAAATTTGCTGCCCGTATTGCCCGGCATATTGTGGAACAGCGAAAGCACGCACCCTTCACCACGACTGGGGAACTGGTAGCTGCCATTCAGAAGGCTGTACCCGCTGCAGCACAGCGCAAAGGCGGTCATCCGGCTAAGAGAACTTTCCAGGCTTTGCGTATCGAGGTTAATCATGAGCTAGAAGCTCTTGAACGGGCGGTTCCAGCGGCTTTGGATGCTCTGAGACTCGGCGGTCGTTTTGTCGCTATGAGCTATCACAGCCTTGAAGACAAAATCGTCAAACGTGCTTTGACCGAGGCTGCTACGTCGAAGGCCCCTAAAGGCTTTCCTGTGGAGCTCGACGAACATCAGCCGACGATAAGAGTTATCACCCGCGGTGCAGAGCCGCCTACAGAGGCTGAAATCGCCGAAAACCCGCGTGCAGCAAGCGCTAAACTGCGTGCCGGAGAAAAAATCAAAGTATCCAGCTGAATCTCTAAGACAGCTTAATTTAACTCTCCCGGCACATCTACCTAATTGGCATAACAACAGATACAGACTTGAAAGAGCAGGATATGACCCCTCCGCAACACTCTCCGAGCGTTACCACTCCCGAAGCGCCGACTGTAACCGGCGTAGAGGAGACGCCCCGCACTGCCAATCGGCGCAGGGGAACTCGGAACGCTAATTTGCGTATTATCCCTGAGCATAAACCTGCTCAAAAACACCCAACGCGCCGGGGTGTACCGGGGCGGAATAAACCTGCGTCAAATGTGAAAAGCCGTGTTTCTCAAATCCAGGTTCCACGTACTTCTGTAACTTCTGATACGCACGCTCGAATTGCTCATCGTGCGCAGAACCGGTTGTCGGAACATGTAACCGCATACGCTGGTCCGCGCACTGGCGGTGCTCAGCATCCGCGTACTATCGGATACCCGGCGAAATCTGCATACCCAGCTCGTTCGATTGCGGCTAAGAGCTCACGAGTAAAAGCTCAGGCTCGGGAGACTCGTCGTGTACCGCTTGCCCTGTCACTGGTACGTCCGCGAAGCTGGAGTCCTGTGGCGTTGGTGGGTGTATTTGTTGCTATCCCGTTGACCTTGGTCTTTATCTTGATGCTCAATATCTTGATCGCAACCCGTCAATACGACCTTGTGGACTTGCGTACCCAAGAGCAAACACTGACCCAAGAGAACCAAGCCCTGCAACAAGAAATTGGGTACCAACAGGCCCCGCAAAACTTGGCGAACCGTGCAAGCTCACTGGGTATGCATGCGACGGATATTCCGGCAACTTTGGATATCAACAGCGGGCAGATTAACGGCACGGCTACTCCTGTAGCGAAGCCTAAAGATGATGCCCCGGGCGCTCGCAACCTCGTGGATGCCCCCGCCGTTCCCAGTCAGGGGAGCCGCGCTTCGACATCTGCAACACCGAGTGCAGCACCGTCTGCATCGGCAGATAAACAGCAGCCGGCTTCGAGTGCGTCTGCTTCATCGTCAGCGTCTGCAAAACCCTCGGCATCCACTAACCCTTCAGCATCTCAACGATAGTATATTGGTGGAGACTGGAACGAACTGTTTAAGAGTTTGAAAGGACACCTTTGAGCTTTCATGAGAATGCGCCCGTGCCGCCCGAGCCTCAACAGCTTGGGCGTCGCGGGTTTGTAGTGGGTGCTTTGGCCACTGGCGGCTTGGCAGCCGTGGGTGCACGGCTTCTCTATCTACAGGGGTTTGATCCACAGCATACTGCCGAGAAATCGCGTGAGAAACGCATGCGCTCTCAGACTGTTCCAGCGGTTCGAGGTCAGATTCTCGATATTAACGGAGTGGTGCTTGCTCGAAGCGTGCAGCGGTACAACATCATTGCGGATCAGACTATTGTTGCTTCGTATAAGCGCTACGATAATGACCGCGATACTAAGAGTGAAATTACTCCAGAACAGTTGGTGTATGAGCTAACCGACATTCTGCATACCGTTGACCCTACGATTACAGACGAGTTTATCAAGTCTAAGCTTGACGGAGACTCAAAATATGCCGTCGTGAAATCAAATGTCACCCCTGAGATATTTCGCCGTATTGATGCTCTAGGAGCCCCGTTCCTTTATGGGGAAGCCATCTCTGAGCGCCTGTACCCAAACGGACCCGTGGGCGGCTCTGTTGTGGGCCGTTACCGCATTGTTGATGAGGCAACCGGTAACGAGAACGAGACGATCAAGAAGAATTTATCTGTAGGTATTGAGCGCGTCTTTGAAAAAGATCTTGCGGGCGTGGACGGTCAGCGTACCTACGAAATTAGTGCCGATGGTGTGCGTATTCCTGTTACTAAAGAAGAGGCGACCGATGTAGAAAATGGGAAGAACGTACGTTTGACCATTAACCAGGACATCCAGTATTTCGCGCAGCAGATTGTCAAAGCGCGTGTGGACGAGCTCAAAGCGGAATGGGGCACCGTTATCGTTATGGATGTGCGGGATGCCTCGATTTTGGCAATGGCCGATTCTACGATGATGGATCCCGGCGCTGAGAAAGTTAAGAACGAGCAGGATACAAGCCCACGCGCTATTTCCCAGGTTGTTGAGCCTGGCTCGACTGAGAAGATTCTGACTGCATCAGCTTTGATCGAAAGCGGCATTACGACCCCTACCTCGGCGTATGACGTTCCGGAACGTTTGGTGATCAACGGGCAAACATTCACGGACGCTTTTGACCACCCCGCACAGCGCCGAACTTTTTCCGGTATTATTACCGACTCGATGAATACCGGAACGGTACTTGTCGGGCAGAAACTCCCTAAGGAAGACCGCTATAACTGGCTCAAAAAATACGGTATGGGGGATTATACGGGTATTGAGCTGACTGGCGAACAGCAGGGGTTAGTAACTGATTGGCATGAGTGGGACGGTCGTCAGGAATACACAGTTTTCTTCGGGCAGGGTATTGCCCAGACCCCTCTACAAACCGCCATGATTTTTCAGGCACTCGGTAATAACGGTGTGAAACTTAAACCGCGCATCGTTGACGCTTTGATTGATGCCGATGGTACGGTGCATAAACGCGATGTGGAACCCGGCACCAGGATGGTGAGCGAAAAAACTGCTGAACAATGTCGAGAACTAATGGAGAATGTTGTACTTCAAAGCCATGCGAAAACGGCCACGGTCGAAGGGTACCGAGTCGGCGGTAAGACGGGTACAGCTGAAGCTCCCAGCGATAAAGGCGGATATGACGGATACACCACATCCTTTATAGGGCTTGCGCCTATAGACAACCCGCAGTTTCTCGTAAGCGTTACTCTGCAGCGCCCTCAGGGCGATGTGCGTAGTGTGGGAGCAACAAGCCAGTTCTCACAGATTATGGAGAAAGTACTGCACACGTATAACGTGCCTAAATCCACCACAGACCCAGTAAAAATTCCTATTTTTGCGGATGGAAAATCTAACGGGTGAGTTACATGCGGTCACCCGACCGTGCAGAACTTATTACAATAGGAACGTACCTTGACGTTGATCGAGGACGATAACAATAATAATCTCGGCGGCAAGAAATGCGTATGACCGTCAGGAAAGAAGGATAATGGACAGCGAAACGCGCTTGGCTCAAGACGTTCGTCGCATCCCGCACTTGGGAGGCGATGCGCAGAGTCTGCGACCTCAGAATCCACGAGGGAGCACGGTTACTGAGCTCGTGGAGCATCTAGAGGCCTTAGGTGCGCATCCTGTTCTAGAACATCAAAGCTCTGAAGAAGATGTGCGAGGGATCAGCATGGATTCTCGTGCAGTTCGTCCTGCAGACCTATATGTTGCTCTTCCAGGCGCGAAAGCTCATGGTGCACAATTCGCGCAAAAAGCGCTGGAGGCCCAGGCTCACGCTATCCTTACGGATACTGCAGGCGCTCGGATGATTCGGGAGGCAAATCTTTCTTTAGATGGGTGCTCCCTGCTGGTCTGTGACTCTTTACGTCCTGTTATAGGATCACTCGCCGCTTTGATCTATGGGTCACAAGATTACAAGGGTCTGAATCGCTACGCTGTCACAGGAACCAATGGAAAAACGACGACTACCTACATGCTGGAGTCGGTATTCCGAACTGCTCTCAAGGCTAAGACCGGTCTTATCGGTACTATCCAAATTCTCGTTGATGGTGTGAGCGTTCCTTCAGCTCTAACCACCCCAGAGTCTGTTCACGTTCATTCGCTCCTTGCGATTATGGGGGAGCGCGGTGTGTCTCATGCAGCAATGGAAGTTTCCTCGCATGCTATCGACTATCACCGTGTGGATGGTGTAGTTTATAAGGTTTCTGGGTTTACAAACCTCACCCAGGATCATTTAGATTTGCACGGCACCATGCAGAATTATTTTGATTCTAAAGCACAGCTTTTTACGCCCGAGCGGACTGAGCGTGCTGTCATCACTGCCGATGACAAGTGGGGCGAGAAGATGCTTCGCCACGCCCAGATTCAGCTGGGGACCGGTAATGCTGTTCGGCTTGTTACTGAGTACGGCATGGGTCTAGCCGAGGTTCCAGCTGAGTTCGGTCCGCTTGATTGGGCGGTAATCAACGTTGAACGTGATGGGTTAGGGCATCGTTTTACGTTGGCTAACGGCGCAGGAGACACTATTCCCTGTTGTACCCATCTTCCGGCAGATTTCAATGTCTCAAACGCCGCGCTCGCCGCGCTGATGGTATATATTGGTGCTTCTGAGGAAGAACGCATGATCCTACGACCTGCCCTAGCTGATGGCACGGCACTAACCCCTATAGTGCCCGGGCGTATGCAGCTGATTTCTCTGGCACCGCATACTATTGTCGATTTTGCCCACAACCCTGACGGGCTCACTCGGGCGCTTGAAGCCATGGACCGACCAGGTGGTGGGCGAGTCATTATTGTTTTCGGGGCAACAGGCGAACGCGATCATCTCAAACGTCCCCTAATGGGAGAAATTGCTGCGCAGCACGCCGATATTGTGATTGTGACCGATGACGATCCGCACGGTGAAGACCCCGCCCCAATTCGCGAGGCTGTTGTTGCCGGGGCTGAACGAGCGATTGCCGGAGGTGCGCGGGCATCCCAAATCCTTAATCTTGCTCCACGAGAAGTAGCGATTGCGCGGGCAATTGAGTTCGCAGATGCGAGAGATGCTATTCTTATCGCCGGTCGTGGACATGAAACGGCACAGGATGTTGCCGGTACCGATGTGCAACTTGACGACCGCGTGGAGACCGCGAAAGCGCTTGTCTCCAACGACTTCGAAATTCTTCCGGATTATCGACGCATGCTTGAAGAAGCATAAGGAGCATAGATGATTAAGCTTTCCGCCGCCGAAATTATTACGGCAACAGGCGGCTCACCGCTCGGCTTAGCCGGGCGTGAGAGCGAGCTAGGTGCTACCTTCGCGACCACCGATTCGCGTGAGGTTATACCAGGCACACTATTTGTTGCTAAGCCAGGTGAGGTGACCGACGGACACAACTTTGTGTCGGGAGCCTTCGACAAAGGCGCTGTCATAGCGCTTGTTGAACGCCCCGTTAAAGATGAGCGGGGTGTTTTGTACCCCAGCATCCAGGTTGATGATGTGGTTCTCGCCATGGGTAAGATCGCACAGTATGCTGTTGAAAAGATGCGGTCTCTAGGCGATCTTACGGTTATCGGTATTACCGGTTCTGCGGGGAAGACCACCACAAAAGATTTATTAGCAGCGATCCTAAGTTCTCAGGGCGAAACTATAGCCCCTGTAGGTTCGTACAACGGCGAAGTTGGCGTACCTTTGACTGTATTCCGCGCTGACGAAAGTACTCGCTACCTTGTGATTGAGATGGGTGCCGATCATGTGGGGAATATCGAATACCTGGCAAATATTGTGCACCCTGACCATGGTGTGATTCTTAAAGTTGGCACCGCACATGCTGGCGAGTTTGGCGGGGTCGACAACATCGAACGTACTAAAGGGGAGCTTGCCGAAGGTATTCGTACTGGCGGAACCTTGATCCTCAATGCTGATGATGAGCGTGTTGCACGCATGTCAGCTCGCGCAAGTGTGCCGGTAACCTACTTTGGGGTGGGGGAGAAACCGCAGTACGAACGCTATGCTGCCGCTTTGGGGCTGCATACTAATGATGCTGGTTGTCCGGAATTTACTCTTCGCCTTCCCGACGCCAGCGAATATGAGATTTCCTCCAAACTCATTGGTGAGCATCATGTATGCAATATTCTGGCGGCTGCTACGGTAGCCTATAACGCTGGTGTTCCTGGAGGCGCTATTGCGCATGCCCTCAATAACACCGGTGCGCTGTCGAAATGGAGGATGGCTCGCACAGACCGCGCAGACGGCGTGACTGTCATCAACGATGCCTATAATGCTAATCCCGAGTCAATGACAGCTGCTTTACGCACTTTGGCCCAACTGGGACGAGGCGCGAAGCCACGACGGACATGGGCAGTTTTGGGGGCCATGCTCGAACTGGGCGAGGCCTCTTTGGAGGAGCACGATCGACTCGGTCGTCTGGTGGTACGCATGAATATATCAAAGCTTATTGCGGTTGGGAAGGAGGCGAAACCAGCCTACAACGCCGCGCATCTTGAAGGTTCATGGGGTAACGAAGCTACCTGGGTAGAGACACCGCAAGAAGCACTAAATATTTTGCGTGCAGAGTTACGTTCTGGCGATATTGTGCTGTTTAAATCTTCAAATGGCGCTAAACTAGGTTCTTTGGGCGATGAGGTTGCCTTCTGCACCGAGACCTTTGGCGAGGCTCAAGAACAGGCTCCAGCTTGGCTGAGTGCTGGCGATTTTGTTGAGGTGACGGATTTAACGGGCGCCGCTCTGAGCACGGTATCAGCTGGTAGTTCTGCAGCGCAAACCTCGACGACCGACCTAGACCGTAGCCATCTTCACGAAGGAACACATTAACCATGATTACTGTGCTTATTGCTGGAATCCTAGGGTTTATTATCTCCTTCTCAGCAATACCGCTCTTCATCAAGCAGATGCAGAAGCTCAAGTTGGGGCAGCTGATTCGTGAAGAAGGCCCCGCCGCGCATCAGCATAAGGCGGGGACGCCCACGATGGCAGGTCTTATTTTTATCCCAGCCGCCGTTGTTGCCTACTTGCTTGCGTTGCTGATTAACGCTGCGGTTTTTGGAACCTCGCCGGTTCCTAGTGCGACGGCTTTATTGACCCTCGGGTTTACACTAGGAATGCTCGGAGTCGGTGCCGCCGACGATATTATGAAGTTCCGCAACCAGGGGAACGAAGGACTTACCGAGAACCAGAAGACTATTGGTCTGCTGGCGGTGACTCTTCCTTTTGCGTATTTGGTGTTTCAATTTCCTAATGCGGCGGGAGTGACCCCCGCCTCGACGGCGATTTCGTTTGTGCGTGATCTTCCGTTCGACTTCATGGCTGCTGGGGCTATAGGCGGTACTATCCTCATGGTGTTGTGGATTACCCTGATTTCTCTTTCGGGCACTAACGCCGTGAATTTCACTGATGGTCTCGATGGACTTGCGGGTGGCGCAACGATGACCATCTTTACTGGATACCTTGCCATGACTATCTGGCAATACGTACATGCCTGCAGCGGTGGGGCGGGAAATGCATGCTATGATGTGCGGGATCCAGGGTCGCTGGCACTTATTGCAGCCGCACTTGTTGGTTCCCTCGCCGGGTTCCTATGGTGGAACGTTTCTAAGGCACAAATCTTTATGGGAGACTCTGGTTCTCTTGCTTTGGGGGGTGCACTGGTCTCCTTCGCTATTTTCACCCGTACCGAGCTCCTGCTTCCCATTATCGCGCTTGTGCCGGTTCTGGAAGTGTTTTCGGTGATTGTGCAGAAAGTTGTCTTCAAAGTTAGCCGTAAACGTTCTGTATCTGTTGGCGATAAAATTCCTCATGCCTACCGTTTCTTCCGCATGACTCCTTTCCACCATCATCTTGAGAAAACCGGTGCAAACGGAAGATACTCCATAGATAAGAAGGGTCTTGTCCCCGGCTCTGTCAGCAGTGGTGAAGTGAACTCGGTATTCCGTCTGTGGATTGCAAATGCGCTTTGTGTGCTGGTTGCTCTTGCAATTTTCTTTGGAGATTGGTTCTCACAGACGTCTGGAGTGATTCACTAATGCCTGACGCTAAGAACTCGCAGCGGGCCTCCAAGTATCAGGCACAGCGTGCCCAATATGCAGATGCTATCGCCGTCAATCCAGTCGTCAATAATCCTCGGCTTGCTGAGCTCACTACCTGGGACGGGCCTTGGGCGGGGCTGAAGGTTGTCGTGATAGGCCTCGGCACCAGCGGCGATGCTGCAGTGGATGTGCTGGCCCAGAAGGGGGCCCACATTACCGCTATTGATGCGCAAGATACGCAGGAAAAGCGAGAGCGCATCCGAATTTACCAAGAGGCCTATGGAAACGTGGCGGGTTTATTTGGTGAGGAATACATGGAATGTGTGCCTCGTGTCGATGATCAAGACCCGGATGTTATCGTGACTTCGCCAGGAATCCGTCCAGATAGCCTGGTCATGCTCGATGCTTATGAACGGGGTATCCAAATTTGGAGTGAAATCGAACTGGCATGGCGTCTGAATCAACGTCAAGGTCGGGTTACTCCAAAGTGGCTGTGCCTGACGGGAACCAATGGGAAAACTACGACCGTGGGCATGGTCGATTCGATTCTTAAAGCAGCCGGTAAAAAATCTCTGCAGGTTGGGAACGTGGGCATGCCAGCAGTCTACGCTGTTGCCGACGATGAACCCTATGAATTTTTTGCGGTAGAGCTTTCGAGCTTTCAGCTGCATTGGACTTCTTCACTGTCGCCATACGCTTCCGTGGTGCTTAACGTAGCGGAAGATCACGTCGATTGGCACGGTTCCTTTGAGGCTTACAAGGCCGATAAAGCACGTGTGTACGAAAATACTCAGGCAGCGTGTATTTTCAATACCGATCATGCTGATACTTTGCGTATGGTCGAAGAAGCAGACGTTATAGAAGGTGCCCGTGCCATCGGTATTAGCTCAACCGAGATCCCCTCAGTCTCCATGTTGGGCTTGGCGGAAAACATTATTGTTGACCGTGCGTTTTTGAAGAATCGATACAGCGAGGCACTTGAGCTTGGTGTTCTTGAAGATTTAGCGCCCGTTCCCGGTCAAGCTCCCGCACAGCACACCGTGGAGAATGCGCTAGCCGCTGCCGCATTATGTCGTGCTGCAAATATTGCTCCTGAGGCTGTGCGGGATGGACTGCGTTCTTATAAGCCTGGTGCGCATCGTAATCAGACGGTGCTTTACCGCGATGGAATCCAGTGGGTCAACGATTCTAAGGCTACTAACCCACACGCCGCTAACGCTTCAATGAGCGCTTATCCTTCGCTGATTTGGATTGCTGGAGGTCTTTCTAAAGGGGTGGAGTATGATGATCTTATAGCTCAGCATGCTTCACGTTTGAAAGCAGTATTAATCATTGGCACTGATACGGCGGGACTTAAAACATCTTTGGCGAAGTATGCAAGCCATGTTCCTACCTATAATATGACGGCTTCGGCGGATGATCCCTCTGACGGGGTTAATGTTATGGAAGCTGCCGTAGTCAAAGCAGAAGAGCTAGCCGCTGAGGGTGATACAGTACTCATGGCGCCTGCCGCTGCTTCGATGGACCAATTTAACAATTATGCCGTTCGTGGCAACGCTTTTGTGGATGCGGTCAAATCTCATATTGTCGGTAACTGAAGGCATATTGATTGCTCTGAAACGATAAACGCCGTGTAGACTTTTCTGCTGTAGGAAAAATCTATCGAGTTTGTCGCGTCAAGACACAGAAGAGGAGAGCGCATGAGTAATGCACCCGGTCAGACTCACTCGTCGGCCCGTGGAGGCGTAAGTCATGCACAGCGCCAGGGCAGGAACGGCTCAACGAGGCTCGGTTCTTTTCTGCATAACGCTATCTCGTCTCTTTATAAGCGTTCCGCATCGCGCGATTTAGCGGATGTGCCGCGACTGATTCTTTTAGTATGCGCTGGTCTCACAGTTTTTGGCGTGATCATGGTACTGTCTGCATCATCTGTGAGCATGATTTCACAAGGGATGTCCCCTTTCTCGCAGGTAACTCGCCAGGTAATGTTTGCCGCTCTAGGCGCCGCCGCATTAGGGGCTATAGCAGTCTTGAAAGTACAGCGGTACCGCAAAATGTGGGTTGTCAATATCCTCTTAGCCCTGGCGATTCTTGCCCAAATTGCCGTTCTTGCTATCGGTACCGATATTAATGGCAACCGTAACTGGATTAGGTTCAGCGGCATTCAGATTCAGCCTTCGGAGTTTTCTAAACTTGCTATTGTGCTGTGGATGGCGATGGTCATGACTCGGCAGGGCAGTAAACTCAAAGAGAAGACATCTCGTGCAATTTTTCCCGCACTTTTTGGACTCTTGCCCTTGATGCTGCTTATTCTGGCCGGTAAAGATCTCGGTACCGTGATTGTCTATGCCTTTATCTTCTTGGGCATGGTATATATTGCGGGCGCAAACCGTAAGACTATGGTGTGGCTTTCGATTATTCTGATCGTGGGTGCCGTAGCGGGGTCAATTTCGAGTTCAAACCGTCGTGAACGACTGATGAGTGTTTTCGGCGTGTGCACCGGTTCTGTCTGTGATCAATCTCAGGCTGGCGGGGTCGCCTTGGCAACCGGTGGGTTCTGGGGCGTTGGGCTAGGACAATCCCGTCAGAAGTATAACTATTTACCCGAAGCACATAACGATTACATTTTCGCCATTATCGGCGAGGAACTGGGGCTTTTGGGTACGCTTACCGTGGTGCTTTTGTACCTGGGTCTGATCTATTGCGCATTACGCATTATTGCCCGAACAGCAGACCCGTTTATTCGTATTGCCACGGGCGGTATTATTGCGTGGCTTTCTACCCAAGCTATCGTGAATATGGCGATGGTTTCCGGTATTTTGCCTGTGATCGGCGTGCCGCTTCCCTTTATCTCATACGGCGGTTCATCCTTGATTTCATCAATGCTTGCCGCAGGGATGCTTTATGCTTTTGCACGTCAAACTCCACTTGTCGGCGGGCCTATACCAGCCGCCGATTTAACGAAGCAGACACCTCGCGAAGTGCGACGCGCTAATGAAGACTGGAAGCGACGACTGTCTCTTCAAGCCATCGTTGAAGATGAGCGGCTTCAACTGCAAGAAGCCGGTGGAGCTCTTGGTAAAGAATACTGGGGTGGGGGCTTACTGCGTAGAGTCAAAGAACTGCCATCCTGGTTGGGCATAACCCAGCGACAGCGTGAGCATACTCGCAAGACGTATGAGCAGCGCGCTCAAGCACGTGCCGATCGTGCTGCTGAGCGCCGCCGTGAGGCGGAGCATCAGGAAGCTCTCGCTCATGAAGAGCAGCGTATTCAGCGTGAACGGCAGCGACTTCGTGAGCAGCGGTTCCAAGAGGAACATCCAAATGGATTGCATACCCATGAACGGGTTCCTCAGCTACGCCGTAAGGGAGATGTGCATCCTGAGCATCGTCTTGCGCCGGGCAAGCAACGAATGACTCCTGCAGACCACGAAGATACGATTCCCCTGCAGAATCCACAAAAGCCGACAAATGCCAATCGAGCGCGTCACCGCTCTTCGTCATCGGGACGTTTGCCAGCCGGGTTGCGACCTTTGCATCCAGGATCCCCGACGTCTTCTTCCGGGCAACCTTCGGCGGGAGCATCACGTCAGATACGTCGGCAGCAGCCTTCACAGAGTCAGCAGAACCCGCGAGGCCGTAAACCTGGCCAGGGTGGTTCACACTCATAGCCCCTGGAATAGGGAAAGGAGGAATACCAGGCTCGGGACGTGGGTATATACCCGACTTCATATTCTTTCACTACGGGGTTAGTCCTGCTATGTCGTAAAATGAGGTGAATGTATTTGTTGGGAGTTATTATCTATGTCTAAGGCACCCTCTGTGGTCCTCGCTGGCGGCGGCACCGCTGGTCATATTAACCCGATGCTTGCTATAGCACGCGAAATCCGCCGGATCGAGCCGGAAGCTAATATTCTGACTCTTGGCACCGAGGATAAGATGGAAGCTCAATTAGTTCCTGAAGCTGGATTTGATATTGAGTTTATTCCGCGTGTAGCTTTCCCCCGAAGCCTATCGCTTAACGCATTAACCTTTTTACCAAGATTCGCAAAAGCGATTTCGCAAACCCGTAAAATTCTCAAAGATGCGAATGCAGATGTTGTAGTAGGCGTAGGCGGTTATGTGTGTCCGCCAGCATATCTTGCCGCTTTTTTCTCCCGCATTCCTGTTGTTATTCACGAGGCTAATGCAAAACCAGGTTTAGCAAATAAACTGGGTGGTCCTCTAGCGAAGTTTGTGGGTGTGGCTTTCTCCAACACCCCTTTCCCTCGCGCCAAACTTGTGGGTATGCCCATGAAAGATGAGATCGCGCATCTGAACCGTCGAGCGGCACGAGCACAGGCGAGGCATACTCTAGGTCTTGACCCCGATAAGCCTGTTCTGATTGTGACGGGCGGTTCCTTAGGCGCACAAAGCCTTAATAATGCCGTCGCTGAGAACATTACGAATTTTGAGGACTGGGGTTTTCAGGTTTTGCATATTACTGGTAAAGGCAAAGCTATCGTGGATGATTCAGGCGAGCCCGTTACAGCCCCAAATTATCGTCAGATTGAGTTTAGCCACGGTATGCAGGATGTTTATGCCGCCGCCGATCTTTTGATAGTCCGTGCTGGAGCCGCAACCGTAAGCGAAGTTGCTGCGGTGGGTGTACCCGCAATTTTTGTTCCGCTCCCGTTTGGTAATGGTGAACAAAGTCTCAATGCTCGTTCTCTGGTTATGGCAGAAGCCGCGCTTCTCATCGAAGATAAGAAAATGACCGGGGCGTGGTTTGCCCGTGAAATTCCATCGTTGATGGCTGATGCTCAGAAGTTAAAAGAAATGGGTCGTCGAGCATATAAATTGGGCATTCGTGATGCCGCACATGTTATGGCTGAGGCAACCCTGAAGGTGGTTAAATAAATGTCCGAACTGATGAACCTTAACATGGTGCTTCCTGAGCCCCTGAACCCGCCGTTTCCCGCGCGCGCATCTCTGCAGGAGTTGGGACGTGTGCATTTTATAGGGATCGGCGGTGCCGGTATGAGTGCTATTGCAACGTTAATGCTGAAAGCTGGTATTCCCGTAAGCGGCTCTGACCGAGCAGAAACGGCGACTATTCAGGCTTTACGTGAAGCGGGCGCTCGTGTTTATACTCCCCAAGATGCTGCGAATATTCACGATATTGATACCGTTGTTATCTCAACGGCCATTCACGAAGATAACCCCGAACTGATTGCGGCTCGTGCTCAGAACCTTCGGGTGTTGCACCGCTCTGAGGCTTTGGCTGCCGCTATGGGAGCATCACAGGTTGTAGCGGTTGCTGGCACGCATGGTAAGAGCACAACCAGTTCCATGATTGCCGTCATGCTGGATAAGTTAGGGTTTCACCCGTCTTTCGCGGTAGGAACAGTTATTGCAGGATACGGCAGCAACGCGCGATTGGGGGCCACTGGTGAAGGCTCTTGGTTTGTAGCAGAGGCTGACGAATCCGATGGGTCTTTTGTGCGCTACCAGCCTGCGATCGCAGTGGTTACCAACGTTGAACCTGACCACTTGGATTTCTACGAAACTCCCGAACGCGTGTATGAGGCGTTTAACCGTTTTGTTGCCTCTATGGCCTCTGGGGGCGTCTTGGTGACATGCTGGGATGATGAAGGCGCTCGTGCGCTTGCAGAACGTGCGCGCGATGCTGGGATTGAAGTGGTAACTTACGGCCAGTCTACTGAGGCTGATCTACGGGTTTCACGCATTACGAGCCACGGCTCAGAGTCTTCGGCAACACTGCGCTGGTCTTTCGAGTGCGCGAGTAAACATTACGAAGGCGAACAGGATGCTCAGCTGCGGGTACCCGGTATTCACAATCAGTTGAACGCAGCGGCAGCTTTTATTACCGCTCTTCTCGCTGGAGCACAACCTGAGGACGCGGCCGCCGCGTTATACGGCTTCGTAGGAGCAGATCGACGTTTTACTCTGCGTGGTGACGTAGCGGGTATTAAAGTCTTTGACGATTATGCTCATCACCCAACAGAGGTATTCCGTGCGCTTGAGACCGGCCGCACGGTTGCCGATGGGCATAACCTCTATGTGGTTTTCCAGCCGCATCTGTTTTCACGTACCCAAGAATTTGCCGCCGATTTCGCGCAGGCTCTTTCGAAGGCTGATCGTTCGTATGTACTGGATATTTATCCTGCCCGGGAACTTCCGATTGAGGGAGTCACGAGTGAACTTATCACCGGTGCTGGATTTTCTGAGGTGCATTATGCGTCGGATGCAGCTGCAGCCATTGAAGATATTGCTATGTGTGCTGTTCCAGGCGATATTATTATGACCATTGGTGCAGGTGATGTTACCGCATTAGGAGAGCGTATTCTGCATGAGCTACATGCCCGTTACCCTAAGGAGTAATAGTGGCTAAAGGACGTCAAGAGCGAAAACCGGGCACGGAAGCGTTTGCAACCTCGCCGATACGTACTCCGAAGTTACCGGTTGTTCGCGGCAAAAAGAAAGCTAAACCTGCTGAAGATACGTCAAAATCTTCTGACGGTGCGAGCCCTCAGAATCAGACGAATCCTGTTGAGCAAGAAACTCATACCGAAAATAAGAGCCAGACGGGTTCTTCCCGTGCAACGTATTCTGAGTCTTCAGAGCCCAAGGACCGTGATATACGTCTGGATGCAGGGGAATCTGAATCGGATGAGCTGGATTCACAATCGGCGAAATCTACGTCTAGTACCTTTGGCCGATGGCGTCGTGAACGTGAGAAGGAACGCCAAACCGAGATAGCGCGGGAACAGGAGATCCGCGAAGAGCAGGGGCGTATCGCCCAATTACGCGATGACCCCGGGCTCGACGGGCTTTTGGCAGAAGACCAAAGTAAGAGTCAGACTTCGAAGCGCCGACGTCCGCTCACTCGATTGCGGAAACTCCTTTACGGCTTTGGTGCGTTCATGCTTGCTGTGCTTCTATATATCGGTTTGGTCTTTTATTCTCCGCTGCTCTCTGTTCAGACTATTCGAGTTGAAGGCGC
Organism: Rothia sp. HMSC065D02; assembly: GCF_001815285.1. NCBI lineage: Bacteria > Bacillati > Actinomycetota > Actinomycetes > Micrococcales > Micrococcaceae > Rothia > Rothia sp. HMSC065D02. Next base: position 72,409 of record NZ_KV820060.1, read on the forward strand.
TTCGCTATTGGATAGCGTGCAGGTTGAGCAGAAACTGGAACCACTCAAGGGCACGCCGCTGACTCGTATTAATGATCAGAAGGTGCGTGAACTTATCGACCAGGAGCATGTACTGCGCGGCGTGCAGATTGAGGCGCATCCTCCGCATGAACTAGTTGTAACCCTCAAAGAGCGTACCCCTGTTGCCGTCATTCATCAGGACGGGAAATATGTGGTTGTTGATAGTGAGGGAATCAAACTTCGTGAAGTTGAGAATGCTGATGGAATCAATGTTCCGCTTGTCGATGTTGGACAGGAAGTTCCCCAGGATTCTGCGGCCTTCCGCACGGTTGCAAATGTGCTCTCTGCTTTGCCCTCATCAATCCTGACGCAGGTGAAGGAGGCACGGGCAAGCTCAACCTCAAATATTAACTTAACCTTGAAGGATGGGGTTGTCGTGCAGTGGGGTACAGCTGAAGAGAGTGACCTTAAAGCTAAGGTTTTAACTAAGCTGATGGAGGCGGTACGTGAGGACCAGTCAAAAACCGCACAACAAGGACGAGCCGCTAATAAAGTAAACACTTATGATGTTTCTTCGCCGCGTGTTCCGGTTACTCGTTAGCCTTTAACCTTATGGTTAAGCATCGGGTAAAAAGATAGATTTTTTATAAAAATCTATAAATAATGCACGTCAAATACCTCAGGCAACTAGGAACCTGGTGAAACTGTTGGTATCCTTGCAGATAAAGTCACTATGAGGTTAGGAAGACTAAGGTTCTACTTGAACCCTTGGGTTTTTCTAGAGATTTACACGAAATAATCGAGGGATAAATGGACGCTGGAACTCCCCAGAACTACTTGGCAGTCATCAAAGTCGTCGGTATCGGTGGCGGTGGCGTCAATGCAGTCAACCGCATGATCGAGGTTGGCCTGCGAGGCGTAGAATTCATCGCTATTAACACAGATGCTCAGGCACTTTTGATGTCTGACGCTGACGTCAAACTTGATGTTGGTCGTGAACTAACTCGCGGTCTCGGAGCGGGCGCAAACCCCGAGGTCGGTCGTCAGGCTGCTGAAGACCACGCCCAGGAAATCGAAGAGGTTATCAAGGGCGCAGACATGGTCTTCGTGACTGCAGGTGAAGGCGGCGGCACCGGTACCGGCGGTGCTCCCGTTGTAGCACGTATTGCACGCTCTTTGGGTGCCCTCACGATCGGCGTGGTAACTCGTCCCTTTACCTTTGAAGGTCGTCGCCGTTCGAACCAGGCGGAAACCGGCATTGCTGCACTTCGTGATGAAGTAGATACCCTCATTGTGATTCCGAACGATCGTTTGCTCTCTATCTCTGATCGCAACGTTTCGATGCTTGACGCCTTCAAATCGGCAGATCAGGTTCTTCTCTCCGGTGTGCAGGGTATTACCGACCTGATTACTACTCCGGGTCTGATCAACCTTGACTTTGCAGACGTTAAGTCTGTTATGCAGGGGGCTGGTTCGGCTCTGATGGGCATTGGCTCTGCCGCTGGTGAAGACCGCGCTGTTAAAGCCGCCGAGCTTGCTATCGCATCCCCACTTTTGGAAGCATCCATTGATGGGGCACACGGTGTACTCCTCTCCATTCAGGGCGGTTCCGATCTCGGTCTATTTGAGATCAATGAGGCTGCCCGCCTGGTCCAGGAAGTCGCACATCCTGACGCAAATATTATCTTCGGTGCTGTGATTGATGACGCCTTGGGTGATGAAGCACGTGTGACCGTTATTGCCGCTGGATTTGACGCCGTCAACCCTGAGACTAACACCAACGCTAACAGTTCAGCTTCGGCAAATGCTCAGGCGCAGCGTACCCAGCAGGCATTCGGCGGCTCTGCGCAGGCCGCTCCTGCAGCTCCCGCATCAACCGGATATGGTTTCGGCGGTGCGCAGAATGGTACTCAGCAGAATGATGTTCCTGCCGCAGCTGGCTTTGATGTTGATCTACCGCCCGTCGTGGAAGAATCCCCGGCACGGCGCGATACCCTCGATGTGCCCGACTTCTTGAAGTAAGTCGCACACATCCTTTTTAGACATAAGGGAGCCAAGGACATATACGTCCTGGCTCCTTTGTGTATGCTTTGACCTTATGACAGCAGAAAGAACCATGAGTACCCTCAACCCGTTTTACTCCACAGGAACTTATACCAGCGGCCCATATACCGTGCATATCGGATTTACTTCACGGTCGGCCGGTAATTTGGGGCTTCATGTTAATGCGGGCGAGCCCCATACCGCAACGCTGAAAAACCGTGCTGATGTACAAAGTCTCTGTGGTTCAGCTCCTTTCCTCTACCTCAATCAAGTACATGGTGCAGATATTGTATGCGCCGATCATATTCTGACTACTCAGATTTCTCCGAATGACGAGTGTGGGGCATATACGTTGAAACGTGCCGATCAATTACGCGAGCAGGCTCCGCAAGCAGATGCTGCCTACAGTACAACGGGTCAGCCTCTAGCTATTATGGTTGCTGACTGCATTCCACTCGTGTTCGTGGGAGAGAAATCTACCCCACATGACGTGCCCATTATTGCTGTGGCGCATGCAGGGCGTCCTGGGCTACTTGCAGGAGTTATTCAACGCACAGTTGCGACGATGCGAGAGCAGGGCGCAACACAGATTCACGCGTGGTTAGGGCCTAGTATATGCGGAAGCTGCTATGAGGTACCCGAAGATATGCGCGAACATGCGACACAGCAGATTCCCGAAACATACGCTCAGACAAGCCAAGGAACACCAGCTTTAGATTTGCCAGCGGGAGCGATTGCTCTCTTGAATAAGCTGAAGATAGAGGTTTCTACCGACTTGGCAGCCTGCACTTATGAAAGCACCAGCCTCTTTTCGCATCGAGGATTTATGAATCGAGGTGAAGCACCCGGACGTATCGCTGGGCTCGTATGGGTGACGAAACCTTCCTAAGATCTTAAAATCGAAGAAAAGCTGAGTATGAGGGTATATCGGTAAAGGGGACTGATGATGAGCGAAGAACAGACATTGACGTACACCTCGGAACGTGCGCAGCAGCTTGCGGATAACTACGCACGGGTTATGGCGCGCGTCCGTGATGCTGAAGCCGATACCAGTGGTGTGCGCACCGAGCATAGCCCTACAGTTCACCTTGTCACCGTGACCAAGTTTTTCCCTGCCTCTGATGTAGCAGCGCTTTACACCCAGGGGGTACGTATTTTTGGTGAGAACCGTGATCAAGAGGCGGCTCCTAAAGCTCGTGCTCTTCGAGCCATCGAAAAACCTGACGACCCCGCTTACTGGGCGTTTATTGGGCAGTTGCAAACAAATAAGGCAAAGTCCGTCGTAAAATATGCCCATCAGGTACAGTCCGTAGATCGTGCGTCTCTGATTGATTCTTTAGCAAAAGCCTATCGCAACCAAGTAGCTCGCTATGAGGCGGGGGAGCAGGACGCCCCAGGGGCTCTATCCCAAGGAGCTCTAGAATGTCTGATTCAGGTTTCGCTTGAAGCGCAGGCAACGGCCGGGCATGCATCGGAAGGGGCGCGTGGTGGAACGGACCAAGACGAGATTTTAGAGCTTGCTGAGCGTATCGAAGCTCAAGAAGAATTACGCTGTGGGGGTATTATGGCGGTGGCGCCACTGGGTGCGAACCCTGACGAATCCTTTGAAAAACTCTGGGAATTGGCGCAGGGTCTGCGCGCCGAGTTCCCGCATGCAGATCAGATTTCGGCGGGCATGAGTGCAGATTTAGAAGCCGCTATTCGCTGGGGGTCTACGTGTGTGCGGGTAGGAAGCGACATCATGGGGAAGCGAGATTACGCCTAGATTTTTACCAGGTTTTGTTGTGCAAGGTATGCAGCAGATGAGAAATACGCTGATAGGATTTTCAAGCGCTGGTAGAATATACACCTGTGAGGGCTGGTTGACGTCGTCTTTAAGAATATGCATCATCGTCAATAAAGCCCGTGGGAATACCCCCAAAATTCTCTGTGAACATATATAATCGGTGTCGAACCGACAGCATGTGCGGTGCTATTTCCCACGTTAGAATCTCAGGTATCGGTGGAGCGAATCTCCCGCATATATGTGAATGTACGACTGCGAAACGAGAGTAAAGAATGGCGAAACAAGGCGGTGGCAAACTTGCCAATAGCCTCGGTTCTTTCTTCGGCGTGACTCGTTATGGGTCGGAAACTGAAGAATTATCGGAAGGTATGCAGGATGTCCATAGTCATGATTCGACGGATGAGGCATCTATTCCTTCCACTGAAACTCCCGCTCCATCACCTGGAATCCGGCTGAATGCATTACCCACACCAGCATCTGCTAACCCTGATACCGCAGCTATGCCACAGGCAACGGGCGCTGCGGAGCCACTATCTGTAGAATCAGAAGCGATTACGGCATCGTCTGCTTATCAAACTTCAGCTCAGCGGCAAGAAACCAACCAGTTTGCCGCGACTTACACGCCAATCCCACACCGGGAACAGAAAACTAACCGAGAGGAATACCAGGTGCAAAATCACTACGAGACCGACGAGTACCCCTACCCTTCCTCCGGCTACGATCAAGTTCATGAGCTTGATGTGAACTCTTACGGCATTGACGAGGGTCTTGGTGCCGGATACCCCTACGAGGAAGATGAGGACGAATTGCGCCGCATTACAACAATCCACCCCCGCTCATACAACGACGCCAAAATTATTGGTGAAGCGTTTCGTGAGAATATTCCCGTGATTATGAATGTCGCTGAAATGAGCGATTCGGATGCTAAACGTCTTGTGGACTTTGCCTCCGGACTCGCATTCGGGCTCTCAGGTCGCATTGAACGTGTGACCGGGCAGGTATTCTTGCTAACCCCCGAAAACCTAGAGGTACTGGGGGCTGACACGACTCCGGCACCGGGCGCTTTTGAGGCTGAGGGCCCGTTTCCTTTTGACCAGGGGTAATGCATGGGGTACATCTTCGCCATCATTACCATAGCCCTGCACATTCTGTACATTGGGTTGCTCTTGCGGATGCTTCTGGACTGGGTGCGTGTCTTTGTGCCGGGGTGGCGTCCGCGAGGGATTGCCCTGCTGTGCGCCTCTGGAGTGTATGCTCTGACGGACTGGCCGATGAACCAGCTTCGCAAGGTTGTACCGCCACTGCGTATTGGTAATTTCGCCCTTGATACTGGGTTTCTGATTCTGATTTTAGGCGTGGGACTTTTATTGTCAGTGATGACCTCTTTGACACTAACTTTTTCACGCTAAATAACAGTTATATTTCCTGGTCAAAGCATAAATTTTTCTGATATGCATAAAGATGTATGAAGCAATAACGGCGAGGCAGACTTTCCGTCAGGAAATACATTTACTATGATGGTAAGAGGTTCTCTGCGCCGAATTCCTGGAAAATCGGGTCTTGAAGTGTAGAGAAGAGTAGAATAATGGGCGGTACCCTAGCCAGCACCGTAAGTTTATTTAATAAATTTATGGGCATCCCAAAACCTATTCACAGATAACTTTATTCCAAAGGAGATAAGCTGTGGCTATCACCCCCGAAGATCTGATTAACAAGAGCTTCAAAATTGTGAGAAACGAATCCGGGTACGACCGCGATGAGGTTGATAATTACCTTGATGAGCTTGTTGTTGAGCTCCGCGCGCTGTACACCGAAAACGAATCCCTCAAGCGTAAGCTTGCAGCCGCCCAGTCTGGTTCGGCAACTCCGGCGACCAACAATACGTCTTCTTCGTCCGCAACGGCTAAGTCCGCTGCACAGGATAAGACCAGCACCCCAGCACCCGTTGCTGCTGGCGGCGCTCAGGATGCAGCAGGTCTGCTTGCCATGGCCCAGAAACTCCATGACGAATACGTCTCTCAGGGTGAAAAAACCCGTGCAGAACTCGTTGCTAAGGGTGAGAAAGAAGCTAAAGATCTGGTGGCAGCTGCACGTTCTCAGCGTGATGAGGTTCTTTCCAAGCTCACCGATGAGCGTGACAGTTTGGAAATCACCGTGGAATCCCTGCGTGGTTTTGAGTCGCGTTACCGTTCGAAGTTGCAGGAACACCTCACCTCTCAGCTTGAAGAGCTGAAGACTCTTAAGTCTTTTGAAGCAGATGCTCGCTAAGCTCTAAGCTTCGATACCTTTTTATAAACACCGTCCGCATCCGTGGCAAGAAGAACTTTGCTACTGGCTTTGCGGGCGGTTGTTTATACCTGGCTTAAGATAAGCTAGAGGAGGGCGAATTCAGGTACAACATCCGCCGCCCTGCTCATTGCCCTTCACCGAGGAGATACATGGAATCTGAAGAGACCACTGCGTCTGCCGCTGGTTCAACAGCATCGCATAAATCTGTTACGCGCATACTCTCATCACGCGGCGCATGGGTAGTCGGGATTCTAACAGCTCTTACTATTTTTTTCATTGACCAGGGCACAAAACTTCTGGTGGTTACCAAGATGCAGATTGGGGAGCGCATCCCCGTGATCGATGGTCTTCTGTGGTGGTATTCCATCAGGAATTCTGGCGCTGCCTTTTCTCTCGGCGAGAATGCAACCTGGATATTTACGGTTATTATGGCGTTTGCCGCGGCAACCGTCCTTTACCTCTTCCGAAGGACGCGGGCTCTGAACTGGACCCTTGCCCTTGGAGGGCTGCTGGGCGGTGTTCTCGGAAACCTTTTTGATCGTCTTTTCCGTGAGCCAGGATTCGGTATGGGACACGTGGTGGACTTTATTTCGGTGCCTAACTTTGCCATCTTTAATATTGCCGATTCGGCGATCTGCGTTTGTATGGCTTTAATCGTACTGCTTAACTTCCGTGGCATAACGCTGCTTGGTACACGTGCTAAATCCTCTGCGAAGAAGGCTTCCGCACTATCTACCCACGTGAAAACTCAGAAGATCTCCGAAGGGGAATAATTGACCGATAATGTTGCGCCAGCAGGCATAACCGCCGAGTTCGATGTTTCTGAGGCTTTAGTAGGTATGCGATTGGACGCTGCTCTCGCCGGTGCCCTTGAGATACCGCGTACCCGCGCATCCAGCTGGATTCGCGACGGGCATGTGCGTGTGGTTCAGCGTGGAAATGAGCTGAAAATCGGTAAGTCGCATAAACTGTCCGCGGGCGAGACTGTGTTTGTGAATGCGCCTGCTCCGCGTGACCTTGCCGATATTCAGCCCGAAAAGGTAGATGGCTTCGGCATAGTCTATTGCGATGACGATATTGTGGTGGTCGATAAACCTGCTGGTGTTGCCGCGCATCCTTCTCACGGGTGGCATGGACCCACTGTTCTTTCGGCTCTTCTGGGAGAAGGCGTTACCGTGGCTACCTCCGGGGCGGCGGAGCGTCAGGGGATTGTGCACCGGCTGGACGTCGGCACTAGCGGGCTTATGGTGGTGGCGCGCAGCGAGCGGGCATATACCGAGCTTAAACGTGCCTTTAAGGATCGTACCGTTGAGAAGGTATATCATACCCTGGTACAAGGACTGCCGGATCCTCTCATGGGGACTATTGATGCTCCTATCGGCAGGCACCCCGGACATGAATGGAAATTCGCCGTTATTGAGGATGGACGTTCTTCTATTACCTACTATGAAACTTTGGAATCTTTCGGGTCTGCCTCTCTTGTTGAGGTGCATTTAGAAACGGGACGGACTCACCAGATCCGTGTGCATTTCTCTTCATTACGGCACCCCTGTTGCGGCGACCTCACTTATGGAGCCGACCCCCGGTTTAGCGCCGAACTTGGTCTGACCCGGCAGTGGTTGCATGCACATCGCCTAGGCTTTACCCACCCGGGAACTGGAGAGCACATTAAGTTTGAGAGTCCCTACCCGCAGGATTTAGACTATGCACTTGAGACACTTCGCACCGGGAACATTACTAGAGCATAACTAAAACTCAGTCAGCACACTAAGAGACCAACAACCACAGCTAACGAGGAGAAAACGTGGCTAAGAAGGGCTTCGCGCATCTGCACGTGCATACCGAATATTCCATGCTGGACGGCGCTGCCCGCCTAGGCGACCTCTTTCAATACGCACGGGAACTCGGAATGGACTCTATGGCCACCAGCGATCACGGGTTCCTTTTCGGCGCGTTCGACTTTTGGCGTCAAGCGAAGGCCAATGACATTAAACCCATTATCGGTGTGGAAGCGTACCTGACTCCCGGAACCCACCGTACCGACCGTTCACGTGTGCGCTGGGGCGATGGCTCTCGCGACGATGTTTCCGGTGGTGGTGCATACACCCATATGACTATGTGGGCGGAAACCACCGAGGGCATGCACAATCTTTTCCGCGCATCATCTGTCGCCTCTCTGGAAGGTCAGCTGTACAAGCCGCGTATGGACCGCGAAGTACTGCAAACCTACTCTAAAGGGCTCATCGCCACGACCGGATGTCCTTCCGGAGAAATTCAGACTCGTCTGCGCTTGGGTCAGTACCAAGAGGCAGTCGCAGCGGCAGCAGAATTCCGTGACATCTTTGGCAAGGACAATTTCTATTGCGAGGTCATGGATCACGGGCTTGATATCGAGCGTAATGTGCAAGCAGATCTGCACCGTCTGGCCAAAGAGCTTAACCTGCCGTTTGTCGCGACGAACGATCTGCACTACACTCGCCAAGAAGATCACACCGCGCACGCTGCACTTCTGTGCGTGCAGTCTGGTTCGACCCTGACCGACCCTAAACGCTTTAAATTCGATGCTGACAACTTCTACCTGCGCTCGCCGGAAGAGATGTATCAGATATTCGGCGATGTTCCAGGGGCCTGCGAGAACACTCTTGAAATCGCTGAACGATGCAACGTCGAGTTCAATACCAAAGCGAACTATATGCCGAATTTCCCTGTACCCGAGGGGGAAAACGAAGAATCCTGGTTCGTGAAGGAAGTTGAACGAGGACTGCACTACCGATTCCCCAATGGCGTGCCCGATAAGGTACGTGAACAAGCGGAATATGAGGTAGGCGTTATTACCTCCATGGGATTCCCCGGATACTTCCTGGTGGTGGCTGACTTTATCAACTGGGCAAAGAACAACGGTATCCGTGTGGGCCCAGGGCGTGGCTCCGGCGCAGGCTCGATGGTCGCCTACGCCATGCGTATTACCGATCTGAACCCGCTCAATCACGACCTGATTTTTGAGCGCTTCCTCAATCCCGACCGCGTGTCGATGCCCGACTTCGACGTGGACTTTGACGATCGCCGCCGTGCCGAAGTGATCGACTATGTGACCGAGAAATATGGCGAAGACAAAGTCGCACAGATCGTCACCTTCGGAACCATTAAAGCGAAGCAGGCGCTCAAAGATGCTTCTCGCGTGATGGATCAGCCCTACTCGGTAGGTGAGCGCCTCACGAAGGCGATGCCGCCGGACGTTATGGGTAAGAACATTGCACTTGCCAATGTGTATAACCCCGAAGATAAGCGCTACTCCGAAGCGGGCGATCTGCGTGCACTTATCGAGGACCCGGTCGATAAGATTTACGGCGAAGTCTTCGAGACCGCAAAAGGTCTGGAAGGTCTGAAACGTCAGTGGGGCGTGCACGCCGCGGGCGTTATCATGTCGAGCAAAAACCTGACTGACGTGATCCCTGTGATGCGCCGCGAGGCTGATGGGCAGGTTATTACCCAGTTTGATTACCCCACCTGTGAAGGTCTGGGTCTTATCAAAATGGACTTCTTGGGTCTTCGCAACTTGACGATTATTTCTGATGCGCTAGATAACGTCAAGATGAACCGCGGCATAGAGATAGACCTCGAAAACCTAGAGGTTGATGACAAAGAGTCCTACCGCCTACTGGCGCGTGGTGACACCCTAGGCGTATTCCAGCTCGATGGCGGTCCAATGCGCAGCCTGCTTAAACTCATGGAGCCCGAAGAGTTCGAGCATATTTCCGCTGTGCTTGCCCTGTACCGCCCCGGACCTATGGGCGCGAACTCGCACACGAACTATGCACTCCGTAAGAACGGTAAGCAAGAGATTCAGCCGATTCACCCCGAGCTTGAAGAGCCGCTTGCCGAAATTCTTGATACCACTTACGGCCTGATCGTGTATCAGGAGCAGGTGATGGCTATTGCCCAGAAGGTTGCGAATTATACGCTGGGTGAAGCGGATCTGCTGCGTCGCGCGATGGGTAAGAAGAAGAAAGCTGAGCTGGATAAACAATATGAGGCTTTCCACGATGGCATGATTTCTAACGGGTACTCGGAGGGCGCAGTTAAGGCCCTGTGGGATATTCTGCTTCCGTTTTCCGATTACGCATTCAACAAAGCCCATACTGCGGCATACGGTTTGGTATCGTACTGGACCGCCTATTTGAAGGCGCATTATCCGCAGGAATATATGGCGGCTCTGCTAACGAGTGTGGGCGATAACAAGGATAAGCTGGCTCTATACCTCAACGAATGCCGTGCCATGGGTATTACCGTGCTGCCCCCGGATGTGAACGAATCCACCCTGACTTTTGCGCCTGTGGGGAAGGATATCCGTTTCGGCATGGGCGCTATTCGTAACGTGGGCGCAAACGTGGTCGACGGCATGATTGCAGCCCGCGAAGAGAAGGGACACTTTGAGTCTTTCAACGACTTCCTGAAGAAAGTTCCGCTGGTTGTGTGTAATAAACGCACCATAGAATCGCTGATTAAGGCGGGTGCTTTCGACGAGTTGAAACATACTCGCCGTTCTCTTTCTCTGGTGCACGAGTCGGCAGTAGATGCTGCAGTCTCCGTGAAACGCAAAGAGGCAGCAGGTCAGTTTGACCTCTTCGGTTCCCTGGGCATGGATGATGCGCTCGGTGACGATCTTTCGGTGACCGTTCCAGATATTCCCGACTGGGAACGCCGCGAGAAACTGAATTTCGAACGTGAAATGCTGGGTCTGTACGTTTCCGATCATCCACTGCGCGGTCTGGAACGTGCGCTTTCGGACGCGGCAACCGCATCCGTGCACGATATTATCGACGAGGACTCGCATATTCGCGACGGCGAAGTGGTAACGATCGCGGGCATGCTCACGAGCGTTTCGCGGCGTATTGCCAAGTCGAGCGGTAATCAGTATGCGTCGGTAGAGCTTGAGGACTCATCGGGTGCTACCCTGACCGTCATGTTCTTCTCCCGTGCATATGAGACGATGGGCAATGCCCTGGCGGATGACCTGATTTGTTCTATTAAGGGCCGTATTCAGCGGCGTGATGACGGTAGCGTGAATATGAGCGCTCAGGAAATGCAGATTCTTGAGCTGAGCGATGATGGTCGCGGCGCCCCGATTACGATTTCGGTGCCCGAGTACCATGTGACGGAGGACCGTCTCAAGGAACTGAAGGACGTTCTGCGTGATCATCGCGGGAATGTGGATGTTCGGATGCTCCTGCGCACTCGTGATAAAGAACAGCTGGTCCTTCTGGATTCGAGTGTGCGAGTTGATCCCAATCCCAGCCTCTTTGGTGAGATTAAGACGATTTTCGGTCCCAGCTGCATTCGCCGGTAGGGGAGAAGCCCTCAATATCTAGCGGTATGGGTAAGGCTTATTCAGGAGGGGTAATTCCCCTGGATAATCCTTACCGAACCGTTAGGTCAGCTCTTCAGAGATCTACACGGCGGGCTAATGCTGGGTGTTAAACCATCGTGGGCGTGGCTAGGATGGACACAAGCCTCTGACGGTTCTCTTGACGGCATCGGTAAAATAAGAATGATGATGCTCGACGCGGGTGCTGCACAGCGCCCACCTGAGGAGACACCATGTATTGCCCGTACTGCAAACACACAGACTCTCGCGTAGTAGATTCGCGAACTACCGACGATGGTGCGGCTATCCGCCGTCGTCGTCAATGTACCGCGTGCAGTCGGCGTTTTACAACCGTTGAAACAACCACTATTTCCGTCATTAAACGCTCCGGTGTGACCGAGCCCTTCGACCGTTCTAAGATTGCTGCCGGTGTGCGTAAAGCCTGCCAGGGGCGTCCGGTGGGCGAAGACGATTTGGCAAAACTTGCTCAAGAAGTCGAAGAACTTATTCGGGCCCGCGGACTCGCCGAAATTAACGCGCACGAAGTGGGACTTACCATCCTTGAACCGCTCTCCAAACTGGATGCGGTAGCCTACCTGCGCTTTGCTAGCGTTTACCAAGCGTTCGAGAACCTTGAAGACTTTGAATCCGCGATCGCTCTTCTGCGTGAGGACCGCGTGGGAGATGCCGAGCCTCCCGAGGACGCGGTAGCCTCTTCGGATAAAACTTCCCAAGACAAACGAAATAAAGACGCGAAGCCCGCGAAGAAAAATACCGCCAAAACTACCAAGGCTCGCTCCGGGAAATCAAACGAGAGCAACCCGCTTCAGGGGACATTCCTCTAAAACTTCAACAGCTACTCCTCGCGAACAGATAGTATTTTGACGAACAGATAGCAATCGGCTATCTGTTCGTCAAAATACTATCTGTTCGCGCTTTATGAAGTTTTACGGGCTTTAGAGTTCGCCGCGCCGCTGACGTTCGGAAGGCATTCCGCCAGCCCAAAGCGCAGCGCCCACGATGCCTGCATTATTGCGCAGAGTCGCCATCACCATAGGGGTACGAATCTCGTCCTCGAAGTAGGGCATAAATTTTTCGGGGTTCTTTGAGATGCCTCCACCAATAATGAAAAGGTCAGGGGAGAACAACGCTTCAACATGCTGGAAATACCGGCGCAGACGCTTTTTGGCGTACTTCTTCCACGAAAGATCATGAACTTCGCGTGCTCGCGCGGATGCGCGGGACTCCGCATCATACCCGTCAATTTCAAGGTGTCCGAGTTCGGTGTTCGGCACCAAAACCCCGTTGTTAATCAGGGCGGAACCAATACCGGTTCCTAAAGTGATAACGGCGATGAGCCCCGTCTTGTCTCGTCCTTGCCCGTAGGTGGCTTCGGCAAGACCTGCGGCATCAGCATCATTAATGCCGTAAACAGTCCTTGAATCCAGAGCGTCGCTGATGAGCTGCTCAAGGTTAGTGTTAATCCAGGCGGGATCAACATTTGCAGCTGAGAAAACCACACCATTCTTCACAACGGCGGGGAAATCGACGCCGATAGCAGAATAAGGCTCTGGCGCTATCTCACGTGATTGAAGCTCATCAACAATCTGGCGTGCCACCTGTGCGATAGCCTGTGGGGTTGCTGGCTGCGGGGTGGGAATACGAAAACGCTCGGATACCAGGTTACCGGTTCGCAGATCGACGATACCGCCTTTCATACCGGTACCGCCAATATCAATACCGATCGTCAGGTCTTTGGGGGTGGGCGCCGGAACATCGACGTATTCTACCGAGTTTTCGACCGGAGGAATTGCAGCAGTAGTCTCGTTCATAGGTCTCTCTTTCGTCGTGTCTGTGTTATTGGGAGGAAACTAAGGTAGGGTGAGAACATCCACGCCGTCTGCTGTGACAACCATGGTGTGCTCAAATTGGGCGGTGCGTTTGCGATCGCGGGTGACCACAGTCCAATCGTCATCCCACAGATCCCATTCGATCGTGCCGAGGGTCAGCATGGGTTCGATGGTGAAGATCATGCCCTCTTTGATTTCCATATCATAGGCGGGTGCCGCATCGTAGTGCGGGATAATAAGGCCCGAGTGGAATTCGCGCCCCACGCCGTGCCCGGTATAGTCACGCACTACACCGTATCCAAAACGCGCCGCGTATTTTTCAATCACGCGACCGATAACGTTGATCTGACGGCCCGGTTTAACCGCCTTCATCGCACGGTTGAGGGCTTCTTCAGTACGTTCGACCAGCAGACGGGATTCTTCATCGACATTGCCCACCAACAAGGTTTTATTGGTGTCGCCGTGCATTCCACAAAGGTATGCGGTGACGTCAAGGTTCAGAATGTCGCCGTCCTCAAGTACCGTGGAGTCGGGAATGCCGTGACAGATTACCTCGTTCAGCGAGGTGCATACCGATTTCGGGTAGCCGCGATAATCCACGGTGGAGGGGTAAGCGCCGTGATCGCAAATATACTCGTGGATCAGCACATCGATCTGATCGGTTGTCGTGCCCGGGACGGCAATCTTTGCCGCCTCCACAATAGCGCCTGCAGCAACCTTACCCGCTGCACGTACTCTCTCAACCTCTTCAGGGGTGTACATATTTGAATCGTTGCCCTCATTGGGGGTTTTCTTACCCACGTATTCGGGGCGAACAATATCTGCCGGTACAGTGCGCATGGGGGTAACAACTCCGGGGGTCAGGCACCCTATGGGTGCGGCACCCGGTTCTGCGGGAAGATTATGAGAAGTATCCATAAAATTATCTTACCGGCAGAACACAGGTGTATCGCTAGGTACCCCATACAAAACCCGAACCTTTTTCCATATACGCAGAATATTTTTCATCATGCGCGCACAAGCTCTAAAACGGCTATAGAGTAGTCCACGAAAAATAGTGAAACGGTACACGAGGATGTAAAAGATGTGTAAATACGTTACTGTAAAGGACATAGAAAACCCGCATAGTTTTCTGCCACCAAAGCGCAAGCGTGGGCATGCTGAAGGAGAATAATGAGCATTACCGAAGACATCACCCCCGGTCCGCACCCTGTGCAATACTGGTACAACACCTTTACTGGGCAGGTAGAAGAAGGGCAGCAGAGTAAGATTACCCACCTGTGGGGTCCTTATGCGACACGCGAAGAGGCCGAAAAGGCCATGGAAACAGCGCAGAAGCGTAATGAAGAATGGGACAATCAGGACTAGCCGATTTCCGCGCAAATCTTAAGAGCCAGACTCACCGTGTGTGAGGCTGGCTCTTGTGCTTTGTAGATTTTCCGCTGCTCCCTAAGACGGCTTTTCTGAGAGGATTTCTACTCAAAAGTGTGTTCTTGGGCGGGGAACTCACCCGAGCGCACCTCGGCGCGGTAGGCACGTGCCGCATCCTCAAGAAGCGAACCGATCTGCGCAAATTGTTTGACGAACTTGGGGAGTTTACCCTCGCGCATTCCCATAGCGTCTTGCCAGACGAGAACCTGACCGGTAGTGACGTTACTTGCGCCGATACCGATAGTAGGGACTGCGCCCACCGCCTGATCAACGCGGCGCGCGGTCTCTGTAGTCACCATTTCGAGAAGCACGCAGAATGCGCCAGCTTCGGCGAGAGCGCGTGCATCCGCAACAACGGCATCGCTTTTTTCGCCGCGGCCCTGCACCCGGAAACCGCCGAGAGCATGCTCCGACTGCGGGGTGAAGCCGATGTGTGCGACAACTGGAATACCTGCACGAACTATGGCACGAACCCACTCGGTCATAGCGGCGTTGGCCTCGATTTTGATAGCGTGTGCCCCGCCTTCTTTCATGAGGCGCGCCGCCGATGTGACCGCTTGTGCGGGAGACTGCTCGTAACTGCCGAAGGGGAGATCGGCGACCACCATAGCACGGGATGCGCCGCGTGCTACCGAGGCTACGAGCGGAATCATCTCGTCAAGAGTAACGGTGAGGGTGGACTCATATCCGTAGACGACATTAGCGGCGGAGTCACCGATAAGAAGCATGTCGATTCCCGCGCGGTCAAAAATCTGGGCTGTTAAGAAGTCATAGCAGGTGAGCATTGAGAACTTTTCGCCCGCAGCTTTAGCTTGCGCGAGGTGGAGGGTACGCACTTTTTTCACCGCTTCAAGGCTGAAAGGCTTATCCCCGGTTCCTGTGGGGGTGGCACTCGTCGCGTTGTGCGGGTGCTGCGTAGATGTGGCAGACGCGGATGGTGCGTAAGGGGCGTTTTCATTCTCGCTCATGGGGTCTATTTTATCGTGGTTGCTCCGGTATTGCTGGGGAACGGTTCGCTGATAGATAACGCCTGATGCTATGGCATACCAAAACACCCATCATCTGGTTTAGTACAGGGCGCGTAATGGAGAGTAGTCGCCTCTGACAAGGGACTTTCGCCAGCCCCAGCGCCAACCGTGACGTTCTGCGTGGAAGAGGAAAACGGTATCTTGTGTGAGAGCAGGGGGCCAGTACACGAGTGGGTCGGTACTGGAGTCTCGTTTCTCAGCGGCGAGCGCATCGCATTGGAATTGTTCAAGACAGTGTTGTGCTTGGGCTTGCAGTTCGGCTGAAGACCGGGTTAGAGCCTCCGTTACAGTCGAGAGAATTTCTTCATGCGTAAAGGCTGAGAATTTTTCGTGATATTCAGTGCGGGCGCGATGGTGCAGCGCAGATGCGGATTTCATGAGGCGTTCGCACTCGCGGATCATCTGGCTAAGCGACATCATCTCGTAGAGTTGGGGTACCTGAACATGTGCCTGAGAGAGGGCGGCACAAAGCTCTGGGCTTACAGGCAGAAGGCGACCGAGCGTGTACACGTTGGTGCGGGCTAGATTAGCAGAGATAAGTGTTTCGGTAGTGGTGCTCAGGAGGGCTCGCGCATCGTTTTTAGTGTCTGCGGAAAATGCGTATCCGAGAGCTTTGACAATATCGAGAGTAAGCTGTGTTGCCTGTACTAGCGCGGTGATGGGGTCTTGTGATGGCACCGCCGATTGTAGCTCGGTGAGCCTTGCACGATATTCGGTAAGTGTCTGAAAATGCTCTGATGCGTGGTCATCAATCTGCTGAAGCAGACGCTCAAGGGTTTTCAGCGTTGGGTTCAGCTGTGATTGTGCGGAGTCGAATGCGTCCGTGAGCAGAGCAAGGTGTCGATAAATCGTCTGGGCACCTTGGAGATATCGTTCATGGTGTGTATTCTCGTGCAGCGTTTGGGCTAGGCGAAGGTGCCTATGTAGTACCTCAAATGGGAATGAGGTGATGGCTGGATAGCGTGTCTCAAGATCGTGAATTTGGCGCGATAAAGCCTGTTGGCGCTCCCGAGCACGGTCGGCGATATGCGCGAGTTTTTCATCGGTGAGATAACTTTCGGGAACGGGCAAATAGGCAATGCTCAAGAGCACTCCGAAGGAACAGCTAAGAGACTGCGCTACAGCGGTTTTGAGGGCTTGATCGTCTCTGTGCACCGTAGTCGCGAAAGCATAATATGCAGCGTGCATATTCCGGATGAAACTATCGGTATCTTCCAGATAGTCACGACTGACGGCTTTGCTGACTCGAACTTGGGCTATCTGCGCCCGTTCTCGTAGCAGCTGAAAATATTGGGCGGCGTATACAGCTTCGCGGTACCATGCGGTGCATCTGTGCATGAGTTCCGCCTGCGATAGCTCGAAAATTGAGGGGTGAGCGTTGGCAGGGGCGAACCCTTGGGGAGAGAGTGCGACTGCCGAGAGCGCATACGGATCGGCCACGATAAACTCGGGCTCATAGACTCCATTGGGTAAAGGACAGGGTTCTTTGAAAGAAGAGATATAAGAAATAAGCCAGATGATACTGAACATAACGAGCATGAAGGCGCCGCTGAAAATAAGATACTCCACAATTATTCCTTCCTGGTTTTACGAAGGGCAGCTTCGCCACTTTATACGACGTGATGAACCGAGTATCAGACCTTCAGATAGTCCGGTCGTGGGCAGTCTGGCTCCTCCCACACCTTATGCCAGGGTACAAAAAAGTCATCCTTATACAGGGAATGATAAAACCAACTAGGATTTTGCAGCATCCAGTAATGATATTCCTCTGAATCGGGCTGCAGTCTGCTGCGCTTATCGCGTTCGAGCATACGCTGGCATTCGTCATATGCCGCATACATTTCGGTGTCAGATACAAGAAGCTCGTAGCTTAGCGCAGTCACAAACCGTTTTTGGCTTGGGGAATCTGGTGTCATATCGGGAAAGTAGACGTCGTATGTTTGCAGCATTTCCTCTCGCGTATGCCGTAATTGTTTTACCAGGTTCACCAGGTACTCTAAAGAACCCGATAGATCATCTTTATCCTCCAGAAGTATTTGGCAAGCATACTGATTCAGCATAGGCGTGCAGAGCTCATGTGCGTTCAGCGGCGCGTATTCCCCAGCAAGAAGGAGCTTTGTGTAACCGTATTCGCGTCGTATCTGCGTTATGCATAGGCGTTGAATAAGGCGCTCGCAGCGTGTATAAGACTCCTCTGAAAGTACCGGCTTCAACTCGGTAAGAAGATCTATGCAAAAGCTCGTTATACGGTCTCGAATCTCATGATTCTGCGGCAGGTCAGCGGGTGCTTTGCCGGTTGTTGCTAGAAGTTCTTCGAGCTGTTCGGCACGGTGGCTAAAAATTTGCCGATAAAAACGGTTGCGGCGTTCTTCGGCTCCGTGTTGCGCCGCTTCAAGAAGTTCAACGGCAGTCTGCGCTTCGGGGGCGGCACGGCAGTATTCCTCGCATGCATCAAGGGCTTCTTGTAGCGCCGTCAATATAGTCCTAACGCCGCAGATTGCACGTTGAATTTCGTGGTGCAGGTAAGTGCGTGCTGCGTCCCCGCGAATATGCGGATGTTCGGCGAGTTTATGCTGCGCTGCCTCTAGAACCTGTGTTGCGGCGGCAAGCACCGCACAAGCAATCTGTTGGGGAAAATCACTGTTCTTATGCTGCGATAGTGTGGTGGAAAGATGCTGTTCGGTTTCATCACGGATGCCGCAAAGTTCTTGTACCTTAGCTTCTTGCCCTTTAAAGATTTTTGCGGCTATATTCCGTGGGTCTTTCCACTCTCCAAGTATCAAACCTGTCTGACGTATAACACCCCGAGAGTATCCGAGAGCGTCGGTACTCGCCTGACGGAGTTTCTGCGGTTGAGAAGATTTAGTATCTAGCGCGTATTCATATCTGTTCAAGACCGTGTAGGCTCGCAGAATGTCAACACGGACAGCTTCAGAGTAGGCATCGTCCAACGCGGGTTTTTTGAGGGTATCAGGGCGGATAGCGATATTGAGGTAAATACGATGCGCCCACCGTACGTACAGTTCATGCCGGTCGCGCAGTTGGCGAGGCGATAGAGCCCAGGTAATTTCGTCGAGTTTAAACGGGTTTTTGGGAGTCTCTGGAACCGGGGTGGGGTTTCGATTGCGGAACTTGTCTATGACCCATAGGATTGGCGTGAGGGGTATAGCTAGAAGGGCGCATACGATAAATCCAGCGAAAATGAGAACGGGAATTCCTATAACGATAAAACATACGATGTACATGAACGCTATAGCTATCATTCTGCATATTTCTGCAATGCTCATATGTATTTCCTCTGGAACGTATTCAGTGATTTCGCGGTTGGGCTGTACACAAAATTTTGAAGTGATGGGAGTCACCCGGCAACTTCTATCTTAGGTGACTCGCCGGGCAGTCCAGCGCCCGTTAGCGTGAATTGAACGTGAATTTTGGGGGAATAAACTACTGTGTGCATATGAAGCGGGCTTTTTGGTTGGGAACGAGAGAGGTCTACTTTCTCAGCCAAAAGCCCGCCTCTTGTGGTTCAGTTTTCAAAGGTGGGTAAAACGCGGAACATACAACAACTGAGCTACACCTGCCTACCTGACCCACAGAATTTACATAAACGAAACCTGAACATCGGGCGTTTGCGGGAAGAAACCGATAGTCTAGAAAGAGACATAAAACCGTGCCAGCGCACTCGCGTCTTGCGGCACCAACATATGCGTGAGCACGGCATCACTCACCGCCGAGTCAGCTACCGCCCGGAACACAGGGAGATATCTATGGACCGTCAACAGGAATTTGTACTGCGCACCATCGAAGAGCGCGACATTCGCTTTATTCGGCTGTGGTTTACCGACGTGGTGGGAACCCTCAAATCCGTGGCATTAGCCCCAGCTGAGGTTGAAAGTGCCTTCGAGGAAGGACTCGGCTTTGACGGTTCCTCTATTGAGGGTCTTTCGCGCGTGTACGAATCCGACATGCTGCTTCAGCCCGATCCCTCCACATTCCAGATATTGCCTTGGCGCGGGATTGAAGACCATACCTCCCGCATGTTCTGCGATATTCTTACACCTGATGGTGAGGCGAGCGCATCCGACACTCGCGGCGTACTCAAGCGAACCCTCAACAAAGCTGCTGAAATGGGATTCACTTGCTATACCTCGCCCGAAATTGAGTTTTATCTGCTCAAATCTGCTCAGCTGGGTGATGACGGTTTTCCGGTACCGGTAGACTATGAATCCTATTTTGATCACACTCCCGGCGGGATTGTACAGGATTTCCGTCGCAAGGCGGTGACCATGCTTGAAGAGGTTGGTATCTCGGTGGAGTTCAGCCACCATGAAACTGGTCCCGGGCAGAACGAGATCGACCTGCGCCATGCTGATGCCTTGCAGACCGCCGATAATGTGATGACGTTTCGTACCGTCATCAAAGAGGTTGCGTACACGCGGGATCTTTACGCAACGTTTATGCCTAAGCCTTTCACCAAATATGCTGGCAGCGGTATGCACACCCATTTCTCGCTTTTCGAGGGCGATACTAACGCGTTCTTTGAGGCCGGGGCTGAGTATCGTCTCTCAAAGACGGCACGGCACTTTATTGCCGGTGTGCTCAAGCATGCCCCGGAGTTTACCTCGGTCACCAATCAGTTCATCAACTCATACAAGCGGCTGTGGGGCGGTGGGGAAGCACCCAGCTACGTTTCATGGGGGCACAATAACAGGTCGGCGCTGGTGCGTGTACCGCTCTATAAGCCGAATAAGATGCAGGCGGCGCGCATCGAATACCGCGGGCTTGATTCGGCCTCGAACCCCTATCTGGCATATGCGGTAATTCTCGCCGCAGGGCTCAAAGGTATTGAGCACGAGTATGAGCTCATGCCTGCCGTGACTGAAGACCTTGCCGCCATGACAACCGCAGAACGCCGCGCTATGGGTTACAACCCGCTGCCTGCTTCTCTGCGTGAGGCTATTAACCGCACTGAGGACTCCGAGTTTATGGCAGAGGCTCTGGGGGAGCAGGTTTTCGAACAATTCTTACGCAATAAGCGTGCCGACTGGGAACAATACCAGGCGCAGGTCACTCCGTACGAGCTCAAGCATAATCTGGGTATTCTCTAGCGGATAGGCGAGTTTCGGGAGGGGACCATGCCAGAGCAGCAACCTACTGAAGGCACAGCGGCGGCACCGGCGGATGCGGAACGTCAAGAACGCGCACGCAGGCGCACACGCATGGTCGCCGCCGGGTTCTACGATGCCGCAAAGAGCGAGCGCTGGCTTGATTCCCCCGAACTCGCCCAGGTTAATACGGATGCTCTCTTCGCCGGGCTGCGCTGGGCACCCTCGCCGGATATCGCGTTACCTTCGCTGGTAAGGCTTATCGAAAAGCACCCCGCAACGGCGGAGCGCGCGAACCGCGGGGATGCCGAATTTAGCATGTTCCGGCTTTTGGGTTCTTCACAGGCATTGGGCGATTTTCTGTACCGCAACCCGCATTTAATCGACCATGTTCTCGACAGTCACGGGCTAGACTCTGAACCTGAGCTCATCGCCACTCAAGAGCCCAGCACCGTTCAGGCGGAGGATATTGAGCCGCAGATAGACCCGCACGATGTTGAAGAAACCCCGCATATTCGCGGGTACAGCGGCGCTGCCGGGGGTAAAAAGCTCGACGATATTGATGAGCCTACGGCCCCGCTGGCAACCGCATACCGTATGGAGCTGTTGGAAGCGGTGGGTGCAAACCCCGACGATGAGCGGCCGCGCGCATCACGTGAGATGACGGGTAAAGACGGGTATACAGCGCTGCGCGTGGCGTACCGTGCCGCACTCACGAAAATTGCGCTTGTGGATGTGTGTTCGCCAGACCCTGTGGAACTTATGCCCACGGTTGGGCGGCATCTTGCCGATCTTGCCGCCGCCGCTCTGGAAGGGGCGCTCGCGATAGCCCGCACTGAGGTTGCTGAGGGTTTGGGCGGTGGACTGTGCTCGGCACCTGCTCGGGGTGCATCCGTAGATGCCCTGGATTTGGCGATTATCGGTATGGGTAAATGCGGGGCACGTGAACTGAACTATATTTCTGATGTAGATGTGGTGTATGTGATAGCACCCGTTCCCGCCAGTGAACTGCCCGAGGGAGTAGAACCCCTCACCGAGCAGGACTGTGCCCAGATCGGTACTGAGCTGGTGCACGCGCTAACGAAGGCGATCATGGCGCCCGCCGCTGAGCCTCCACTGTGGGAGGTAGACGCGAACCTGCGCCCCGAAGGCAAGGACGGGCCGCTGGTGCGCACCGTCGAATCCTATGTACGGTACTACAAGCGTTGGGCTGAGAACTGGGAGTTTCAGGCGCTTTTGAAAGCCCGACCGATCGCTGGGTCTGCGCATTTGGGTGAAAAATACGCGCGCGCCATTGAGCCGTTCGTGTGGGAATCAGCCGCTCGGGATTCCTTCGTGGAATCTGTGCAGGCTATGCGTGCCCGCGTGACCGATAATATTCCTGCCGCCCAGCTGGAACGTCAAATAAAGCTCGGCCCCGGTGGTCTGCGCGATGTCGAGTTCACAGTTCAGCTTTTGCAGCTGGTGCACGGGCGCACCGACCCCGCCGTGCGCACCAAATCTACTCTGGATTCGCTCGCTGCACTCACCCGTGCCAGTTACATTAGCCGTTCCGACACCGAAGCTTTCTCACGCGACTACAAGAAGCTGCGTCTGCTGGAGCACCGCATTCAGCTTATGCACCTGCGACGTACCCACCTGATGCCCGACCGCGCCGGGGAACAGCGCGCCCTCGCCCGTTCCTTGGTGCCCGCCGAACGTATGGGAACACTCTCGGCTGAACAAATGCTCAAGGCCTGGCAGAAACTCAAACGCAATGTGCGTTCCCTGCACGAACGTATTTTCTTCCGCCCGTTGCTGGCCGCAGTCTCAACACTGAGCCGCGACGAAGTGGCGCTTTCTGACCAGGCAGCGCAGGACCGTCTGGCTGCGCTCGGCTACCGCGACCCGCGCGGAGCCATGCGGCATATTGAAGCACTCACCAACGGGGTCAGCCGCCGCGCTGAGATTCAACGGCACCTGATGCCCGTGCTCTTGGGCTGGTTCGCTGAAGGCGTGGATGCAGACGCCGGGCTGCTGGGGTTCCGTCTAGTTTCGGAGTCTTTGGGCACCACGAGCTGGTACCTGCGTATGCTTCGCGATTCACCCGCCGCAGCGGAGCGGCTGTGCCAGATACTCTCAAGCTCGCGGTATATTACCGATCTGCTGGAAGACGCGCCCACCTCCATCACCTGGCTTGATAAGGTTGCCGACCTGCAGCCGCTGAGCGCGGGCGCTCTCAAGGCCGAAATTACCTCGCTCCTGTCACGACACGAGGACTCTGCGGACGCTATGCGCGCGGTACGGTACCTGCGCCGCCGCGAGATTTTGCGCATTGCGATGGGGGACGCCCTGAACCTGCTGAGCGTGCAGCAGGTATGCACCGGGTTGGCGACCGTGGATGAATGTACCATTGGCGCGGCACTCGCCCTGGCGGAACGTGAAGAGGTCAAGGCAGGGGAGCGTGACGAGGAAACTGCGCCCCAGAAGAGCGACGCACCGCAGCGTGATTCTCTAGAGGCGGCGGGGGAGAACTCCGAAGAAGAACAGCGGAACCCACTGCTGACCGAGATAACGGTAATTGCGATGGGTCGCCTGGGTGGTGCCGAGAACGGTTTCGGCTCCGACGCGGACGTGATGTTTGTGCATCGCCCCGTGGAGGGAGCCGATGAGAAAGAAGCCCAGGCGCAGGCAAACCGTATTGTGAACCGGCTGATGCAGCTGATTAAACAGCCGGTACGCCCAGCAATTCGTGCCGAACGCCCGCTTGAAGTAGACGCAGATTTGCGCCCCGAAGGTAAGCAGGGGGCGCTGGTGCGCTCGCTGGATTCATACCGCGCCTACTATGAGCGCTGGGCAGAGACGTGGGAGTTTCAGGCGCTCTTGCGGGCTCGCCCGATCGCCGGTTCTGAAGACTTGGGGAGCGCGTTTGTTGAGCTGATTGACCCGTACCGGTACCCGCGTGAATTCACGGTGGAGCAGGCGCAGCAGGTGCGGCGCATGAAGGCGCGCGTGGAGCATGAGCGGATGCCCCACGGCGCGGATCGTACCCGGCAGTTGAAGTTGGGGCGTGGCGGCCTTTCGGACGTGGAGTGGCTGGTTCAGCTGATTCAGCTTCAACATGCTCATAAGGTGGAGGAGCTTCGCACGACTTCAACCCTGGACGCGTTGGATGCAGCCATTCAGGCTAATCTGGTGGCTGCCGAAGACGCCGAAGTTTTGCGGGATGCGTGGCTGCTGGCGACCAAGATTCGCGGCGGCAACGTGCTGCGCGGTGTGCGCCAGTCCGATCTGCTGCCGACCCTGCGCGATGCCCTGGAAGCGGTAGCCCGCTGGAGCGGCTACACTCCAGGCAGCGCCCGCCAGTTAGAAGAGGATTATTTACGAGTTACCCGAAATGCCAGGAAAGTTTATGAAAGGCTTTTCTTTGAGGTGTGAAATTATATAGTCTTTATATAATCTAGTAGAAAGACTGGAAGGTGTATCTTAGTTATGGATCGTATTTTTCGTACTTTGAAAGAATATTGGATAATTATTTCATTTATATGCCTATCTATACCATACATACTGCTAGTTTCGGCTTATACTAATATATTTTCAGGGAATTTTTCTCTTGCGGTAGATTATGTTAATTCGAATATAACTCAAGGAAAATTTAATATTATTATGATGTTTCTTATTTTGTGTTTTCAAGTTGGCTCAATATTGGTTATTCCTGTATATTTAACGGAAAAATTATATTTTAAAAGTATTTATAACGTAAGGAATAACATGGAATATTCTAAAAAAGAATTAGAGACAATAAATGGAAAATGGGTTATAAAATACCCAAAGATTCAGAAGGGCTTAGAGCCGAAGTGGTACAAGAAGATCGGGTTTTTCTATTCGCTTATATTTTATCTGTACTGGTTAGCCTGGTTCCTATTTCTTTTTTCTATCTCGTGCTGGGGGGGGGGGCACTATAGGATGTTAATTTTATTCTAGGAATTTTTGATGTATTTTGTGTTTTTATTATATGTTTTTTAACGATCCACAGCAGTTCTGGTGTTATGTTGCTGGCTGGTCTAACTCTTGTGATTACTGTAAATCTAGGGTATCCTCAAACGTCTGCATATATCCTCAATTATTCCGGGTATCCGCCTAGCTATATATATTGCTTAAGTGGTTATGTGAAAGATTATGATAATGCTAATGAAGTCTTGAAGGTCAAAAATATTGATGCGTTGCCAATAAGTTACGATTCTAGGGGGGTTCAGGTGCTTACCGGTGAGTACGATAATAGTACTAAAACTTGGAAAAATGAGGGAGAAAATGGAATCCATCGGGAGTATTTGCAATTTGAGAAGGGTTATAAAGTTACCTCTGGTGCCTGCAAGTCTGGCTCTGGCATGTCTTCTGTACCTCCCCCGCAGGGGCAATAACTTCCGTAGTATCCTAAATGAAACCTGAATTATACGTTGTTCTTATTGTTGGCATCTTCCTCTCGGTTATACAACGTTCCTACTATTTGTATAATCCAAACACTAAGCAATATGTTCCGCTTATATTCTCTGTTCTGATAGGGTATCTGGGATATATGGGTCTTGTAGGAGTTATTAAAGAGATTGGTAGAAACAATTTAGAAGGATTTATTTTACTTTCAGTTTTTTCTGGCATACCAATTACCTTTACAGTTCTTTTTCTTCGAACCTTTGTGCAATTCCATGATGATGGTATAACTTACCGTAAGTTTGGGAGACGTAAAAAGTTTATGCCTTGGAAAGATATCGTCGAACTTGAGTGGAGAAAAGATGACTGGCGTGATATCTTCCTGTATGTCGAAGACGAATCAGGCAATAGCGCAAAATTTATCAAGACTGTTTTTGTAGACCCCGGAATAGACCTCTACATGAAGTTTTATACTCGAACAGGGCGTTTTCCCGCATCTTATGAGGAATTAGCTAAAAAACTCAAGGTCAAGAAGAAAAAAAGATCGTTTTGGAAACACTTCTTTTTCCTCTTGCTAGAATCTATTTTCATGTTTGCGCCCAGACGATAACAGATCGTTAGATATTCATCTTTAAGAACTATTCTTACCCCAACCGCGAAGATCACCCTATGAAAACTTTTTCCTATAACGGTTCTGCCGAGCAGTTTATCGAAATTTTCGACTACGTCGAAGCGCATCGTGAGGAAGCTACGATTACCCGTGCAGAGCACGAACCCACTGTGGTTATGCCTCTCTCCGAGTATGAATCACTTCGAGAAACTATGTACCTCATGAGTTCTCCGGTAAACGCTCGTCGCATCATAGATTCTACAGCCCCTCTTGAGCAGCATATTCACAAAACAAGAGCGGTTTCTTTATCTGAGGGCATTTGAACCGCTCTCGGATAAAGAAACCGCCCCCGAACTGGGTGACGACCCTATACATATGTGCATACGTACCTGTAGAACGTTACACCTGTTGACCGCTTAGATTTTGACCAACTGGGTTCTCCGTAAGATATTGCGGAGCGGCTGCTAATGAGGCTTCCTGCATCAAAACCTGTTGATCTTCGGGACTCGTTGGGGAAGGCCAGCGGCCATTAATCTGACGAAATACCAGTGCACACATAACTCGTTCACCTCGCAGATACCGGGATGTAAATGCAATCTTGCGCTTATCTGCTGCCTTGAGAACCAACCATCCACCGGGATGCCCCGAGCTATACGCATACGAATCAATCTCGTGAAAGGGGATGCGGGTAACTTTGCCGTACCAGGTGCACTGCTCAATATAATCTACGCCGGTTTCAACATACTGACGTTGGCCCATGAGAATTGCCCAGACGCCAAACACTAAGCAGATTCCAATAACCCCAAACGCCATATATGAAGGCATTGGATTACTGCCCGAGATCAAAGCTGGGGTGATAAGGGCAAAGAGCACTCCCACAGCAACAAGGAAGTAACCACAAAATCTGTACCAACCAGGCATCTTTGCCCTGATCGTTCCATCGGGTTGAGGCTTTACCTGCGCGGCATGTTTTCTATAGAATTAGCCGCTAACCGCACCGATACACACCAGAAGAATCGCAGTAATAATAAAAGTCATATATCCATAATACGTGTTCAAAAACTGAGGAAGGGGAGACCAGATACTTGCGGGACCGACCTTAGAGTAAGGTTTTCTTGCCTACCTCCGAGTCTCTTGACGTTCTAGGCACTAATCCGTCACCTCCGCAAGCCCCGAGCTTTTGGAGTCTTCGCAAGGTATTGCTGAGCGGCTCTCAGGGATGATTCCTCTCCCAAGATTCGTTGTTCCTCCTGGTTGTATGGGGAGGGCCAGCGGCCATTAATCTGGCGAAACGCCAACGCAGCAATCACCCGTTCACCCCGTAGAAAACGAGAGTTAAACGCTATCCTGCGTCTATCCGCCGCCTTAAGAACCAGCCACCCGCCAAGGCCCGCTGGACTATACGAGTACGAGTCAATCTCATGGAAGGGAATTCGGGTCACTTTGCCGTACCAAGCGCGGCGTTCGATATAGTCCACGCCGGTTTCAATGTATTGGCGCTGACCCATAAGAATCGTCACGATACCAAGACCGAAGGTCATAGCAGGAAAGCCAATCGCCATGTTTAGGGGCATAGGATTGCTGCCTGAACTTAAAATAAGTGAAGCAAAGGCTAAGAAGACTCCTGCTGCAATCAGAAAATAACCAAACGCGATATACCAGCCGGGCAGCTTCGCTCGGACGGTTCCATCAGACTGAGGTTTTATCCGCGCGGCATGTTGTCTGTAAAAATAGCTGCTTCCCGCACTAATACCTATCAGAAGAACCAACGTAGCGATAAAACTCATACCATCATCATACGTGTTCAAAACTTTCGGATTGGCGCAGAAATAACTGGAGAAACCGGTCTAAATGTATGGTAACCGAGCTTCATTGCTTTCCTATCAACCCCTCTGTACATTATACTGTACAGAGAAGGAAGGTGTTTATGAAAACCATGTCTTACACCGAGTCTCGGGCTCGGTATGCTGAAGTACTTGACCACGTTGAAGATCACCGTGAAGAGGTTATTATTACACGTGCCGGGCATGAACCGGCAGTCATTCTCTCATTGTCTGAGTACGAATCTCTTCAAGAGACTGCCTACCTCATGCGTTCCCCGGCTAATGCACGTCGTCTTATGGAATCTATCTCTCGTCTTGAAGCTGGTCTTGGGTCTGAACGTCAGCTGATTGAGGAATAGTTGTGAGAATTATTTTTGACGATTCAGCATGGAGCGACTATCTCTGGTGGCAGGTGCAAGATCGGAAGGTTCTCAAGCGCATTAATCTACTGATCAAAGATGTTGAGCGAAATGGTAATGAAGGTATAGGGAAGCCTGAAGCTCTCAGACATCAATTTTCAGGCTGGTGGTCACGCAGAATTACTGATGAACACCGTCTCGTATACAAGCTTACTGACGACTCTATTGTCATAGCTTCATGCCGATATCACTATGGCGCGTAGAAGGGTTGGGTGTTGCCACAAGACTCTGAGTCTTGTGGCAACACCCAACCCTTCGAGGAACGAAAACCTAGACAGAGCCCGCCGAAAACCTACCTTTTCACCTGTTCCAGCGCCTCGCGCTGAGCCTTGGCGATGCGCTTCTCAGAGACCGTGTACGCCGTGCCGAGTTCCTGGGCGAAGAAGCTAACACGCAGTTCCTCAAGCATCCAGTTCACGTGGGCGAGCGCATCGGGAATAAGAGTCCCCTCGGGCAGCGACTTGACGGCAGAATCGTAGGAGTCCTCCAAATCCTGCACCGTGAGCATGAGCTGATTATCTCGGTTCAGGTTCGGTCCCAGCTTCGTCAAGCGTATCTGCGCGGCCTTCAGATAGCGCGGCAGGTGAACCAGCTGATCGTACCCGGTGTTCGCCACGAATCCGGGGTACACCAGATTATCGAGCTGCCCCTTCACGTCTGAGACGGCGTGCATGGTGCTCAGCGAGGTTGCTTTCTTAATGGCTTTGCGCAGCGCCGCCGCCTCTGAGAGGATTTCGGCAACCAGCTTGGTGACCTCAAAGACGGTATCGATCAGCTCGGCGCGCACATGCTCGAACAGCTCGCGGTATTCGGCGCGCGTGAAAACGGGCGTATGCGGAACCAGCTTGTCGAGTGCGGCAACCGTGCAGTCCCGAATCAGTTCATCAATCGAGCCGTGCGGGTTCTGTGTGAACACAATCTTCTCTTTATTTGACAGGTGATCGCTCACGTACCGTTCTGGTGAGTGCACCTGCAGCTGCAGAAGACGAATAATACCGCGCCGCTGCGAATGTACCTGCTCGGCCTCGGTGGGGAAAATACGGATGCCCACGCTCGTTTTTTCGTCCACCAGCGCCGGGTATCCGCTGACCGCCTGGGTTGCAATAATGCGTTGTACCTTGCGCGGAATCTCCTCGCCAGGAAAGTCGGTCAGGCCCGTGGTTTCGTGGATAGAATCTTGAGAGCCTGCACCCTGAGCGGCGGTTTTCCCGGGTTTTGCGCCCGATCCTGCACTGTTTTCCTGCGCGCCCTGCTGCGCCGAACCGGTCTGCGATGTGGCACTCTGTGCGGAGTTCCCGCCCGCGAGCGCCGCCATCTTCGCCACCGTATCTTCAGAAGCGCCCAGCGAATCCGCTAGGGCTGAGCGAATCTGCGCGTGAAGTTTTTGCTGCAGTTCACGAATATCTTTGCTTTCGCCCAGAATCTTATTGCGGGCATCGCGCACCTGGAACGTGAACTTCAGATGATCTGGCACGGACTTCCAGTCGAATGCATCCGGCTCAACCACCACGCCGCGCAGACGGCGCAGCACCAGTGCGAACGAAGGCAAAAGCTCGTCGGTCGCGGGGGAGTAGTCCGCCTCCAGAGACTCCAACGCCATGCGTGCAACATCCGGGGCGGGCACAAAATTACGGCGAATCGCCTTCGGAAGCGATTTAATGAGTGCCGTTAAAAGTTCATGGCGCATTCCCGGAATCTGCCAGCGGAACGGCTCGGGGGTCAGCTGGTTCAAGAACAGAATCGGTACCTGAACCGCCACTCCGTCGCGTTTTGCCGCATCCGTGCGGGCACCGCCCAACCCTGCCCCCGGGGCGTATTCGTACCGCAAATCCAGGGTGAGTTCGCCGCCGTCAGTACGCTGTACCCACTGGCGCGGGAACTGCGAATCGTCATAATCGGCGGCATCCTCATTAATAAGGTTTTCCGGGTTGAAATCGAGCAGGTTATCGTTCTCTAAACGTGCGTGCTTCCACCATTTATCGAAGGAACGAACGTCCGTCACATGCTCGGGGATGCGCGCATTATAGAAATCGAAAAGCACGGCGTCATCCACTCGCAGATCGCGGCGGCGCAGGCGGGCCTCAAGCTCCTCAACCTCAGCCAGGGCACGCAGGTTGCGCTTGTAGAACTTGTGCTGGGTGCGCCAGTCGCCCTCCACCAGGGCGGAACGAATAAAAATCTCACGTGCAGCGGCGGCATCTACCCGGGAATACTGCACTGGACGGTCAGCATAAATCGTCAGTCCGTACAGTGTGCCCTTCGTATACGCCACGGCGGCACCTCGGCTTGCCGACCAATGCGGCTCGGAATAATGCTTCTTCAGCAGGTGCCCGCCCACTTCTTCAACCCATTGCGGCTCAATCGTGGCGTTTGTGCGTGCCCACAGCCGGGAAGTCTCTACAAGCTCGGCAGAAAGCACCCAGTCAGGGTTCTGTTTGAAAAGCCCGGAACCTGGGAAGATAGCGAATTTTGTGCCGCGTGCCCCCAGATATTCGCGCGGACCACGCGGGGCTTTGCCGTAGGTTTTCTCACGCTCCTCCTTAGCGCCCACATGCGAGAGCAGACCCGAAAGCAGGCTCTTATGAATCTCAACCTCACGCCCCGAAGCGTCAATATCGCGCCCGTTCGACACGCGGATATTCGCGGTGCGCCCCATCTCACGCAGCTGGGCGAAAAGATCCTGCCACTCACGAATACGCAAAAAGTTAATAAACTCGCGGTGGCACATCTTTCGCAGCTGCGAAGAGGAAAGCTCAGCCTGGCGCTCATTAATGTACTGCCACAGCAGCAGGAACGATGAAAAATCAGATTTATCGTCCGTGAAACGGGCATGCATCTCATCGGCAGTGCCACGCACCTCAGCCGGGCGTTCGCGCGGATCCTGAATCGTCAAAGCGGCGGCGAGCACCATCATCTCTTTAGCACAGTCACGGCGCGAACCCTCAATAATCATGCGTGCCAAGCGCGGATCGACCGGGAACGCACTCATTGCACGCCCCGTAGCGGTCAGCGTCGAGGTAGTACGATGATGCTTCCCCCTTTTATCCGTGCGCGCCGGTTTTTCAGAAAGCGCCCCAAGCTCACGTAGCAGATTCACGCCGTCATTAATCGCGCGTGATGCGGGCGGCTGCACAAACGGGAAACGCGCAATATCGCCGGGCTCACGCACCACGCCGATCGCAATCATCTGCAAAATAACGGCCGCCAGGTTCGTGCGCAGAATCTCCGGGTCGGTAAACTCGCTGCGCGACGCGAAATCCTCTTCAGAATACAGCCGAATTGCAATACCATCGCTCACACGGCCGCACCGCCCCGAGCGCTGGTTCGCGCTTGCCTGCGAAATCCGTTCGATCGGCAGGCGCTGTACCTTCGTGCGAGCCGAATACCGCGAAATGCGGGCGGTACCGGTATCGATCACATACTTGATACCCGGCACCGTCAGCGAAGTTTCCGCAACGTTCGTCGCCAGCACGATGCGCGGCCGACTCCCCGGCGTAAACACACGATGCTGCTCCGCGAGAGACAGACGCGCATACAGCGGCAGAACCTCATAGTTCATACGTGGGGACTTGGCAACCAAAGACTCTAAAGCATCGTGAGCATCGCGAATTTCACGCTCGCCCGAGAAGAAAATCAGGATATCCCCGGGCGCCTCCTTCGACAACTCCTCAACGGCGGCAAGGATTCCATCGGTTGGGTCACGGTCTTCGTCGCCTTCATCTTCATCAGCGTAGTCGTCCCCATCGAGCGGGCGGTAGCGAATCTCCACCGGGTAGGTGCGCCCCGAAACTTCAATAATCGGGGGAGCGTCATCGGGAAGAATCTGCTCGGCAAGCTCACGTTCCTCATCGCTGAGAGAATCGTCTACCACACCCTTACCTGGCACGAAACTCGGTGCGAAATGCCTCGCGAATCGTTCAGGATCAATGGTTGCGGAGGTAATAATGACCTTCAAATCGGGGCGCTTCGGCAGAATCCGCTTCAGATACCCCAGAATAAAATCAATATTTAGGCTGCGCTCATGTGCCTCGTCAATAATGAGCGTGGAATACTTGCGCAGCAGCTTATCGTGCTGAATTTCGGCGAGCAGAATACCGTCCGTCATGAGTTTGATAGCGCTGTTCTCGCCCACCTCAGAGGTGAAACGCACCTGGTAACCCACGGTCTCACCAATTTTCTGCCCCAGTTCTTCGGCGATGCGCTCCGCCACCGAACGTGCGGCAAGGCGGCGCGGCTGGGTGTGCCCAATCATGCCTTTTTCAGCAAGACCGAGTTCCAGGCACATCTTGGGCAACTGCGTGGTCTTACCCGAGCCGGTCTCGCCAGCGACAATGATGACCTGGTGATCACGAATAGCCGTCTTAATGTCTTCGCGGCGCTCGCTGACGGGCAGTTCTTCGGGATAGGTAATCTCAGCGGGAATCAGCGGGTTGTAGGGACGCTGTTCGGGCCGGTCCCGGTGGTTCTTGTGATGCGCGCGTTTTTGCGGGTTTTTGGAGCGTGAAGCGTTATTTTTACGCGAGGAATTCTTGTGGGCATTACGCCGTTTCGAGCTTGGCTCTGCTGTGGAAGCATCGCCGGGTTTCTCATCGGATGTTTGGGATGTGCGCGCGGGCTTTTGAGGTGCGCGCACCGGCGCCGCATGAATGGCAGCCGCCATGCTCGCCATACTGGGCGCGGTTCGAGTGGTCTTAGAAGTATCTGTGTGTTCGGTAGGTTTCTGCTCAGACATATCGTTACTAGTTTACTCTTCTGTATTTGGTGCCCAAGAAAGCCGTATTTTCGGCGAAGTTTTGTGTAATCTTGGAGCAGATACTAATAACCTCAAACGCGGAGGAAGGTCATGAAAATAAAACTGCGGGCTTGGCGGGAAGATGACGCCTCAAGACTCTATGACATATACCGTGCAACGCCCGATCTTGTACATCAGATGCCAGCTCTCGGTAGTGTAGAAGATGCGCGAACTCTCATCTGCGAAGAGCTTCTTCCGTCTTCTGAACACATAGCATGGTGTCTGGAAGCTGATAACCAAGCTGCCGGGTGCGTAGGTTTCAGATGTATGGGGCGCCAGCCTTCTGGAACCTGGGATAGAGCTTGGGTTTACTATTGGATCTCGGCAGAAACCCGTGGGCTTGGTATAACAAGTCGATGCGTGCGTGCGGCGTGCGACTGGGCACAGAATATAGACGCGTCGAATGATAGCGCTGCATCACCCGGAAAACCCGCAGAACAAGCCAAGATCAGCTACGATTTCTCAGCTCTTACAGCCGCAAGGTCCCCACGGGTTCGTCGTTTAGAGCTTGGGTACCGCACCAATAACCCGGCGTCAGCGGCAGTGGCGCGCCATACGGGGTTCGTGGTTGAGGGCGTAGAACGTGAAAAGTTCTGCTACGACGGCGTGCTCTATGATGCCGCCATAGCCGCGCGTCTTCACAGAGACGTGGACCATATGCTGGCAGCACCTCATTGTCTGGAGCATCGGCAGCCCTATAAATAAAGATTCAGGATCGTCTTCTTCTAGAGAACACGCAGATTCCTAAGGAACAAGCACCACTTTGCCGCGCACATGCCGGGAGCCCACAAGCTCATGAGCTTTCGCTGCCTGCTCTAGCGGGAAAGTCTGATCTACGTGAACTTTCACGATCCCCAGCGACATGAGTCGAGCAATCTCACCCAGCTGATAACGGTCGGGATGCACCGTCAGCCACTCTGCCGTAAACCCGCGCTCGCGTGCAGTCTCTAAAGGGTCGGGGCTTGTGAGGGTCACGATTCGACCGCCCGGAACCAGCACATCCAAAGAATCTATGAAGGTCTGTGCCCCTGTAGAATTCAGTACTACATCAAGGGTAGGACCGAGAATCTGTTGGAAATTCTGGGTTGTATAGTCGATAAATTCTGCGCCCAAAGACTGTATAAAATCACGGTTCTTCTCAGAAGCCGTAGCGTAAACTGTAGCGCCAGCGTCGAGGGCAAGCTGAATCGCGAGATGACCAACACCGCCAGCGCCCGCATGGATCAGCACGCGCTCCCCGGCGCTAAGATTCGCAACCTCAAAAAGTGCCTGGTATGCCGTCAAGGCTGCCAGGGGAGCGGCACCCAGCTGCTCATCGGGAATATCTGCAGGTGCGTGCACAAGCTGATGGGCAGGAGCCAAAACGTATTCGGCATATGCCTTACCCG
Source organism: Rothia sp. HMSC065D02 (assembly GCF_001815285.1). Taxonomy (NCBI): domain Bacteria; kingdom Bacillati; phylum Actinomycetota; class Actinomycetes; order Micrococcales; family Micrococcaceae; genus Rothia; species Rothia sp. HMSC065D02. The sequence goes on from NZ_KV820060.1 coordinate 106,745, forward strand.
GATGCGGAAACTGCACCAGCCCGAAAACCTTCTCGCCTGGCTGGAATCCCGTGTAATCGCCCGCCGTTTCACAAACCAAACCGGCGACATCCCATCCTAAAACGGCGGGTTCTTGGTCAAGATTAATCAATGATGCCGCAGGGCCCAATCCCTTGCGCGTTGTAAGGTCTATAGGATTAACACCAGCGGCGGTAACTTTGAGAAGAACATGCCCGCGAAGGGGCGAAGGCATAGGAGTCTCTGTAAAATGCAGATTCTCGGGCTCACCCCATACGGTGAGCTGTACCTGGTGCATGGTCATGATGAGCCCCTTCTGCCGTGACGATAACGATTGGAAACATTCTCTCAAGCGCAGGTCACGGGGCAAAATAGCATGTCATAAAAGGCAACTCTCACACGTGCCGTTTTCGTGGCGAGTGTGTGTATATCCTAGCTAAATTGAAGCCCTATAAGTTCCTGTAGCAGAGAGCTATCAGCGCCGCGGGGGCTTATTGCCTAACTATAGAAACCCGGGAACCCTAGTATTACGCGATCTTCTGAATGAACGTTTCAATCTTTCCCGATAGTCGGTAAAGCATCTGTAGGTTAATAAGAACTACAGCACTCAAGACCACGGTCAAAATAACTAATTTGAGGTAATCGATATGCTGGGTAGCAAAGATAGCGTATAAGGTAATAGCGTTAAGCGGCATCGTAAATACTGCGGTCCTGCTGCCCGGTGCCCATCCAGGAAAGATAAACGCCTCACGGATATGAAGGATAAGATGCAGGATATAAGCGATAAAGATAGCTATGACGGTCTCAATGGAATCAAATATGACCCCGCTAAAAAGGATCAGACAAGCAACAATAAATTCCTCACCGATCATGGCGGCAATAGCTGCGGTTGAGGGGTAATGGTCTTGCCCCGCTATAAAGATTTCGTCGTGGTACCGGTTATCGCTGGAGTACTTCTCGATGTAGCGGCGCACGAAGATGATCTCCTCAAATTCGTGCACCATGAAGAGAGCGATCGTAATAAATGCAAAAGTGCCTATAGACATCCTAGCCTCCCAGGTTCCTGCATAGTTTCGTTTCTCCACGTTATTTCATGGTATGGCTCAGCGGGCTAATTGTCAGTGGTTTAAACAAAAATGGCCTGTGCCCCATCAAGAACGAGGGGTAAGCCAATAAAAAGTGCCATTAAAGGCTGAGGGGAGGAGGTTCGAGCGCGCGAGAACAGAGGAGCCGACCGAAGGCGCGCAACGCAACCTTCGACTTTTGGGTGTATATAAAGCCTACCCGCTGAAGCGGATAGACCAATAAAAAAGTGCCCTTGAAAGGATTCGAACCTTCGACTTCTTGCTCCGGAGGCAAGCGCTCTATCCACTGAGCTACAAGGGCTGACATATGAAATTTTGGTGACCGCCTTGGCACCTCAACCGGAAACTAGGCGTTTCAGCCGCATACGGCGCACAAGCGAACCTCTATATCCTATCAGATGTTGCTAGAATATGTAGCTATGACTCCCGAAGAATTATCAGCAGCAATTGCTCAAGAACTCGATAAAACTATCGCATCCGGTCAGCTTACCCTCGCAGATAACGCAGAGCTTCCCCTCGCGCGCGTGGAACGCCCGAAATCTCGCGAACACGGTGACTGGGCGACTAATATTGCGCTGCAGCTTGCCAAGAAAGTTGGCAAGAATCCTCGCGAAGTAGCAGCTGTTCTTGCCGATAAAATTGCCTCAATTCCGGGAGTTTCAACGGTAGATATTGCCGGTCCAGGCTTCCTCAATATAACCCTGGATGCGGCTGCGGCAGGCACCCTCGCCGCCACTATCGTCGAAGCCGGGAAAACATACGGAACCAGCGATAAATTCGCGGGAAAAACCATTAACCTTGAATTCGTCTCGGCTAACCCCACCGGCCCCATCCACTTGGGTGGAACCCGCTGGGCGGCCGTGGGTGATGCGCTCGCCAATATCCTCGAAGCCGAGGGCGCAAATGTGGTGCGCGAATACTACTTCAACGATCACGGCACTCAAATTGATCGGTTCGTAAACTCGCTTCTTGCTGCAGCCAAGGGAGAGCCTACCCCTGAAGACGGCTATGCGGGCGCCTATATTACCGATATCAAAGATCAGATTCTCGCCCAACGCCCAGACGCGCTCGACGCCGAAAACCCCGCAGAAGTTTTCCGTGAAATCGGAACCGAGCTTATGTTCGCACAGATTAAAGAGTCTCTGCACCGTTTCGGTACCGACTTTGATGTCTTCTTCCACGAAAACTCGGTATTTGAATCTGGCGAGGCCGACCGCATCATTGAGCAGATGAAACAGGATGGTCAGCTTTATGAATCCGAGGGCGCGTGGTGGATGCGCACCACCGATTACGGCGATGATAAAGACCGGGTGGTCATTAAATCGGATGGTAATCACGCCTATGTTGCTGGAGATATTGCGTATTTCCGCAATAAAATGACTCGTCCTGAGAACCCTGCGGACATAGCCATCTATATGCTTGGTGCAGACCATAGCGGCTATGTGGGACGGCTCAAGGCTATCGCTCAAATCTTGGGGTACCGGACCGAGCAGATTGAGGTCATGATTGGGCAGCTGGTGAACCTTGTCAAGGACGGCAAACACGTGCGTATGTCGAAGCGCGCCGGTAACGTCGTCACCCTTGAAGACCTTGTAGAGGCTGTGGGTGTGGATGCGGCACGCTACGAACTTATCCGCTACTCGGTAGACAGCACAATTGATATCGACCTTGATCTGCTGGTGCAGAAGAGCAGCGATAACCCTGTCTACTATGTGCAGTATGCGCACGCCCGCACTGCGGCTGTAGAACGTAACGCCATTGATGCTGGCGTGCATCTTGCCGATGGCGTGGACACAGGGCTTCTGAATACGCCCGCAGATACTGAGCTTCTTGCAGTGCTGGGGCAATACCCGGCAACCGTGCGTACCGCAGCGGAATTCTACGAACCGCACCGCGTGAGCCGTTATCTGGAAAACCTTGCGGCGGCCTACCACAGCTGGTACGGCCTCTCGCGCGTGGCTCCGAAGGGCGATGAGCCAGTGACTGATCTGCACCGTACCCGTTTGCTTCTCAACAATGCAACACGTCAGGTACTCGCCAACGGATTGGGTCTGCTGGGGGTCACCGCCCCCGAGCGTATGTAATGCCGAACCGACCGGAAGCTGCGTACCCCGCCAACACGATGACGGGGCACGCGGCTTTTGTATATTGGTTTATCCGCTATCTGAACACCACCTATGAGCAGCATCGTGGCAGCAAGGCGTTCCGATATAGTGGTGATGGGATCACGAATCTGTGACCGTGACACAAGACCCGAGGACTTCTGCATGAGCGACGCACAATCCCTGTACGCCCCCGAATGGCTTACCTGCCCCGAACATCCGGCTGAGCTGAACCGTACCATCTGGACGGACTCATTTCAGCGTAATCATGGGGGAGAGCTAACTATTGACGGCATTGCAGCGAGTGAGCTTGTCAAAGAGTTTGATACTCCGCAGTACGTATTTTCGGAAGATACATTCCGAGCTAGGGCACGCGGGTACCGCCAGGCATTCGAGGATGCTTTCGCCCGGTATGGCGCGCAGGTGAGTGTCTACTACGCGGGAAAGTCATTCCTGTGCACGTCCGTGGCCCGGTGGGCGCATGAAGAAGGTTTGTGTCTTGATACGGCGTCGGGAGGGGAACTGGCGATTGCCCTGCGGGCTCAGGTTCCCGGGCAAAATATTGCGCTGCACGGTAATAACAAGTCGCGCGGCGAGATTGCGCGCGCCATCAAACACGGGGTAGGGCGTGTGGTGGCAGATTCCGTTGACGAGCTTAAACTCATCGCGGATGTGCATGCCGAGCTGAACACAGAACGCACCGCAGCGGGGCAGGAGCCGTATCCGGCGGTACCCGTGCTCATTCGGATTACGCCCGGGGTACATGCCTCCACCCACGAATCTATTGCTACGGCGCATGAAGATCAAAAATTTGGGATGTCGCTTCAGCCTGGAACCGCGCGTCTTGCCGGGTTAGATGCCGATGAACTTGAGTATTGGACGAGTACCGAGAATGAATCCTACGCGATGCTTGCCGCCGGTATTCTCACCGCTATGGATTCCCTGGAATTCCGGGGGATTCACTGCCATATAGGTTCGCAGATTTTTGAGGCTCAGGGTTTCGAGCAAGCGGCAGATACTGCCCTCACCTTTATGCATGCCGTGAACCAGAAATACGGTCTTAGCCTGCCTGAGCTTGACCTGGGCGGCGGCTATGGTATTGGTTATACCGAGGCCGATACCCCGCGCAGTATTGAGCAGATTACCGTCTCGATTGCGGATGCGGTCGCGGCAACCTGCGAGCGTCTTGGCATGACAATTCCGCATATGTCTTTTGAACCTGGCCGCTCGATTTCAGGCCCCTCAGGGGTGACGCTCTACACCGTCGGCACCATTAAAAACGTGAGTATTGAGGATGAACACGGTCAGATTCGAGTGCGCCGGTACGTCTCGGTGGACGGGGGCATGAGCGATAATGCGCGCCCGGTGCTCTACGACGCCGACTATGCGGTTACCCTGGCAAACCGCGCCCCGGCGGGAGAGCAGGTGCTTTCACGTGTGGTAGGTAAACACTGCGAATCGGGTGATATTGTGGTGCGGTACTGCTATCTTCCCGCTGACCTTCAGGCGGGGGATATTCTCGCGGTGCCAGCCACCGGGGCGTACTGTTATGTGCTGGGGTCGAACTATAACTACCTGAGCCGTCCGCCGGTTATTGCTACGTCGGCGGGGGAGGCGGCGCATCCTATTATTCGTCGACAAAGCGAAGATGAGATGCTTGCTCTAGACACGGGTTTCTAGTACGGGCACTGAATCTTTTCCGCATGATGACACCGCATGGCGCATGTTTGGGTAAGAAGCTGCACGTAATATAACGACACCCCCGTAAATGGCGGTAATGTTGGCGTCTTGACCGCGTCCAGGCGCCGCTCTCTTGATACAGTTGATGATGACGTCGCCCGTTCGTACAGGCGCGTTCACCACTCGGTCAAAATGTAGGAGATAACGTGACTGACACCATTAAGGTTGCTCTGCTCGGCGCTGGGAACGTTGGTTCTCAGGTAGCGCGTATTTTTAGTGAGGATAGCGCGGTTCTCAAAGAACGTATAGGGGCACCTGTTGAGCTGATCGGTATAGCCGTGCGTGATACTGCGGCTAAACGCCACTGGGATGCCGACCCAGGGCTGTATACCACCGACGCAGACGCCTTGATTGACGCTGCCGACGTGGTGATCGAGCTGACCGGCGGTATTGAACCTGCACGAACCCGCATTCTGCGTGCTCTAGAATCTGGTAAATCGGTGGTTTCAGGGAATAAAGCGCTCCTGGCAAAGCACGGTGTTGAGCTTCAGGCTGCTGCCGATAAGTCCGGTGCACAGCTTTCCTATGAGGCGGCGGTCGCCGGTGCAATTCCGATTTTGCGCCCCCTGCGCGATTCTTTGGCAGGCGATACAGTCACACGTGTGCTGGGCATTATGAACGGCACCACCAACTACATTCTGGATCAGATGGATACCACCGGCGCAACTTTTGCCGATGCGCTCAAAGACGCCCAGGAACTCGGCTACGCCGAAGCAGACCCCACCGCCGACGTTGAAGGCCACGATGCCGCATCAAAGGCTGCTATTGTAGCCTCATTGGCGTTCCACTCTGATTTCACCATTGATGACGTTCACATAGAGGGTATTACCACCGTAAGCGCCGATGACGTTGCCGCCGCAGATGCCGACGGCTACGTGATTAAACTCCTGGCCATTTGTGAGCGAGATGGTGACGGAGTCAATATCCGTGTGGCTCCTACGCTTATTCCGCGGCAGCATCCACTGGCAGGTGTTCATGGCGCATTTAATGCCGTGTTTGTACAGGCACAGAACGCAGGCGAGCTGATGTTCTATGGCCCTGGTGCTGGCGGAGCACCGACTGCTTCCGCCGTTCTGGGTGATTTTGTGTCGTTAGCACGCCGTCTGGTATTGGGTGGTCCAGGTGTGCCCGAGTCCTCTTACGCGCAGCTGCCTGCTACCGGATTGGGCGACATTATCTCCCGCTACTCGGTAGGCATGCTGGTTGATGACAAATTGGGCGTGCTCGCAAACATTGCCCGTATTTTCGCCGAACACGGTATTTCGGTGGATTCTTTGCGTCAATCTACTCCGCGGGATGGCGCCGCACAGATTCGCCTGGTGACGCACTCTGCCAAAGACTCTGACCTGCGCCGCGCGATCGCGGTGATCGACGGTTTAGATACTGTGCGCGAGATTATTTCCGTGATTCGCGTCGAGTCCGGTAAATAGATCAGGAAGACTAGAATTTCAGCGCGGAAATTCTCAAGTCCGCGCGAGTAAAACCATCAGCAGAAAGTAGGAGAATCCCATGGCACATGTGTGGCAGGGCGTCATTAACGAATACCGCGACCGTCTTCCGTTCGGGGACGAGGTAAAACCGGTAACTCTAGGCGAAGGCGGAACACCGCTGATTCACGCACCGGCGCTGTCAGCGCAGACTGGCAATACGGTATACCTCAAATTCGAGGGGATGAACCCCACCGGATCTTTCAAAGACCGTGGCATGACGAGCGCTATTACCGCCGCTAAACGCGAAGGTGCGAAGGCTGTTGTGTGCGCTTCGACCGGTAATACTTCAGCGTCGGCAGCGGCATATGCGCTTCAAGCGGGGATGCGTTGCGCGGTACTCGTGCCGGACGGCAAGATTTCGATGGGTAAACTCTCGCAGGCAATCGCCCACGGTGCCGATATTATTCAGATTGACGGAAACTTCGATAACTGCCTCGAAATTGCCCGTAAACTCAGCGAGAATTACCCAGTATTCTTGGTGAACTCGGTGAACCCCTACCGCATTGAGGGGCAGAAGACCGGTTCTTTTGAGGTCGTCGACACTCTGGGAGACGCCCCCGATTACCATCTGCTCCCGGTAGGTAACGCGGGCAATATTACCGCTTATTGGAAGGGATACAAGGAGTATTCAGAACCCTATACGAACCGTGACGGCAAGGTCCTAGAGCCGGTCGCCACCAAGCGACCCATCATGTGGGGTTTCCAAGCAGCCGGCGCGGCCCCGATTGTTGCAGGGCACCCGATTGACACTCCCGAAACGATTGCGACCGCAATTCGCATCGGCAACCCTGCCTCATGGGAGAAAGCTGAGGCGGCACGTGACGAATCCGGCGGCGTGATTGAAGCTGTCACCGATGAGGAGATTCTTGAGGCGCACCGCTGGCTCTCTTCCCGCGAGGGCGTTTTCGTTGAGCCCGCTTCAGCCGCTGGTGTTGCGGGTCTGCTCAAGAAACATCGCGCTGGTGAGGCTCCCGAAGGCAAGACCATTGTCATTACGGTGACAGGTCATGGTTTGAAGGATCCGCAATGGGCGCTGGAACCGGTCAACGGCGCGAAGGTTGAACCGACTAAGGCAGCCTTCGATGTTGTGGCTGTGGCAGATATTCTTGACCTGAACTAACCACCCTATAGCCTGTTAACCGATAGGTCGATGCGCCCTTGTCCGAGAAAATTTTCTTGGGCAAGGGCGTCTTATTCTGTCCGTAACCCGCTCAATGCTAGGATAAATTCTCGTAAAGTAAGTGACATTAGTGTTGTTCCACCGCTTAAACAGCACGGTATGCGCTCCTAACGTCCACATGCACCCGAGGTTTCCATGTCGAATTCCGATACCCCTATCACATGCGCAGATATTCCTGTCGGTAAAACCGTCACCGTCAAGGTCCCGGCATCAAGTGCTAACCTCGGGCCCGGCTACGATACCTTAGGGGTGGCTTTAGGGTTTTATGATGAACTCAGGGTTGAGCGTATTTCTGAAGGTTTAGAGTTTGAGCTTTCAGGCGAGGGCAGCGAGGCCGTACCGCGCGATGAAACCCATCTGGTGATTCAGGCGATGCGTTCCACTTTTGAGAAGGTCGGACTTCATGATTTCCCGGCCCTCAGGCTGACGGCACACAATCGTATTCCGCATTCACGGGGCATGGGCTCATCTGCCTCCGCTATTGTTGCGGGCGTTGCGGCGGCTTCCGGGTTGCTTCCCGAGCACACTCAATTGAGTCGTGACCAGATTCTTCAAGTAGCTTCAGACCTTGAAGGACACCCCGATAATGTGGCGCCTTCGGTGCATGGTTCACTGTCAATATCCTGGGGCGAACTGGGGAACTGGCGCTCGCTGGTCGTACCGGTTCATTCTGCCGTTGTACCTATCGTAGCGGTGCCCGATTATGAAGTTTCTACAAAACTTGCGCGTTCGCTGATTCCTGCCGAGATTCCGCATGAGCAAGCTGCGGCAAACTCAGGCCGTGCCGCTTTATTGATTCAAGCCCTTTCGCAGGCACCGGAGTATCTTATGGATGCAACCGTGGACTATCTGCATCAGGGCTACCGTATTCCTGCGATGCAGCCGAGTGCGGCGCTGGTCGCCTATCTGCGTGATCGGCAGCTTCCCGCCGTAATTTCGGGGGCCGGGCCTACCGTATTAACCTTCTCCCGTAGCTGTGAAGAAGTCGCAGCAGCACAGCGAGCGATCGCTGAGTTTGAGGCTACTCATGAGGGAAGCGAATATGAGGGGCGTCGCCTGTCATGGCGCGTCATGCCCCTTGAAATCGATGCAGAAGGTGTTATAGTTACACAGTAAGGTGTTTTTCACCTGACATGGTTTGTCGTGTTTATTTTATCTCCCGGTCGCACGAAGAACCGCCACATCCGGGAATGGAAAGTATTTTCTTTGAACCACGTCTTTTTGTGTGTTCGCGTATGCTTCTTCTTCCGTGGGGAGCTCGCGAGGAAATATTTTTTCTGTGGTTATGTATTTTTTTGCCTCACTTCACAAGGACTTTGCCGTTTCTTGACCTCACGTAACGACGGTTCGAAAGTGAGTGCCTCGGATATATATGAGGCAATACAGCGTAGCGCGATACCGCACAGTATGCGGTATGTAGTTTCTACACTGTACGCATGATGAGAAAAACCCGATCCTCAATTCTGAGAGGATTTTCTGGGTGTCCCTGACTAAAAGGATAAATCGTTTGGCAAAGAACATTGTCGTGATCGAGGATAATGGCACCGGTTCCGGTGACGCTTTCTCCGAATTCAGCGGCTTGAAGGTCGCACAGCTTCGTACTCTCGCTCAGCAGCTCGGTATTCGTGGATACCTGAAAATGAAGAAGGCTGAGCTTGTGGAAGCGTTAACCCTGCATCAGCGCGGCGGCACCACCGAAGGTGCCGAGGCTGCCTCGACTCAAGAAAGCACGAAAACTTCTAAAAACACCCGCTCAAAGTCGCAAGATTCTCAAGCGCAGGATGAGACTCCGGCACAGAAGCGCGCGCGTAGTCGCAAGGCCGCTAAGGCAGCTTCTGAAGAAGCCGCTAAACCTGATGAGGCTTCCTTAACAAAGAAATCTTCCGAAGAAGCAGCATCTGGCGAGAGTACCGAGACCCTCGAGCACGAGGAACGTACCACTCGCCGCACTCGAAATTCACGATCTCGGAAAGACCGTGAAGCTAAGAACGGTCGCGGTCCCCAAGAGGGTAAGAATGCGGATTTGCCTCCCTTAGATGTGAAAGCAGAACTGGCTTCTGAAAGCATCGGTTCGCGTTCTGCACAACGTGATCTTCCCGAGAATTCCGCCGATTTGAAAGCCACAACTTCGGACGGCTCTACTACCCTGGACTCCATTACGGCGGCTCTGGATATGACTTTCGGTTCTGAACCTGAGAAGCCGACTAAACGTACACGCACACGCGATCGGAATAACCGTCGTAAGGGCGAAGAAGAGGCCGAAGAGCGCACTAGCCGCCGTAACAAGCGTGACCGTTCTGAGAAGAATGAGCGTTCCGAGAAAAACGATCAACGATTCGAAAAACAGAATCAGAATCGTGAGGAGCGCACTAGCCGCCGCAATAAGCGTGACCGCTATGAAAAGAATGATCGTCGTAACCGTCGTGGGGACTCCGATGAGCCTCAGGTGAATGAGGACGACGTACTGGCACCTATTTCCGGTGTCCTCGATATCCTCGATAATTATGCTTTTGTGCGTACCTCCGGCTATCTGCCCGGTCCGAACGATGTCTATGTATCCCTGGCTCAGGTTAAGCGTTACCACATGCGTAAGGGTGACCATATTCTGGGCGCTATTCGCGTGCCGCGCGAGGGAGAACAAAACTCGCGCCAGCGTTTCAACGCGCTTGTGAAGGTAGAGGCTATTAACGGGCAGCCTGTGGAAGAAGCTTCCAGCCGTCGTGAGTTCTCGAAACTTACCCCGCTGTATCCCAAGGAACGTCTGCGCCTAGAGACTACCCCGAAGAAACTGGGTACCCGTGTTGTTGATTTGGTATCTCCGATCGGTAAAGGTCAGCGCGGTCTGATCGTTTCGCCGCCAAAGGCCGGTAAAACCCTTATGCTGCAATCGATCGCGAACGCTATTACTGCCAACAACCCTGAGGTTTACCTCATGATGGTTTTGGTGGATGAACGCCCTGAAGAAGTAACCGACATGCAGCGCACGGTCTCCGGCGAGGTTATAGCTTCAACCTTCGACCGTCCTGCTGAGGATCACACCACCGTTGCTGAGTTGGCTATCGAACGAGCTAAGCGCATGGTTGAGCTGGGTTACGATGTGGTCGTGCTGCTGGATTCCATGACTCGTCTGGGGCGTGCCTACAACCTTGCGGCTCCTGCCTCCGGCCGTATTCTGTCCGGCGGTGTCGATTCTGCCGCTCTGTACCCGCCGAAGAAATTCTTCGGTGCCGCTCGTAACATCGAAGAAGGTGGCTCGCTTACTATTCTGGCGACGGCTCTGGTAGAGACCGGCTCGAAGATGGATGAAGTTATCTTCGAAGAGTTCAAGGGCACCGGTAATATGGAACTGCGTCTGTCACGTCAGCTCGCGGATAAGCGTATTTTCCCGGCGGTGGATATTAACGCCTCCGGCACACGCCGCGAAGAGAATCTGCTCTCTCCGGACGAAGTTAAGATTATGTGGGGTCTGCGCCGTGCTCTGGCCGGTATGGAACCCGAGCAGGCTCTAAATATTCTTACGAACCAGCTTCGGAAGACTGAGAGCAACGTTGAATTCTTGCTGACCGTTCAGAAGAATGGGCTGCGCCTTGTGGATTAGCAAGGTAACCGTCTCGTAGCGGTTATCGCACAGCATTGTTCGCCCCGTACCGCCCAAAAGATTGTGCGGTACGGGGTGTGCGGTGCCTAGACCCTGTAATAATGAAGTGAAGATATACGCGAGTCCCGAAAATCGGCGCGTATACAAAGGTAAGAGAGCAAAAATGTTTGAGTCTATCCAGGTGCTCCTTGACGAGCACACTGAGCTTCAGGAGCAGCTGGCTGACCCCGCCGTTCAGGCAAATCAGGGGAAGGCTCGCCGCGTGGGGCGGCGTTATGCGGAACTCACCGGTATCGTGACCGCATATAACAAATACAAGTCCTTGGCGGATGACTTAGAAGCGGCGCGTGAAATGGCCTCAGAAGACCCTGAGTTTGCGGCTGAGATTCCTACTCTTGAGGCCGAGCTTGAAGAAGCCCAAGAGAGGCTACGCCGTCTTTTGATCCCTCGTGATCCTGATGATGGTCGCAACGTTATTCTTGAGGTCAAAGCGGGCGCGGGCGGTGATGAGGCGGCTCTCTTCGCGGGTGACCTTTTGCGCATGTATCTGCGTTATGCCGAGCATAAGGGCTGGAAGACTGAGGTTATTTCCTCCACCAGTACCGATGTGGGTGGGTACAAGGATGCCCAGATAGCAATCAAGGGAACCTCCAACGAACCTGCCGAAGGCGTATGGGCACACATGAAATATGAAGGCGGCGTGCACCGAGTTCAGCGTGTTCCCGCGACTGAATCACAGGGGCGCATTCACACGTCGGCTGCGGGCGTGCTCGTATTTCCTGAGGTTGATGAACCCGAAGAGATCGAGATCAGTCAGAACGACCTGAAGATTGATGTTTACCGTTCTTCCGGTCCCGGTGGACAGTCTGTGAATACAACCGACTCTGCCGTGCGTATTACTCACCTTCCTACGGGCATTGTTGTGGCTATGCAGAATGAGAAATCACAGCTGCAGAACCGCGAAGCTGCAATGCGCGTGCTGCGTGCCCGTTTGCTGGCGCATCAGCAGGAGCAGATCGACGCTGAGAACGCCGCGCATCGTGCCTCTCAGGTGCGCACGATGGACCGTTCGGAACGCATACGTACCTACAACTTCCCCGAGAACCGTATTGCCGACCATCGTACCGGATACAAAGCATATAACTTAGACGCGGTTTTGGACGGCGACCTTGATCCAGTCGTGCAGTCTGCCATCGAAATGGATGAGGCTCACCGACTGGAACAGGTTGGCCAAGAGCAGGAATAATCCGAGGCAACGCAGAAGTGACAGGATTACGGGTCACCCCAACAGCACACCGCGGCGAAGGGCTTGATGAAGCCTTGCGCCGCGGTGCTGATGTACTGCGTCACGCCGGGATAGAACAATACCGAGCAGATGCCGAACTTCTTGCCGCATATCTGTTAGGTACTGGCTCTCAAGGCATTAAGCGCGGTAGCTATGGGGAATCCTCAGTAACTCGTGCGGACGTGCAGCGGTTCGCCCTGATGGGGCGTAGGATTACCCCACAAGATTCAGTACGCTATACGGAACTGCTAGAGTGTAGAGCTCAGCGCGTTCCGTTGCAGCATATTACGGGGGTCGCACCTTTTTATCACCTGGAGATAAAGGTAGGTCCGGGTGTTTTTATTCCCCGTCCTGAAACTGAGCTTCTAGTGGAGGAAGCTCTGCGGGTCTTGGCGTCATACGAGTCTAACGCTCGCCCTCGCGTCGTGGATTTATGCACGGGATCCGGGGCAATCGCCGCAGCGATTAAAGAAGAGAATCCTCAAGCAGAAGTTTTTGCGGTTGAACTTTCCGAGCAGGCTCTCCTCTGGGCACGCAAGAATCTTGATCCTCAGAACGTACACCTTATTCCGGGCGATATTCGTACCTCGCTTGAAGATCTGCCCGGATACTTTGACTTGGTGCTTTCAAACCCTCCATATATTCCTCCTCACCGCAAACCCCAGGCTCCTGAAGTCGCCGAGTATGACCCGCAAATGGCGCTTTATGGCGGGGGAGAAGACGGCATGGAAATTCCTCGGGAGGTAATCGCTCGGGCTCACTATCTTTTGCGTCCCGGCGGTTTCTTTATGATGGAGCACGATGATTCACAAGAGACCCGAGTGGCTGAGACATTGGCGGCACAGGGGTTTGTGAGCATATACTCAATCCGAGATTTGAACGGCAAACCCAGACATACCGCAGGATATAAACCCCGGTAGAGAGCGGTATATTCGGGTGTGGCTACTCGCTTATTGCGTAACCTTGTCACGCCATCCACCGCCTCGTACCAAAACATGAGAGAATAAGGCACGTGAACGCAAAGCTGTACCCAGTAACGACTGATACCGAGACCACGGAGGCCGTCGAAGCCGCTCGTGAGGCATTGAATGCCCACGAAACTATCGTGATTCCTACCGATACCGTCTACGGCATCGCCTGTGATGCTTTCTCGCATCAGGGCGTTTCGAAGCTTCTGGCTGATAAAGGCCGTTCCCGTACCATGCCTCCGCCTGTGCTGATATTCGACCTTGCAGCTCTTGCGGGCGTTGCTGACGAAATCCCAAACGATGTATATGATTTGGGCAATAAGTTTTGGCCCGGAGCCCTAACGATTATTCTGTATTCCTATCCATCGCTGACGTGGGATTTGGGCGAAACCCAAGGGACGGTTGCTGTACGTGTTCCTGACGATAAGTTTGCGCTCAAGCTTCTTACCGAGCACGGCCCATTGGCAGTGTCTTCGGCTAACAAGACAGGACAGCCTGCGGCAGCTAATGCCGAAGAAGCGCTTACTCAGCTGGGTAAGGACGTCACGCTTGTTGTGGACGATGGTCCTCGTCCTGCACCACAGGAAGACGGAAGCGTTGGCGAAAGCAAACCGTCCACAATCCTGGACTGTACTTCGACCCCTTATGTTGTGGTTCGTGAAGGTGCTATTACCGTTGAAGAGCTTCGTGAGGTTGTGCCTTCAATCGTGACCCGTAGCGAGCTCAATGCTCGTAACGATGAGAAAGATAAGCAAGAAACCTCCACTCAAGAAGATACTGAGCAGAAACCTACCGGTCAGGAAGACCTTGATGAAGCATATGACCAGTGGGACGCAGAGCATTCCGGCAGCGGCAAAGAACCGGAACGGGCAGCATCCCCGGTAGCCGGTTCCATCGCAGACATGCTGTTGGGAGCCGTTAATACCGCCACCTCGCTTGCTGCCGATAAAAAGCCTGAGTTTGATCAAAAACGTTTGCGCGGATACCGCAACAACACACCTCAGCCGGTCAAGACAGCGCAGGCTCCAGTTAAGCCGGTATCGACGGATGCTGCTCGCGCCCTTGTGCACGGCGAGGCGAAATCAGAATCTTAGAGGGCAGATAATTCTCACAAGAAAATACGGCTATTCAAAAACGGTGAGGGAATCGAGATACTAACTCTCGAATCCCTCACCGTCGTTGCTTATGCTGTGTAGAAAAGTGTAAGGGCCTGTAGCTAGGCGTTCTTAAATCGCTTATCTTTCTTTTTACCGAGTGCAGTATGGGCATTGCGCAGCACTTCACGCACTCGCGGCTCGGGTAGAAGACCGTTTTCACGAGCCCAGGAATCGTCGAGTTCTTGTCCAAACCACATGAGCTCAACTTTGCGAACGGAACCTTGGAACCTATCGTTCATCATTTCGGAGACTGTATACCCGGTCTTAACCGCCAGATTGCACAGCCATTCAGGCAGGTGCACGGGCTTGCGGCGACCGGCATCCGCCATGGTAGAGGCTACCGTCTCGCCTTCCCACGGCTGCAGCACAATAGAGGGCAGTTCACCCTTAAAGGAGCCGACTTTAACCACAAATTCAGCCAGTGCATATGAGCTCGATACGGGGGATTTGCGGGTTCCTGCACCTGCTACAGAAGCTAACGGGGAAGAGGCTATTTTGGCGAAGACCTCGGTAGTGCGGCGCCCGCGCCCCTGCACGCTGGTGGCTCGCAGGATGCACAGCTCAACAGGTTCAGAGGTTTCGCCATGCGAGGCCTCGTGGAACGTATCCTGCAAGTCTAAAAGAGCTTCTTCACCCAAGGCTTTTGAAAAGGAGTATGCGCTAAAGGGAGCTGTGTATTCGCTCGCATCAAGAACAGATTTTGCGCCCTGAACTGCTGCCGAACTGAGGTGAATAACTCGGCGTACTCCGGTACGGTGTGCTGCTATAGCGATAACCGCCGGTAACAGAGCATTAGCACCCACTAGCGCAGGTACGTCTTGCATATTGGGGGCAGCAAGACCTGCTGCGTTAACAACAACCTGAGCCCCGGCAAACGCATCCGCTAGGGAGTCGATGATGCCTTCAAGGAGCTGAGCTTCTTCGATAATAGTTCTTGAGTCGAGTGCTCGGGTTGCTAAACGGGGTGCCTCAATGGGATCTACGCTGATTCCTTCGGCATTTAGTCGTGCCACGATGGACGACCCCACGAAGCCACTTGCACCGATAACTTTCCATTTAGACTCGGACACGTCTTTTCACCTTTCTCACCCCAAACTGTTACGGAGTGTGTATTTCAACTTTCGCATATTCGGTGGTGTTTAAGAAACAGAAATAACGTTTTAGAGTAGTACTTCAGGGCAGAAGAGAGCTAAAGCATAGTCGTGGCACAGGAGCACGTGGCGGAACTAACTTTTTGGTCTCTAGTCGAAACTGAAGCTGGAACGTAATGTTTAGCTATAGAGCTTTCGACGGGTAGAATAGCTATCTTGGGATGTCTCATATATCCGTGTGTTTATAGGTCCGCCTGAAAAGTGCGTGCTGGGGGAGGAAGCGTCGATGCCTGATGAGAGCGAAAACTCGGTGAGTGCGCCTGTCTGCGGTGTGGCACAGCTCGGTAGGCCGCGTGTTGTAGCGGTTGTTGTGACCTATAATCGTCAAGATTTATTACCCATTACCCTTGCGGGTATCGCCGCAGGGCAGGTTGTGCCGGACGCTGTTGTCGTGGTTGATAACGCTTCTACCGACGGCACGGTCGAGTATCTAAAAAATCTAAGCTATTCGCTTCCGCTCGATATCATCACATTGTCTCAGAATATGGGAGGTGCGGGTGGATTCGCCGTTGGAATCGATCGAGCGTTAGCGCGCCACAATCCAGATCTTGTGTGGGTTATGGATGATGACACTGAACCAACCGAAAACACCCTGCATGAGTCTGTTCAAGCATGGGAATCATATTCGCCGGACCGCAGCCGTCGTCCCGCCTTGATAGCTTCACGGGTTGTGTGGACCAATGGGGAAGACCATCCCATGAATACGATGCGCACTATGTTCGGTGCTGGCTCTGGGCGGCATCGTCGTGCACAAGCGGTGGGGGGTCGGCCTATACGCAGCGCCTCCTTTGTATCTTTGGTGATGGACGCTCAAGTTATTCGTCAGAATGGCGGCCTACCGATTGCGGATTTTTTTATCTGGAATGATGACTTTGAATTTTCGACCCGTCTTGCGCATCACCGAGATGCCATTGCTGTACCCGCCTCGGTGGCTCGTCACCACACGAAAACTTTTGGGACGACGAATGCGAAGCCGGGCCCACGATTTTATAACGATGTTCGCAATAAATTGTGGGTTTTCACGCGAGCCCGTACTCTGAGCCCGCTTGAGAAGTTTTTATATGGCGGGTCGGTAGCAAGACTTTGGGCTTCGACGGTTCTGCGTACGGACGAAAAATCTATCTACTTGGGGTATTTCCTGAGGGGCATCAAGGATGCGCTGCATGCCCCTCGCCTTAATCGTGATGTGCTTCGCGAAGTGTACGACCTTGAATTTCCGGGGCATTATGGTATTCAAGAAGACCATGATTCCTTTGGCGCACCACAATCTCAGGCAGAGTTCTCCGTTCTGATGAGTGTTTACGCTCGGGAATCTGCTGATCATGTGGAGGCGGCTATTGCCTCGAACGCTCAGTATCAGACCCTTCTGCCTGCTGAACTGGTTTTGGTTCAGGATGGCCCGTTGCCTTCTGAAGTGTGCGCGGTCATTGACCGTTGGGTCGAACGTAGCAGGGCGGGGGAATGCGCTCCTATCGTCACAGTCAAACTGCCTCAGAACGTGGGTCTTGCCGCTGCACTCAATGAGGGGCTGAATGCTTGTTCTTACGGCATCGTTGCCCGCGCGGACTCTGACGACATTTCGGAGTCAGACCGATTTGCAACCTTAATTCCGGCGCTTATCGAGAGCGACTGCGCGGTGATGGGCTCTGCCATGTACGAAGTTGATGCGCAGAATACCACAGTAGAGGCTACCCGCCAGACGGTAACTGACGTATCTCGGTTGGCTGACATGATGCCTTCGCGCAATCCCCTGTACCACCCAACGGTGGCTTTCTACAAAGACGTTGTTCAGCGTTTAGGAGGGTATGAATATGTACCCGGGGCCGAAGACTGGTGGCTGTGGTCGCGGGTTATCTCAGCCGGTTATAAGATTGGTAATGTGCCTGAGCCATTAGTCCGTTATCGTGCGGGTGCAGGTGCCTACACACGGCGGGGCGGACTTAACGCCTGGAAACAGGATTGGGCGATTCAACGTCGACTATATACCGGGCACGCGATCTCAAAGCTCGGGTGGATTAAGAATATGAGCGTTCGAACGGCGTACCGGTTTATTCCGGAGAGTACGCGCCGTAAGGCATTTCGAGCGCTCACCGATATACGGCCTAGTAGGAACGTAGAGAATAGTTTGCAGGGGAAGGACGCATAAGTGGAGAACTATCCCACGACTCAACCGATTGCGGTGGTGGATCGCCAACGCCCCTACACCCCTAAAAGCTGGTGGCTTCTCGTTCAGATTGCACTAGATTCCGTAGCCTGGATTATAGGGCTTGTCATCGCGTTTATGCTGCGGTACAGCCTGCTTTTGAACCAGAACTCTGTCTTTGATGTGATTGATCTTCAAAGCGTGGCGCTCAGTATGGGGTTTGCGATTATTCTGCAGATTCTTGTGGGCTACGGTATGAAGGTGTACCGCGGCCTGTATTCTTACGGTTCTTTCGAGGAAGTCTGGCGTGCGGGCGCAACCGTAGGTATCGTCTCGGTGGCGCTTTTCCTCTTCAGCTACGTAGATGAAGCTCTCGGACTAGTACATGTGCCTCATGGTGTGCCGCCTATCTCGGTGGGTATTACATTGCTGTTCATGGCGGCGATGCGCATGGTTAAGCGCATTTATGTTGAGCATAAGACTTTGCGTAATCTTGATGGTGAGCCTGTTATCGTCTATGGCGCCGGGTTTACAGGTCGCACAGTTATCGAAGCTCTTATGCATGATGACTCTGCATATATGCGACCTGTTGCGGTAGTGGACGATAACCCTCAGCTACGCGGTATTAACATTCATAATGTGCCGGTTTATAACACCGGGAAAGAACTGGATGCGGTCATCAGGCGCTATGCCCCTAAAAAAATGATCGTCGCTATCACCAACATGCCGCATGATCGTTTCGACAGGGTCTGGGCACGCATGCAAAAACACGGAGTCGAAGTAACTCGTGTAGCGAGCGCCAGCGAAAAGCTCTTCGGCAACAATGTGGTAGAAACCGACGATAACGAGCTCATGAAGCTTATCCGCGGTGAAATCAACTACGATGTCGATACTGAAGTTTTGCGCAGCTACCTTCAAGGTAAGCGGGTCTTGGTGACCGGTGCAGGAGGATCTATTGGTTCTGAGCTATGCCGTCAGATCCACGAATACGACCCTGAGCTGCTCATGATGCTCGATCGTGACGAAACCCTGCTGATGGAAACAAAGCTCTCGATCACTGGCGAGTCCAGCCTGGATGATGAGCGTATTATTCTCGCGGATATTCGTGAGGGAGAAAACCTGCGTAATATCTTCCTTGAACGAAAACCGCAGGTGGTTTTCCACGCCGCAGCTTTGAAGCATGTTTCTGCACTGGAGGCATACCCTGAGGAAGCATGGAAAACAAATTCGCTGGGCACCCTTAACGTTCTATATGCTGCGCAAGCGGCGGATGTTGAAACGTTTGTGAATGTTTCAACTGATAAAGCGGCAGACCCTAAGACCGCTTTGGGGCAGTCAAAACGAACCGCTGAATGCTTAACCTCGTGGTTTGGACAGCAGACGGGGAAGACTTATGTATCGGTTCGATTCGGTAACGTTTTTGGCTCGCGCGGCTCTATCAAACCTCTGTTTACGCAGCAGATTCTCAACGGCGGTCCCATTACACTTACTGATGAGAACGCTACCCGATACTTTATGCTCATCACGGATGCTTGCCTGCTGGTGATGCTGGCAGGGGCTATTGGTCATCCGGGTGAAGTTATGGTGCTTGATATGGGTGAGCCTGTATTTATCTACGATGTTGCACATGAGATGCGTAAAGCCTATGAACGTTACGATGTTGATATTGTAGTGACCGGTCTGCGTCCTGGCGAAAAATTGGATGAAACCCTCTTTGGTGCTAATGAGCAACACACTCGAAGCACTCAAAACAAGTTTATTTCTCACTCGACGGCACCAGCTCTCAATCCTGAGGATTTGGATTATGAGCAGTGGATTCAGAATTATGAAGCGCATCGTTCTTATGAGCGTCATGGATTTACCCGCGTAGTAGATCCGCGTCAGGGTCGTCTTCTGGAAGAACACAGGGACTGAATATTGAACGATGAAATTTTGCCCCGTTAACGTCTACATAGGCGTGTACTACGTGATGAATTCGTCTTGTAGAACCAGCAGCGGGGAAGTAGAATCCCAAATTACACCCTGTTACGAGGTTTTACCGTCTAGAGGAGAGACATGAACCAGGCATCTCTGGTGCTTATACTAGCGTTTGTGTTAGGAGCGCTTCTGCCTTTTGCGGTACGCCCCCTGTTGCACGCGCTAAATATGGTTGATATACCCAATGAGCGTTCCTCGCATACGATTCCGACGTACCGGGGCATGGGGCTGGCAACCGCTAGCGCTACCTGTTTGAGCTTCGCGGTCGCTACCCTCATGGGGTGGACTGTAAATCTCCCCATCTCGTTAACTTTTTTGGCAGGCGGCGGTCTTGCTTTGCTTTTGGGATGGACCGAAGATGTCTATGGGGTCAGCGTTGCCAAGCGTGCCGGGATGCAGCTTGTTATAGGACTCGGTATTGCACTTTCTCTCGCTATTATTCAAGAGGCATCATTGCTGTGGGTTCCTGTAGCGGGGCTCTTTATTGCGGGGTATATAAACGTTACAAACTTTATGGACGGCATCAACGGTATCTCCGGATGCCATGGGCTGGTGGCTGGGCTTGCCTACGCCTATATGGGTGGCGTAAGTAGTTTGCCGTGGATGACGATAGGTGGTCTGGCAGTTGCAGGTGCCTATACGGCTTTCCTACCTTGGAATTTACGCATGGGTCACAATGTTTTCTTAGGTGATGCTGGTTCTTACTTTCTAGGTGCCTCTCTTGGAACAATTGCCGTTGGTGCTTTCTATGCTGGAATTCCGTTCCTTGCGTCGATAGCCCCGCTTCTGGTTTATCTTGCAGATTCTGCGATGACTCTTATACGTCGTATGGCTGCTGGGGAGCAGTGGTACAAACCGCATCGAACCCATGTGTATCAGCGTCTGACTGACGTCGGATTGGGACATATCAGCGCAACAATTATGGTGAGTTCTGCGACTGCGATTGTATGGGCTTTTGTACTCTTTGCCTCAGATCTTTTCCTAACAGGTGCCTTTTTTGCTGGTGTTGGCGTTCTTGCCCTTGCTGTAGCCGTCATTGTTTTATACCTGCGACTTCCCGAACTACTGGATACGCGTCTGCAGCCTGCCGAGCAAGGGCACTCTAATTCCAAGCAGAATATTGCAGATCTGAACACAGAGACGCATCCTATGAGCGAGCGGAAGTCTGAAGGTTCACAGGAGTGAAACAACGGCGGCTAAATTCGATTCGGAGGGCTCTGTGGAACCCAAAATTTATCTATGGTATAGGTAAGAAAGACAATAAGCAAAATAGGGTGCAAGGCTTTTCCTGGGGGCTTTTAGCCTATCGCGAGACCGTAATGTCTGCACTGGTTTTAGTTCTTTGTTTACCGATTCTGGGAATCATATTGGGCATTCGCGGGTCGGCGGGATTTATGGTTGGGTTTCTGGTAGTCTATATATGTTTCACCATGGGCGTAGCAACTGCTTTGGGGGCACACCGTATAAAGATTGGGATTCCTCAGGCTTTGCTTGTAAGTTATGTGGTGAAGGTGTTACTCATGGCGATGGTGCTTTTACTAGTACCTATGCCAGAGGCACTTAAACACGGTTGGACGCTTGGTGGTGCCGTCATAGGAGCGGTACTGTGGTTAAGTGTCGAGGCTGTAACCATTATGAATTCAAGGATTTTGTACTTCGATCCTGAGTCTTAGCACACACAAAGGCTTACTCAGAAGTAGATAGGGAAATTTTTGACCGATTCTGAGAAGAAATGGTGGGACGGAGATAAGAAACTCCGTACCACAGGAGAACTGGTATCCGGCGGTGGATTATCCGGCGGCGTGATGTCTGTTTTGTATCTTATTATCGGCATGGCTTTTTGGGGATTGGTCGGCTTTGGAGCTGACTGGCTCCTCAATACCCGGTGGTTTGTATGGGTTGGTGTTCTGATAGGTGCTTGCGGAGGCATCTACCTGGTATATCTGCATACGAGTCGCTCTAAATAAATAGCCTAAAAATTTTAGGTTTTGCACACATTCCATCCAGTTAGTTGAGCATAGTTTTGCACCAGCAAGTAGCCAGCTAACGGCAAGAAAGGACTTGCTTTGAACGAGAACGGGTCTGTACTCGCAGAAGGCTATACGCCGCCGACACCGGCCGATATGCATCTGCCTGACTTCTTCCAGGTTGATTCTCTTGGGTTCGGCTTTGGTAAACAGATGCTGCTCGTCATCCTGTCTGTCGTAGTCGTTTCCCTATTCTTTATGATGGCTGCACGCAAGCGTGCAATGGTTCCGGGTAAAGCCCAGTTCATTGCAGAATCAGGCTATCTCTTCACCCGTAATTCACTTGGCAAAGACCTGATTGGCGCACAGCATTTCAAGCCTTTCGTGCCCCTGCTCTTTACTTCTTTCTTCTTTATTCTGATTAATAACCTTTACGGTTCAATTCCCCTTATTCAACTTCCTTCTTTTTCTCACCCAGGCAGTGCATATGCATTGGCTATCGTCGGCTACCTTACCTGGGTCGGTGTAGGTATCAAGCGCAAGGGACTGGTTGGATTTTTTAAAGATCTGACGATGCCCTCCGGAGTTCCGGGGTGGGTGTACGTTATTTTGGTGCCGATTGAGTTCCTCTCGAACCTTATTATTCGTCCCGTGACCCACGCGCTTCGTCTTTTCGCTACGATGTTCGGCGGTCACATGGCAATGATGGTGGCAGCATCCCTAACTCAGTTCCTAGTGATGAGCGTCGGCGGGGCTGCAGCTTTGGGCGGTATCGCCTCTGGGGCGTTGGGTCTATTCCTCTACTTCCTGGAACTGATGATTCAGGTAATCCAGGCTTATGTCTTCACACTGCTCCTCGCGGTATACCTGCAAGGGTCGGTTTCCGAAGGACACTAAAATATAGGTTTTCGTAACTGGCTATCTAGTTGCGAAGAAAGCAACCCGTTTTACGGGTCGAATACACATAAGTAGCTCTGTAACTTCGGTATTTTCACTGAAGCACACACTGTTGAAAGGAATCAACATGAACGTTATTGGTTACGGCCTCGCAGCTATTGGTGGCGGCATCGGCGTGGGTCTAATCTTCGCTGCCTACATGACGAGCGTTGCGCGTCAGCCCGAGTCCCAGCGTACCCTGCAGCCGATGCTGTTCATGGGTTTCGCGGTGGTTGAGGCTCTGGCGATTCTGGGTCTCGTTCTGGCCTTCATCATCTAAGCTCAGATATAGCTGTTAACGAACCAACCTAAAGAACAGGAAATCCCTCAATGACTTATCTGGCAGAAGGAGGGGGCGCAGAGCACAGCTCTAACCCTCTAATTCCCAATCTCTGGGAATTGGGCATCACCGTCGTTGGGTTCGTGATTCTCTATTTCATCGTTCATAAATACGTTGTCCCGGCGTTCGAGAAGATCTACCAGGACCGTAAAGAAGCAATCGAGGGTGGTCTTGCCAAAGCTGAGAAAGCTCAGGCGGAGGCCGCAGCGGCTCGCGAAGAGTACAACCAGCAGCTTGAAAGCGCTCGTCTGGAAGCTCAGAAGATTCGCGAGGAAGCGCGTACCGAAGGCGAATCAATTATCGCAGCGGCTCGTGAGCGCGCAACCGTTGAGGCTCAGCGTATTACTGATAATGCGCAGAAGACTATCGAGGCTGAGCGCCTAGCTGCTTCAGTATCTCTTCGTCATGAAGTTGGTACTTTGGCGACTACTCTTGCAGGAAAGATTGTGGGCGAAGCCCTTGACGATGATGAGCGATCGGCCCGCGTGGTAGATCGTTTTCTTGCTGACCTTGAAACCGAGCAACAGAATGCAGGTGCAACTCGGTAATGGCAGGAGTATCTACTGAATCACTGAGCAAGGTGGAAGCGGTTCTTGAAGCCAACGCTTCGTTGAACCCACTCAACCTAGCTAGCGAGCTTTTCGCCGTGGTCGATGTACTTGACCACGATGGCGGTTTGCGTCGTGGTTTGACCGACTCTTCGCGTGAAGGGAAGGATCGAGAAAATATTGCACAGGCTATTTTTAGCGGCAAAATTTCTTCTCAAGCACTCAAAGTGCTGACTACGGCGGTAGCACTGCGTTGGTCTCAAGAGCGTGATCTTGCAGACGCGCTTGAGAAGGCTGCGGTACTCGCATCCATCGCATCCGCTCAGTCTCGTGGTGGTGCTGATGCCCTTGAAGAGGTTACCAACGAGTTGTTGACGTTTGTGCGCAACGTTGATGGTACCCCCGAAGCGCAAGCGGCGCTGTCCGACAACTTGGCAAGCAAAGAAGCAAAGAAGAAGCTCGCTGTAGCATTAGGCGGTCCAGCCGTCACCGCGGAAGGCGTACTTCTCTTGGAACGAATTGGTAGCGAATCCCGTGGTCACCATGCCGCTCGCCTCGCTGACGAATTCGTGGAAATCATCGTCACGCGACAGAACCGTTACATCGCAAAGGTAACTTCTGCAGTAGCACTGTCGCAGGCACAGCTTGAACGCCTGAGCCGGACCTTGAACAAGATCTATAATCGTCAGCTTAAACTCGACGTATCTATAGATACAGCTGTTCTAGGCGGTATGCGCGTACAGATTGGAGATGAGGTTATCGACGGAACCGTTGGTACCCGTCTTGATGATCTTGAACGTGACCTTCAAGCATAGAGATTAGCTGAACATTTCTGCGATACGTCGCAACGGTGATTTAGAAGATACCTTGGGAAGCAGACAAATTTTTAGAATATTGTTCCTTCCCACGAAGCAAGTTTCGGTTGTTCCGAGAGGTGCAACCACAATTAGGAGAGCAGGGACATAAGATGGCCGATTTGACCATCAACGCCGATGATGTCCGTAACGCGCTGAACGAATTTGCAGCGTCTTACGAACCCGGCAACGTGGAACGTGTTGAAGTGGGGCGCGTTGTAGCAGCCTCCGATGGTATTGCGCGCGTCGAGGGTCTGCCCTCGGTGATGGCGAACGAACTACTTCGTTTTGAGGATGGCACCCTTGGCCTCGCGCAAAACCTTGATACCCGCGATATTGGCGTCATTATTCTGGGCGACTTTACCGGTATCGAAGAAGGACAGCCAGTTCACCGTACCGGTGAGGTGCTTTCGGTCCCGGTAGGCGATGCTTACCTCGGTCGTGTAGTCGATCCGTTAGGTAACCCTATTGATGACCTGGGTCCTATTAAGGATGAAGGGCGTCGTGCTCTTGAGCTGCAGGCACCTGGTGTAACGCAGCGTAAGTCTGTGCATGAGCCCCTACAGACCGGTCTGAAAGCTATTGACGCTATGATCCCGATCGGTCGAGGGCAGCGTCAGCTTATTATTGGTGACCGTCAGACCGGTAAAACTGCGATTGCAGTCGATACGATCCTGAACCAGAAGGCTAACTGGGAAACCGGTGACCCCAGCAAACAGGTTCGTTGTGTTTACGTGGCAGTTGGACAGAAGGCCTCCACCATTGCCGCTGTTCGACATACCCTTGAAACCAGGGGAGCGTTGGAATACACCACGATCGTTGCTGCCCCCGCATCTGACGCAGCAGGCTTTAAATACTTGGCTCCCTACACCGGTTCTGCCATTGGTCAGCACTGGATGTATGGCGGAAAGCACGTCCTGATTATCTTTGATGATCTTTCAAAACAGGCAGAAGCATACCGCGCCGTGTCGCTATTGCTTCGTCGTCCGCCGGGACGTGAAGCATACCCTGGTGACGTTTTCTACCTGCACTCTCGTCTATTGGAGCGTTGCGCTAAGCTCTCTGATGAGTTGGGCGCAGGGTCGATGACCGGTTTCCCCATTATCGAAACCAAGGCAAATGACGTTTCTGCCTTCATCCCGACCAACGTCATTTCTATCACTGACGGTCAGATCTTCCTACAGTCTGATCTGTTCAACGCTAACCAGCGCCCCGCCGTTGATGTTGGTATTTCCGTCTCTCGTGTGGGTGGTGCAGCGCAGACCAAGGCTATGAAGAAGGTCTCCGGTACTTTGAAACTGGACCTTGCTCAATACCGTGCTATGGAAGCGTTCGCAATGTTCGCCTCCGATCTCGACGATGCTTCCAAGGCACAGCTGACTCGCGGTGCCCGTCTTACCGAGCTGCTTCGCCAGCCGCAGTACACCCCGTATGCGGTAGAAGAGCAGGTTGTCTCCATCTGGGCAGGTACCAACGGTTACCTTGATGATCTTGAGGTTTCTGACGTTCTTCGCTTCGAGGCAGAGTTCATTGACTATCTGCGTCACCGGACCTCGGTGTTGAGCGATATTGCCGCATCCGGCAAGCTTGAGGATGAAACCCTAGATGCCTTGAAAGCTGCCGTTGCAGATTTCAAGAAGGGATTCCGCTCGGAGGGTACAAGTCACCTTGTTGATGCAGGTCATGAGGAGCATAAAGCGGCTCAGGATCGTGACATCACTCAGGAAACCATCGGTTAGCGATTAGTCCTAGGTGTTAGCCCCGCTCTGAACTTTCAGAGTTATGGGCGGGGCAGATGTCCAGGAGAAAGGAAGCTCTATGGGAGCCCAGATTAGGGTTTACCGACAGAAAATTGCTTCGACATCGTCTATGCAGAAGATCTTCAAGGCGATGGAGATGATCGCGACCTCCCGTATTAACAAGGCGCGTCGGAGCGCTCAAACCACGGGTCCTTACGCAAACGCATTGACCCGCGTTGTGACTGCTTTGGCAACGCAACAGTCCGTGCAGCATCCTCTGATCCATCGTCCTGATACCTTTGGCAAGCATGAGCATAAGCGCTCTGCAGTCTTGGTGATGACGAGTGATCGCGGTCTTGCAGGTTCGTATTCGTCGTCTGTGCTGAAGAAAACAGAGGAGCTTATCGAGAGGCTACGCGGCGAGGGGCGCGAAATACAGCTGTACTTGGTGGGGCGTAAAGCGAAGTCTTATTTTGAATTCCGGGAACGTCCCTATGAACGTGCTTGGGAAGGACACACCGATAATCCGCATATTGATACCGCAGTTGAGATTCGCGATGTGTTCTTGGAGGAGTACGAAAAGGGACATGAAAACGGCGGGGTAGACGATCTACACATCGTATACACCGAATTCAAGTCCATGGTGACTCAAGAGACTAAGATTCTTCGTTTGCTTCCCATTCACGTGGCAGAAGCAACTAAATTGGGGGAGGAAATCGTACCTGACGAAGAACTGTCTTCGGCCGATTATCAGCAACCCGCATCCTTTGAATTTGAGCCTTCTCCCCAGGAAGTATTGGATGCGCTGCTACCGCGTTATATCGCTTCTCGTATCTTCGCGTGCCTGCTCCAAGCCGCTGCAAGTGAACTTGCGTCGCGTCAGCGTGCGATGAAGACTGCGGGCGATAACGCTGAGACTCTAATCAAGAAGTACACTCGACTGATGAACAACGCTCGTCAGGCCGAGATTACTCAGGAGCTCTCTGAGATTGTGGGCGGCGCAGACGCTCTCGCCTCCTCTTAAGAACATTGCTAACTCGAAGCTATCTACTTTCAACTTTTCAAGGTAAGTGAGAAACATGACTACTACCACCACCCAGGGCGCAACGGGTCGTATTGCCCGCGTGATTGGCCCCGTGGTTGACGTTGAGTTCCCCGCTGGTCAGGTGCCGGATATTTACAATGCACTGACCACTGAACTCACCCTCGACGGGAAAACCTACACCATCACCTTTGAGACTGCTCAGCATTTGGGTGATTCGATTGTTCGTGCCATCTCTATGCAACAGACTGACGGTCTTGTGCGTGGGCAGGCTGTTCTAGATACCGGGGCTCCTATCGCTGTACCCGTGGGCGATGGCGTGAAGGGGCACCTCTTCAACGTTCTTGGTAACGCACTAGATGTGCCGAACTCCGATATCGATGCTGACGCATACTGGCCTATTCACCGCGCCGCTCCCGGCTTCGCAGAGCTAGAGGGATCGACCGAGATGCTAGAGACCGGTATTAAATCTATCGACCTGCTCACCCCTTACATTAAGGGTGGTAAGATCGGTCTGTTCGGTGGTGCTGGCGTTGGTAAGACAGTGCTGATTCAGGAAATGATTACCCGTGTGGCGCGCAACTTCGGTGGTACCTCGGTGTTCACCGGCGTTGGTGAGCGTACCCGTGAAGGTAACGACTTGTGGGTTGAGATGGAAGAAGCAGGGGTTTTGAAAGATACTGCCCTTGTCTTCGGACAGATGGATGAACCCCCGGGAACTCGTCTGCGTGTGGCACTCACCGGCTTGACTATGGCGGAATACTTCCGCGATGTGAAGAACCAGGATGTGCTGCTCTTTATCGATAACATCTTCCGCTTTACTCAGGCAGGTTCTGAAGTTTCGACTTTGCTCGGCCGTATGCCCTCTGCTGTTGGCTACCAGCCTAACCTGGCGGATGAAATGGGTCTGCTTCAGGAACGCATTACCTCGACTCGCGGTCACTCCATTACTTCAATGCAGGCAATCTACGTTCCTGCAGACGATTACACCGACCCTGCACCGGCGACAACCTTCGCACACTTGGACGCGACTACCGAGCTTTCGCGTGAGATTGCATCGCGCGGTCTGTACCCGGCAATTGACCCGTTGACCTCGACCTCTCGTATTCTTGATCCGCAGTACATTGGGCAGGAACACTATGACACGGCTATTCGCGTGAAGGCTATCCTGCAGGAAAACAAGGACCTTCAGGATATTATCGCGATTCTGGGCGTTGATGAGCTTTCTGAGGAGCAGAAGGTCGTTGTTTCACGTGCACGCCGCATTGAGCAGTTCCTCTCACAGAACACCTATACTGCAAAGCAGTTCACCGGCGTTGAAGGATCTACTGTCCCGTTGAAGGACACCATCGAATCATTCCAGATGATCTGCAATGGCGATGTAGACCATATTCCTGAGCAGGCGTTCTACAACATCGGTGGCATGGATGACGTGATGCGTCAGTACGAGGAAATCAAGGCACAGACCGGAGCCAAGTAATTATGGCACTAACAGTTGAAGTTGTTTCTCGCGAAAACGTCGTGTGGACTGGTGAAGCTTCCTATGTACGGGTGCGTACTACGAACGGCGATTTGGGCATTTATCCCGGACTCATCCCCACCTGTGCGCTTCTTGCGGAGGACGGAGAACTTCTGATTCGACCCGTCGATGGTGGCGAACTCACCACGCGTTTGCATGATGGGTTCTTGACCGTCTCAAACGATAAGGTAACGATCGCGGCAAAGCATGCCGAGATCGCTACCCCTACGACGGGTAAGAAGTAAACCGTTAATAAGGTAAAAGCCGGTACAACCTATTGTTGGTTGTACCGGCTTTTACTTTCCCGAATACTTGAGTTTTAGAGTCGCGAAGATCTCTACAGTGCATAAATGTTGGCTTAGAAAAGCCGATCTGCTGCGTCGTCGATACCGCGCATCGCATCGTAATCGAGAGAGATGCAGCGGATACCGCGATCTTCGGCAAGAGTCCGTGCCTGGGGCTTGATCTTTTGTGCAGCAAAAACTCCCTTGACGGGTGCCAGCCGCGGGTCGCGGTTGAGCAGATCGAGGTACCGGGTAAGCTGTTCCACCCCGTCAATATCGCCCACGCGCTTGAGCTCTACCGCAATGCTGATACCGTTGGAGTCTCTCGCCATAATATCTACAGGACCAATAGCCGTAGGGTATTCACGGCGTACTAGAGAGTAACCCTTGCCGAGCGTTTCAATCTGTTCTGCAAGAAGACGCTGCAGGTCGGCCTCTACGCCGTCTTTGATAAGTCCAGGATCGACTCCTAAATCATGGGCGTGCTCATGAATAACTTCGTACACGCGGATGAGAAGGCGGTCATCACTTTTAGCGGCTTGTACCGTCCACAGCTGCTGCACATCCGTATCAAGGTCTTCCCGGGTGCTATCTGGAATCTCATCATAGTCTGCGACAAGGAGAGAACATGGTGGGCTCATCCAGTTCAGCGGCTTATAGGAACCGCCATCGGAATGGATAAGCACAGAACCGTCATTCTTCACCATAAGTAAGCGGGTAGCACGGGGGAGATGGGCACGCAAACGCCCTTCGTAATCAACAGAACATTCAGCTATAACGATACGCACCCCATCTACTCTACCGAGGAAGACTATGACATGCCAGCTGTAGAAACCGCTGCCTGGCGGCATCAAAGCAGCTAAAAGATGGCATGCCGTACTGAACGCTAGAATAGAAAGCATGGCACGCAAGAATCACCCCGGTAAACGTTCCTCGGGCACAACCTCCAACAAATGGACGCGGTCTGCACCCGGTGGACGTGATATATCTCGTATTCTTGACCCGGCGCCGCGCATTGAACGTGACCGTTTTGGTGATTGGCTGGTGCAGTACATTCCCGCCGTAAATGCTCTGAAAACCTATACGTGCCCAGAATGCAACCGTCCAATTCCGCCAAGAACAGCGCATCTTGTTGTATGGCAAGAAAGCCATACACTGGGGCGTTCTCGCGCCATTGATGAGCGCCGCCACTGGCACCAACATTGTTGGCGTACCAGACGCGCTTAGAACTATTACGAAATCGGAATACCTATCGTGGGCGCGAAGACCTGTTAGAACGAAGAAAGTGACACTATGGCGACTGAAGAGTCCTCTGGAAAACTCCGAGAGTTTGATCCCTCACGGTATGTTTTCACCCAATCTGATCAGCCTGTTCTCATTAAATCTCGCACGGTACTTCCCGCGCGCCGAGAGAACTTTGATGTTACAACCGCTGACGGGAAGCGCCTTGTGGGTGAACTGGCACTTCCCGAAGGGGAAATTAAAGCTACTCTCGTGACTTTTCACCCGCTTCCAACGCACGGCGGATATATGGATTCGCATGTGTACAAGAAGGCTTCATTCCGTCTGCCAGCGCTTGCAAATATTGCGGTTCTGCGGTTTAACACCCGCGGTACTTCTTCGATCCGCGGTACAAGCGAGGGAGTGTTCGACGGAGGATTTGCTGAGAAAAAAGATTTTGACGCGATCTTACAATATGCCGTAGAACGCCAGCTGCCGAATATCTGGTTAATCGGGTGGTCCTTCGGCACGGAGCTTGTGCTCAAGTACGCCCCAGAACATGCATCAGAATTTGTGGGGGCTATTCTGCTTTCTCCGCCGCTGCACCGAGTGCATCCCGCCGAACTGGACGAATGGAATAAAATCTCAAATCCGCTCTATGCCTTTATCCCGGAGTTTGACGACTATCTACGCCCCACCGAAGCGCGCGAGCGTTTTAAATCAATAGCCCGCACTCAGGTCGTGCCTTTTGAGAACTGTAAACACCTTTGGGTGGGTGAAAAGTCGGTAAACAGCGTGATCAACGCCCTTGTCTCAGTGGTGACGGGTCAGCAGACTACACTTCCTACCGAATACAACGGCCCGGTCGCAGAAGAGATTACTGAACCATAATCTGTCTACTCCGTCTATACGAAGGATGCGCCTGCCGCTTTTCTCAACGGCGGGCGCATCCTTATATTTCTAAGAAAAGGTTTTTTTACCGATGGTCTTGGCGGGGAATAAAGACTTCCTTCACCAGAATCAGTAACGATGCGGCGACAGGAATCGCGATAAGCGCGCCCAAGACGCCCCACAGCGCACCGCCTGCAGCGACGGCGATAATAGCGACACCGCCGGGAACCGAAACAGCCTTTGACATAATACGCGGCGAAATTATGTATGCCTCAATCTGTAGGTAGATAAAATAGGCGATCGCAAATGTGACAGACATTTGCCAGCCCTGCGTCAAAAGAATGAGAGACACCAGAACAAGCGCCGCTACGCCGCCAACCAATGGGATAAAGGCCAAAATCAAGACGAACACAGCCACAAGTTGAGGGAATGAGAACCCCAAGATAATCATGGTGATAAGCGCGAAGGTTGCGTTGAGAACAGCGACAACTCCCTGCCCCATCACATAGTTACCAACAGCACCCGTGATACGTTCGGTAAGTTCCTCAACACGTTCCCGCTTGGAAGCCGGAGCCAAACGCGACCCCCACGCCTTAATAGTGCGCATTGATGAGAGGAAATAGAGCGAGAGGAACAGCACAATAATAGTGCCGGTCAAAATCTGCGCAATTGTGGAACCCGCAGTAATTAGGTTGCTCATAAATCCGCCGACCGCAGAGCTTGATGTAAGAGACTCTAGGAACTTTGGAACGTTGTTATTAACCCAGTCGTTAACATGCAGAACGTCATCAATGCGTTTGAAAGTATCAGAATCGATGAAATCCTGATAAATAGCGGGTGCCCGATAGACAAAGCTGCTGGCCTGTGCGCTGATAATAGGCACAATCCACACCACAAGTCCGCTGATGATGGCTGCGAAGGAAAGAACCACAATCACCACACCGGCACTGCGTTTAACGCCGAAACTCTCAAGTTTACGAACAATGGGATCAAGCCCAAGCGCGATGAAGATAGCGCCAGTGACCCAGCCGACAAGCGCGCCGACATTGGTAAAAGCGTAGTAAGCCAGCAGGGCCAGACCAACACCAACCGTCGTCAGGAAACCGAAAGATACAGGATTATGCAGCGGTGAGCTTTTCTCATAAATATGAAATTCAGAAGCCTCATCGACTTTTGGAGAGATGCGGGGAGGAAGAGAAGCTTTGCGGCGTTGTGAGCGTGCCTGACTGATGCTATCGGTCAAATCGCTGATGGTACCCGTAATATGTGAAGTCAGGGATTCGCGCTTTGTAGACGATACGGAACCGTCCTGTTCAAACATGGGTTCTTCCTGCTCCGGCTTTTTCCGCGGAACCCGGGGAACTGGGGGAGGAGTCTGCTGGGCTTGCGGATTCGAGCTATCGGACATAGTCTGCCTTTCATAAAGCTTACCTGGCTATTCTACCGGGCATCTCTGAAAACTGTATGCGCTCGCAACATTCTTGAGGCAGAAAGCTACCGAGTAAGCCTATCTGAAATTTCGCGCACCTCGAACGATTGCCGAGAATCCTGTAAAACAGTGGGTCGCGCGGGATAATTAGGGAGTACGTTAAATTTTTTCTGAGGCTCGCAAAGGATTCTCGATGACAATTCCTCCCACCCCGAACCAACTGCCAACAAACCCCCAAAGCTCAGCAGAACAAATTCCCGCGTCGGTACGTAGCGCTCCAGTGCTTGGCGGTCATGATATCAGTACTTCTACACCCACTGCAGCACAAAACAATTCGGCGAAAAGCTGGCGTTTCGATGTTGCAACACCTGAAGATTTTCAGAAGCACGTACAACTGTCTACCCAAGGCGCCGTGATCTTTGGGCTATATGCCCCGCATTCTCCAGCGTCGCTTGAAATGCTAGACGCCGTCGAAAACCTAGTCAATGCGGCGGAAGGTGCGATGCTGCTTGCCGCCGTCGATATTACGAAACTTCCGGAGGCTGCCCAAGCGTTTGGCCTGGACGGCGTACCGGCAGGCGTGGCCGTTATCGCCGGTCGCCCGGCCCCTCTTTATAACGGTCAGATTAGCCCGCAGGATCTGTCAGAAATGCTGAAGCAGGTCTTGCAGGTTGCTGCGCAGTATCAGCTTCCCGGTGGGTTTGAGCCTGCACCTTCAGCTGAGGAAGAGAAGACGCTGCCGCCGCTGCACGCTAAAGCTTTGCAGGCTCTTGACGAACGCGACTATGAAGGAGCACGAGCCGCCTACCGCGAGGCTTTGACAGAGAACCCGGGCGATCATGATGCTAAAGTCGGGCTTGCTCAGGTTGATTTATTAGCTCGCGTGGCAGATTTGGATCTTGCCCAAGAGCGTGAAGCAGCTGCATCCGATGCTCTCAACATTGAGGCTGCCTTTAACGTTGCCGATCTTGACGTTATAGGCGGGCATGTTGAAGATGCTTACGCACGACTGCTGCGACTTTTTAAATCTGTTTCTCCGGAAGATAAGACCCGAGTACGTGAACGTCTTGTGCAGCTCTTTGACGTTGTGGGTGCTACAGATCCGCGAACAGTCAAAGCACGGGCTGAGCTGACGATGGCAATTTTCTAGACCCATAGAAGAGAAAATAAGGTGGGATGTATGTAGCTTGTGACGCATCCCGCCTTATTCGCACCTTCAACGTGAAGGTAATAAAAAATACTCTAGTAATCCTTATAGTTCATGCTTTGAAAAGTTTAGAGAATTATTGGTGATATAAGCCCAAAATATGGTTCTGAAGTATTCCCAAACTGGTACCGTTGTATGTATGAAAGAACACAATTCTGTGCCTGGGATGGCACCTGAGGACTACGGCTATTCACCAGAGAATACACAAGCTGGTACACCGACGTATGATGTCGGTCAGTCAATGACCGAACAGAGTTATGCAAACGCGCAGCTGGGGAGCTTGCCTCAAGTCACCCGTGAGGCTCTTAGTCACCAACCTGGTGCGCACCTTGTTAATGCCATCGAAATTCATGGTTTGACGAAGGCGTTCGGCATGACTGTTGCCGTTAATCGCATTAATCTTTCCATTCCTACCGGCTCTTTTTACGGTTTGGTAGGGCGCAACGGTGCCGGTAAGACGACGACTATCTCAATGGTTTCTGGTATGCTGCAGCCCACCGAAGGCGTGGCGTTGATTAAGGGAACCGATATGTGGCAGAACCCTTTGGAAGCCAAAAAGCACTTGGGCGTTCTGCCGGATGGCGTACACCTTTTCGATAAACTCACAGGTGAACAGCTTATTACCTATTCGGGGTACCTGCACGGTCTCGAACGTGACACTGTCGCCGAACGTACCAAGGATCTTCTGCAGGCTATGGATTTAACCGATGCAGCAGGCCGCGCGGTCGCCGACTATTCAGCAGGTATGACTAAGAAGATCGCCCTCGCAGCAGCGCTGATTCACGCCCCTTCAGTCTTGATCTTGGATGAGCCCTTTGAAGCGGTTGATCCGGTTTCAGCGGCTAATATTCAGGATATCCTCAAAGGATTCGTCGCCTCAGGCGGAACAGTTATTCTCTCCTCGCATGTTATGGACTTGGTGCAGCGTTTATGCGATCACGTCGCCATTATGGATGAGGGACGGATTCTCGCTGCGGGTACGGTTGATGAAGTGCGTGGGGAATCTACTTTGGAAGAACGTTTCATACAGCTCGTGGGCGGACGCACCACCTCGGAAGGACTATCATGGTTGCGCACCTCGTCTCACTAAAATGGCGGTATGTGCTTGCTTCGCTCAAACGTAGTGTGTGGGCGATTATTGGTATTGCCTTTGGCGCCCTATATCTGCTTGGCACACTGACTGGTTTGGGGTTCGCTTATGTTGGTTTAGGGATTGATGGTAGTTTAGATGGTCCTGCACTCGCCCTATTCCTCGGGTTTCTTGTATCTCTTGGCTGGGCTCTTATCCCCATTGTCTGGACTGGCCTAGACGGAACCCTTGATGAAAGCCGCTTCGTGTTATTCCCGCTAGAGGCTAAGACGCTGCAGAAGGGGCAATTTTTCGGTGGGTTTATAGGTCTTCCAGGTATAGCGACGATTATCCTAATCCTTCTGGGAACCCTTGGATTTATTGGTAATCCTGTGGGACTAGTAGCCTATCTGCTGAGCATAGTGTTGGGGCTGGCTTTGCTGATGACAGTGGCGCGCCTTGCCAATCAGCTTGGCGTTTATTTGAATGCTAACCCCCGTATTGATCTTATCTTCAAGATTATTCTGGGCGTGCTGTTGGTAAGCTCGGGCTTCATATTCAGTGGAGCTATGTTCTATGTGATAGATCATTTCCAGGAGATCGCTCAGAACGTTCAATGGTTGGGGTATACGCCTTTCGGGTCCGCTTTTGCGATTGCATACCATGTGGCGGCGGGTAACTGGGCTCTAGCAGGTCTAAGTCTGGTACTTTCCCTCATATACCTGGGTGGTGCTTGGGTATTGTGGGGTCGTAGCCTCGAACGCTCAATGCGTAATGTCAGCGGCGAACAAAAACGGGGCAAGGCTAAGAACCTGACGGCAGGAGATATTGGTATTTTTGCGAGGTTCCCAAACACTGGTTGGGGTGCTGTGGCTGCACGTACCATTCATAGCTACTTCAAAGATACGCGCATGACTTTGCTGATCGCCATGACTGCCATGCTCTATGTACTCTTTGCTCTCGTGATGCCGCTCTTCACGGGCAGCATGGGGTCTCGTGGTGCGACGACGGGAATCCAGCTCGCTAGTTCCGGGGCTGGACCTGAAACGCTCTTTGGCTTCTGGGTCTATTTCTGCAATGTCTTCACAGGATTCTACATAGCGTATATGGTCTCGTACGATAACACGGCTTTTAGTCTGCACGTGCTCTCGCCTCTGCGTGGGCGTGATGATAGGCTTGGGCGTGCACTCGGACACTCCATCGTAATGCTGCCAATCGTCGTGGTGATGTTCTTTATTATGTGCGCTGTCCACGGGCTTATAGCCTATTACCCGGTCGTGCTTTTGCATCAGCTGGGAGTCTACGCAGGAACCGTAGGGTTCGGATTGATGCTTGATACAGTGCTTTCGCCACCGGTCGCGCCTCCTGGAGCCAACCCCTTCAAAACGCCTAAACAGCCAGACGGCTTTGCGAAGCAGCTTTTGCTGATGGGCAGCATGATTATCTGCATGCTGATCGCTCTTCCCGGTGGGATTGGCTCGTTCATCTACATGGTCGGCGGCAAGGACGACATGGTGCTGATTATCTCTGGCGTTATCCAGCTGGTTATCGGTGCTGCACTATTCATTATTGGAATTTCTGCAGGTGGTAAACTCTACGATCGCCATAGCTCGATGATGCTTCAGCGGGTTGCAAAGTTCAATACGAACTAGAACCTATAGAGAATATGGGGGGCGGCGTTATGGGACAGTTACACGTATGTTTCCAAGCGTCGCCCTTGTTCTCTATGGAATAACTCGGCATCCCTTCCCGTTGTTACACTAGTCTCTACAATAGAACTAATAGCATTAAGACGGCGAGAGCATACTTGGAGGAGAGAACATGAGCTCCATTGAAGGCGTTGAAGATCCCTTTGGCCCCGAGACGGCGGGCGGTACCGCACTACTTGAGCGGGAAGAAACCCAGCTTTCTGAGCCGGGCGACCATGAACGCTTCTCGCACTACGTGCGTAAGGAAAAAATCATGGAATCCGCCCTTACCGGTGAGCCCGTTCGCGCGCTGTGCGGTAAGGTGTGGACTCCTGGACGCGATCCCCAGAAATTCCCAGTCTGCCCAACCTGCAAAGAAATCTACGAGGGTCTTAAGCCTGGTAAAGATAATTCGGATAACGGCGACAAATAACCGAAGTTTCGCTCCGGAATCTGAAGAGTATGTGCCTGCATCCCCATCATGGGGGCGCAAGCACATACTCTATTTTTGGGCTCAAACAGACTTCGCGTCGGGCAAAATAATTGCGCGAACCCTCGCGGACGTATCACGACACGGTGGTAGAATTTATAATCTGTGTTTCTGTAGGAGCCTTTGTACACAGGAAATACTGAATCAAAGGTAAACCAGAGAAAATATGGGGGAGAAGAGCATGAGCGAGTACGAAGAACCTACATTATTTGACAGTATGGTTAAGCCAAAGCTCTCCCCGGCATACCCTGACCGTGCACCCTGGGGTACTTCCGTCAGTCTGCGTGCCTGGCAGGCCGAGGCGATGAAAAAATATTTTGAGACGAACCCTCGGGACTTTATGGCTGTAGCAACCCCTGGTGCGGGCAAGACAACCTTTGCTCTCACCTTGGCACGCGAACTCTTCGATCGCGGGGTTGTGCGAAAACTTACCGTGGTAGCACCCACCGACCACCTCAAGAAACAGTGGGCGGATGCCGCTGCTAAGGTCGGTATTCCGATCGATCCTAATTTCAAAAACGCCGATGTTCACGTTGGACGCCAATACAAGGGCGTAGCGCTCACATATTCGCAGGTTGCTAATAAGCCGCAGCTACACGCCCGAAATACCGAAAATGACAAGACTCTTGTTATTTTCGACGAAATCCACCATGCAGGTGATGCTTTATCTTGGGGTGATGGTCTGCGTGAAGCTTTCGATGAGGCCACACGTCGCCTTGCGCTGACCGGTACACCATTCCGATCTGATGCCTCACCTATTCCATTTGTTACCTATGAGCAAGACCATGAAGGTATTCGTCGATCGCGAGCCGATTACTCCTATGGTTATGGCCCCGCACTGAAAGACCACGTGGTGCGGCCAGTTATCTTCATGGCATATTCCGGACAAATGCGCTGGAGGACCTCCGCCGGAGAAGAAATGGCGGCGAATCTAGGGGAAGGATTCACTAAAGATATTACCGCCCAGGCATGGCGCACCGCACTTGATCCTCAGGGTGAGTGGATTCCCACAGTGCTCTCTGCGGCCGATAAACGACTCACCGAAGTGCGCCGCACTGTTCCCGACGCGGGGGCGCTCGTCATCGCAACTGACCACGCCGATGCCAAAGCCTATGCCGAAAAACTGCACAATATCACGGGGGAGAAGCCGACCGTAGTACTTTCTGACGATCGTGAAGCATCCGCTAAAATCGACGATTTTCGTGAAAGCAGCAAGCGGTGGATGGTTGCGGTACGCATGGTGTCCGAAGGGGTGGACGTACCCCGCTTGGCGGTGGGTGTGTATGCTACCAGCACCAGCACACCTCTCTTCTTCGCACAGGCGATTGGCCGTTTTGTACGTGCCCGTAAACGTGGGGAAACCGCATCTGTCTTTCTGCCGTCTGTGCCGCAGCTGATGATGCTTGCCAATGATATGGAAGTTGAGCGTGACCACGCTCTCGATCGCCATACCACCGACGACGATATCGATCCAATGACTGAAGGGCTGGACGATGAAGCGCTCGAAGAAGCAAACCGAGAGGAACGTGCTTCCGAACAACTAACGCGCGGTAAATTCGAGGCGATTGGTTCGCAAGCTTCCTTCCACGGCGTGCTCTTCGATGGCTCCGAATTTTCGTCAGGTGGTCTGGAGATCGGTTCGGAAGAAGAACAAGACTTCCTCGGTATTCCCGGTTTGCTGGATGCCGACCAAGTGGGTACTCTACTTCGTGCACGCCAGCGTGAACATGCATCCCGCCGCCCAGCGACAGCAGCTCCCGCAATTGTGGACCACCGCCAGCTTAAAGAGATGCGCAATAAACTGGCGAAAAACGTGGCGGCCTGGTCTATCCGTTCAGGCAAACCACACGGCGTTATCCATAATGAGCTGCGTAAAATTTGCGGTGGTCCCGCAGTTGCGCAGGCATCCGCGGAACAAATTCAGGCTCGCCTGGATAAACTGGCGGATTGGTTCGTGGGCAGGAGCTCGTAGAATAATCTCTCGCCTGACTAAAGCACTTCCGCAACGGTAATACCGTCATCCTCCATATCGGCGATAACATCATCCAGTTTGTCTTCATGAACCGGCGCCGTGAGGTCAATCAGAACGCGAGTTTCGTACCCGGCGTCTACTGCATCCTTTGCCGTCGCTAGTACACAGAAGTCGGTCGCGATCCCGACGATATCAACATCTTTAACATCATGTTCGTCGAGCCAATCGGCGAGCGGGGTGTTAGGTGCCTCATCTTCCAACGATGCTTCGGGATCGTGCTCACCGGTCATCACGGAATCTTCGGCAGCTTGAAGACCCTCGAAGCCCGAATATGCCGCCTCATACTTACCCTTGCGGAAATATGCTTCGATATAGTCGGTATCAAGATTCGGGTGAATCTCTGCCCCCTCGGTGTTGGCAACGCAGTGTACGGGCCAGGAATTCACATAATCTGGGGTATCTGAGAAATGATCACCGGGATCAATGTGCCAGTCTTGAGTTGCCACAATGGCATCGTACTGGTGATGGTGTTCCTCAACGTATTCGCTAATTAGCGATGCAACGTTGGCGCCTTGCTGTGTTGCAAGGGCTCCGCCAGGGCAGAAATCATTCTGAACGTCGACAATAATAAGCGCTTTTGTCATGTGTATAGTCCCTTTCTTGGCAATATCTGGATGGGCTGTGGCTAGATGAATTCAGTGGGAATAACGGGTTCGCCTTCTGAAAGGCGACGAGCGGATTCGGGAAGTTCCGCTAGGGATGCGCTATGTCGTTCGGTTGCGTTGCGTACCGCCTCCTCGCCAGTAAAACCGGGCAGGAGCTCGCCAGAAACCACAAAATCGCGAATGAGGTCGCGAGTATTTTCGAGGGCAGCGGGGTTGTTCCCCGTTCCGATAAGCTCGGCGGTGGCGATACCCAAGGAATTGTGGCGGCGCGCAGCTTGCTTTGCACCACCTAGAGAACGTTTGCCAGCAGAGGTTTTAGCGACGGGTTCCAGCTCGCCAGCAGTATTTTCACGTTCCACCAGCTTGTACACCATTGCGGAGGTAGGCGCACCGGAACCGGTCACTAGCCTGGTGCCCACACCGTAGGAATCTACCGGCGCGGCGGCTAAGGAAGCGATAGCATATTCATCAAGATCACTCGTTACTGTAATCTTGGTGTTGTGGTTGCCCAAAGAATCGAGAAGTTCACGCACGCGCTGCGCCGATGCTACCAGATCACCTGAGTCTAGGCGGACTCCGCCGAGCTCTTCGCCCGCGAGTTCCACGCCAAGGCGTACCGCATTCTCGACATCATAGGTATCAGCAAGAAGGGTCGTGCGTGCCCCTAACGATTGCAGTTGCGCTTCAAAGGCTTCACGCTCAGAGTCGTAAAGAAGGGTAAAGGCGTGGGCGCTGGTACCGAGAGTGTGAAGCCCATAGCGCCTGCCCGCTTCCAGGTTAGATGTTGCAGTGAAGCCTGCAATAGCAGCGGCACGTGCCGCCGATACAGCGGCACGTTCGTGCGCACGGCGCGAGCCCATCTCAATACAGGGACGGTGGCCCGCCGCCGCAGTCATACGTGATGCTGCAGAGGCAACAGCTGAATCATAGTTCAAGATAGACAACAGGTAGGTTTCTAAGACGCAGGCTTCTGCGAAAGTTGCTTCGACCTGTACAACGGGGGAGTGCGGAAAGAAAATCTCTCCCTCGACATAGCCTCGAATATTGCCGGTAAACCTAAAGTTCTCAAGGTATTTTAGGGTTTGCGCATTCACAACATTGCGAGAGGCTAGAAAAGATAGATCTTCGTCATCGAAGCGGAAAGACTGAAGCCCTTCGAGAAAGCGTCCTGTACCTGCGAGCACGCCGTAGCGGCGGCCCGCGGGCAAGCGACGTGTAAAGACTTCAAAGGTGCAGCGGCGATGCGCAGTTCCAGAGGCGAGCGCTGCCTGGAGCATCGTAAGTTCGTAATGGTCGGTTAGAAGCGAGGTAGTTGCCATATGTCTCATTTTAGTTGTCTGTTAGGCAGGTTACTACCTTTACGGGATGTGTTGTCCGCGACATAATGTAAATTTGACTTTAATATATTTATGATTATTTGAACGGAATCAATCCCGCAGGAACAAAGCCCCCACGAGTATAATCTTATGCATGACCAACAAGCTCACCCATCTTTCCAACCACACTGTGACGGCTGTTCTTGCGACCGATACTCTAGATGCCACTGAGCTTGATGCGACGATTGACGAAAATCTTGAAACGCAGACGCCGTGGCAGGTAATCGTCTGGAACGATCCCGTTAATCTTATGACCTATGTTTCCTATGTTTTTCGCGCTCATTTCGGGTTTAGCCGTCGTCGTGCCGAGAAACTGATGCTCCAGGTGCACAATAATGGCAAGGCTGTTGTGTTCACCGGTAGTCGTGAGGATGCGGAAAAGCATACCCAGGCCATGCACGCGTGGGGTTTGATGGCGAGCTTTGAAAAGGCGGAGAACTAATTTATGGCGCAGGGTTTTCGACATACACCGCATGGCTATGCCGCTCGATTTGAGAAGGCTGAATTTGATCTTATTCGAGATCTAGCTGAAGACGTGATTGCTCTTCTGGAATCTCCGGATTCGGAAAATCATGATCCTCTTGAAGCTCTCATCGGTATTGTCGAGAATCCCAGCATCCCAGACGATCCAGCGGTGGCACGAGTACTGCCGGCTGGAAGTAGCGATCCTGAGGCAGCGCTGGAATATCGCCGGTACACCGAACAGGATTTACGCGCCACGAAGGTGGCAAATCTGAGTCTCCTCGCTTTCGATATTGAAGCGGGAGACATTGTGCTTAGTGATGAGCACGCGCATGCGTGGGCGTCTGCACTTAACGATATCCGTTTAGTCTTGGGAAGCCGTTTAGACATTATCGATGAAGAACGTGCAGACCAGGTGCACCATCTCACGGACTGGTCAAAGGTTGAGAACGATGACGATTATTTGGCGGTCGTGTACAACTTCGTGACCTGGGTACAGGACTCGCTTATGGTTGCGATGCTCGATTCGATGGAAACCCCACAGTCTTAGAAACGTGCTGCTCAGAGGCAAGGTAAACGCATCGCACGATGCCCTCCAGATTAACGGATCCAGTACCGCATGCGATATGAAACATCACTGCCCGAACCTTGATGTGGCTCATCCTATAGGGTGGTTTAGGACTCAGAGACGGCTATCTAGAACAGGACAGTATCTGTAACACCTTAGAATGAAAATAAAGTACATCATATGCTGAAGGAAAACAGGTAAAGTTCGTGAGCGATAACTTAGATACCTCAAATCCATATCGTACCCGCACCCCGTGGGGAACCCCCGCGCCACCGGCTGGTCCGACATCAAGCGCACCCATCGGAGTTTTTGACTCCGGGGTAGGTGGTCTGACCGTTGCGCGCGCTATTATGGATCAGTTGCCGCATGAGCGCATTATTTATGTAGGCGACACCGCTCATGGACCCTACGGCCCGCTCAAAATTGCTGAGGTTCGTGCCAATGCTCTGCGCATTATGGACGAGCTTGTTGATTCCGGCGTAAAAATGCTGGTTATTGCGTGCAATACTGCCTCTGCCGCCGTGCTTCGGGATGCGCGCGAACGCTACACCCGCCACTACGGTATTCCCGTGATTGAGGTAATTCAGCCTGCTGCGCGTCGAGCACTAGCCGCGACCCGCAACCGTAAGATCGGGGTTATCGCCACAGAGGCAACGGTAACCTCACGCGCTTACGAAGATACATTTGCGATCGCCCCGAACCTTATGGTGCAGTCTGTCGCATGTCCTCGATTCGTCGAGTTCGTGGAGAAGGGCGTGACATCCGGACCCGAACTTTTGCGTACTGCCGAAGAATATCTGCAGCCCCTTAAAGATTTGGGAGTAGACACGCTGGTACTTGGCTGCACTCACTACCCTTTGCTGACGGGCATTATTTCCTACATCATGGGGGAGGACGTAACTCTTGTTTCTTCGGCAGATGAGACTGCCAAAGACGTTTATCGGGCACTTCTTACCGAGAATATTGAGAACCCTGACCTTGAAACGAATCCGCATCATGAATTCTTAACGACCGGCGAATCTGAGACTTTCGAGAACCTAGCGCGCAGGTTCTTGGGTCCAGAAGTTCACAATGTGCGGCACACGGCATCTGTGGCAGAACGATTCCCCACGGGCTCTTTGGCGGCTCTTCCCGCACCAGCAGGCAGCGAAAAGGCCACTACGAAAGACTCCAACTCCAAAGAAGCCTCAGGACTGCCTTCCGTCACGATCGACTCAAGTCTTGCTGCTTTCACACACACCGAATAGGAAACACCCCGTATGCGCTTGACGATTATCGGCTGTACCGGCTCGTTTCCCGGACCAAATTCTCCGGCGAGCTGTTATCTGCTCTCAGCAACCGACTATGCTGGGCGCACGTGGCGTGTGCTCATGGATATGGGCAACGGCTCCCTAGGCGTACTTCAACGGTATATTGACCTAGCTGAGATTGACGCTATCCTGATATCGCATCTTCACCCTGACCACTGCATTGACCTCTCCGGTTTGCATGTCGCCGTGAAATGGGATCCCCGAGGCTGGCCCAAAGGTAGGATTCCTCTCTACGGACCTGCTGCCATTAACGAATATCTTTCGGCAACGCACGGGCTTGACCCAGACCCGGGCATGAGTACTGAGTTTGAATATCATACTTGGGACGAAGGGCATAAAGTCGAAATTGGACCTTTCACGGTCGAGCCATTCAGGGTACTCCACCCCGCTAAAGACCCTTACGCCCTGCGTATTACCTGCAATAGCCGGGACGGCAGAACACTTTTTGCTTACTCCGGTGATACCGATACATGCGATGGGCTCATCAAGGCTGCCCGCGGCGCTGATCTTTTCCTATGCGAGGCGGCATACCAAGAAGGGCGTGACGACGCGCTGCGTGGTATTCACCTGACCGGTAAGCGCGCCGGTGAAGCAGCCCAAGAAGCCGGGGTACGCAACCTTTTGTTAACGCATCTGCCCGTGTGGAATGACCCCGATATCGCCCGTGCCGAGGCACAAAGCGCATTTGACGGGCCGGTAGGCGTCGCCGAGGTTGCAGCAAGCTATCGCGTGCATCCTAGGCCAGCCCCCACGCATCCGCCAACCTCAACCCTGAACGTTATCGAACTGCTCGATCCACCCATGTCAAACATATCTCTTCCCCCGGAAGAAGAGTAGGAGAACTATGACTTCTGTAGCCCGTGCCGACGGTCGTGCCCTCAACGAACTGCGCCCCATCATCATCACTCGTGGGTGGTCAAACCAAGCCGAAGGGTCTGCGCTGGTAGAGTTCGGCGATACCCGGGTGCTGTGCACCGCATCCTTCACGGAAGGGGTACCACGCTGGCTCAAAGGTGAAGGAAAAGGTTGGGTAACCGCAGAGTACGCTATGCTTCCGCGTGCTACAGGAACCCGGTCTTCGCGTGAATCCGTCAAGGGAAAGATTGGCGGTCGTACACACGAAATTTC
This sequence comes from Rothia sp. HMSC065D02, assembly GCF_001815285.1. Lineage (NCBI taxonomy): Bacteria > Bacillati > Actinomycetota > Actinomycetes > Micrococcales > Micrococcaceae > Rothia > Rothia sp. HMSC065D02. Next base: position 151,323 of record NZ_KV820060.1, read on the forward strand.
CCGTCTTATTGGGCGATCCTTGCGTGCCATTATCGATATGAATGCGTTGGGAGAAAATACCATTGTTCTGGATTGCGATGTTCTTCAGGCAGATGGCGGAACACGTACCGCTTCGATCACGGGTGCCTATGTAGCGCTCGCCGATTCTATCGCGTGGGCACAGCGTAATGGTCTGCTTTCACCCAGTGATAAGCCTTTAAAAGACTCTGTATCCGCTATTTCTGTGGGTATTATCGACGGTACTCCCATGCTTGATTTGCCCTATACCGAGGATGTGCGCGCTGAAACTGATATGAATGTGGTCGTGACTGGTTCCGGGAAATTTGTGGAGGTTCAGGGTACGGCAGAGGGTGCACCGTTTGACCGTGATGAGCTGAATGCTTTGCTCGATCTTGCTTTAGAAGGCACCGCCGAACTTGCTCGGATACAGCGTGAATCTCTTGAAGAGGGGTAATACTTTTATGGTTAAGGTTGTCTTAGCGAGTCGCAATCAAGGTAAGCTGCGCGAACTTCGCGAAATTTTGCGTAACCGTATTGTTGGGCTGAACGTGGATACCGATGTGGTCGACGCCGCCAGCATCAATGCCCCCGATGTTCCAGAGACCGGGGTAACATTTGCCGAGAATTCATTGCTCAAGGCACGTGCCGTGGCAGAATCTACAGGGTGTATCGCTATTGCCGATGATTCGGGTCTTTCCGTTGAGGTTCTTCACGGCGCTCCCGGCATTTTTTCGGCGCGCTGGGCAGGGGAGCATGGGGACGATACCGCGAATCTCACCCTGCTGTTGAAACAACTTTGTGATATCAGCGATGAACACCGTGCCGCTAAATTCTGCTGTGCCGCCTCCTTAGCTGTTCCTTCAGCGCTCGGTGGGTATGAAGCAGTTGAGTACGGCGAACTTCCTGGAACGCTTTTGCACGCACCGCAGGGGAACGGCGGGTTTGGGTATGATCCTATTATGATGCCGGTGGAGCTTAATGGTGACAACGCGCTTTATGATGGAGCCTATGCGGACCAGTCGTGTGCCCAGATCCCGGCGGAGATCAAAAATTCAATAAGTCACCGGGCGCGTGCCTTTGAAGCATTAGTTCCGCATCTGCAGCAAGCTCTTGAGCATAAATAATCATGCGTCCTATGAGGTTCTTTCATAAAGACACATGATCGGAGTGTTTTAGCACATCAATCGGGTATGTACGACATCTTCTGAAGAAAGAACGTTGCGGTCATCTCTTTCTCAGCTTCGACCGTGAAGATCGTATAAAACGATTCTGGTACAAGGCACAATGGTAAGTAATATATACGGCAACAGATATGCTTTGAGGCCCTGATGATTGTTCTCTTTGCTGTAATGATTATTCTGCTGATTCCCGCGCTGTGGGCATACTCTTATATCTGGCGCGGGCTCAATCGGCGTGTTATCGCCGCTGTTAAAGTAGTTGATCCAGTGATAACTCTCGGGCCCTATGCCATGGGATGCTGGGGGCTCTTAACAGCATGGGTGGGCATCAATATCTGGGCGACAGGTACCGCAGCACTGGTTGGAAGTATCGTAACTCTGAGCGGCGCAGCTTTATGCTTTCTCTGGGCAGGGTTTTGGGTTTTGATGCACTGTTTGGGCGGGCAAACCCCCGGTAAACGGCCCCTTTGGTGGCGCGAAGCAGTTGCCGCAAAATACGCATGGCGCAATCTGGAAAGGATGCCCGCCTACTTCGGTGGACGCACCAGCATTCTTCCGGTGCAGAACCCGCGCATCGTCAAACCCTATTCAGGATCATGGACTCGACCGGTGGGAGCAACTCTGGAAGGTTATCTGCCGGATGGAAAATCCCGTGAGGGTTTTGACGAATATGGGCGGCCTATGCCCCGTATGTACCCTGTAGGACCGGAACCAACTATTTTTGAAGTTGCACGCTGGGGCAAATCGGTAAGCGCCGATAGGTTGCTTTACACTTTTCTGCCTACAGCACCCTTTGAACGGTTACGTTTGGCCGGTACTATTCGCGGTCCGTTCACCTTTGCGGGAGAAGTTCCTCATGGAGCCGTCACCAAATGGCCGCGTCGTTCCGGCGCAAACCGCGCTTTTGGGAACTACGCCAAGCTGGGGGACATCACGGAACGTCGGGTAGAGCTCTTGATTGACCACCGCCTTATCGCGGCTTTGCAGACAACCCGTGAATGCTATGAGCGCCGACATAGCTGGATGCTCGCGTTCACCGATATTATGCCCAATGATCTTCTTTATTCCACGACCGACGATGGGTTCTTGCAGATTACCTTCGGTACCGTCGCTGAAGGATACGAGAAACCGTGGATTTTTACCTCGACGCAGAAAGATACCCCACGACTTCGCCGTCAAGTAGCGCGCGCCATGCGTGTGCGTAAGATCCTGAAACAGACAAGCGCCGAGCTGATGGACTGGTATTTTGTGCCTAAGATTAGCGAATTTCCGCACGGTCCTGTGACTAACGAACTGCCGGAAGAGTTCTATTTCTCGTCCAATATTATGGTGACTAATAGGCATGAAAGCTCGGCGCGGGCGACCGGCGAAACGCATTAGAAACTTCAAGGGTACGACTTCCTCCGTCAAGAAGAAGTCGTACCCTTGGTAATTTACTGGCGGATGTCACCCCCTCGGGAATCTCGCCCTAAAGTCGTGACGTCTGATCGTCCCACAACAAGATGCCTTCAAGCCCTTTGAGCTTTTCTTCGTGGGCACGTCCGTGGTGACCGCAGAAGAACAGTTCACTCCCGGAAGGCAAGACCGCACGAATATATGCCTGAGAACCACACGCATCGCAACGGTCGTGGGAATTCAACGTACGCGAATCAACAGATTCGAGAGTTGCATGAGCATTCACTGAAAATCTCCCTTACTGAAGTTCTCATAGGTTCCTAGAATTGTCGTAACTCTATCCAACCACACATACCCTCGGTGCCATACCTTCGCCCTGACCCTTTCGCTCTCAGCGTCCAGGATGGACTACACATGAAATGTCCGTGACGAGAGTGAACACAAGTTACCTGCGGTGCACGATAGAATAGACTTACGAAGAAAACCATTTCGAAAGGGAACATCTTGGCTGCCTCGAACTATACTGCCCGACACCTCTCGGTTCTCGAAGGTCTTGAAGCGGTGCGTAAGCGCCCGGGCATGTATATTGGTTCGACCGATTCCCGCGGTCTTATGCACTGCCTCTGGGAGATTATTGATAACTCTGTTGATGAGGCTCTTGCCGGTTACGGACAGTCAATTCAGATCATTCTCTACCGAGACGGTTCTGTTGAAGTACAGGACGACGGTCGTGGTATCCCTACCGATGTTGAGCCTCGAACCGGGCTTTCCGGGCTAGAAGTGGTTTTCACGAAACTCCATGCTGGCGGCAAATTTGGCGGCGGATCGTACACGGCATCGGGCGGTCTGCACGGTGTGGGCGCCTCGGTGGTGAACGCGCTTTCATCACGTCTTGACGTTCAGGTAGATCGCGGGTCAAAAACCTATCAGATGTCCTTTCGACATGGGCTACCGGGCGTGTTCGATTCCGGGCGCACTCCTAAGCCTGAAGACTCTTTTACTCCTGCAGATGAGAAACATCCTGCGCTTCAGATCGTGGGGCGCGCCAAGCGTGGTGTAACTGGAACCAGAGTACGGTATTGGGCTGATCCGCAGATTTTTACCCCGGATGCGCGTTTTAGCTACGAGGATTTGGTGGCACGTGCCCGCCAAACTTCATTCCTTATTCCCGGGCTGCGCATTGCTATTCGAGACGAGCGGCGCATCCCTGGAACTCCGGGGGAGTTCGGCCCTTACGAAGAGGTCTTTCAGCATGACGGCGGCATTAGCGAATTTGTTGAATTCCTGGCCCATGACTCTGCCGTGACCGATATTTGGCGTTTTAGCGGCAGAGGCTCTTTTACGGAAACCGTACCCGTTCTAGGCTCGGATGGGCGCTCTAAGCTCACCGAAGTTGACCGTGAGTGCGAGGTTGATATTGCTCTGCGCTGGGGCATTGGCTACGAGACGACAATCCGCAGCTTCGTCAATATTATTGCCACGCCCAAAGGCGGAACCCACGCCACGGGGTTTGAACAAGGACTTCTCAAAACATTCCGCAAGCATCTTGCCGACAACGCTCGAAAGTTTAAGGTTGGCAACGACAAGATCGAGAAAGACGATGCGCTCGCCGGTCTTACCGCCGTGCTGACGGTGCGTCTTGCGGAGCCTCAATTCGAGGGGCAGACAAAGGAAATTCTGGGAACGCCGGCTGTGCGGCAGATCGTCTCTAAAGTAGTTGGTGATCAGCTCAAGGCTCGGCTGAACTCTACGGCACGCGCCGAGAAAGCACAGGCTGCAGCTCTGTGTGAAAAAGTTGTGTCTGAGATGAAAACCCGCATCTCAGCACGTATTCACAAGGAAACTCAGAGGCGCAAAACTGCCTTGGAATCTTCCTCAATGCCAACAAAACTTGTGGACTGCCGGTCAACAAACGTAGAGCATTCTGAGCTGTTTATTGTGGAGGGTGACTCTGCACTGGGTACCGCCCGCTTGGCGCGATCCTCGGCCTATCAGGCGCTTCTACCGATTCGCGGCAAGATTCTGAACACTCAGCGTGCCTCGGTAACAGATATGCTGGCGAACGCCGAATGCGCGGCCCTAATCCAGGTAATTGGTGCCGGTTCTGGGCGTACATTCGAGCTGGAGGCGGCACGCTACAGCAAAGTCATCATGATGACCGATGCCGATGTTGACGGTGCTCATATTCGTACCCTGCTTCTTACTCTCATGTACCGGTACATGCGCCCGCTCATCGAAGACGGTCGTGTATATGCGGCTGTACCACCACTGCATCGTGTAGAGGTTATTAACCGAGGTAAACCGAACGAGATGGTGTATACCTATTCAGAACGTCAGCTGCATGAACTGCTGAGCCAGCTGCAGGCTGAGGGTAAGGGCTATAAAGAGCCCATTCAGCGCTATAAAGGTTTGGGTGAGATGGATGCCGACCAACTTGCCGAAACTACGATGGATCCCCGGCATCGTATGCTACGCCGCATCCGAATTGAAGACGCGGAGGCAGCTGAGCAGGCTTTCTCGCTCCTGATGGGGGCGGAGGTTGCTCCGCGTAAGGAATTTATTATTGCTGGTGCGCATCAGCTCGATCAGGACAATATTGATATTTAGCTTGCACCTGTGAACAATCTGACGCAGGAGAGTTGAAACCTCTTTTTGACAGATATTTGACGCTGAAAATATTGGTGATTATACTCACTGTGTCCTTCTTCATAAATCATGTATGACTATAAGAAAAAGGTGTCTCTCCTCATAATTTGGGGGAGTCACCTTAGTACGTGTAAATTGCTGACCTTCGATTTCTTGGAAAGTTTTAGGAAAGGCATCACCAAGGCATGATGCTTATCTTGAAATTTCTCCCAATATCTACGGGTCAAAGCGCATAAAAATCAATAATTGTGTTAACTACCTTTATAGGTTCGTCAAGCCATGCACACCTGAGTGTAAAACTTGCCTGGTTCATGCCGTTTTTAAAACGCGTTACCTTACCTATGTAAGACATCCTGAGATATGTGCACCTGACTTCCGGAGGTGTGCTACGCTCCCGGGCGTGTCTGCCAACAGTAGACTTTACACATTCTAGAAAAGGATCATGTACATGGATCCCCTTGACATTGGGCGGTGGCAGTTCGGTATCACGACCGTCTACCACTTCTTTATGGTGCCCCTAACCCTCGGCTTGGGTATGGTCGTCACCTTCCTGTACCTGCGCTATATCTTCACGAAAAAAGACGAATACAAACGTATGACGAAGTTCTGGGGAAAGCTCTACCTCATCAACTTCGCAATGGGTGTGGCAACCGGTTTAGTGCAGGAATTCCAGTTTGGTATGGCTTGGAGTGAATACTCGCGTTTTGTGGGTGACGTCTTTGGTGCGCCGCTAGCTATGGAAGGTCTTTTTGCCTTTTTTATCGAATCAACCTTCCTGGGGCTTTGGATCTTTGGATGGGACAAACTCAAGCCCAAAGTTCACGCCCTATGCCTCTTCATGGCGGTTCTCGGTTCTTGGGTATCCGCATACTTTATTCTGGTGGCAAACTCCTGGATGCAGCATCCGGTAGGCGTTGAAATGGTCGATGGCCGTCCCCGCATGACCGATATCTGGGCTGTTCTCACAAATAACACTGCGCTTCTTACCTTCCCCCACGTGATCTTTGGCGCCATTCAGGTCGCCGGTGGATTCCTGGTCGGTATTTCTTGGTATAAGCTCTGGCGCCGACGCCATGACGGCATTGACATCGTAGAGGATGGCAAGGTTGTAGTTGGAGATGCCGAAGTTGGCGGTCGTGATAAGACCGACTACAAGGTTTGGTTCCGTTCCCTGCGCATCGGCGCGATTGTGGGTCTCATCGGGTTCTCTGGTGTGGCTCTTAGCGGTCACGCTCAAGCTCAGCTCATGATTCATCAGCAGCCCCTTAAAATGGCGGCTGCCGAGGCGGCATGCCATGACGGTACCGGTTTCTCGGTTCTTTCTATATCTTCTCTGGGTTCTCAAGACTGTGATAAAGTGCAGGCAGTGCTTGAGGTTCCCGGTGCGCTCTCATTCCTGGCCCACGAAGATTTCACCACCGAGGTCAAGGGTGTGAAAACCCTTATGCCTGAATACGAAGCTAAATACGGTACGCATCTGGCGGATAACCCGCTCTACGGTGATCGCGCTGGGCAGAAGATCAACTATTTGCCCCTTATGGAAGTCACCTACTACGGATTCCGGGGCATGATCACGCTTGGTGGTATTGGTGCACTTTCGTACGTCTACGTACTATGGGTTACCCGTAAAAAAGGAACCGGTACTGTTCCCGAAGCCAAGTGGCTGAAAACCCTGGCTTTGTGGGGAATTTGGGCTCCCTTCTTCGGCAACGCCCTCGGCTGGATCTTCACCGAAATGGGACGCCAGCCCTTCGTGGTGGCGCCCAACCCTGAAGGGGATCCGTCTATCCTCATGTTCACGGCAGCAGCGGTTTCTCCGGGTGTGAGCGGTGAAGAGATACTATTCTCGCTTATCGCACTAGGAGCGGTGTACGGCATCCTGATGGTGGTTGAAATTTACCTGCTGACTAAATATATAAAGGCTGGTGTAGTAGCCGCTATGCCCGAACTCGTGCGCTCTGAACACGAGCAGGACGGCGAAAAGAGCGGTCACGATAAGCGCGATGTCTTGGAGTTCGCCTACTAGGCGGGTAAGGATTCTAAACGATGACCTTCGACTTTAATATCTTTGCCGGGCAGCCACTGCTACCAACCATCTGGTTCGTCGCTATCGGTATTTTCTGGATTGGCTACCTTATCCTCGACAGTTTCGATTTGGGCGTGGGCATGCTCATGAGCATCTTCGCCAAAAACGAGAAAGAGCGACGCCTGCTTCTGAACACGATCGGTCCCGTATGGGATGGTAATGAAGTTTGGATTGTTACCGGTGGTGCTGCTACCTTCGCGGCGTTCCCGTTATGGTACGCATCCCTATTCTCAGCCCTATATATTCCACTAACTTTAGCGCTGCTTGCCCTGATCTTCCGCGTGGTTGCTATTGAGTATCGCGGTAAGAAAAACGATGAACGATGGATTCGCGGTTGGACTATCACTCTCTCGCTATCATCATTCTTCATCGCTTTACTGGTAGGTGCGCTTCTTGCGCTGACCTCCATTGGCTTACCAATTAATGCCAACGGTGACCGTGTAGGCGGTGCCTTCGCCTGGGCCTCCTGGCCCGTGCTTCTAGGCGGCCTCTCTCTTGTAGGGTTTGCCCTCGTGCAAGGACTTGCCTTTGTTGCCTTGAAAACCGATGGAGATATACGCCACCGCGCACGCACCGCCCTGGTGCGTTGGCTTCCGCTTCTGCTTTTGCCTATCGTGCTCTGGGTACTGTACATGCAGGTTACAACCGGTAACGGTATTTCCTGGCTATGCACTATTCTTGCCGTATTTGCAGTGCTCTTTGCATGGATAAGCGCCCGAAGCTCACGTGAAGGCCGTGCCTTCGCAGGTCTGAGCTTCTTCATGGCTTTTGGCGCGCTGGCGATTTTCACCGCTCTTTTCCCCAACGTACTACCTTCAACCTTGGACGCGGCTCATTCGCTCACCATTGCAAACGCCTCAAGCTCGGAGTACACACTTGGAGTTATGAGCGTTGTGAGTGGATTTGGATTGCCCGTTATTATCGTGTACCAAGTCTGGACATACTGGGTGTTCCGCAAGCGTTTGCGCGTTGAAAATATCCCCGATGCCCACGATGCTAGCGAGCTGGTGACGCACCCGAACAGGGCGTCATAGCCAAGAATGTACCCGGTAATCGGGAGGGTACAGAAGTATTTCCGGTGCTTTCAGCAACATATGAAGGCACCGGAAATACTTTAAAACCGAAAGCAGACAAGCCCGCCACCAGTGTCTAAACTAGGAAACACACCGGAGAAAATATCCACACTCACTTTAGCGGTAGGGAAGGAACGAGACGTGAGCCCACGCGCCAATAAAACACAGCGCAACAACGATAAACGTCCTCCGCTAGGACCAGACGCCCGTAAAAACCTAGGGGTTTTCGGGCTTATCACCGGGATACACACACTGGCAACCGTGATCTTCAGCGCGGCGCTCGCATCCCTCATTGCCCGGGCAGCCCACGCCGGATTTACTGCGCTCGCCGCCGAGCACGAGCATCTAAAGGCCGCCAGCGATCCAGAAACCTATCGCGCTCTCATCGAATTCTCGGGTGACTCACAAGCGAAACTCGACAGTACCAATGGATGGCTTCTAGGACTAGGCAATCTTCTTGGCACCGGAAACGCCGCCATAACGTGGGGGCTAATCGTTACGGCGCTGATAGCGCTTGCTGTACGTTCGGGTGCCGACTACGCGCTGTCCGTAAGTGCTCAGCGTGCAGCCGTAGGAGCCAAAGCAAGTATCCGCCAAAAACTTGTGCATCGTGTCTTAGCTACAGGAGGGGCAGACACCCCTGAAGGTACAGGCGCAACTGCCGTTCTGCTGGCGCGGGGACTGAACGCTCTTGATGATTATTACACTAAAACCCTGACTGCCTTTGTCTCGGTCGCCGTAGTGCCCGTTCTGCTGTGGCTTATTGTGCTCTCATTGGATATCACAAGTGCCCTCGTCCTAGCGTGCACCCTGCCGCTTATTCCCATCTTCATGATACTTATCGGTAAAACCACACGTGAAGATACAGCCGCCGCTCAAGCCGAGCTGCACCGTCTATCAGACCATATTCTTGAACTCATCCGTGGGCTGCCCGTATTGATCGGGCTGGGGCGTGAACGTGCACAAACTCGTGCCCTTAGGAAGCTGGGTGAACAATACCGCGAACGTACCATGCAGACGCTTCGCAGCGCATTTATGTCTTCGCTCGCTTTAGAACTTATCACGACCATCTCGGTGGCGCTGATCGCCGTGCTTATTGGCGTGCGTTTGGTACAGGGTACACTCGGACTCGATACCGCAATCCTTGTACTCCTGCTGGCTCCTGAATGCTACCAGCCTTTGCGTGATGTAGGTGCAGCCTACCACCAATCTGAAGACGGCATAGCCGCACTTCGATCTGCACGTACAGTCCTTGACACTCCTGTACCAGAAGCCTCTGTGAGCGCTTCCTGCGAAAAAGTATCGACGACTCCCGAAACACCCGAGCACCTTGTGATTGAGAACCTCTCGGTCACATACCCCGGACGTACACAGATCTTAGACTCAGTAAACCTGAATATTCCACGTACTTCGAAGCGCCCAAGCGCGGTAGGAAAACAGCGCGGAGCGTTAGTAGGCATTCTGGGAGCATCAGGATGCGGTAAATCAACGCTCCTCGGAATACTTTCCGGGAGCGTCCGCGACGGATTGGTACCAACCGGCGCATCCGCACCGATTAAGGTAACCGGACGCATTATAGGTGCCGGAAACATCCTGAGTATTCCGCAGAATCCTATTTTTGCCGCCCCCACGGTCCTGCGCGAGATGGCGCTCTACGCCTTCAGCGCCGATCTCAGCGAAGAGGACTATGCGGCTAAACTTCTCACGGGGGAAACACAGATACGCCCCTCAGATCGTGAACGCCTAGAGAACTATTTGTGGAAGCTCGGGCTCGAAAACCTGAGCGAGCTTAGCCCCGAATCGCTCAGCGCGGGTCAAGCGCGCAGGTTGGCGTGCGCCCGCATCTTAGCTCGCATTGATGCCCTCCACCGTGCAGCCGATCACCATCAAAATCTCCAGATTACCGTTCTAGTAGATGAACCTACCGCCCACCTGGATGCACACGCCGCCCACCTTGTAACTCAGTCCCTGGACGCACTCGCAGAACGCGGAGTAACCGTTCTAATCGTGACCCATGAAACGGAACTTACCGAGTACTGCGATAGCGTGGTGCGGGCATCGGCGGTAGTCGAGGGAGCGCATGCGGAACCATCGCATGAGCAGGTGTATCGGTGGAGCATCGTCCAGAATGAGGCGCCCAAGATTATTCCCGCTGCAGCCCCGCATAAGCAGGACTCAGCCGATACCTCTGCTGAGCATGGCCCAACGTTACACAACGCTCCTGAAAAGATGGTTCGAGAAAACACAGAACATGCTGTCGGAGTCGTGAAAACCCTCAACACACTGCGGAATCTTACGGGACTAGGTATATTACAGGGATTGCCGCCGGTAATTCTTGCTGCTCTCACCTCCCTTGCCGTAATTTCTCTGACCGCGCTCTCAGGATGGCTTATCGTGCGTGCAGCCGAAGGCCCAGCCATGATGTTCCTTATGGTAGCTATTGTGGGTGTGCGCTTCTTTGGGCTAGGGCGTGCCTGTGCTCGATATGCCGAGCGTTTACTTACCCACGCTAAAGTCTTGACCGCAGCGAATACTCTGCGTGTGCGCGCCTGGACCGGGACCTATCTTAATGTTGGCAGCGTGCGGGCCCTGCTTCGCGGCGACGCCCTGCTGGAAAGGCTTATTGGCGGCATAGATGAGCTGCGCGACAGTATTCCGCGTGTTCTTATTCCACCTGCCGCACATGTGCTTGTGATGGTAACAGCGCTAATAACCACAATTGTTGTGCTACCTCAGGCTATTGTGCCCGTAGCGCTCGCAGCCTTGATAACAACAATTTTTGTGCCATGGGCTGTTACGCGTGCGGACGCTCATGCTGAGGAAACCACACGGGAAAGTACAGCTGAGCTTCTGCGTTTAGGCACCGGTGTGCTAAGTGCCGCAGAAGATATTCGCGCTAACGGGGTTGCGCCGAGCATTGAGATTGCTACAACACGTTTGAACGATCGCAATGTTGCCGCATTGACTCGCACCTCGTATGCCCAAGGTCTTGGTAGGGCACTTGTGACCCTGAGCTGGTTCGGAGCGGCACTGTGGTGCGCAATTATTGCGCATCCGTTAGCGGTATCGGGAACGGTAGGTGCTCCGGAATCTGCCGCCGTAGTTCTCATGTGTACGGCGATGATAGAAAGCTCTGTGCAGCATATAGAAGCGGTGCGTTCGTGGCCTTCTTTCGCCGCGTTGTTGGCGCAGATCGCTCCCGGTATTGCGGATGAAAATAGTATTTCAGACCTTGAGGACGATACATCGGGTGCCTCTCATGCTAAGTCTGTTCGCGAGTCTCAGGGGCAGGAACCTGATCTTGAACTTGTTGATGCTGCCGCTCGGTGGCCGAGCATGGACAAGCCTGTTTTTGAGCATCTTAACGCTACGGCGCATACCGGAAAGTGGACGGGAATTACCGGTCCCTCAGGTTCGGGCAAGAGCACCGTGCTGGCGACTCTTTTGGGCTTCCTACCGTTGGAAGCTGGCGAAATTCGTTCCTACGGGAAAGCACGGGGGAACGATCAGCTCCGCGGGTATGCGGCATGGTGCCCACAGGCTGCGCATATTTTTGAGTCTACTCTTGAAGGTAATTTACTCTTGGCGCGCGATCGTGCTGATCGTCCGAGTGAAGAACAAATGATAAAAGTTCTGCAGCGTGTAGGCTTGGGGGAGTGGTACAGCACCCTGCCGGAAGGCCTGCACACCCGTGTCGGTGCTGGTGGCGGGTTCCTGTCGGGAGGCCAGCGGCAACGTCTTGCGGTGGCTCGTGCTCTGCTCGTGGAATCTCCGGTGCTTTTGCTGGATGAGCCTACCGCGCATTTGGATTCTGAATCAGCTGCGGCGCTTATGGCTGATCTGGACACGGCAACTCGCACCAGCGGAATGGCAACTGTTTTGGTCTCGCACCGCCCTGAAGACATTGCCCGCTGCGATGCGGTTGTTACATTGGAATAGGTCTATACATGACGTTGTGAGGGGTTCAAGAAATGTTAGAACCCGTTTTAGATGTCTTGAGAAGCGTAAGCTTTTGGAAGGATGAAGCCTACGCTCTATGTACGTCAAGCCAGTTAGATTGCTTTTACCATAATCAGACAGGGAGTATCTTCGCCCCACAGGTTCGTCTCTTCAAGGGGCAAAAACCCTACAGATTTATAGAAATTGCGGGTGCGTTGGTACGGTTCGTTGAGAAAAGATTCTCCAAGTGTCTTTACCTGTATCAGCCTGATACCGCGGTTACGTGCATCCTTTTCAAATGCATTTATTAGGGAAGCGCCAATTCCGTATCCGTGAAAGGCGGCATCTACTGCCAGCAAATGAATTTCTGCCTCAACCGGGTAGTGCTGGGCGATCAGCATGATACCCACAACTTCGTGGGTTTCGGGATGGGTTACCGTCCACGTTTCCAGTTGTTCAGCATCATGGATGTATTCGGCATTGGACTCTTCACGTCCAAACCATTCAGGCAGGGTCTTGAGGATACGTTCCACCGCTTGAGGGTTGTGAGCGGTTTGAGCTGCAGGGAGCCAGGGGATATTCATGACTGCTTCCTTAAGAATTATGTTTTATGGATACTAAAAATAGCCGTGTTCACACTACGGGGTGTGACACGAATACGTGGAACGGAATCGTCATAAGACGATAACTAAACAGTCATGAGACGAGCATACCTGATGAATATGACGGAATGGAACTTTCAGATGCTAGGCTGAGCTTGTACGTATTTCCACGTCAGAGAGCGAGGGCATCATGATTGACGAGACGATGAAAACGCTCACCGAGGAGCTGATTGCGCGCGGCACCAGCTACGATATTGATTTTCTGCGGCGGGTGTACGCAGATGACCTGAAATTTGTGCGGATTCTACCGGATAATACCGTGCAGATTCTCTCGAAACAGGACAACATCGATTTCTTTCAAACCCTCAAAGACAGCGGCGCCGCTCCCCTGAACACAGCGCACACCATACTTTTTGCAGATTCTGACGGTGAAACTGGAACTATTGTGCTCAAACGCAGGATGAGTCAGGGCTCGCAGGAGCAGGATTTTCTATTCACTATCACCTGGAAAAAGCGCGACAAACACTGGCAGATTGTTCAAGAAATCGTGGCGGTACTGAGCGAGTAAACAGCGTGCGCCTTAAAAGCAAGTTGCGGTGATAATACCTCACCGCAACCGCTATCGAACTATTAGGAATCTTCGTCGTTCAGATATGACTGAGCCACCTCATAGAGCTCAGGAAAATCTGGGGAAACACGTTTCCATGCCTCAAAAGCCTGGTCATCGTGCCCCATCTGCTGGTACAAAACGCCTAAATTCAGCTGTGCTCGCGCATACTGATCGGGAACACTGGCAGGTATTTTCTGATAGGTACTTAGAGCCGTGGTCAGGTTACCATGCAGGTGCAGGAGCACAGCGCTATTGAACTGTGCCATGGAATAGTGCAGAACATCTATTTTAGGAACTTTGCTGTATGCCGCTAAAGCAGACTCATCCTGCTCTAAAGCCTCGTGCACAGATCCGATATTGTACTGTGCTACGGCATAGGGCTGAGTCTCACTTTCGGGAACCTTCTGCCACGCCTTAATGGCCTGCTCATGCTGGCCTTGACCGTCGTAGACAATGCCGATATTTACATGCGCGATGGCGTATTGATCGGGAACACTTTCAGGTACTTTCTCCCACGCTTCACACGCCTGATCGAGCAGACCCTGTTCGTAGTATTGTGCGCCAAGATCTACCTGTTCCTGGGCGTAGCGTTGCATCTCTGCATGAGGCTGATCGACCATGATTTCCTTTCCTGCACCAGGTGTTGATGAGCACCTATTTTGCCGGGGCTTACCCTCAAGCAAAAACTGTTTTCTCTAACTATACGGGAAGGAGCCTCAGCGCGAAGATAAGCGCATCCTTCATATCCTAACCACCGAAGGGATTCAGGCTAGGCGCAGCGTTTAGGCGGCAACAGATTTCTTCATCAGGATATCCGTCTGCTGGTCGTTACCCAGCTGAAAAATATGCGTACCAAAGGCGATAAACCCGTTTTTCTCATAGAAGCGCAGGGCTCGATGATTATGCTCCCACACCCCTAGCCACACATAGCTTGCCTTTCGGTCTTCTGCCACACTCATGGCGTGATGGTAGAGGGCCTGCCCAACACCATGTCCGTGATAGCTGCTCAACACGTAGATACGCTCAATTTCGAGTGCGTCCGCCGCCTGTGGTTCGGTTTGTGCGTGTGCAATATTGAGCTTGAGGTAACCCACGACGTGTCCGTTTACCTCGGCAACGTAGAAGAACGAATCAGGGTTGCTGAGCTCCCGGGCGAGCTGCTCTTCCGAGAAGTTCTCTGTAAGATAGCGATCCATATCTTCGGCTTTGTTAGCCTCTGAAAATGTTTCGATGAACGTATCACGGGCAATGCCGCGCAGAATCGAAACGTCACTGACAGTGAGGGAGGTAATCCTCACGTTATCTTAGCCTTCCTGGCTTTGCTCGTTACTCTGCTTCTTCTGTTCGGAAGGTTTTTCTTGGTTCTTGGCGCTCCCGTCCTGCTGCTCGGTTTCGCCGCTATCCTTGGCTTTTTCCTGGTTCTCGGCGATGATACTCAGGTTGGTTTGTGCCATCTCATACTGCTCCGCAGCAGACTCGGGAATATTCTTCCAGACGGCAACTGCCTCGTCCGTTTCACCCAGTTTGTAGTAGGCCCCGCCAATATTGAATTGGGCTTTGTAGAAGTGCTCAGAAGCATCCTTGGGAACACGTTCCCACGCCACTAGGGCATCGTCGATATTGCCCTGTTCTTCGTAGATAAGTCCGGTGTTGTATTGGGCTACCGCGTAGGGCTCAGAGGCGCTCGCAGGAATACGCTCCCAAGCCTCGACTGCTTTCGTCGGTTTGCCCTGCTCCACATAGGAAGTACCGATGTTGTACTGTGCTGAAGCGTAGCGTTCCGGTAAGCTCTCGGGTACACGCTCCCACGCAGCAATAGCATGTTCTAGCTTTCCTTGACTGTCGTAGACCATACCCATATTCATCTGCGCCGTCGCGTACTGCTCGGGAACATCGGTAGAAACGGTCTCCCAAAGTTCGAGAGCCTGCTCTGTCTTGCCTTGGTTGTAATAGGTTACGCCCAAGTTGTTGAGAGCCATCGCGTATTGGTCAGGAACGGTGCTGGGTACCTGCTGGTAGGCTTCAGAAGCCTGTTCGGCTTTACCCTGCCCTTCGTAGAGCACGCCCAGGTTGTTGAGTGCTTTCGCGTATTTTGCGGGGGCCGCATCGGGGACGTTCTTGTAGGCTTCAGTGGCCTCATCCATTTTGCCCTGCTGCGCGTATGTGGCACCCAGGTTGTATTGCGCGTGCGCATAAAGATTAGTGACATCCTTGGGAACACGCTGGTAAGCTTCGACAGCTTCATCAACGTTGTTTTGCTGCGCGTAGGTTACACCCAGGTTGAACTGCGCCATTGCGTACTGCTTTGGGGCAGCAGAGGGAATGTTCTTCCACGCTTCAAGGGCTTTATCAGTTTCGCCCTGTTTAATATAGGCAGAGGCAAGGTTATTGTGCGCCTTGGCATATAGTTCGGGAACATCTTTGGGAATGCGGTTCCAGGCTTCGACCGCCTGCTCTACCTTGCCCTGGTCTCGGTAAACGATGCCGAGATTGTTTTGAGCTGTTGCGTAGGCTTGCGGGTTCTCGTCGGCAGAAATTGTGCCCAGGACATCGATAGCTTTATCGAAAGCACCAGCTTTGTAGTGCTCCTTGCTCAGGTTAAGGCGCTCCTGCACGGTCATCTGCTCTAACGGGTTCTCTGCTTCGGTCACGGTGATCTCCATAGGCGGTGTCTGTAGAATTTCGGGCAGGGCATAAGATCCTGCCTGAAACGCATATATATAAGAGTAACGGTGTGCAACCTCTGTGTGAAGTTTGACGCCCCCGTAGAAAGATGAAGATTAGAATAAGTTTTTGCGGGTAGACATCATGTTTTCAGGTGGAGGAAGACCCCTTGTGCAGGCTCCCTACTCCTTTACTCCTTGTTTCTAAAGGGGTTTTGAGAGATACGAACCTTGTTGTCGTTTTCTCCTTTATCTAACAGGATGCGGAAGAAATCTTGGTATTTTGCCGCACCGGGGGAGAGCCAGATCTTATCGATATGTGGCAGTACTTGCTCCTTATACTCGACGTACATCCACTGTTTTTCCCAATCATGATGGATTTTCTCATCGTGAAGATGGGTAGTGTACATAATGCGGCATTCCTGTTCCTCCTGGAAAGCAATATGTTTCACCAGGTACTGCAAGGGGAGAAGAATAAACCGGATGACTTCAAGAATTTTCTGTTTTTTGTCTTTATCGCATTCATTGTATGTGTGATTTTTATCTGTAAACATTAAATTAAGTACTTGTGAGATAGATTTAATTTTATTATTTTCGTTGCTAACGGAGTTATTGTCATTAGTTTCTTTGTTAAATAAGTGTTTTTCGACTTTTTTATCTTTTATTAGGATTAACTTATAATATGTTTTCCACTTTTTTTCTGCTTTCTCTTTATAGTGACGGTAGAAAGTGGATTTATCACGTTGAGCCAGAGTCCAATATCCGGTCTCGGGGTCTAGATAAATACAGCGGTA
This sequence comes from Rothia sp. HMSC065D02, assembly GCF_001815285.1. Taxonomy (NCBI): domain Bacteria; kingdom Bacillati; phylum Actinomycetota; class Actinomycetes; order Micrococcales; family Micrococcaceae; genus Rothia; species Rothia sp. HMSC065D02. The sequence continues at coordinate 168,309 of NZ_KV820060.1, forward strand.
GAGTGTGGATTTACCTATTATTTTTTTCTTATTGTCACTCTCCAGTTTCCCTGCTTCGTCGGACTCATTTTCGCCAGATTTATTAGATGGATCCGATGAGGCACCGGCTATATACTTTAGTGCGCCTGAGTGCTTGCTAAAAAACTCTTTCTTGAATACCAGGCTGACGCCTGTTGCTTCCCGGCCATCCTCTTTCCCATAGAGACGAAACTGATTAAGACTGTCGTGATTAAAAGTGAAGCAACTAACGAAAGTTGCGGTATCATTTGTATGTGTGGTTTCTGGAATACCTTGCTGATCCCAATAATTACTCAGAACTAGCCCTTCTGTTGGGTCATTGACACCACGAATAGTATTGAGTCGTAATTTTGATGGCTTCTGCTCATTTTTCTCACATTCAAATAGTTTAAAAGCTGTTAACGCTCGACTATAGTGTGCAACCTTCGACTCAAATTCTGGGATTATCTGAAGAGACTTTAGGACTTCATCAGTATTTTTAGCTAAACTATGAAGGTCTTCCCTTACTTCCAGAGGGCAATTAAGAATCTTGAATCCGCGTTCAGACTTGTAGTAGGAGAAATCACGTACATTATCGTACGCGTCGTGTGCTTGTTCCTCTTTTTCTTTATCTAGTGAGTAAACCTCCCCGAGACCAAGTTGTGCTTCGACATAGGTTTCGGGGTCGGCTTCTTCGCGGCGGATCTTTGATAACACAGTGATGGCCTGATCCGGCTTGTTTGATGCGTTATAGGCGGCTCCGAGGTTGAACTGTGCCCGTGCGTAGGTTTCGGGGTCATCGTCGTAGCTTATGTTGGACCAGGCTTCGATGGCCTGCTCCAGCTCGTCCTGGTTTTTATAGGCGAGTCCGAGGTTGAACTGTGCCCGTGCGTAGGTTTCG
>NZ_KV820061.1:0-17430 GCF_001815285.1 Rothia sp. HMSC065D02
CCGTACTAGCATCAACGAATTTTGCTTCACCTTTTATTAATTCAAAACCATAATCATCAATTAAATTCACATATTTTTCATTTCGCATCTCGGTTACTAAATCATTCTTTTGTTTTACTAATGGCGCTAAATCAACATTTGAAGCCGAAGTGTGTAATCCCACAAATGGATTATTTTTTGCTAGATGATTGATTTCCCCTGCTCTTAATAAGGTCTTAGAAGGAACGCATCCGACATTAACGCAAGTTCCACCCACCGTTCCACGCTCAATCATAGCCACTTTTGCGTTCAAAGTAACGGCTTCAATGGCAGATGAAAAGGCAGCTCCACCAGAACCGATGATGATGTAATCATAATCATAGTTACCTTCATCATTTAAACTTACATCTGTCCTTTTTTCCGATTGCACTTGTATTTCTTCTGCTTCGCCCGGTTGATATTGTGCGTCAGTAATCGCTGTTTTCGCGATATCAATGTCTACATCATACGGTAGTTCAAACAGTGCTTCTCCGCGACGAAAGTCTACTTCAATCCCTTTTGCACCTGCATTTTCAAGAGCAACCGCAATATGTTCTTCACAACCAGTGCAGGTCATTCCTTCAATGTTTAGCCGATATTTTTTCAATAAATTCGTCTTTTGTTCCGATTGAAATTCTTCTGCTTCGCCCGGGTGATAATTTGCGTCAGCAATCGCCTTTATTGCACTTTCAACCTCAATATCATCGGGCAGTTCAAATACTGCTTCACCACGACGATAACTAGACTCAATATTTTTAGCACCTATCTTTTCAAGTGCTGATTCTACGTGTTTTTCACAACCCGTACAAGTCATTCCTGAAATGTTTACCTTAAATTTATTCATAAAAAAGCTCCTTTCGTTAATTAATCTCTCATGTTAATGTTTCTATTATTGGACACGTTGGCTCCCTCCGCATTTCTTCAAAATATTTGTCATTGTATGCAGTCATAGGTCTTAGCCCCTTCCAGTTCTGTGGTGTGTGCTAGTTTCTAGAATACATACTTCGCGAGGGTCACGCATCCGTTATCCTGCACCGGAGTGAAGCCGAAGCGCCGATAGAGTTCAATGACGGGTGTGTCCACAATATCTGTAGTGATGAACCTCTGGCGAATGCCTTCCCGGTCGAAATCGGCGACAATTCTTCCCAGCAGTGCCGACCCGATACCGTGGCGCTGAGCCTGCGGGTGTACCAGTAGATCCTGGATATACGCAATGGTTTGTCCATCGCCCACCGCACGTACCAGACCGATAAGCCGCTCGGCTCCTTCAGTCGTGTTCTCACGTGCCACATAGAGGTACCGCGACCCATCCAGCATAGGAACCAGCCGTTCGGGTGCGCGAGTGTAGGTGCTCCAGCCTACCGCATCGTATAGTTCAACGAGTTCTTCGGTGCTTGGTAGGGAATTCTCGGCGTTCAAAATACTGTATTGCATACCCGTATTATCCTATGCCCCACACGAAAAAGAGCCTGATAGTGAAAAGCGGAATTTCTAACGCTTATTCACTATCAGGCTCTTTTTATGCGAGATTACGCGGGGGCGAGGCCGTAGGGCTCTGTGTGCTTAGCCCAGTGCTTCAGCCAGCTGAATACCCTGTGCCACGCCGCCCATGGTTGCCGCAATGCGGATCAGGTCGTTAACCTGCTCCTTGGAGGCGCCCTCCTCGCGGATGGTGTGCTCGTGGGCAGCCACGCAGTGCGAACAACCGTTCACGGCAGAAACTGCGAGCGCCAGCATCTCAAAGTCGAGCTTGTCGATACCGCCGTTTTTGCCGATGATCTGCATGCGCAGGTTTGCGCGCTGATCGTCGTAGGCACCGTCGAGGAAGCCGCGGGTGCGGTAGAAGATGTTGTTCATCCCCATGATGGTTGCCGCGCCGAGTGCCGCATCGTAGGCGGTTTCGCTCAGGTGCTCTTTCGCTTCTGCTGCGATCTCAACGATAACGGAATCAACCTTGGTTGCCGCCGCGGTGGCCAGGATTGCGCCCCAGAGCTGCTGCTCGGTGAGCGAGGTGATGCGCGGCAGCGAAGACAGGTTCAGGTTCATGTCCTTCGCGTAGGAAGGCAGCGCGTTACGCAGGTTCTCAATGCTCATTACTTCATCTCCTTGAAGGCGTCGATGGTTTCTGCACCCTTCTTCCAGTTGCAGGCGCACAGCTCGTCGGACTGGAGCGCATCCAGCTGGCGGAGCACTTCGTCGGTGTTGCGGCCAACGGAATCTGCGGTAATAGATACCGACTGGATGGTGTTATGCGGGTCGATGATGAAGGTTGCGCGGTCTGCCACGCCGTCCTTGTTGAGGACGCCCAGGGCGCTGGTGAGCTCGCGCTTGAGGTCAGATGCCATGACGATGGGCAGATCTACGAGCTCTTCGTGGGAGCGGCGCCATGCGTAGTGGGTGTATTCGTTATCCACGGATACGCCGATAACCTGGCAGTCGCGTGCCTCGAATTCGTCAGCGAGCTTGCCGAATGCGGCGATTTCGGTGGGGCAGACGAAGGTGAAGTCCTTGGGCCAGAAGAATACGACGCGCCAGGTGTCTTCGTCCAGACCCTCGGAGGAAACGGTGGTGAAGTAATCTTCGGGCTTGTTTGCCTCAATCTCGGCGAGCTTGCCGGGAACAACGCCGGTCAGCTCGTAGGCGGGGAACTGGTCGCCAATAGTTAGCACAGCCATAGTGTTCTTCTTTCCTGATCTAGGTGGGTACCTCAAGGCTGGTTCGTGTGTGACTTCGGTAGCCTTGAGGCATTCTTCTGTTCTCCTCACAAGAGGAATCCTCCCCATTTTAATATGAGTAATTCATAATAATCAACCGTCCACTAACATATTACAAGTGTTTTGAGACACACAATATGGCGATTGGGGAATTGCAGGCACAGCACGCCTCACAAAACAGCGCAGAAACTGGTAATGTCATGTCATGAGAATTCCGGAACTCATCACCGAAAAGTTTACCCTCAGGTCACTGCGCGAATCCGACCTTGACGAACTGGTCCATATCTGCACCGACCCCGAAACCGTGCGATGGACCACCATCCCCCTGAACTATACGCGCGACGATGCGCGAACCTTCCTCAACTTCACCCAGCGCGCCGCAGCAGCCGGGCGTGAACTCACCTGGGCCATTGACTACAGCGGGGTGCTCGCAGGGGTTGTTACCCTGCGCCTGCCCGGAGGCTCCGCAAATGCGCCCGGAACACACGCAGACTTAGGGTTTTATACGGCTCCCCAGATGCGCGGGCGCGGCATCATGACAGATGCGGTACGCACAGTCCTCGGCTTTGGCTTTGACCCGCTCGGGTTTGCCCTAGACACCATCGGATGGACGGCGTTGGCGGGGAATACGGCATCCGAACGGGTGGCGGTAAAGGCCGGATTCACGAATATTATCAACGGGATTAGCACCAGCGCGGCCCGTCCCGATAAGTACGGCAACCGGGTGGCTGTCGCCGTGCGGCAGGCGATGATGACACGCACCCAATTCGCCGAGATCTGGCGTGATTAAGGCGTTTGCGTGTACGTCCTGGCTTCTCGCTTTTGCGCCGCTCTCGCCGCGTAAAAAGGCTCTTTATGTGAATAAAGCGTCCAAAACGCCTCTTTATTCACATAAAGAGCCTTTTTAGCATGGCAGCAGGAGAGTGCGCTACCGGGTCCCGAACCCCTTGAATGTGCCTTGCGGTTCGGTGAAAGACGCATCCACAAAATCCACATGCCCGGCGGTATCGCCCGAATTAAGGGTCTCCAGCAGGCGCTCGCAAGATGCGCGGCTTCCCTGCGCGATCACCTTCACCCGACCGTCATCCATGTTCTCGGCGTATCCGCTCAATCCCAGCGGCTTGGCGGCCCCGGCACACCACCATCGAAACCCCACACCCTGAACCCTGCCTTGAACGTAGGCGGTGAGCTGCGCCTCGGCGGGCTCTTCCGGGGTTTTGTCGGCGAAGAGATCGAAGAATCCCACGGGAACCTCCCTGCAGTTGCTCTAAAAATACCTGGTACTTTAGGATACCGAGCGATGCAGCACCAACGGAATAGCCGCCCCGGAACTCATCGCGAGATAACACCCGCACGCTGCCGGACTAAACCTGACATGACAAGAGCGCGACCGCGCGCAGACACGGGGACAAGTACCAAACATCCCGCACTCCGGCGTGCGAACCAACCTTGCGCGAGAGAAAAACGCGCCCCGAACCCGTGAAGAGGCTCGGGGCGCATCCGCACTCAGCCGGGGCGGGTGCATCCGGCAAACCCTAGCGCAGCTGTGAGCTTGACGGTGCCTGAGCGAGAGCCTGCCGAATCTCGGTATCGCCGCCGGTGAAAGGAATGCTCTTGCCGATCGTGCTGGAATCATCGACCACCTCAGTGAGCACCCGCGCCACGGTGGCACGCGGGGTATGAGAGCTCAAATCCGAGTGGTACACCGGATCGACCCCCACGGTAATACCGCCCTCATCCTCAGTCGTGAGCGTGCCGGGGCCTAGAATCGTGTACTCCAACCGGGTGCCGCGAAGATGCTGGTCAGCCTCCGCCTTAGACTCCGCATACGCGAAGAATGGGTTATCTGCGGGTACCCCGTGCTCGGTTCCGGCCCCCAAATACGAGACCATGATGTACCGTCGAATGCCCGCCTGCTGTGCCGCCTCCATAGAACGAATTGCGGCGTCACGGTCAATCGCATAGGTGCGTTCGGGACCACCTACACCGCCCGCACCCGCGGACCACACCAGCACGTCTGTATGTAAATCCTTGAAGAGCTTCGCCATCTCCTCAGTGCTTAGGGTGGTAATATCGGCAACCACCGGGTTAGCGCCGGTCGCCATAATATCTGCCGACTGATCTTCACTACGAATAATAGCGTTCACCGTATGTCCGCGTTCACGAAGCATCGGTTCTACCAGAAGAGCAACCTTGCCGTGCCCGCCAATGATCGTAACGTTAGCCATCGTATCCTCCCTGTGTGTTGAAAAATACTTGTATATCCAGGATAGGCTTGCTGTGCCGCAATGTCTATGGTCTTTCTGTGCTTCCTGAGAACAACAGATACCCGCGTTCCCTGTGCTGATGCGCTCAGACAGCACCGCATGATGAGAATTCTCGTGCGGGGCTCAAGCCGGCGTTATGATGAAGTGCTAGGTTTTTATTGCCCGGCGGTACCGCCGAGAAGACAAGGCAGGGGATTTATGGCAGAGCCAGCCGCATCAAAGACGCACCGCAGCGTACCATCAATGGAGCAAACCGCCGAGAAGCCGTGGGTTGCCATGTGGTCACTCGTGATCGGGTTCTTTATGATCCTGCTCGATACCACTATCGTCACCGTGGCGCTGCCCCATATGCAGCATGAGCTCAACGCCTCGCTCTCCGCCGTGATCTGGGTGACCAGCGCCTACCTGCTCGCCTATGCGGTGCCGCTGCTGATTACCGGTCGCCTGGGCGATAGGTTCGGGCAGAAGCAGATGTACCTGCTCGGTATGGTGGTCTTTACCCTCTCTTCGCTGTGGTGCGGGCTCTCGACCAATGTGGAGATGCTGATCGTTGCGCGCGTGGTGCAGGGGATAGGCGCCTCAATTATGACCCCGCAAACCATGTCCATTATTACGCTCATGTTCCCGCCGCATAAACGCGGGGTGGCAATGAGCGTGTGGGGCGCGGCGGCCGGTATCGCATCGCTCGTGGGCCCTATCGCTGGCGGTCTGCTCGTGGACGGTCCCGGCTGGACGTGGATCTTCTTCATCAATATCCCTATCGGTGTGATCGGCACCTATCTGGCGGTTCGGAATATTCCTCATTTCCCCTCCAAACAGCACAACTTCGACTGGCTGGGCGTGGCTCTCTCCGCTATCGGCCTGTTCCTGATGGTCTTCGGTATTCAGGAGGGATCCACCTACGACTGGGGCACTATCACCGAGTCGCTGTGGGGAACCGGAATCTCGGTGAGTGTATGGGGCATGATTATCGCGGGCATCATCGTGTTCACCCTCTTTATCGTGTGGCAGGCCGTTAACCGCAAAGAACCGTTGGTACCGCTGGGACTGTTCAAAGACCGCAACTTCTCGGTATCGAATATTGCTATCGCCGCAATGGGTGCACACACCCTCACAATGGCATTCCCCACCACCATCTATTTCCAGCAGGTGCGCGGTATGAGCCCCACCCAGGCAGCACTCATGACCGCCCCGCTCGCCCTGTTCTCAGGTGCGCTCTCTCCGGTCATTGGCAAGCGTTTAGGCACGTCAAACCCCAAATGGTATGCGGTCTCAGGGTTTGCCCTGTTGGTAGTCGGATTTGTCGTTCTGCGCGCTCTGATGACGGCGGATCAATCCCTCGCGCTTCTGCTCATACCCTTTGCGATCTTGGGTATCGGCAACTCTATGATTTGGGGTCCGCTAGCGGTGACCGCAACCCGCAACCTGCCGCCTCGTTTAGCCGGTGCCGGGTCGGGCGTGTATAACGAAACTCGTCAGGTTGCCGGTGTGCTCGGTTCGGCGGGTATCGCCACTCTCATGGGCGGTCTGATCGCCGACCAGATTGCGCAGACCATGCAGCGGATGCGTCCCTCGGGCGCCGGCGGAAGCGCCATGAACGCCCCCGCCGTCGGCGGCGAAGGAATGTCCGGCGGTCAGGTTCCCGACTTCCTGCGTGAACCTATCGCCACCGCAATGAACGACTCACTGATGCTAGCGCTGGTTCTGGCAGTTGTGGGCATGGTTGCGTGTCTCTTCTTCGCCAAGCCGGTGGATAAGGGCGCGTGGACATCCGGGCAGAATACGACTGAGCCGCATGCGGAAGCTGATTCGGCACGGGACGGCTCACACTCTTCCGGTGCCGATCCTGATGCGGAGGTGACCGCCTCAACCGAGGCACGCCCCGCAGACGAGACGCAACCGATTTCTTCGGAAAAGGACGCGAAAAATCCTTCTAAGCCATAATTCTATTTGAGGAATATACTATTTGACTAGTATATATAGCCAATGCGGCATATAACCAGCAGGTTATATGCCGCACTGTAGTTTAAGGATATTGGGAGCTATTTTCCTACAATGTTCGCGCTCGCAGGGAACCTTTCTATCAGATTCGGCGCGATACTGCTGCCGGGCACAACCCCCTATGCCGCCTGATCCTCGGTGAACGCATCCGGGTCTACTCGCCCAGTCTGCACGAGCACCTGTGCGATAGCGCCGAGCGCCTCCTCATTCTGAAGCGAAGAAATATCACCCAGCTTATGCCCCTGGTAGAGCTCACCCAGCAGACGGCGGGTAATCTTCCCTGAACGAGTCTTAGGAATATCGGCGACCGCGACCACATCCTTGGGTTTAGCGATAGGGCCAATATGCTCGCGCACATGCTGGGTGAGTGCAGTCTTCAGCTCGTCTTCGGCAAGTGCCCGACCTTCGTCGGTGAGCGTCACATAGGCGACTGCCTGGTGGCCGGTTAGCTCGTCCTCCACGGGGCACACGCCAGCCTCCACCACGGCCGGGTGCGTCACGAGCGCAGACTCAATTTCGATGGTCGAAAGGCGGTGCCCGGAAATGTTGATCACATCGTCGATGCGCCCCAGGATGTACACGTTGCCTTCATCATCGACTTTCGCACCGTCACCGGCGAGGAACCAGCCGCGCGTACCGTAGTGCTTCCAATAGGAATTCAGGTAGCGTTGCGGGTCGCCCCAGACAGTGCGTGCCATGGAAGGGCCGATCTTATCGACCACAATGAAGCCCTGTTTGCCGGGCTCAACGAAGTCACCGTGCTCGTCCACCACGCGCACCGAGACGCCGGGGACTTCGCGGGTGGCGCATCCGGGAAGGGGAGTGCAGTGCGGGGTGCCTTCGGGGAAGGTTCCTTCGGGTGCGAAGGCGGGGTCATGTGGTCGCGGGGAGCAGATGGTCGATCCGGTCTCGGACTGCCACCATGTATCGATAAACGATGCGGTACCCCCACCCACGTGCTTGCGCAGCCACTTCCACGCCTGAGGGTTAATGGATTCGCCCACAGACCCGAGCAGACGCACAGATGAGAAGTCGTATTTTCCGGGTTCGGGGCCGTCAGGAAAAGCCCCCATGAGGGAACGAATCAGGGTTGGAGCGGTGTAATAGTTGGTGACGCCATAGCGTTCGATAACCTCGAAATGGCGGCCATAATGCGGAGTATTGGGGGTACCCTCGAAAATAACCTCGGTAACCCCGTTCACAAGCGGACCATAGATTTCGTAGGTGTGCGCGGTCACCCACGCGAGATCGGCGGTACACCAGTGCACAGTCGATTCAACCTTCGCCGGATCGTTCACGGCAGACAGTTCATCGGGGCGCAGCACCCCGTCTTCATCCACATAGTCCGGCAGCAGATCGTACAGCAGTGCGTGGGTGTATGCGGTCTGCACCAAATACCCTGCCATCGTGTGCACCAGGCCCTTGGGTTTGCCTGTGGTGCCGGAGGTATAGATGATAAACAGCGGGTCTTCGGCATCATGCAGCTCGTACTCATGGGTATCGGGCTGATCGTCCACCAGGTCGTGGTACCAAATATCGCGCCCGGCCGTCCAGGGAACCTGCGCGTGCGCCACGGGGTCTGCGGCGCTTGTACGATCCACCACGATCACGTGCTCGATATTGTTCTCACCTGAGCATGCTTCATCGGCGTTCACCTTCACGGGCACGACCTTGCCGCGGCGGTTCTGCCCGTCGGTGGTGATCAGAACCTTCGCGCCGGTGTCTTCCACCCGGAATTTCAGCGCCTCCGCCGAGAACCCGCCGAACACGAGCGAGTGAATTGCGCCGATGCGCGCGCACGCAAGCGTGAAGATAATGGTTTCGGGAATAACCGGCAGGTAGATTACTACACGGTCGCCTTTACGCACGCCGAGTTTGAGCAGGCCGTTGGCGGCGCGGGCGATGCGTCGCTGCAGTTCGGCGTAGGTGATAGCTTCACGGTCACCGGGTTCACCCTCGAAATAGAGGGCTACTTTGTCGCCGCGGCCTGCCTCCACGTGGCGGTCCACGCAGTTGTAGGCGACGTTGAGTTTGCCGCCTTCGAACCACTTAATCTCGGGTACGGAGTATTCTTCGATGCCCTCAGCATCGGTTCCGATAACCTGCGGTTTGTGGAAGGTGTGTGCGTTGTCCCAGGTCTTGCCCCAGCTTAGGCGCTCGGCTTGTTTTTCCCAGAACGCTACCCGCGCCTCGTCAGATTCGTGCGCGGGGTTGGGGGTGGGTGCTAGAGGATTCGTGAATGAAAAAGGGGAGGGAAGTCCCACAGTATCTCCCATCGGTTGCTGGCGTTAGCACCTTCGGCGTTATGAAGGCGCATGATGCGCCACCGCAGGCGAGGTTGCTGCGACGTCGTCGAGCCAGGTCTCTCGGTCGCTCTAGATGGATTACCAATCTAGTAAACCTTGTAGCTGGCGCAGGTGCAAAGGCATCCCGTCATATTGCGTATGTATGCGCCACGTTCGTAACATTCCGCAATATTGTGCCCTCCGTCCACACCACACCCTATACCGCGAGCAGGTAGGATTTTGTCGACAAGGTAGGATTTTCCTACCTGCTCGGGTCAAAAACCACCTGCTCGCGAACAGTGCAAGAAAAACACTCCCACCGGGATGCGCCTCGTCAAGAGGATTTATCCGGTGGGAGTGCCGTTTACTCACCCAAAATTACCGATTAGTTCTGTTTTTGTGCGTTGGTTGAGCCTTTCGAGGCTCCGTTAGGGTTTTTCTGCCCGGATAACCAGTCGTTAGGATCGATCTGAATGTCGTTACGGACGGTGAAGTCGCTCTCTTGATCCTTGTTTTTCTGGTCACCCGTTGATCCCGTCGAGTTGGACTTTGACTTGTCGCTGGGGGTGCTGGGAGTGCTCGGATCTGGATTCTCAGGTTCGCCAACATGATCGATGGATGCCACAGCCTGCTGACCGGTCAGGTCAATATCGCTCTTGGGGGCACCATTCTCAGGTTCGTAGCGCAGAGTGCCGCTGAGGATCGTCAAGGTGGTGGTCACACCGTAGCGTTCGAGATAGAAATCTTCAAAATGTGTACCGAACTGGCTGGCCAAGATCTGGTTGTAGACCTGAGTTCCGCCGCCATTGTGGCTGGAAGCTACAACATCCTGCTCAAGCTTGATATCAACGTAACCTATCAGCTCATTACCGTTAGAGGTCATCTCGCTGAAGGTACCGTACATAGCACCACCGTTGAAGGCGACGAGCTTAGGGTTATCGCCGTTTTCTGGCGTGGGATTGATGACGAGGGAAACCGCAAAATCGTCAGTATTTTTATTCCAGCCCGGAGGTTCTGCCCCGTCGATCTCGGCCCAGTCGGGGAAAACGAAACGGTGCTCCAAGCGCAGGCGCGCACCGGCGAGTAGGGTAGTGGTGCCCGAGTAGTATGTCTGCTTGCCGTCTTTAGTGGTTGCCTTGGGTGCTGAGAACCAGAAACCTGCACCGCCCCACTTTGCCTTGCCGATGCTGCCGCCGGGGGTAAACTTACCGCCGCCAGCCGAGTAGAGACCACTGGAACCTGCTGGAACATTGGCCTGCTCGTTCTCAACCGGGCCGCTAAATGAATCTAGCCCCAGGAAACTGTTAGTGTCTAGTTCCTGGTGGGTGACGAACGCCTGGGTAAAAATACCGTAGTCAGGGCGTGTGTCATCATACGAAGCCGCATAAGCCGGAACTACAGCGGAAGAAACAATAATTGGGGTTGTCCATGCGGCGCCCGCCAGAACACGACGGCGCGTTAGACCTCCCCGCGTAGATGCGTGGGTCACAATGACTCCTATGAGTGGTTGGGTGAATAAGTGGCGCTCGGATTACACGCCAGTAATAATTTTACGGGATATACCCCAGAAATCCTAAACAATATAAGATAAACATGAAATCTTTACGATAAAACGCTCACTCACCCGGATCTGAGCATCCTCAAATTATGCGGAAGATATGACGTGGGATAAGCCCTGAACCTTCACCAGAGATTGAGATTAATCTCATAACGGCTGATGATGCACGAGAACAAGGTCTTATTCGCTAGCCTTGTATGCTGCCAGCGTGCGGGAACGGGTTATGTTGCCGGAAACCTTTACTTATTCCTGTGATATGGTCCGCTCCCAAAACTTGTTTTATGTCACAGATTTATAAAATTTTACGGTGCTAGGATGCAGGTGAAATCTTATCTATCGGTTATTCATATACAACCGTTCATATACCACTCTCTTGCTCAAACGGCACCACAATGCCACTAATGCGCATCGTCGCATGTGGGAATCTGCCACACCATAGGTTCCCTACCATGAATACCGCTCACTCATAGAAAGATTTCCTCTCGCTCAACACAACGACACAAGGAATATCTCTCATGAAACTACGTACTATAGCGCGCCTGATGCTGGCATTCGTCAGCCTGGTGTTTCTCGTCCCTCTGAATTCCCTGCCCGCCTCGGCAGACACGTTGCCAGTCGCCCCTGGTAACCCGGGTGTCGCCCAGAAGGTGGCTTCACCTGATACTGATGGTGACGGGCTTTCCGACAGCGTGGAAACCAACGGATACGATGCTGATGGTGATGGTAGACCTGAAGTCGATTACAAGAAAATGGGCGCAAATCCCTACCACAAAGACGTATTCGTTGAGATGGACTACATGCCCGGCGAGCTTGCCAGTGAGGAAGAACTGGACCGCATCGTGCAGTCTTTCGCTGACTTGAATGTTACTAACCCTGACGGCAGGGCAGGCGTTAATCTTCACCTAGATGCAGGTTCTGCCCGGAGTGCCAAGTATAACTTGGGAGGCGGCAACCAGGTTCCGCACCAAGTGCTTACCAACAATATGAAGTCTTCTGGGGAATGGGCAAATATCAGGGCTCGTAATTTTGATTCTGCCCGCTACAACAGCGGTTTCGACTACATGATCTGGGGCGATTACTATGTGGATAATGAAACCGGAAATCGAAACTCATCAGGAGTAGGGCTTCTAGGTGCCCCCGGCTTCATGGTGACCGTTGGAAAAACCTATTGGGAAGGAGCCAACAGCGATGTTCGCGTGGGCACTTTTATCCACGAGCTGGGGCACAACCTCAACCTGAAGCACGGCGGTACTGACGAATTCAACGGCAAGCCTCAGTACTACAGCGTGATGAATTACAACTATCAGCTCACTGGCATTCCCAAGGCGGACGGAACCCGATACTTCGGATACCTGCAGCAGGATATGCCGACCCTTAACGAATGGGCACTGAATGAGCGCGACGGCTTTGGCCCCCAAGCGGGCGAATACCTGTATACGCACAAAGATAAAAATGGGAAAGACGTTACTCAACCCGCAAATCAACCCATCGATTTCAACCGGAACGGCGTTATTGATAATTCTCCGGTCTCGGTAGATCTCAATGGCGACGGGATACTAAATGAGCTAACTGCTCTCAGTGATCTGAAGAAGCTCAACTTTGATATGACGCCTACTCAGGCTGGAGCTGGCGGTCCTGTGGCTCAGCCTGAAGCGGAAGAAAACCCGGTCACTGCGGATGACGCCCGCAACCTGGGCCTTATTCCCTAAATCATTCGGCGTTCTTCCTAAAACGGGGGCGAAGAGGTGTAGCGGCTAAGGGACGTTAATCCGAGCGTGCAAGGACGTACATAACGTTCTGAAGCTGGCGAGTAACGAGCCAGACGAAGCACACTCTTGACTCTTGCTGCATCTCTTCGCTCCCGGGCTTTACACCGCACAATCGTTCATATACCACTCTCTTGCTCAAACGGCATCGTGATGCCGCCCAAGATGTATTCGCATCCGAGAGCCCGAAACATCGCAGGTTCTCGCCGATGAATACCACTCACTTCACTCTCTATTTAAGATTCCCTCTCACTCAACACATGACACTAAGGAATATCTCTCATGAAATTACGTACTATAGTGCGCCTGATGCTGGCATTCGTCAGCCTGGTGCTTGTTGCTCCTCTGAATTCTCTGCCCGTTTCTGCGGTGGAGGCGAAACCCGCTCAGCCTGCTCACGCGCAGAACCGGAATATGGATCTCGCTCAGGAACCCAACCCGGATGATCTCGACGGTGATCATATTCCCGACGGGATGGAAAGAGACGGGTACGATGTCAATAACGATGGCATACCAGAGATCGATTTCCCTAAGATGGGCGCGGATCCCAACCATAAAGACATTTTTGTCGAGATGGATTATATGCCCGGTGAGCTTGCTAGTGAGGAAGAGCTGGATCGTATCGTGCAATCTTTCGCGGATCTAAATATCAGCAATCCCGACGGTAGAACGGGTATTAATCTGCACTTGGATGCCGGTTCCGCTCGGGGCCCCAAGTACAACTTGGGAGGGGGTCAACAGGTCGAGTGGCAAGTGTTCAGCGACGATATAGATGACAGAGATGGGAACTGGGCCAAGTTTAAAGCTTCTCATATTAACCAGTATCGTGAAGGGCTCTTTCATTATATGGTTTGGGGCGACTACTACGTGCAACAACAAAATGGGGAGAGCGGCTCATCAGGATTGGGACAATTGGGAGGTCGTGATTTCATGGTGACTGTGGGGAAGACACACTGGAATAACAATAAAGGTAATATGAGCGATATTCGCGTGGGTACTTTTATTCACGAGCTGGGACACAACCTCGGCCTGCAGCACGGTGGTGATGCCGATGAGAAAGGCGAAAAAGGTAAACCACAGTACTTCAGCGTTATGAATTACAACTATCAGCTTACCGGTGTGCCCAAGGCTGATGGAACCAAATATTTCGGATACCTGCAGCAAGATATGCCGACCCTTAAAGAATGGGCCTTGGACGAACGCAAAGGCTTTGGTCCCCAAGCGCGTGGGTACATGTATCGGCCCAATTCAGAGGCCGTACTGAGACCAGCAGATGGACCGGTTGATCTCAACGGTAATGGCGAAATCGACCATGGAATCTATGCTCTTGATCTTAACCGTGACGGAATGAAAGGCTGGCTGACGGCACCAAGTGACCTGAAAAAACTGAGCTTTGCAGTTGTGTTTGGACGAGGTGCTGACGAGACTATCCCTGAGCCCAAGGTGGAAATAAACCCCATCACTGCGGATGACGCCCGCAAAATGGACCTCATTTCCTAAATAATTTGACGCTTCTCCTACAATGAGGAGCGAAGAATGGCAGCGGGAGCGTTAAACACGCTCCCGCTGCAAACTATTGCTCCCGAATTTTGCCGTTGCAATCGAAAGAACACTGCTGTCCGCCGGGCGACGTACGCGGCCCTTAATATTACGGGCGGCAGTCACAAACATTAATATTCGTCATAATATCGCACCAACCACGGCACCCCTTATACACTCAAAATCAAGGATTATGAGTCCCGGTGTAAAGCTCTGGCTAGCCGGGCGGCAACCCTCTCCCGTAGCGGGGTGCTCCAGATGATGATCTGGCTTCAAGGGACACGAAGCAAGTACGGCGCGAATGCGCCACCTGCACGACTTGGAACACCAAGAAGGTCACCACCTATAAAGGAGGCGGCGCGCGGGGTGCAGGAACACCCTAACATTCGCGAAAGGATACGTAGATGGCTGAGCAGAAGAAGCGCATCGCAGTTAACGCATTCGACATGACCTGTGTGGGTCACCAGAGCTTCGACCTCTGGCGCCACCCCCGCTCCCGCGCTACCGAGTACAACACCATCAAATACTGGACTGACCTGGCACAGATCCTTGAGAAGGGCCTCTTCGACGGCGTATTCCTAGCCGATGTTGTGGGCATCTACGATATTTACAAGAACTCCGCTGCGCCAGCTATCGAAGGCGGCGCGCAGGTGCCCGTGAACGATCCGTTCATGCAGATTTCCGCAATGGCCGCCGTAACCGAGCACTTGGGCTTCGGCGTGACCTCAGCCGTCACCTACGAGCAGCCTTACACGCTTGCCCGCAAGTACGCTTCTCTCGACCACCTCACTAACGGACGTGTGGGCTTTAACGTGGTGACCTCATACCTGCCTTCCGCCGCCGAATGTCAGGGCCTCGAAACCCAGATTGAGCACGACACCCGATACGAACTCGCCGAAGAGTTCCTGGATGTCTGCTACAAGCTCTGGGAAGGCTCCTGGGAAGACGGCGCGGTCGTCAAAGACCGCGAGAAGGGTATCTACGCCGACCCCGCCAAGGTGCACCCGATTCAGCACAAGGGCAAGTACTTCAGCGTGCCTGGTGCGGGTCTGACCGAGCCCAGCCCCCAGCGTACCCCCGTGATTTTCCAGGCGGGCGCATCCAGCCGCGGGCAGAAGTTCTCGGGCAAGCATGCCGAAGTTGTGTTTATCGGTGCGCTGCGCCCCGATTTGACCCGCATTATTACCGACCGTATCCGTGACCGCGCCGAAGAGAACGGCCGCGGCCGCGACGAAATCAAGGTTTTCGCGATGCTCTCCATCATTGTGGACGAAACCGAAGAGAAGGCGAAGGCAAAGTACGAAGAGTACCGCAAGTACGTGAACCTGGAATCTTCGCAGGCCATTATCGGTGGCTGGTCTGGTGTGGATCTTTCCCAGTTCGACGAAGACGAGGTACTCAACTATGTGAAAACCGAGTCGATTCAGTCTTTCCTCACTCCCTTCACCCTGCAGGCCAAGGATAAGCAGTGGACGCGTAAGGATATTGCCGAGCACTGCACTATTGGCGGTATGGGCGAGGTTATTGTGGGCGACCCGCAGCAGGTGGCTGACGAGCTCGAACGCTGGATTGATGAAGGGGGACTGGACGGTATTAACCTGGCATACCACGTTTCACCCGGCTCCTTCGAGGACTTCATCGAGTTCGTGGTTCCTGAGCTGCAAAAGCGCGGGCGCTACCGCACTTCCTATGAGGGTGAGACCCTGCGCGAAAGCCTGTTCGGTAAGGGCCAGACTAAGGTTGCAGACTCCCACCCGGCCGCGAAGTACCGTGGCGCCTACGTGGGTAAGCCCTCCACGGCAGATACCCCGGCACGCGCTATCGCCAACTAAACCCGCTGCTCCTGCACGCTTGGTTGTAAAATCTCCCCTCCTGGGATGATAAAAAGAGCCTTTATTTGAATAAAGCATTAAAAATGCCGCTTTATTCGAATAAAGGCTCTTTTTTTACGCACGTTTAAAATGGGGTGCATGAGCGAAACAACCCTGTATGATCCTCAAACCCGCTGCCCCTGCACAAGCGGCGAGGTATACGGTGCCTGCTGCGGGCGGTACCTGGGCGAGTTTGCCGCATCCGGAACCTTGGGCGCGCCCACACCGCTGGCTCTGATGCGCTCGCGGTTCACCGCCTTCGCCCTGCACGATGCGCCCTACCTGCTGGCGAGCTGGCACCCGCATACGCGCCCCGCCGAGTTAATGCTGGATGAAACGCTGCGCTGGTACCGGCTGGATATTCTGGGCTCTTCGGGCGGTCCCTTCGATGCGGCGGGCACGGTCGAGTTCGCGGCGTACTACCGTTCAGTTCCCGGTACGCCCGCCGAAGAACGTGTGAAAGGTGCCATGCACGAAAAATCTCGCTTCGAGAAAGTGCACGGCACCTGGTACTACCTAGACGGCGAGGTCAGCTAAGTTCCTCCCGATCGGGTAGCATGGCAGAAATATTCCTCTTATGGTATGTTTTTGCCATGATGTCAGTCGCGGAATATGCCCAGCACGCCGGGGTGAGCCCCCGAAGCGTGCGTGCACGCCTTGAACGAGGATCTTTGAGTGGACAAAAAATCGCCGGGCGGTGGATGGTTTCAGATAACCCGCACGAGCATCACTCCGCACATGGGCGCAAAATCTCGATGTCATCCTTCAATCAACTTGCCGCCTATCTTGACGGTAACAGTGCATCCCTTACCCCCGATGCACGCCGCCGTGCCAAAGAACGTGCACATAACCTCTCCGAACTTGGGGTAGAAGCTCTTAGACAGTATGCAGTGCGTGCAGATGCGAAACTTCAATTCTATGCTGTGCCTTCTGCTGACCTGCATGACTTGATGGACGAACGAACATTAGCGCTTACGGGTGTCAGCCACGAATATTCGGAAATTTACGGGGCTACCGTAGAAGCATATGTGACTCCCCACAATCTCGAATCCCTGAAATTTATCTACGCACTGCGTGAAGTTCCGGCACAGGATGCCAACGTTATTCTTCGCGCAGTCAAAGAGTTGCCTAAGATTCGCCCCTTGCACGTTGCGGTCGACCTCCTAGTTTCCAAAGACCCGAGAAGCGAGCGGGAAGCGGAACGTCTGGTGAAAGGACTCATAAGCCGTGCCTGATCAGAAAACGGTGAAAATCCCAGCCCAGGGCGCAGAGCTTTAGCGGAACCCGGTATTGGCCGTCCTCGTGAGCGTGAGATGGCTCAGAATATTGTGAGCTTCCTTGATGAAAGTCTCAAAAACTAGACCTGCGTTTGCTATGTTTATCTAGTTTTCTGAGAAGACTCCACCCTTTA
>NZ_KV820062.1:0-19405 GCF_001815285.1 Rothia sp. HMSC065D02
CCACAACACCTACACCCTCAAATGCGAAGAGCCAGTAAACGAGATGAAGGAGGTCTGCGTCAATGGATGGATGACATGCATGATTTTATTATGCGCCAAGTATTAAATC
Organism: Rothia sp. HMSC065D02; assembly: GCF_001815285.1. Classification (NCBI taxonomy): domain Bacteria; kingdom Bacillati; phylum Actinomycetota; class Actinomycetes; order Micrococcales; family Micrococcaceae; genus Rothia; species Rothia sp. HMSC065D02. The sequence goes on from NZ_KV820062.1 coordinate 110, forward strand.
GTCTGGCGCGTCATGCAGTCGCAAGCGATGAGAATATTATGGTGATGATGGATCAGATTAATGAGAATGAAAGGAAGCCCTATATGAGTTTGGCGTACGCACATATTTTCTCACGAAGCTCTAAATACCCGGAAATGGATAAAATTGTAGAGCCTCCTATGCATATTGATAGCTCTATATCTGCTAATATTCAATTTGCTGATTGGGTTTCTGCATTTCTTTCAAAATTTATATTCTATCAACTGGATGACGGATGGGAACACTATGTCCCTGAAAACGATATGAAATTATTATTCGTAAATAAAATATTTACATATGAGTCTAAAATGGAATTTTATGGATATACTGATGATATTCATAATTCAGAAGTCCTTCATGAATGCAGACCTAAGTTTTCTGCGAGTAGTATAGGTGGATCAAATATTTCACAGGGATCTTGGGAGGCACTACAAAAGGTCGCCAGGGCTTCAAATCTGTTGTAGGGATGATTTTAAAGTATTAATTGTAAAACTGACTTATGGAAAAGGTGCAAAATATTTTGCCGGTGATAGCTGCACTGGCGAATGATGAATCCCGAGAAATGTATGCCAAGGTTATCGTGCAGGATGTGCCGAAAACGCCTAACTATCGTGATCGTAAACTGTTGGCGCGTCTTGAAGCAGTCAGGCTCATTGAGAAGTCAGAGGATGGGCTTTGGCAGGTTACCGAGGTATTCTCCGACTACTTGAGTCTTTTGAAATCCGCGAAAAACCAGGTAACAGATGATGTTGAGCGGTTTTTAGTCAAGGGACGAGTGCATACCTGGCCCTCACGTGCGCAGGATAAGAATGCTCTTTTGCGTTGGATTCTTCAAAAGAGTATTCCTGCCTCCGAGCAGTTTTCGGAGCGTGAGGTGAACGAGCGCATCAGGCGGTACACGGATGACCCTGCCTTGGTGCGTCGCTACGGCGTGGATCACGGAATACTTGAGCGGGACCCCGCAACTCAGATCTACCGGCGCATTCGATAAATCCCCTGCATAAAAAGAGCCTTTATTTGAATAAAGCGGCGAAAAATACTCTTTATTCGAATAAAGGCTCTTTTTAGTGCCTGGGGACCTACCCCTACACTTAACCTATGTCGTATGTAACCGGTGCTATTTATCCGCAGCAGGACCGCATCCGTATGGGGGTTACCCAGTCCGAGGCGCTTGACGCTTACCGTGAGGGCGGCGCAAGCGTGGCGCTCGGCTACATGACCCCGAACGCGCGGGAGCTGCGCGAGCTTCAGCAAACCTTTAACCTGCACGGACTCGCGCTCGAAGACGCCTCGCACGGGCATCAGCGCGCCAAACTTGAAAGTTATGAAGGCTCCCTGTTTGCGGTGGTACGTCCCGCGATTTACTTGGATGCCGAAGAAGAGGTGCGCCTGGGTGAGATGCACATGTTCTTGGGGCGGGATTACCTGCTGAGCATCGTGAACGACCAGATACATCCGCAGCAGGCGGTGTATGAACTCTTCAATCTGATCTACGCCACTCCGGACGGCTCGCCCATACGCCTGCTGCACCGCATCATCGACCAGACGGTAGACGGTTACATGCCGGTGCTCGAAGGGCTCGAAAACGACGGCGACGAAATTGAGGATGCGCTCTTCCAAGAAACCGGCGCTGGCGACCGCACACTGTCACGCCGCACCTACGAACTGCTCAACCAGGTTGCCGATTTTCAGCGTGCCTGCAAACCGCTCGATATGATGCTCGCGCGCATCATGCAGCAGATTCGTGACGGCGTACTTGATGTCAGCCCCTATACGGGCGCTACCGCAACCGAAATTGCGCAGGAAAAAGATGAGCTGCAACGGCAGTTCCGCAATATTCAGGATCACGTGGTGCAGGTTAAGGAGCGCCTAGAGGATCTGCGCACATCCCTGCAGAACACGCTTACGGTGCACGATACGATTGTGGCGCAGCAGCAAAACGAAGATATGAAGCGTATTTCAGCGGGTGCCGCAATCCTGGTGGTGCCCACGATTATTGGGTCTATCTACGGTATGAACTTTGAGGATATGCCCGAGCTGAAGTGGACCTACGGATACCCGGCGTCGCTCGTGCTCATGGTGGTGGCGTGTGTGGCGGTGTATCTCTTCTTTAAAAAGCGCGGCTGGTTCTAGCCGTAATATTAAGCATTTTAGAAGAGTATATTAAAAATATTCTCACGGTATTTAGTATTAGAAATATCGAATAAAATCTAGAGTTTTCGGTGGTCTGCATGTTGTCGTTAGCGCTCTATTGCAGCGAAGTGAGGGCATTGTAGTGTATGAACACTTTGTAGCGACAACTCGTCACAGAGTGGCGTTAAGCTCTTTTGTATTAAGGGTAGGATGTTGCTACATTAAGGGTGTCCTAACTCAATAGATCAACGAGGATTACACATGTCTTTCACGTTTGCATCACGCCAGCGCACCCTCAGACGCATCTGCGCACTCACTCTCGCAGGCGCCATGCTCTTGCCCGCAACTCCGCTTTTGGCTGTGAACGCTCACGCCGATTCCGGTGTAGCGGTAGCCGCCGAACAGAACCAGAGCACCGGAAATATCACCTGGGGTATCAAAACCTCATTCCGCAACTACATCGGCGAACCGTACAAGGTCAGCGAAGGTGCAAGCTACAACGCCACCGACCTGTTCACCTTCCCCAACCAAGAAGCCAAAGTTTCCGAGGACGGTAACCAAGTTTCACTTCAGGGCTCCGGCAAAGTTCAATATATCTCGCACTGCGCCGACCGCAATAAACCCGAAGAATGCTCGCTGAACCTAACGCTCTCAAACCCGCGCATCGAGGTGGATGCGGCACAGGGCACCGGCACACTCTACATGGTTGTACGCACCAAAAATTACACCTCCGGGCAGTGGGAAGGACCCCATGAAATCCCGATGGCGAAGCTCTCGCTCAAGACCGCCCAGCAGAGCGAAAAAGACGGTGTTGTCACCTGGAGCAATGTTGCGGCTAATCTCACCGCCGAGGGTAATCACGCATTCTCGAACTTCTACGAAGACGGCGTGGGGCTGGACGCTCTCACCTTCTCGTATTCCGGTACTAAGGCGAAAGATGCCCAAAACAGCGGCTATAAACTGGGTGAGAGCCTGAATTCGGGTACCGATATTAATAACCCGCAAAATACCGTGCGCGCGGGCTCTTATCTTTTCTACGCGGCCGGTAAAAGTTTCGGCGGCGGGGCGGATGCACGCTACGCGGTCATCGACCCAAAGACTTTGCAGCAGACCGAGTCTGCAACCCTGCCGATGGGTTCCAGCGCGCACTTTGCCGCCAACCCCGCCACCGGCGATATCGTGTTTGTGAACGCGAATACTCGCGCCTTGGAACGCTACCGGGTAGATGAATCTGGCAAGCTCGTATCTCAGGATACTTTTGCGGGTGTCACCTTCAGCGAATCCGAAAATATTCTGGCGCTCGGTTACAACGAGGCGACCAACAGCTGGGCTGTGCTCACCGCCGATAGCAGCGGGCAGGCGCGGTACGTCAACGTCGCCTCCGACGGCACGGTGAAAGCGCAGACCGTCAAATCTCCGCTGGACTTTGACCCCTCGGTAGCACACGCCGATGACCTGAGCGAATACTATGGCGACATTTTCACCGGAAGCACCCGCACGCTTGCGCCGCTGCCCGACGGCTCGTTCCTATACAGCCCCAATAAATCTGTGTACAACGAAGAGGGCAACAAGGTTCAGAACGGTCAGCTGCTACATCTGAGTGCTCAGGGTATTTCGGTGGTTGAGCAAACCCAGCCCAAGGATGCGGAAGAGGCAGCCAGCCTCAACGGCCTGCTCACCACCCCGGACGGATACGTCTACCGGTGGAATAACTACGCCGCAAGCGCCAGCGCCGTGCAGGTTCTCAAGTACGATGGTTCTTCCTTCACAACGGTGCGCGAAAGCTCCACTGCGCCGCATGGCATGGGGGCGATCGCATCGTTCTTCACCGCTGGCGACAAGATTGTGGCAGTCGATTCCGCAAACGGCCGCCTGGTCTGGATGTCAAAGACCCTCGAATTTGATCACGATGTGCCGCTCTCTGACTTGCGTTCAACCGATAAGAGCGGGTCGTACAACGCGCTTGAGCTGCCGAATGGGGATATTATCTTCCCCACGATGGTTGAGAAGAATGACGGTCTGGAATCTAACCTGTGGCTCAACCGTCTGGTGAATACAGCTAAGACACCGGAACCCGAACAGCCGAAACCTGCTGATCCGACCCCGGAACCCACCCCTGAGCCGACGCAACCCGCGCCCGAGCCGAGCAAACCGGCTGAAACACCGACTCCCGAGCCATCGGAAAGCTCCGAGGCACCAGCCCCTGAGCCTACCAAACCCGCTGACCCTGCTCCAACCCCTGAACCGAGTAAATCAGCTGACCCGGCCCCGACGGCCCCCGCACCGGAACCGTCGAAGCCTACCGAGCCGGAGCCCAGTAAGCCGGCAGAGCCTGAGCCGAGTAAACCGGCAGAGCCCGCTCAGTCGTTCTCGGATGTGCACGAAGGCGATATGTTCTACCGCGAGATTACCTGGCTTGCCGGGCAGAACATCACAACCGGCTGGGTCGATGGCACGTTCCGCCCGCACGAAAGCATCGAACGTGAGGCTATTGCGGCGTTCTTCTATCGTATGTCCGGATCGCCCGAGGTACAGCTGCCGAAGGATTCCCCCTTTACCGACGTGAAGGAAGGCGATCCCTTCTACAAGGAAATCATCTGGTTCCAGCAGCAAGGTATTACAACCGGCTGGCCTGATAAGACTTTCCGTCCTCACGACCCCGTCAGCCGCGAGGCTATGGCCGCATTTTTCTACCGTTACTCTGGGAAACCGCCGGTTGAAGTGCAGAATGCGCCCTTCAAGGATGTTCCCGAACAGAACATGTTCTACCGTGAAATTGCCTGGCTGCATGACAGCAAGATTACGACCGGTTGGGATGACGGAACGTTCCGTCCCCACGAGAGCATCAGTCGTGAGGCTATGGCGGCGTTCCTGTACCGTTACGCACACCGTGGCTAATCCGTAACCGTGCGGCTCCCCGCGCACCGCATCGTTCGGTGGGTGGGGAGCTTTGCTCTGCCCGAAAACCCTAAGCGGTCATGCCATAATCTTCGCGAATGCGGCGGCGCACATCCCGGCGTTCCCGCTTGAATTTGGTGCAGGCGTCTTTGGGGTTTTCGCATTCCCACAGGTCCCATTCACTCACATCAAGCCCCATCATGGCGACTTCCAGCAGGCCCAGCATATTGAGGAACTGCGCGGTATTAATCCTAAAATCACCGGAACCCGGGCGGCTCTCGGTGGCGAAAGCATACCCTTCCAAGGGCAGCACCCGCGGCGCCCAATGCTTATACCAGGCATCGCCGTAACGGGGGCTGCAATACATATGCGTCAGCGCCAGTTTGGTGCCCTGAATCCGCTCGAAACGAAGACCAATCTCAAGCTGATCGTGCGGGAAAACCATTAGGATAGCGTTCTGCGCCGCCCGGCGTAATTCGCGAAGATTTTGCTGAAATCCGGCCTCGCCATAACGATGCTGAGCGAGCATCCGGGCGCAGGAATTTGACGCCGGGGCGACCTGCAGACAAACACGCTCAGCAATGAGCTGTTCTAAATCGCGGCGAATGGCCTCTATATCGAAGGTTTCGTGGTGTACGAGCGTTCCCGTGGACATGAGGAATTGATGATCGGCGCTAACAATATCCTCGGCGGTTGCAACGATGCGGGATGCGCTCAGGGGGTGCTGTGCCATAGGTGCTGATCCTCTCGGTGGGGTGCCGCCCCGTGAAAGTGCGGGGTGTTTTTTCTGATACCTCGACGGTACCTAGGCACCCTGACACTTTAACCGTGCCGAGCCGCCAAGAGAGAGCTGCATGTGATGTATATTCCAGATACAGAATGTGGAATATATGCTCTGACAAGTTTATATACCGTTTTTGGAATATAAATATATGGGTTGATAAAGAGATGGAAAAACCCACATGTATTCATGGGTGCAGGATTTAGTCGCTTTACAGGGCCCCTGTCAGACTCGTTCGTACCTCACTCGCCTGACATCCCTAGGCGCTTTAAACCCTGCACCCCTGCGGCATGGATACGTCCGCACATTTTTAGAAACCCAAGTTACTTACTCCGGTGCAGAAGCCACAGCATATAGGCACCGCCCAGAGCACCAGTCATCAGTCCGACCGGAATCTGGAAGGGTGAAAGAATCCGTGATGCCGCATAGTCAGCCGTCACCAACAGGGCTGAACCCAGAAGCGCTGAGTGCCACATCGCCGTACCCGGGGTATTCCACAGCCGCCGCGCAATCTGCGGGGCAACGAGCGCCAAGAAACCTATGGGCCCTGACATTGAGATAGCGACCGCCACCAAGAGTACTGCTGCGGCTACCAAAATATTGATCGTGCGCCGTACCGGTAAGCCCAAGCCCGCCGCCAGGTCTTCGCCCAGTTCTAGGGTGCGCAGGTAGCGGGTGAGCATCAGCACGAGTGGAATCGTAATCGCAAGCGCTATCGCTGGTGCTGTCACCTGGTCCCAAGAAATCGCATTGAGCGAGCCGTGCTGCCAGGTCTTGGCCGCCTCCGCCTTTTCCAGATCGGAGCGTGTGATTAGATAATCATTGACCGATGCGAGCATAGCGCTGACCGCAATACCGATCAGTACCATGCGCTGCCCCATAGAAGCGCCGCCGCGTATACCCGCAAGCAGCATTACCACGGTGGCGGTGAGGAAGCCGCCGATAAGTGCGCCCATGCCGATACTCACGCCGGAATTGTCGAAGGATCCGACCAGAATGATGGAGAGCGCGCCGGTTGCCGAACCGACCGTGAAGCCGATGATGTCCGGCGAGCCGAGGGAGTTGCGGGAAACCGATTGGAAGATAGCCCCGGAAAGCCCCAGTGCCGCACCCACAACGGCAGCCGCCACGATTCTTGGCAGATATTGATCCAGAATAAAATACCGGTCAATATCGCTGCCGCCGCCCTGAAAAAGTACGTTCAGCACGTTGGCGGGGGAAATATTGTAGGTGCCATACATGAGCGTCATGCAGGCGGCCACTACCATGATCGCAATTACCAAAAGTGTGCGCGGCAGGGGAGTGCGGTACCGCCCGGGAATAGTCGGTCGTGCGCCGGATTTTCTGCGGGGATTCGGGGATGTGCTCGCCGCATTGAACTTATTCGTGTGCGTCGTTTGGCTCACCGGGAACCTCCCGCCGTCTGCGGAGCCGTCCCTGCCTGTTCGTGCTGTGCCGCCTTCACACCCAGGATGCTGCGCTTGCGGCCTTTCGCCCCGGAACTAAGCCGAAGTACCAGGACCATGAGCACGGGTGCACCGATGAACGCGGTCACGATACCGACTTCAAGTTCCCCGGGAAGAACAAGCACGCGCCCGGCAATATCGGCGGTCAGAACCAGCACCGGTCCGTAGACGAGCGAAAGCGGTAAAACCCGTGCAATATCGGTGCCCACCAGCAGGCGCACCGCATGCGGAACCACTAACCCCACAAATCCGATGGGTCCGGCCACCGCAGTCGCCGCGCCGCATAGAGCCATAATCGCCACGATACAGGCACCGCGCACGAGGGTGACCGGCACGCCCAGGCCGGATGCCGCATCCTCACCTAGCGCTAGGGCACGCAGGGGGCCGATAAGAATGAACGATAGAACCAGCCCCAACACCACGAGGGGAAGCGCCGCGAAAACCTGCTCGTAGGTACGGTTTTCTAGGGAACCGACCACCCAGAACCGGTGTGAGTCGAAAGCCCGGGAATTGAACATAGTGATAATGCCGGTGATCGTTCCTAAACAGGCATTCACCGCAACACCCGTAAGCACCAGGCGGGCGGTAGAATCCAGGTTCGGCTTGGAATCGATAAGGCCCAGCAGAAATACCGTGCCCGCCGCGAGACCAGAACCGGCGAGCGCTAACCACAGCTGCACGAAGGGGGAAGATACCCCGAAAATGCCGACGCCCACAACGACCGCAACAGCCGCCCCGGAGTTCACGCCCAGCAGCCCCGGTTCGGCGAGAGGGTTGCGTGAGAGCGCCTGCATAATAACGCCCGCAACCGCCAGTGCCGTGCCCACCATAATAGCGGCGAGTGTGCGGGGCATCCGCTTGAACCAAATCAGTTTTGATTCGATTGTGGCGGCATCCGGGTGCAGAAAGCCGTCGAGCGCCTTCTCGAAGGAAAACATGCGCGAGCCAACTGCCCCGGAGAGCACGATAAGAACCGCTAAAAGAGCCAGCCCTATCAGAAGTGCCAGACCCCAGCGTGATAGCGAAGGCTTTGGGGTACTTGGCTGTTCGGCTGGCGTCGCCGTCGTGCTCTGGGCGGATGCGCCTGCCCCGTCAGACCTGGAGGTGACGGGCTGTTTACCCCGGCGGGGCGATGAACTCATAGGCGTACTCTATCTTGTGGTGATCGGGAGGTTATGTGTGGTGGGGTCTTATGCCGGTTTGCTGCCCGAAAATCTGGGCGACAGCCGCATAATATTTAGGACATATTTATGTGATTTATCCTACGCAAACACAGGGCTAATATGGCATTATCTATTTTATAAGGGTATCCTCAGTCTATGGCTAATACTAGTTCACCCCAACACAGGGACTCTCACCGTTCATTGACCAGACGATCCTTCGGCGTGCTTGCCCTGGGCTCCTTCAGCGCCCTCGCCCTTGCCGCCTGCGGGTCTTCCAATTCTTCTGACTCCAACGCATCCGTGTCCTCTGCATCGACGAGCGCAAAGCCCGCTCCTTCAGCCCTTCCTTCCGGCATGGGATCGACCGCGGGTGATGGCGAATTCCCGCGTACGGTCAAGCATTTCCGCGGTGAAACCAAGATTGAATCTGCCCCCAAGAGCGTGGTTATCCTCTCGACCGGGCAGCTTGACGATGTTCTCGCTTTGGGCTTGGTACCTATTGGCGCAGCAACCGCTAACGATGCCGACCTCGTGCCCGAATACCTCAAGACCAAGTTCTCCGATAAGTCGACTGAACTCGATAAGATAGCCAAGGTCGGCAAGCGCACCGAACCCGACCTTGGTTCTATCGCAAATCTGCACCCCGACCTCATCCTGATTAATAACACTAATAAAAAGGAAGAGGTATACGAATCGCTCTCGAAAATCGCCCCAACTGTGGTGACCGAGGGTACCGGAAATAACTGGAAGCAGGACTTTCTGATGGTTGCCTCTGCACTGGGCAGTACCTCTAAGGCTGAGGAGATGCTCAAGGATTACGAGGATAAAGCCAAGAAACTGGGCGAGAAGGCCGGTAAAGAGAAGACCTTCTCATTCCTCTACGCAGCTGGGGACCGTACCCGCGTGTACGCGAAGTCTTCGTTTGTGGGCTCCATTTGTGAGGATGCTTCCCTCGCCCGCCCCGCCGTGCAGCAGGAAGGTAAGACCTCGATTGATCTGAGCTCCGAGAATCTCGACCAGGCGGACGGCGACTACCTCTTCTACGGTGTGCAGGGCGGCGACGAATCCAAGCTCACCTCTGAGACGCTGTGGGATAGCCTGAAGGCGGTCAAGGAGAAGCACGCTCATAAGGTAGATTCCGATATGTTCTACCTGAACGCGGGAATTACCGCGGCTCTGGGCGTGATCGAGGAAATCGACAAAAATATCTAGTATGCGCATCACAACGACAGCACCCTTGCCCGGAATTCTCCACGGATTCCGGGCAAGGGTGCGGTCGTACTGGTTCACATTGTGTAGTATGCGGATGCGTTCGTTTTTCACCCCACAACGATATTCAAGGCATACTATAAAAAAGTGTGTTCTCATGGTTAATACATGCCATTAACCACGCCTTGGAGGATGTCCATGAGCACTCTAGAAGAAAAAGCGCAGCATGTTGCCGATGCGCTCAATAAAGACCACGTCAAGCAGGCGGTACGCATCACGGCAACTGCCTCTAAGACCCCGCTGCCAAAGACCGCCTCAAAATTTGGGGGCATTCCTTATGTACCTATGGGTGCTTCGGCGCCAACAAACTCCAGTGGTCAGCCCTTGGGGATGATCGCGCAGATTAACTGTGCAGAGCTGCCGCCGAATGATATCTATCCGAAAACTGGCATGGTGCAATTCTGGATAGACCCGAAGGACGAGGCGTGGGGGTTCGATGCCGCGAAGCCTGCATCCCAGGAGAACTGGCGGGTTATCTATTACAAGAACGTGGGCAGGCCAGACCCGAACACGACTCTTCCTGCCGTAGAACCTAAGGACAACTGGCCCGTTGAACCTACGCAGGCCGAGTTTGCGCTTTCGTTCGAGGTGATCGAGCAGGGTATTACCGGCGCCGCCAACTACTACTATGAAGATTTCGCGCGCGTGTGGAATAAGATGTACCCCGAATCGCAGCTTGAAAGCTATCAGGAGGCGCAGGGTGCCGCCCTCACGATTGAGGAAAACGACGAATTCTCGAAGATCGGTGGGTATCCCTACTTTGTGCAGAGCGATCCCCGGTTCTTCAACGAGGCTCTGCAGGGGCATACTGTGAACCTGCTGACCATTGTTTCTGAGGTGGACTGGGCAGAACCCCATGACGGTTCACCTAAGCTCATGTGGTGCGGCGGAGGCGCGGCAAACTGGCTGATAACGCCCGAACAGCTGGCGGCGGGTAACTTCTCAAACGTGATCTTTGAGTGGTCGAGCAGCTAACCGGCCCGCTCGATAATTCTTATACAGGGGGTTGTGGTGTACTCAAGATACTTGATATGCCACACCCCCTGAATCTTTGGGATGCCTAGAGTCATGCTCCGAATCATGCAGCGTACGGCCTCCTAAAAAATACACCGTTGAATAAGCGCACGAGTGACGAAGTTCTGAGCACGGCACCGCAAAATGTGTTCTGATGGTTGTAACACTGAACCAACCACCCGGAGGAACATATGAATACCACCGAGCAGAACGCAGCGAAAAACACCGAAGCGCAGGTGCGTCGAGTCCTCGACGTTATGAATCAGGGAAAACTCAAGCAGGCTATCAGGATTACGGCAACCCCATCGCAGCAGCCGTTGCCGAAGACCGCCTCCAAATTCGGGGGAGTGCCGTACCTGCCTGTAGGAGAGTCCGTGCCGACGAATGCATCCGGCCAGCCCCTAGGCATGATTGCGCAGATTAACTGTGCGCAGCTGCCGCAAAATAATATTTACCCAAAGAACGGTATGCTTCAATTTTGGATTGACCCTCACGACACCGTGTGGGGGTATGACTATAACAAGCCTGCGGTTCAAGAGAACTGGCGGGTGCTCTACTACGAGAGCGTGGGTGAACCGAATCCGGATGCGCCGCTGCCGGTGATCGACTGGGACACGATCGGTTGGCCTATCGAACCGGAGAGCGTGGAATTTGCTCTCTCGTTCAGCCTAGTCGAGCAGGGAGTTACCGGTACTGCGCACTACTACTATCCCGATTTTGCACGGGTGTGGGACGAGCTGTATCCCGAGGATAAATTGCCCACGGGAGACGACGAGCGGGCGAGGATTCAGCGGACGGACGCCGTTGAGGAGCTTACTCTCCCGTATGAGGAGAGCGATGAGTACTCCCGGATTGGCGGCTACCCCTACTTTATTCAGAATGACCCGCGGGATTTCGACGAGAACCTGCAGGGGCACACGGTGAACCTGCTGACCATCGTTTCTGAGGCGGACTGGGAGTCAGAGGAAGAAACCCCGGAGCTCCTCTGGGGCGATGCGGGCTCCGCAAACTGGCTGATAACGCCCGAGCAACTGGCTGCGGGCGATTTCTCGAACGTGATCTTTGAGTGGTCGAGTTGCTAAAGAAGAAATATATATGCTGGTGACGCAATTGCTTGCATGTTCGAATTGAGGCTTGCTAAAGTAAGAGCAACAGTCCCCCCTCCGCCTCTGTACCAAACGGTATATGCGCCCTGAGGGGGTCCTCTTATATCAGGAGAGCCTTCGATGGGCAGAGTGCCGCCACCTTTTCTATCAATGGACGATAGAATGCAGTACCTTGAAGACAAGAACTATTTTTCCTGTGGAGGTATATCGCCTGAAAATTATCGAAGACTTGATGCTCTCAATTTTCATTATTTTCTAGGGTATACAAGAAACTATTATAAGATTTCCCAACGTACTAATCTTGTAGATTTTCCTTCTATAGATGATGTTTTTTCTGTTATAGATTCTGATCATGAGATGTCAACATATTTATATTCTGGGTTGAGAAAAGCAGAGATGTACTTACGTGCTTCGTTCGTAAATAACTTCTGCCATCACTATAACCCCGTAGCGTATCTTGATCTCGATTGTTACGCCAATATGGGTGGAAACCGTATTCCTGAGGTCTTGGTAAATGACATGATGCATCATGTGCTACGTTATCGGGAACCTTATGTTCGCACACGTATTACAACAGCAGCCCAGAATATTTTAGGCAGTAATAAACCTCCTGAAACTATTGGGGAATGGGGAGGGGTAGAGAGAGTAAGGGGTATTCTCCAAGATCTTCCTCTCTGGTCGGTCGTTGACTCCTTCTCTCTAGGTTTGCTGTCCAAAGCTATTGAGATGTGTCAGGTTCCTAACGGGTCTGGGAAAGATCCTTTTTATAAAGATGTTGCGGCGGATATGGGGATAAATCATAATCTGTTTTTGACAAATATCCGATCTCTGACGACTCTGCGTAATAGCGTTGCACACTGCAATAGGCTCTGGATGAAGCCCACAACCGATACTCCTAAGAAGCCTAAAAAATTTGAACGTAAACTTCGGAATATAGACAGCAAAGGGATGTATATTAGCTTTGCGAATGTAGCACTTTTTCAGACCTCTATAGGTGATACATCATTCCTTGAGAGGATTAATGAAATATGTGATAAGAACCCTTTATATGCGTTCGGTGTTAAAACTCCGCTCATTAAATAGAACTAGTTATCGTTGGTTCCCTGAACCGCAAAAAATTAGTGACATGGTGCTAAGTTTTTCTCTGAACCCATAGCACCATAGGTGTACTAAGCAGGAACCGAATCGCTGCGTCATAATCCGACACAAACGACATAATGCTACGCGCACTTGGCGCATTCGGGGACCGTGGCACAGTATAGGGTTGAGTACCTCTGTTCCTCGACCTTGGCGCATCCTTCGGTTGCGCTAAGCCAACCAGGAGTCATGCATGGCTGAACATACTTTCGGATTCCGCACCCGCGCCCTGCACGCGGGCGGCACCCCGGACGCTGAACACGGCGCCCGCGCGGTCCCTATCTACCAGACCACCTCGTTCGTTTTTAAAGACACCGACGATGCCGCTAACCTCTTCTCCCTGCAGAAATACGGCAACGTCTACTCGCGCCTATCGAACCCGACCGTTGCCGCGCTGGAGGAGCGCATCGCATCCCTAGAGGGCGGTATTGGGGCGGTGGCGACCGCATCCGGCATGGCCGCCGAGTTCATCACCTTCGCCGCGCTCTGCCAGGCAGGCGACCACCTTGTGGCGTCCTCTCAGCTGTACGGCGGAACAGTCACCCAGCTTGACGTCTCCCTGCGTCGATTCGGCATCGAAACCACCTTCGTGGAAGGCACCGACCCTGCGGATTACAAGGCGGCGCTGACCGAGAATACCAAGGCAATCTACACGGAGGTTGTCGCCAACCCCTCCGGAGAGATCGCAGACCTTGAAGGGCTTGCCTCTGTAGCCCATGAGGCGGGAGTCCCCCTCGTTGTGGATGCCACTATCTCAACCCCGTACCTGATTCGCCCGCTGGAACACGGGGCTGACATCGTGATTCACTCCGCCACCAAATTCCTGGGCGGGCACGGAACCACCCTTGGCGGCGTGGTTGTTGAGAGCGGACGGTTCAACTGGGCGAACGGTAACTTCCCGCTCATGACCGAGCCGGTGCCTTCGTACAATAACGTCTCGTGGTGGGGGAACTTCGGTGAATACGGGTTCCTCACAAAACTGCGTTCCGAGCAGCTGCGCGACTTCGGCCCCGCACTCTCACCGCAGTCGGCATTCAACCTGCTTCAGGGTGTGGAAACCCTGCCGCAGCGCATGGATGCGCACCTCGCCAACGCGAAAAAGGTCGTGGACTGGCTGGTTGAGGATGCGCGCATCGCCTACGTAAACTACGCAGGCTTACCGGGGCATGCGCACTACGAACGCGCGAAAAAACTGTTGCCGCTGGGCGTTGGGTCTGTATTCTCCTTCGGGGTGAAGGGCACTGAGAAGGCGAGCGGCCGCGTGGTTGGCAGCGAGTTCATTAGTGCGCTCGTGTTGGCATCGCATCTGGCGAATATTGGTGACTCGCGCACTTTGGTGCTGCATCCGGGTTCGACCACACATCAGCAGCTTTCCAGTGAGCAGCTTGCTGCTGCGGGCGTGGGTGAAGACCTGATTCGTATTTCGGTTGGGCTTGAGGATGTTGAAGACATTATTTGGGACCTTGACCAGGCGCTCACCCACGCAACTGGCATGAACCACGCGGGTGAACGCGTGGGGGAATCCAGCGCCGATAAGCTCGTTGCGGCGCAAGAGGCTCTCGCCGCCGAAGAGGCTGACCCGCAGCAGGGCGCCGCCTGTGCGCTGCCGAATAGCACCGCAGCTTCGGGCGCCTCAGAGTCCAAGGATGCACCCGCGAAGGAGGGCAACTAATGACTGAGAAACGTACCTGGGTAGGCCCGAGCGCCCCCGAGCGGCTGAACATTCTGCGCAATACCCGCACTATCGCGATTGTGGGGATGAGCGATAAGATTTCGCGCGCCTCAAACTTTGTGGCAACTTACCTGCTGTCTTCGTCGCCGTATACGGTGTATTTTGTGAACCCGATTCTTGCGGCAAAAGGCAAGACCGTGCTGGGGCAGCCGGTGTACGCCTCGCTTCAGGACCTACCAGAAGTACCCGATCTCGTCGAGATTTTCCGTCGCAATGAAGATCTCCCGGGTGTGGTTCAGGAGGCGGTTGATTTGGGCGCAAAGACCGTGTGGATGCAGCTGGGCTCGTGGAATGAGGAAGCTGCCGCTATCGGTGAGGCAGCTGGGTTGAACGTGGTCATGGATCGATGCGTGAAGATCGAGCATGCGCGCTTCCATGGTGGACTTCACCTTGCGGGCTTCAACACCGGCGTGATTTCCTCGAAGCGCCAGGTCACGGCGTAGCTCGGCGACTGTCGCAGGCCTAATCTTCAAAGCGGCGGCTGTTTGGGAGTAATAAGCTTCCAAATGGCTGCCGCTCTTGTGTGATAGGTGCGCATCTTCCTGCCCTACAGAAATGGGGGGCGGTATGTTCCGCATCTGGGGTGCTTGGCTGGTCATCATCACAACATCTTCACAGCATCATTACAAAAAGTTGTGATGATACTGGGATGACCGAACAGTCGCAAAAACCTTGAAATTTCAAAGGGCTTTCCCCATGAGCCACAACGAAAATAAGCGTCATAACAACATCATCTCAACATCTTCACAAAAAATTGTGATGATATTGAGAAGATATTGTGATGATACTGTCCTTCTGTCAGCGCAAGAGGGCTGGATAGGCTAAGAAGGCAGAAAATAGGGCTGGTTGGGGTGTTTTAGTGCGGTCGTATCGCTGGCGCATCGGGCCGAAGAAAATTAATTAATCGTCAGAAACACAAAATTATATATTTATATTGTTTCCACCCGAAAATCTAAATCGGGTTAACCACTTGACAGCTTAAAACCCTACCCTTAGGGATAGGTTTACGGGTATGCTAATACGAGTGCCTTGCGACAGGGGGCTTTCGCGGCGGTCGCAGGGTACTTTTGTGGCGGTGGGGTGCTTGGCACACATGAGCATCCCGCCGCCTTTATCGTTTCTTTCCGAACAGCGTTTAGGAGCCTCTCAGGGCGAAGTAGCAGACCCGTTACTTACCGCCGCGAGCCAACCAGATTCAGAACACGTGCGGCTACCCGCCGCGTTGCTCCCGTTCACGGTGCAGCTGATCGCGGTACGCCTGAATCTGGTCCTCTGTAATCACATCCAGCTGGTTTGTGAGCGGCGTGCCCGGTGCCCAGCCTTCGTTCTCAAGGTGTTCGTGGTCGCGGCGGAATACATCCAGCAGGCGCGGGCGCTGAACCTTCAGCGTGGTGGGCATCGGCAGTCGCCAGTCGCGCCACCGTGCCACAACCCCCAACACCGTGCAGGTGAGCACAGACATAGCGATCGCCACATGAGGGCGCTCCAGCATCCTGAAACAAATTGCCGTTTCGGCGGCACCCACGAACGCTACCGTGGCGTAGAGCGAGTTCCCGCCGAAGATAGCGGGGATGCGGTTCACCATAATATCGCGGATAACCCCGCCGCCAACCGCCGTTGTCACCCCCAGCGCGATGGCTGGGAGCCAGTGCAGTCCCAGGGTAAGGGATTTGATGGTGCCGGTAGCCGCCCAACAGCCCATGCCCAGAAAGTCTACGACCACAAGGGCGCGGGTGGCCCAGTTTGAGCTCAAATCCAGCACATACGCCAATGCCGCCGAGGTGATAGCGCCTACCCAGTACCAGCCGTCGGTGAGCGCTATTGGAAGCCCCACATTCAGCAGGATGTCACGAATCATGCCGCCGCCCATGCTGCAGACGACCGCCAGCAGCAAGAAGCCCACCATGTCGAACCGCAGGGCGCGCGCCACTGCTCCGCCGAGCAGGCCATTAGCCACCACGGCTGCAATATCTACGATGCGGAACAGCGTCTCGGGCTCGATATTGAACACGGTCGGCCTCCTTTCGACGGCTCAGGGTAGAGGAGTGGATGCGGCCCGCAGATTTAGGCGCAACGTCTGCTATCTTACCGCGTGTGCTGCCGCTACGATACCCGCAGGTTTGTGGCGTGCCGCACACGCCAGATCTGTGCGAGACAATGGAAGAAAGTAAACGCAGGTTGAAAGTGCTGAGAGGAACGCAATGGCGGTTTCACGTGAGCAGGTTTTTGAGGTTCTTCAGCGGGTGCATCCGGCGCTAGAGCAGGGTCTGCCTGGATGGTCGGTGCGCCCAAATATTACGGGAACCGGCGCGGTGGGGCTGTATCTTGACGGTCCTGAGCTGCCGCTGATGGGCGTGAATCTGGCGGGCGAGCACGTGGCACGGCATCTGTGCGGGACGGTTCAGAGTGCCGACCGTGGGCTTCCCGACGAGCTGGATCAGGTGCGGTATCAGTATATTTTGGGCGTGAGCGTGACCGAGCGTGACGAGGAATATCCCGAATTAACCGACCTGCCCAAGACGGGGGAGCCCAGCTGGGTTGATGCTCTGCGGGTGTTGGATCAGCAGGTTCTCGCTAAACGCAGGGATGAATTTTTCATCAGCCGCGGCGGTTATGTGCCCGGTCGTCGAGCTTTGGGGAAACGCCGGGTGGCGCTGCGGCGCGAGTTCTTCCCCGGCAAACCCTGGCTGGGTCTGGGCACGATTGACTGGTGCGCGGGCGTGCGTTCCGCTCCTGTCTATGCCGGTGAGCTGGATGCGCTCGCCGCCGCCGCGGTGCGCCTCGCCTCCACCTGGGATGCGGCGCTCCGGTCGGTCTAAAATTCAACTGACATGAGGTTTTATGCGTGACGTGCTCACGTTATACATAAGATTCACGAGTTAGGCATATTACCTGAAGAAGGCAGTGGGCGAGCCTTCAGCACCCATAACTTTCACCTACGCGAATAACCCCCCAAAGCGCCCTTAGATCCTCGGGAAGAGGGGAGTAGAATCAAAGAGGTGCCTCTCACAGGTTCTTTCTCAACGTTCAGAGGAACCTCTGACAGCAAGCAAACATCACACAGACACAACCAAGAATTCAGGTTTTCGTGACAACGCATTCACAGGGTGCGGTGGAGAATCCGCGCCGCATGCTTTTTCTCTACACAACACTCAGCGCGCTCATGGCCTGCTCGGCTATCTCGACCGACCTTTACCTGCCGGGTCTGCCGAGCATCGAATCGCAGATGGGCGGCAATATTGAGCTGACGATTACGGGATTCCTCATTGGGTTCGCGATTGCGCAGCTGATTTGGGGGCCTGTCAGCGACCGCATCGGGCGCAAAATTCCGCTGATGCTGGGCATGGCAATCTTTGCCGTCGGTTCTGCCGGATGCGCGCTCGCCTCAACCACAACCGAACTGGTTCTGTGGCGCTTGGTGCAGGCGGTCGGTGCGTGTGTGGGTCCTATGCTTGCGCGCGCTATCGTGCGTGATATGTACCAGGGCGTGCGTGCGGCACAGGTACTTTCTACTCTTGTGCTTATTATGGCGATTGCGCCGATTGCCGGGCCGCTTCTTGGCGGGTTCCTGGTGGTTTCCGGCGGGTGGCGGCTGACTTTCTGGGCTATTGTGACCATCAGCGCCATTATTCTGCTTTTGGTCTTTTTCCTGCCCGAGAGTCTGCCTGAGAATAAGCGTGAAAGCAGTACGGTACTTGCGGCGTTTAGAAGTTATCCGCTTCTGCTGCGCCGCCGCACTTTTATGAGGTACGTGCTGTGCGTGTGTTTCTTTTACGTGGCGATTTACGCTTTTATCACGGCATCGTCGAGCGTGTATATCACGAGGTTCGGGGTTGATCCGCGCTATTACGGTCTGCTTTTCGGCGTGAATATTATCGGGGTGATGGTGCTCAGCAGTTTCAATCGACGATTTGTGCAGCGTTATAGTCTGGATTTTCTGCTGCGTATTTCGACTGCGGTTGCCGGGGTGGCTTCTATACTCGCCGTGATAACTGTTGCTGCGGATGCGGGTGGTCTGTGGGGTGTAGCGGTTCCGGTGTTCCTGGTGTTTAGTATGAACGGCATCGTTGCCGCCTGCACGAACGCCGCCGCCCTAAATTCTGTGGAACCTGCCATTGCTGGTTCCGCTGCGGCACTCTTAGGGTCGTTCCAGTATGGAAGCGGTATTATTTCTTCGCTCCTGCTCGCGGTTATTCCGGGGGAGAGGACGATTCTGATGGTTTCTATTATCTGTGCGTTCGTCCTGCTCTCAGCGGTGATGGGCTTCCCTAAAGCGCCCGAAGAAAAACCCAAGGAACAGCCTCAGAGGCAGGAAGCGGCTTAGAATTTATTGTCCTACTCGCATCTGCATCTGAACTTGCGTAGGTAAAACTCTGGGTATAGCCCGGTGCCTCAGGGATTGAGAGTAAGAGGGAGCAGCTGATTCAACTGCCCCCTATTCACTTTAAGTTAAGCTGCCGCTAGCCCCTTAACAAGTAGTTCGCGGGCAACTTCAGAGGTGCTTTGTCCTCGTTGAGATGCTAGGTCTCGGATAGTATTGTTAAGGGGTATTCGGATTTTATGGTGGAAAAGGGCTTAT
>NZ_KV820063.1:0-73154 GCF_001815285.1 Rothia sp. HMSC065D02
GAATTTACCCCGTTCACGGGGTAGAGGAAGTCAAGCCATGAGTGACGTTATCTCGCAGGAATCTTTCGACGAGCTCGCCCTCTATTTCAACAGGGGAGGGCACCTGCTTACCCGGATGCGCGCCGCATCGCCGCCGAACGCGCCCGCATCCTCTGCGCCCACGGGCTCGATGCACTCCGGCAGTACACGCACCGCACCGGGATGACTGTGCACTACTACGTGGCACCCTACGATACGAGCGACCTGCTGCGAACGGGTGCGAGTGCGCTCGCGCTCACCGGGGCTCGGCACGAGCTTTCAGGGATAAAAACCCCTCTAATAGACGCCTACATTCTGCCCAGCGACCTCACAAAATTTGCCCCGAATTGGGGTTTGGAACCTGCCCCTCCCGAGCAGGCGAACGTGATTCTGCGCGAGGTTTCCACCCTTCCGCGGGTGCTGCGCCTGCACGTGGCGGCAGACTTGCTGCACGTCTGCGATATTGGCGCGGTGGATGAGCGTGCACAAGAGGCGGCCGAACGCATTATGAAAGAATTATGCCGCCCAAGCGACCGATAGAATTCTTGGTTTAACCTGAGCCAGCCCGCGCCGTCTCTGAGTAAGAGGGCGCGGGCTGGCTCGCATTCAAACGCGTTGTCTGCGTGTATAGGTGCGCTGAATTGGGTCTACCTGAAAGTAAACCTATGCGAAGAATACCAGGAAAAACGGGTGAAATTGTATATCTGCAGCCGTGAAATTTCTGACGTTTTCGAGTGCATATCTACACCCCCATAGGTGTGTAAAAAAGGCTCTTTTTGAATAAAGCGTAGTTTTCCGCCGCTTCTCTTCAAAAAGAGCCTTTTTACACCCGGGATTTCAGTAAACGCTAGTGCGTGAGACCGTTGATAATACCCATGCCGAAGTAGATAACGAACACCGCCGACACCACGTACATGAGCCAGTGCACCTCGCGCCCGCGGCCCTGAACCAGGCGGATAAAGGCGTAGGAGACGAACCCTGCACCAATACCGTTGGCGATCGAGTATGACAGCGGCATGAAAATAATGGTCATAAACGCGGGGATACCCAGACCCCAGTCTTGCCAGTCGATATGCACAGCCTGGCGCACCATCAGGAACCCAACAACCACCAGAGCGGGGGCGACTGCCTCAAAGGGAACGATCGTCACTAGCGGCGAGGCGATAATCGCCACCAGGAACAACACGCCGGTTACGATATTCGCCAGACCCGTGCGGGCACCCTCACCAATACCGGTTGCCGACTCCACAAAAATCTGGTTCGCAGAGCCGGATGCGCCGCCGCCGACCACGGAACCGACCGCATCCACGAGCAGCACCTCGTTAATGTTCTCGACCTTGCCGTCCTTATCGATGGTGCCCGCTTCGGTTGCTAAGCCCACCGAAACGCCCATGGCATCGAAGAAGACCGAGAGCAGAATAGCGAACACCAGCAAGGATGCGCCCAGCACGCCGATAGCACCGAACGCGCCGAATCGTGCAGACCCGATAAGTGAGAAATCGGGGGCTGAGAAGGAAAAATTATTGAGCGCGGGAACGTTGAGCGACCAGCCGGTCGGATTTCCCTTACCGCTGCCGATATGGAAAACAGCCTCTAGGATGATAGACAGCGCGGTAGAAGCCACCACACCAATGAGGATAGCACCGCGCACATTGCGAATAAACAGGGCGATTGTGAGGAAAAGACCGAAAATAAACACGAGAGTTGGCCAGCCAAGTAGGTGACCACCCACGCCGAACGAGACGGGAACGGTGGTTCCTGCGGCATCCGGCATGCGGCGGATAATCCCGGAATCAACCAGTCCGATAAAGGCGATAAAGAAGCCGATTCCCGCCACAATTGCGGTTTTGAGGCTCTCGGGGACCGCCTCGAAAACTGCGGTGCGGAAGCCGGTGAGGACCAGCACGGTCATAATAAGACCGGCGATAATCACCAAGCCCATAATATCTGCCCACGTCAGCCCGGGGGTGGTTGCGATCGTGGACGCCAGCAGTGCGTTGACGCCCAGTCCCGCCGCCATCGCGAAAGGCTGTTTAGCAATAACGCCCATGAGGATAGTCATCACGCCGGCGACGAGTGCGGTGACCGCGGCAACCTGCGGCACGCCAAGGGTATTTCCCGCCGAGTCTGCGCCGGTGCCGATCACCAGGGGGTTGAGGACGACGATGTAGCTCATAGCGAAGAACGCGGCGAGACCGCCACGAATCTCGGCTGAAATAGATGAGCCTCGTTCAGTGATTTTGAAGTAACGGTCCAGTGCGCCGCCCGATGCGTTGGGCTTGTGTGCCTGGGGAGCCGCGGTGTTCTCAGAAGACATTCGTGAAAATCCGTAGATACTCTCGTAGGATGCGTGCGCGGGTTTGCGCCGCAATAAGAAAAGCGCCCAACCCTTATGGTGGGTGTGACGCTTTTGTTACCACATTATTCTATGACGTTTAACCCTCAATGCGCTACTGACAGGAAATTCTCAGGTCTTTAGCGGGGTGCAGGGATGTATATCCGCCTTAAGGGGTAAAAATGGGTGATAAAAAGAGCCTTGATCGTGATTGAAGTTTTCACGATCAAGGCTCTTTTTACGATGGGAGGGGGAGAGAGAAAGATGCTCTAACGCATCCACCCCTCAACCAGGCCCATTCCGAAATGCACCGCAAACACCGCCGAAACCACGTACATGAGCCAGTGCACCTCGCGTCCGCGACCGGTCGCCACACGGATAACCGTGTACGAAATAAACCCGGCACCAATACCGTGCGCAATCGAATACGACAGCGGCATGATGACGATCGTCAAGAAGGCCGAAATTCCCAGGGCAAGATCGTTCCAATCAACATTAACCGCCTGGCGCACCATCAGGAACCCGACGAACACCATTGCGGGGGCGACCGCCTCAAAGGGGACAATCGTCACCAGGGGAGAGAGGAAAATAGCGCCTAGGAAGAGCACACCTGTCACCACATTTGCCAGACCTGTGCGGGCACCCGCGCCAATACCGGTTGCCGACTCCACGAATACCTGGTTGGTTGAGGTTGAGGTGCCGCCACCGGCGACCGCGCCCAGCGCATCTACCAGAAGCAGACGGTCGATGTCTTCGATCTTGCCGTCTTCATCGATAGAACCGGCTTCGACCGCCATACCCATGATGGAGCCCATCACATCGAAAAACGCCGAAATGAGGATGGTAAACACCAGCAGAATTGAGGCCATTGCACCCAAAGAACTGAAGGCGCCGAAAAGATCTGCGGAGAACAGAAGCGAAAAATCGGGTAGACCAAAACCGCTGCCGTCCCAGGTGGGTACATTGAGCGACCAGCCAAGCAGGTTAGCCTGCACGCTGCCGGAGGGGGCGACCGCCTCCAGAATAAGCGAAAGTGCCGTGGATGCGAGCATGCCGTAGAGAATAGCGCCGCGCACCTGACGAACATACAGAATAATGGTCAGGAACAGACCCACAATGAACACGAGAGTGGGCCAGCCGAGCAGATGCCCGTGAACACCGAACACGACAGGGGTTGAGCCGGTCTCTGCACGGCGAATAATTCCGGCGTTCACCAGCCCAACAAAGGCGATAAAGAGCCCGATACCCACCACGATTGCGGTTTTCAGGCTTTCGGGCACGGCGTCGAAAACGGCGGTGCGGAAACCGGTCAGCACGAGGGCGGTCATGAGCACGCCCGCCCACACGACCAACCCCATAATCTGCGGCCAGGTGAGGTTAGGAGTCGTGGCTATCGTAGTCGCCAGCAGCGCGTTCACGCCCAGTCCCGCCGCCATCGCGAAGGGGTGTTTGGCGTAAACGCCTAGAAGAATGGTCATCACGCCTGCAACAAGCGCGGTCATGGCGGCAACCTGCGGCACGCCGAGGGAACGTCCGGATGAATCGGGCGTGAGGCCGAGAATAAGCGGGTTGAGCACCACAATATAACTCATGGCGAAGAAGGTCGCTAAACCGCCGCGAATTTCGGTGCTGATAGTTGAGCCACGCTCGGTAATGTTGAAGTAACGGTCCAGTGTGCCGCCCGAACTGCTGGGTTTAGGCGTCTGGGGAGCCGCGGTGTTCTCAGAAGACATTCGTGAAAATCCGTAGATACTCTCGTAGGGCGCGCAACCGCCGGTTGGGGATGCGCATAAGAAAAGCGCCAGCCGTGGGGCGTGACGCTCTTGTTACTACAACATTCTAGGGGGAATAACCCGTAAAAGGCTACTTCTTTGCGTCTGCGCATGATGGTCGCTTTTAGGCGGTAAGTTTTCCATGAGGGCACCACCCGCGCTGTAGGCGAAACCCCATCGGCACACGCTCACAACACTGCTAAGATAAGGATTACCTAAGGATGATATGTGCCGCCTGGGAATTGGCGCTGGGCGCGCATCCTGAAGCATGAAGAAGGTTGTTATGAGTGAGTATCCAGCCGCAGAATCTCTGCCCGTTCGTCAGCGTTCCACGGTCAGTACCGACCGCCCGGCACGTTATATTAAACAGCTTGGCTCACATATGGGTCGCAAAATTAGTACCGAGGAAATTCCTGGTGGATTGCGCTTAATCTTTAATCGCGACGGTATCTTTCGTGGGTATGGCGATCTGGTAGCCGATGATGCGAACCATGCGCTCATCATGGAGGTTCGTGCCGAAGACGACGAGAAAGCACAGAGCCTTGCAGGCGTGCTGGAGCGTCACCTTGTGCGTTTTGGCGAGCGCGAAGAACTAGTCGTGGAATTCCACGCGGTCTAACCCCTGTATTCATTCTGCGAGCAGGTAGGATTTCGCCGAAAAGGTAGGATTTTCCTACCTGTTCGTGCCAAAAGCCACCTGCTCGCGGGCTAATAAAACTCACCGAGACTGCATCGGTGGGTTTTATTGCGTTTTATGACGGAAAAATATTTTAAGAAACTTTACCCTACAAATATACAGGTCAGGAGAAAATAACTATTAGGGTTTTTGTGGCTTTATGTGGTGTTCTATAGACTTTCGGGTTGCGCTGCAACCGCCTCACCGGCGAACCGGATGCGGAATACCCCGTCGAGAGTCGTAAAGTCGCTGCGGCTTAGCTGACAACCGTTATAAAGTTCAGGATGCTCATGCTTCGCTTGACAAGGGGTCCCGCATCGCCTGGGGGCGATGCACCCTTAGGCGCTCGCTATGAGCATCCTGAACTTTTAGTGTGTTCTCGTAACGCAGGCGACGAATTTTGTGCTCGCACACATATTCCGAAGTCGTGACAGGAATATTAATGATGGAGCCTTCAAAATCCTTGGGATAAAAACATGAAAAATGTGTCTTTTGAGTGGTTCAGCTCATGTTTTCTGCGTTTGCTCAGGCATGACCGCTAAAATAAGCAAGGATGTTAAGGCTAAGCTCGCCCTATGGGTGAACTTTGAAAGGAAAAATACGTGTCTGAAGCTGCACGCCCGTTGCGCGTTGCCGTTATAGGTGCGGGTCCTGCGGGTATCTACGCCGCCGATCTGCTCACCAAATCTGAGGAAGTACGCTCTGGAGCCGTTGAGGTTTCTATCGACATTTTTGACCGTTACCCCGCGCCCTTCGGGCTCATTCGTTACGGTGTGGCGCCCGATCACCCGCGCATCAAGGGCATTATCACCGCCCTACATAAGGTACTTGACCGCGGTGATATTCGATTCTTCGGCAATGTCGAATACGGTAAGGATTTGAACCTTGCCGACCTGCGCGAGCATTATGACGCCATTATCTTTGCGACCGGCGCTATTTACGATGCGCCCCTGCCTATTAAGGGCATCGACCTGGACGGTTCCTATGGTGCTGCCGACTTCGTCTCGTGGTATGACGGTCACCCCGATTACCCGCGCACCTGGCCGCTAAACGCGAAGGAAATCGCGGTGCTAGGTAACGGCAACGTGGCGTTGGATATTGCGCGTGTGCTCTCTAAGCACGCCGATGATCTGCTCGTCACCGAAATTCCCGAGAATGTGTACGAAGGGCTGAAATCTTCGCCCGTGACCGATGTGCACGTCTTTGGCCGTCGCGGCCCCGCGCAGATCAAGTTCACCCCCTTGGAGCTGCGCGAGCTCTCTCATTCCCGCGATGTCGATATTGTGCTCTACGAAGAGGACTTCGAGTTCGACGAGGCTTCGGACGAAGCTATTCAGACGAATAACCAGGTTAAGACCATGATGAAGACCCTCACCACCTGGCTTACCGACCAGGAGGAGGGCGAGCAGACAGCATCGCGCCGCCTGCACCTGCACTTCCTGCAGTCCCCGCACGAGATTCTGGGTGAGGACGGCAAGGTTGTGGGTATCCGCATGGAACGCAATAAGCTTGACGGTAAGGGCGGTATCGAGGGCACCGGCGAGTTCGTGGACTACCCCGTGCAGGCCGTGTACCGCGCGATCGGCTACTTCGGATCTGAGCTGCCCGAGGTTGGTTATGACGCTGATAAGGGCGTGATTACTAACGTTGAGGGCCGTGTGGTCGATGAAAATGGCGAGCACGTGCCCGGTCTGTACGCTACCGGGTGGATTAAGCGCGGACCGGTAGGTCTGATTGGCTCCACGAAGGGCGATGCGCTTGAAACCATCACCCACCTGTTGGAGGATCGCGAGAATCTGTACACCGCTCCCGAACCGGATGCTGACACCTTCAGCGATTACCTGGATTCTAAGGGCATTCGCTATACCACCTGGGAAGGCTGGCACCGTCTGGACGGTCACGAAAAGGCGCTCGGTGCGGCATCACAGGATGCGAAGGGTGAGCCGCGTGAGCGTGTGAAGGTTGTTGACCGTGATGAGATGATTCGTATTTCGCGCGGCGAGTAATAGCTGTACGCAGCGATTTTCTGCGGTACATGAGCCGCAATGAAGAATCCCCGCCGGGTCTTCGGCACAGCCCGAAACCGGCGGGGATTTCTTGTATCAAAATCATAGTGTGCGCGTGCGCGCGGCATATTTTACGCCTTTTTGCTGAACCTGTGTAGGGGATGCGCGGCACTTACCCGGTCATTTCGCGCTGTTTGCGGGGGTTATTCAGAAAAATTTTGAGAAATTTCTGGTGACTATAAAATACGTTCTGACTAGTAGCTATGTAGGTGAGCAGGGTATCTTAGAAGGGGGAGTGTGGCGGGTATGAAGAAGTTTTTGAAGAATCCGGCTTGCACGGCTTAAAAATCTGTCATAGACTAGTTGAGGTTCGAACGACGGGACGAAAAAGAACCCGTTCGCATCGACTAGGCCCCCATCGTCTAGCGGCCTAGGACGCCGCCCTTTCACGGCGGTAGCACGGGTTCAAATCCCGTTGGGGGTACTTGCAAATCCTCAGATTTGCAAAGCCATGTTGAAGAAGCAGATTATACCCCTGCCGAATCCAACAAGGCCCCGTAGCGCAGTTGGTTAGCGCGCCGCCCTGTCACGGCGGAGGTCGCGGGTTCAAGTCCCGTCGGGGTCGCTCTGGCCGCGTGATTCAGGTGAAGAAATTCATCACGAAGACGCGGTCGTTGCGTATCTGCTTCGATGCGCAAGGCTCTGTAGCTCAGTTGGTAGAGCGTGCGACTGAAAATCGTAAGGTCACCGGATCGACGCCGGTCGGAGCCACAATCCGCCCTCCAGGCTTCTACAGTGGGGGCGGATTTTTTCTTTAACCGCGCCCTGCTCTCAAGCCTGCGTATTCTATGTCTTGCGCATTATCTTTTGTGCGCCCGCAGCCTTTTTTCTGCTAAAAGAGCCTTGATTTCAAGAAAGAGTATTTTTCGCCGCTTTCTTGAAATCAAGGCTCTTTTTACACCGGAGAAGAGGAGAACAGTAGCTGGCAGAGTGATAAACACGCCGGTTCGTTTCAATTTCCTGGAATTTCCGTTAGGGTGGAGACGTTGTGTTATTTGCACAACGTCTGTACACACGGCGGCAAAAACCGGCGCATACGGAAGAGATCGAATGCCAGCATCCACTCCCCAAGACACCATACCGTCGAACTCCGCGCAGGCAACACACACTGCGGGAATCGAATTCTCCCAAGTCACCAAGCGCTACGGCGCTAACACCGTGGTCAATAACCTAACTCTGAGCATCCCCGCCGGTGAAACCACTGTTTTCGTCGGTTCCTCAGGATGCGGTAAAACCACCACCCTGCGCATGATCAACCGCATGGTCGAGCCACAGGAAGGCACGATCACCATCGGCGGTCAAAATATCGCAGACCAAGACCCCTACAAGCTGCGTCGGTCCATCGGGTACGTCATGCAAAGCGGCGGGCTGCTGCCGCATCGTACCGTGCTTGAGAACGTTATGACCGTGCCCCTGTTGAACGGCACCCCCAAACCGCAAGCGAAAGAACGTGCTCTTGACCTTCTGGGTACCGTGGGTTTGGATGCGTCCCTAGCGCAGCGCTACCCGGCCCAGCTTTCCGGCGGGCAGGCCCAACGTGTGGGAGTCGCGCGGGCGCTCGCCGCGGATGCCTCTATTTTGCTTATGGACGAGCCATTTTCTGCGGTCGATCCGATCGTGCGCACCGAACTGCAGGAAGAACTTTTGCGTCTGCAGGGCGAGCTGCATAAGACCATTGTTTTCGTAACCCACGATATTGATGAGGCTCTATTCCTTGGCGATAATATTGCGGTCTTCGCCCCCGGCGGCAAGCTTGCTCAGTACGGAGCTCCCGAAGAGATCTTGACGAATCCCGCTAATGATTTTGTGGAATCTTTCGTTAGCCAGTCCGTGGGTGCCTTGCTGCCTGCCGATGTGATGCGCCAGGTGCGGTATATTCGCCGCGAACGCTACCGCCGCACACGCGAAGCCGCAGTATCGGGCGAGGGCGCCGCGTCGACCTCTGGGCGGGGATAGTATGAACCTTTTGTTGGCAGATTCGATGCACTGGGACTGGTTGGGAAATAACATCCAGCGCGTCCTTGATTTGACCCTCAATCACCTGTATCAGGGCATTATTCCGGTACTTGTGGGGACCGCCCTGTCGATTCCGGTGGCGCGGTATGCGAGTCGCCGCCGCGCGCGGGAAGACGGAGCAAAAACCTACCGGAGTGGTGCACACGCCCTGGTGCACGGCTTCGGGCTGCTCTACACAATCCCGTCGATCGCGCTCTTCGTGCTCATGCCTCTTATTCTGGGGACCAGCATTATTTCGCCGGTGAACGTGCTTGTGGCGCTCACGATCTACACGATGGCGCTGATGGTGCGTTCCGGGGTAGACGCTTTTAACGCGGTTCCCGAGCATGTGGTGGAGTCATCGCGCGCCCTGGGGTACACCCCGGCTCGTGCATTTTTCACGGTGGAATTACCGCTCGCTTTGCCCGTGCTTTTTGCCGGTATTCGCGTGGCGACGGTGGCGAATATTGCGATGGTATCTGTGGGTGCGGTTATTGGTGTTTCTTCGCTCGGCACGCTTTTTACCGACGGACTGGCGCGTAGTATCCCCGCCGAGCTTATCACGGGCGTGGTGCTCAGCGCCGCCTTAGCCTACCTCGCCGATGCGCTTCTTGCCCTCACGGCACGGCGCCTGACCGCCTGGAGGACCGCATGAATGTTATAGAACGCACCTTCGCTTTTCTGGGTGATGGCGCCAACTGGCAAGGGCCTCAGGGCATTTTTGCGCGCACCATTGAGCATCTGGGCATCACCGTGTTTGCGGTTGCGATTGCCCTAGTGATTGCCGTGCCTTTGGGTCTGTGGGCTGGGCATACACGCCGCGGCGGGCACGCTCTGCTGGGGTTTACCGCCGCTTTGCGCGCTCTGCCCGCCCTGGGTTTGCTGACTCTGCTGGCTCTCTGGTTTGGTGTTAACGCAATTCCGCCGCTCGTGGTGCTCGTGATTATCGCGGTGGCGCCCCTGCTGGCGCACACCCTCGAAGCCGTGACCGGTATTGACCCGGATGTGGTGGATGCGGCACGCGCCCAAGGCATGACCGAAGGGCAGATTCTTCGCCGGGTTGAGATTCCTCTGGGTCTTCCGGTGTTTATGGGCGGTCTGCGCAGCGCGGTGCTGCAGGTGATCGCGACGGCGACTATTGCCGCCTACATTAATGGGAATAACCTGGGCCGGTACCTTTTCGATGGGCTCGCGGTGCGGGACTATCCGCGTATGCTCGTGGCAACCCTGCTGGTAGCGGTGCTCGCCTTCGTGGTGGATGCGCTCATGGCCCTAACACAGCGGGCCGTGACCCCCGTGCCCCTGCGGGGTGGAGGCGGGCGCGGCGGCGCATCCAAACATCATGGGCAACCGAAACACGAGAGCGCACTGGATGCAGCAAACTCGCACACGGAAGGGGCGCACGCATGAGCCTGGTGCATCGCCGAAACACGAACGATCGTTCTTTTCTATCCGAAAAGAGCGCGAAAAACCTTGGAACGGCGGAGACTGGAATGGCACGCGGCGTTACCAGGCGGCGGGCATTGGGTGTCGTTGGTGCCCTTGGGACGTTAGGAGCGTTGAGCGCCTGCGGGCTGAGTGGCGAAAACGTTTTCGGCGGTGAACACGACGGTATTATCGTGGGGTCAGCAGCGTTCGCAGAGTCGCAGATTCTCGCCGAAATATACTCCCAAGCGCTAAATAAAAACGGGTTTAAATCGAGCACCCAGCTGGGGATTGGCGCGCGTGAAGCCTACCTGGGGGCGCTTACCTCCGGGGCTATCGACGTGGTTCCCGAATACTCGGGCAACCTGCTGTTGTATCTTGACGAGAATTCCACAGCGCAGACTAAACAAGAGATTCTGCAGGCGCTCGGTGGGGTGCTGGATAAAAACCTCAAGGCTCTGGACGCCTCGCAGGCGGAAAATAAAGATACCCTAGTCGTTACCCAGCAGACCGCCCAAAAATACAATCTGCACACCCTGGATGATATGGCGAAGGTCTGTACCGAACTGAAGATTGGTGCCGCTCCCGAATTTGCCGAACGCGCCTACGGAATTCCAGGGCTCAAAGATAAATACAGGTGCGTTCCGGCGGAATTCGTCTCGCTTGCGGATGGGGGAGGGGCACTCACCGTCAAAGCCCTGCAGGATAACACCGTGCAGGTTGTAGATTTGTACTCGACCACCCCGGCAATTACGCAGAACAATTTTGTGATGCTCGAAGACCCGAAAAACATGATTCCGGCGCAGCAGGTACTCCCCATTATCAACACCAAACGGGTTCCCGAAGATGCGCAGGCGGTACTGAACCGCATCAGCGCGGTGCTGACGACCGACGATTTACGCTCGCTCAATGACGAGGTATCCGGCGATAAGAAACTGGACCCATCCACGGCAGCGGCAAATTGGCTCAAAGATAAGGGGATGTTGTAGCCTTTCTTCCTTTCTGCGCTGGGTGCTGGATACCGCTAGGTTCTGGTGCTCAGAGAATATCCGGTTGGGGCATCCATTCCTTGGAATGCAAAGTAGCTTTGATCGTGAATAAAGCGTTGGTAATCCCGCTTTATTCGCGATCAAAGCTCTTTGTGTAGGTGGTGTACTAGAGGGCACCACAACTGTATACGCACGATGAAACACGTTCAAGAATGCTCCCAAATATCCTTGACCTTCAACGTTAAAGTAGATAGCCTTGAGTGAAACTTCCGTAGTCCATGAAATGTGAATGCGTTCAAGGAACTAGAGCGCGGATACACCAGTGATCGCTGCTTATACGGAAGATGTCATGCCTGATCAAGCCTCAGTTAAAGAGGCGTGGTGCATTATGCCCATCTGCTTCGGCGCGGGCAGAGTGCGCTCGTGAGCATCACACCATCTGAAACTACACACTTCCGGGGGAGTTCCTGATGTCTGAAGAATATAAAGCCTCACAAGAAGACGTGCACTTCGATAACGGCAGAGCAGACCAGCTGATGCGTCAGCTGCGTGAAGCCTCCGAATATTTGCACACCACGGACTCCACCCAGCGTTCAGGCGCTCGCGATCAGGCGATGACCGAATTTGCCGGACCGTACGCGGACCTTTTCGCGCACAACACGGAAACTGCTCTTCGCGATGGAAAACGGCTGGGCGATGCGCTCTCCGACGCCGCCAACGAACTTCAGAAATATAAGGAGCTTGCCCGTCTAGAGCAAGAGAACCGTCAGAAGGCTCGTGATTGGGATAAGCGTGACTTTTTCCAACAGGTTGGTGATTCGTGGTCAGGTAAGAAAAAGCCAGAAACTCATTCAACCGGACCGAGTCTTCGTACGCCGCCGCCAGCGACCGAGAGCTCTTCCCAAGGGGGAGAAGGCAAAGGCGGCTCCTTCCTAGAAAACGTCTCTGACATGGTGATGGATACGCTGGATCCGGCTAGGAAAAATATTAAGGTGGGCGGTCCGGGTGTCTCAAAGACTTCCGCCATCCCCGATAATCTTGATGTCTACTTCAATCAAGCGCGCACCCTGAGTGAGGACTTGGGGAAGAAACTTGAAAGCATCCAAAAGGAATACCAGGGGTTTATGGAAAATACCTCCTGGGGTCAGTTCGATATTAGGGGTCTGCTCAAAGCAACGGGTGACTGGGCTGGCAAAAAACATGGAGGATGCATCCTTCGTACACGTGATCGCTGAGGCTTTCCGTCAGGCTGGTGCCTCTAGCAATATGGTGGCGACCTACGATAGCTTCCTGATTGAAGAAATTCTTGCGAAAGCAGGCGTTAAGGCGCAAGAACGCAAAGAACTTGATATTCCACTTGCTACGGTAGCTGGAGCTGATCTCACCTCGGGGTTCGTGAATGACCCTGTGAACGCCGCCACGGGTAACTTTATTGAGGAAGAGCTCGACCTTTCCTTCCCCGGCACTGGTTCGGGTACTTTGCGCCTGGAACGGATGTACAACAGCTTGGCGGTTACGCATCCTGATGAAATACCATCGGGTGTCTTTGGTCCCGGGTGGGCATCCACATTAGACCAGCACATGGAATTTACCGCTCAGGAAGCCCGCTGGCACACCCACGATGGTCGTATCCTCTTCTTCGCCCGCGAAGGTGAGGGGTATGCGCGATGCACCCACGAACCCTGGTGGCTGGAGAAGGTGACGATTGGGGCGGATCAGTACGAGCGTTTTACACAACTTCGTGATGAGGCATATTCCCAGGCGAAGACTGGTACCGCTGGTTCCTCGGCACCGTTCTACTGGGTGGTATCTAACGCTAAACACCATCGGATTTTCTTCACTCCTGCCGGAGATTGGGCGGGTACCGTTGAAGGGCATACGGCAAATACGGTAATTGCTTGTCGAGATGATCAGAGCCGGATTGCGGAACTTGTGCATCCGGTTACTGAACGCGGTCTTTACGTGCTCTACGACGAAGGCTCGAATGATTCGACCGCACCCCAACGTCCTGTAGCTGCTTACACCTACAACACTCGCGGCGACCACGCTGGCGAAGAGCTTGCCGTGGTGGAGTATACCTACGAAGGCGAACACTTGGTATCGGCGACCACGAACGCCGGAACCCGCGCATACTCGCATACAGACGAAGGACTAATCCGCGAAGTTACCAACGTTAACGGTCACGTTGAGGTGACAAACACCTACGATGATTCCGGACGGGTGATCCATCAGCTTACCGAATATGGGCGTGACGTCTCATACACCTACGCTCAGGGGCTGATGACTATTGTCGCTGACGCTGAAACGGGCGAGAACCCCAATATCTGGCGCAGTGATGAAAAGGGGCGCTTAGTCGCACTGTCTGCGGCGGACGGCAGCAAACAAACCATGCGATATGATTCCTGGGGCAACCGCATTAGTGTGACGGGGCGTGATGGCTCTTTGACCACACGGCGTTTTGACTCGCGCAGCCGCATAACCCGAGAACGCACCCCCGAAGGCGCGGATTACACGTATGTTTGGGATGATTATGACCGTCTGACAAGTATTTCAGTGCGGGATGCACGCGACCGGCGCAATTTGGGCGACCCGACCACGATAACCTATGAGTACGATGATACGGCGAATCCGAACCCCAGCGCGGTGACGGATGGCACCGGCGCAACCACGCGTTTTGACTGGAACGAACGTGGTAACCTCATCGCACAGATCGATCCCAGCGGTGTACGTACCGATTTCACGTATGACTCCCACGGGAATCTTGTGGCTATCACCAATGGTGCGGGCGATACTACTCGCCTTGTACGTGATGAGTTCGGGCGCGTTATCACAATTATTGATGGTCTTGGGTACGAAAATACACTGACCTACAGCAGCTCGGGCGTAGTAACCGCTATCCAGAACCCAGAAGGTGCCCGATGGAAGTTTATTTATCCGACCTTTGCTGAAAGTGACACTCCGGCGCTCGTACAGCAGGCGCAGCAACGCTACGGTGCAGAGCATACCCGCGGTTTCCTTCCCTCAGCGGTTATCGACCCCGAGGGGAATACAACCCGCTTTACCTATAACCAAGGCGGCGATATCGTATCTGTGACCGATCCTCTGGGGCGCGTAACTCGGGCGGATTACGATACCTGGGGCAACCTTGCGCGCTACGTAAACGTTTCGGGCGGCACCTGGGAGTACACCTGGGATGGGTTATCGCAGCTGAGCAGTATCACAGATCCCACGGGCGCTACTACTCGATACACCTATGACCTTGCGGGTGAAATTTCCAGTGTCACAGACCCGACCGGTGTGAAAGCAAAACGTTTTGTGCAGCGTAAAGGTGGCCTTGAACGTACTATTGCTGCTTCTGGTTCTTCGTTCAAACGGCTTGATGTGCTCGGGCGCGTAACCACCGAGGGAACACAGACCAGCCGCGGCCAAGAACATGTGGAAGACCTGGTGACCTATGATGCCGCTGGTCGTCCCGTAGAAATTTTGGATGCCTCCGGTGGCTTGACACGCATCGAACGCGATAAGGCTGGGCGCCCACTGCGTGTAGTATCTGCCGCAGGTCGTGTTGAGACTTACGAATATGATTCCGCTGGACGTACGGCAGCGCATGCCGTTGGACTAGATACTCCTAAACGCATTCCTGACGCCGAAGGGGTACTGCGCGAGGCAGAACCCACACGCTGGGCGGTCACCCGGTTTGAATATGACGCCGCATCTCAGCTTGTACGGCGTATCAACCCCGATGGCACCGAAGAAAAAACCGTCTATGATTCGTGCGGTCGTGTTATTCGTGTAGTTTCAGGTGCGCGAGTTGCCGCCTATGAGTATGACCGATGCGGTCGTATCACCTCAGTCCAAGATACAACCTACGGTCGCCGCACCTTCGCGTACGATGCTGCCGGGCAGATAGTCCGTGTGACGGATGGTCTGGGGTATCGCACCCACTTCTCATACACCGAAAACGGACAGGTGGCGCAAGTTATGGACGCTACCGGTCAGGTTACCGCCTACGAGTATGATGCTATGGACCGGGTCACCCGCGTGACACGAGGCACCGGCACATCCCACGAGATCGTGGAAGAGTACGCCTACGATGCCGCTGGCCGTCCAACTCGTTACTTCAACGGTCTTCAAGATTATGCATACGCCTATAACTACAAGCATGGCGGTAACCTCAAGAGCGCCAGCTGCAACGGTGTGTTGCTCGCCGAATACGGGCGTGAACGCGGAGAACGTGAACTATGGGTGCGTGATTATGTAACCGCACAGGAACTCGATCCTCAAGCGCCTGAAGGTTCCTACCTTGAGCATCGGTATGTGTATGATGCCCGAGGACTCCTCATCGAACGATCCCGCACGGGCGTTATTGGCGCAGAAACAACCGAGAACCTCCACAATTCTGCGGATACTGACGCGAAAGCCCAGAGCCTGAGTACTTTCGTTTCGACCGGTGCTTATACGCTTACGTTCGAATACGATGCAGACGGCTACCGCACCATGGTGGTTACCCCGTACGGCACCGAACAGACCGTTTATGACGGTGCCGGTCATGCTGTACGTCGTGAAGCATCGTCCTCTCATAACGACGAGATGACGGTTGCGGAGTATTCCTACGATGTGATGGGTCGCCTAGTGCGTGCTCAGCTGGGTGATACCCTTTCCACCTGGGAGTTTGATGGCGACTCTGGTTTGGTGTCTTCTTACACCCGCACCGCGTCTCATCACAGCGGGAAAGACGCGGAACATGCCCCTCATACGGAACGAACTGAAATTATCCGTGACCGTGAAGGCCGGATTATCGGGCTCGATACCGAAAACTCCCTGGTTATGTATTCCTATGATGCCGCTGGGCAGCTGACGGGCGCTCGCCAGGGTGAACGGGAATTTGAATGGACTTTCGACGCCGGGCTCATGGTTCGTGAACGTCTGTACCGCCGCCCCACTGAGCCTGAAACGCGGGGGAACAAACAGCAAAGCTCTGAGCGTGTTTTGCTGGGCGAACGTACGTTTAGGTATAACGAGCTCAATCAACTGGTTGAGATTATCGCTCGCGAGAGTGTGGACACTGATAATCCTCTGGAAACGGTGACAACTTACGGTTACGATGCCGCTGGGCGCCGTTCTCAGGAGACGGTAACAACAAGCCAGGGCGCCCGCCGAACACGTGAGTACTCGTGGGGCATGTGGGATTCTCTTGCCGCTGTTACGGATAACGCCGGGACAGGGCACTCGACGGAAGCATACTCTCGTGTGCGCTTGGTGACAGATGCCGTGGGCGAGCTTGCTCAGGTGACGGGGCTTGACGGTCGATCCGTGCCTTTGCTCTGGGACCCAACCGCACCGATTCCTCAGGTTTTGGGTGCCGGTTCTGTTCCTGCACCCGGTCATGACGGTGGTTTCTCGCAGGTGAGTGTTCCGGGCGGGTTTAACCCGTGGGGCGTGGGAACTCCCTCACAGCAGGAACCTTGGGGACAGGCTCCTTCCGTGGTGGAGTCTCTTCTTCCTCAAGGCTTCGCCTTCTCGGGAGCCGGTAGCGTACATGTTGCTGGTCTGGACGTCATGGGTGTGCGTACCTTCGATGCTGCATCGAAGCATTTCCTCTCGCTCGACCCGCTTGAATCGGTCCCAGGTACCGGCTGGTTTGCAGACTCGTATTCCTTTGTGGGCAATAACCCCGTGGGTCTCATGGATCCCTGGGGCATGCGGCCCGTGTCGATTGAGGAATACGATAAGTATGCGGAGCATGCTAATGAACGTTTTGTAGGAAAGCTGTTCCTGAATGCCGTGGCTGTAGTTGCTACTGTTGCCGCAGTAGCTTTCACTGGGCCAGTGGCGATTATCGCGTTGGGTGCGATTGCAGGCGCGGCTTCCGCTGCGGCCTCGGCTATGGATAAGGTTGGTCCTGATGGCGGTATCGACTGGGGTGCTGTAGGGAAGGACGCGCTTGTCGGTGGTTTGGTCGGTGGTGCTACGGCTGGTGCGACTAAAATACTCACGTTAGGCCGTGGCGGAATCCTCTGGGAGAAGGGACAGGTTGCTCAAGGAATCCAGAAATATCGTTTCCTGGCGAATAAAGCACCGGGTCGTTGGGCGAATAAGACAGTGACAAAGATTAGGGCGAAAAACTCAGATGTCCTAAAAAGGGATTTTATTGATAATCACACTACTTTTATGGGTAAGACGGGTGGAGAAGTTATTGGCAATATGACGTCTGGCGCTATTGAGGGAGCCTACGATTACAGTAAAAATGCCGGGGATGATTGGAGCGTTCGGGGCATGATGCTAAGTGCAACGACCGGCGGCATGATGAAGGGAGCCAGTGCTGGATTTAAAATGGCCCCCAACTATGTGACAAACAAGGTGAATTACACGAAGCTTCCGGGCATCAGGCATCTACCAGATGGTGGTCGTATACAGCGACTAGCGGCTTCTGGGGTCAAGAATACAACCTCCCAGATTGCAGAAATGCCCATTAACGTTGGGATGAGTTCGGTCGAAGCTCTGGCGAAGAACAGGATTTTGCAGATGGATAGGAACGATTATATGGCTCAGCACCCAGGAGATAATCCTGAAGCCCTCAATCGTGCCAAAGTTAAAGATAAGAGTGGAGCGGATCTCATGTGGGATGCAGCCGGAGCGGAAATCCAGAAACAAGGTGATTATAAAAACCTTGCGAAGAATGGTGCGAAGACCTGGAAGGACCGAAAGTCCTTTACGAGTAGTCCTACCGAGCAGGATACGAATACACCTGCTGGTGCTCCAGAGTAAGATAATAACGATAACTTAACTTCCTGTTATAGGTCGCTTGATCCTTGATTAAAGTGCTAAATATTCTATTGCGGGTAATTTGAGAAAGGAATTCCTAAATGGATAATGCGTTTTTGAGTCCTATTCTTTCCGCTTTAGGTCGTACCTTTTTGTCGAGGTATAACCGGGGTAAGAAAGTTAATGCTGAGATTCAGCGGATGCCTTTGATGATTGTGACGGCTTGGGGTATTTGGGTTTTTAGTTTTGCTTTAGCAATATTGTTTACTGGGAGCACTATTAACGGTGGTGGTACTACTTTTACCGGTGTTATGATATTCGCGGTCGGTGAGGTTGTTCTTATTCTGCTTGGTCTGTTGTTTTATGTGTGGTATCGGAATGCGTATGTGGAGATTACGCGTTCGTATGTGCGGCGGCGGAACCTGTTCAGGCTTGTGGAGGAACTTGAGTATAGGCATATTAGCGGGTACGGATATCATGATGAGCCGAATGGCGCTATTGATACTGATGGGTTGTATTTAAATGGCCCTGAAGATGAGGAGGGTTTCCCTACTCTTGGTGTTCAGCTTCACGGTGTGTGGGCTAATTATGATTATGTGTTGGGGCAGCTGGCGTTTCGCATTCTCAAGGAACGGTGGGCTAATCCTGAGTCTGATGAGGATCATGAGCAGGTTTTGGAGTATGTATCTTCGAGGCAAGCTCATCGGGTGTGCTTAGAGAATACTGGGATGGAATTCCCCGAGAACCTCAACAAGCCAGACCAAAATTCATCTGAGGAAAACTCTTCCGATGAATAGATTTGCCCCAATACAGGTAGGTTGTT
The DNA here is from genome assembly GCF_001815285.1 of Rothia sp. HMSC065D02. NCBI lineage: Bacteria > Bacillati > Actinomycetota > Actinomycetes > Micrococcales > Micrococcaceae > Rothia > Rothia sp. HMSC065D02. The sequence goes on from NZ_KV820063.1 coordinate 18,865, forward strand.
GTGGATAAAGCATTTTTAGGTCCTATTATATCTGCACTAGGCAGAAGTTTTCTGTCAAAACGTAATCGAGGGAAGCCTGCGGATAAAAAGAATGTCCACCGGATGGGCTTTCTCCTTTTGGCTGCATATGGATTCTGGGTTGTTTCCCTTGCGGCATTAGTGCTATATCTGTATTTTTATTTCCGCTTCAACCGTTTTGACGGTATATGTCAGGGAATTTTAATGTCATGTCCGGTAGCAGGTCTGTTGTTTTATGTGTGGTATCGGAATGCTTATGTGAAGATTACGCGTACATATGTGTTGCGGCGTACTTTTCTCCGGTTTGTTGAAAAGGTTGAATATCGTCGTATTCGTGATTTTGGATACTATGAGCGGACGGATCGTGACAATAATTTTGAGGATGGATTATATATTGATGGTCCCTATAATGATGAAGGATATTTTGGTGAAGGGATAGAGCTTCATAGTAACTGGGTGAATATGTCGTATGTGTTGGGGCAGCTTGCGTTTCGCATTCTCAAGGAACGGTGGGCTGAGCCTGAGTCTGATGAGGATCAGAACTTGATTCAGGAGTATATTTCTTCTGGAAAAGCGCGTGAGATTTGTTTGGAGCAAAGTGGCTTTGTTTTCCCAGAGAACGATAATAGTCCATACCGGGAAAGTAAGGAGTAATTTTATAGACGCACCAGATTATCTTGCTGTCAATTCTTGCAATAAAAATGAATGAATAAAGGAATGTACGTCATGGAAGATTTTCAGCCTTCTAAAATGTCAAACGGTCTTAAAGAATATCTGTCGAAGAGTAGTCAGAAGAATGATCCAGACAACTTTAAGGAACAACGCATAAAACCTCTTGGTCTCGTGCAGTTTTTACTAAGTCTAGTTGCTATGGGTATCATGTTTTTTGCATCCTTATATAGTTCCACGAACATATATGTCTCTATTGCTATTATGTTTGTTGTTGCAATAATAGTTATTGGCGTAACTTTAATTTATTTTAATACATACGTAATGATAACCCGAAGCTTTGTTGAAACATGTACCTTCAAAGGGCATAAAAATAAGATTGAATATAAGAACATTACGGGATACAACGTCTATGATGACGGTTATGAAACCGGAATTGTTCTGCAAGGGAGCGGCAAAATAGTCAATAATGGGCGAGATATAAACTCTGTGCAGGCATCAAGCGTATGTGCCAACCTAGCCTATCTCCAAGCCCAGCTAACCTTCCGCATCCTCAATAGCCGTTGGGCTAAAGCCCACTCTGAGGACGACCAGAAACTACTTTTCGACTACATTGACTCGGGCCGGGCGCAAGAAGTGTGCATGTCCCGCGGCGGAACCGTCTTTTCCAATGCGCAGGACGACCCTGCGCCTACGCACTAATTCTTCCGGGCGCATAAAAAGAGCCTTGACGATGAATAAAGAGTTGGAAATCCCGCTTTATTCATCATCAAGGCTCTTTTGACGGTCGGAGAAACTGGAGAGGGGAGAGGAGCCTAAACGACCGGGAGTTCCGTGAGGGAGAGGCCTACCCGCAGGTCACCGAGCGCATCCGTCAGGTATTCGATGCCAGCCTCTAAGGAATCCAGCACATCTTCGCCCGCGCTAGAGACCACCACCGACGTCACGATGCGCCAGCCCGCCTTACCGTTCGATGGCACGCTGAACCTGCCTGAACCAATAGCCTGTGCTCCCTCATGGATCCCGGCGAGCGCCACTTTGCCCCGCCCGGATGCGGGCACCACGCCCACCGTAAACCCGCCCGCATAGTAGGGGCGCGCAAACCCCAGAACCGGGTCAATCGCGTGCCCATCGGCGGAGTCGTCACGAGTGAGGGAGCTCAAGAAGGTGCGTACTGCATCCAAAATCTGCCGTTGGGATGCGCCGCCCGGAACCCGCGCCACATCAATCCGCACGCTCAGAAGCAAGTCAAGGTCGGCACGTTGGAAGGTTTCGGAGGGCATGTAATCAAAACTCATGCTCCCACTTTAACTGCGTTTTAAACCGCGAGCAGGTCATTTTTTGCCGAAAAGGTAGGAAAAACACACCTGCTCGTACCAAAAACCACCTGCTCGCGCATGTAACCATACCTGTAAATGCCCGTGTAACCGAGCAATTAATCTGGCGAGCTAAGAAGAAACGATGGGCTCTTCCACGATCAAAGCCAGTGATTCGTAGGGGCGCAGTGTAACCTCAACCTCGCGGGGATCGGAGCCGGAAACACCGCTAACCTGACTGAGCGGATTCTTGTAATTACACAAAAGCACCCGTGCAGACTGCACTTCCGCTGGAACTCGTGAGCCTTCACTGCCAGCGACTGCGTCCAGAACCTCGCCCGGCATGAACTCGGCAGGAATACGCACCGCCGTCTCGTCCCCAAAGAAATTATTGAGCACCAACAGCCGCGTGCGCGTGCCTTTAGCGATATGTTCACGCAGGTACCCGAAGACCCGCTCATGGTCGAGCGCATAGGGCGCATAATTGCCTTCAGAAATCACCGGGTACTGCCCGCGCAGGCGAATCAGCTCGCGATAGTACGGCAAAATCACGCCGTCACGTTCCTCATCCGCCACCGAAATACCCGCGCCGGTTGCCGCATCCACGCTGGGCGCGGGCGCCAGCCAGGGGGCGGCGGTACCAAAACCAACCGCGCCGCAATCCCCACCGGCACCAGACTCCCACTGCATGGGAACACGCGAATTATCCCGTGCCTTGGCGCGCACAACCTCAAGCGCCTCGCCCTCCGAGAGACCCCGCGCACGCAGGGTCTTAAAAGCGTTATGAGCCTCAACATCCACGTAGTCGTCAATCGAAGAATACACCGGGTCAATCATGCCGATCTCTTCGCCCTGATAAATATAGGGAGTGCCGCGCAGCAGGTGAATCACGGTCGCCAGCATGGTCGCAGATTCCGCCCGATACCGCTGAACGTCACCAAAACGGTTGAGTGCGCGCGGCTGATCATGATTATTCCAAAACAGCGCATTCCACCCGCCGCCCGCCTGCATGCCCAGCGCCCAATCGTTGAGCAGTCCCTTCAGCTCAGCAAAGCGGAACGGCACCTTCGACCACTTCTCGCCGTCCTCATAATCCACCTTCAGATGGTGAAAACTAAACACCATATCGAGCTCGCGGTTCTCAGGGTTGGAGTAGCCCACGCAGTTCTCAATGCTCGTCGAAGACATTTCACCCACGGTCACGGTATCCCCATACCGCCCGAACGATGCGCGGTTCAGCTCCCGCAGACGCGTGTGCACGATGGGCGTATCGGTATACAGGGTCTTATCGACAACCCCGGCGGGCGCATCCTCAAGCTCCTCGGACTTGCCGATCACGTTAATGACATCGAAGCGGAACCCGCGAACACCCTTGTCATACCAGAAATTGACGACCTTATAGAGCTCCTCACGCACGGTGGGGTTGTACCAGTTCAGATCAGCCTGTGTGACGTCGTAAAGGTGCAGATAGTACAGCGGCACCCCCGATTCGTCCCGATAAACCTCACCCGCCGTATCGGTGAAAGGCGCCCAGGCCGAACCGCCAAATTTCGACTCCCAGTTCGTGGGCGGAACCACCGTGCCGTCAGGCTGAACCCGCCCCGGGCGAAGATAGAAATAATCCCAGTACTCGTGCTCGCCCGCCTGCGCCCGCCTAAACCACTCGTGCTCGATCGAAACATGGTTGAGCACCATATCAAACATGACCCCGATGCCGTGCTCCCCAAACGCGGCGATCATCTCCTCAACATCCTCCATCGTGCCCAACTCAGGGTTAATGGCGTAGTAGTCGGAAATGTCGTAGCCGTTATCATGCTGGGGCGAGGCGAAGAACGGGTTGAACCACACCATGCCCACCCCCAACGATGCCACATAGGGCACCTTCTCGATAATGCCGCAAATATCGCCGGTTGGCCGCCCGTGCGCAGAATAGAATGACTTCGGGTAGATTTGGTAGATCACGGTGTTGCGGAAGGAGGCGGGGGAGTGAGACATAGAAGATACATCCAATGGAGAAGATAAAGGGGGCGGCCGTACGAGTCTTCGTGCGCTTGCGTAGCGTTTGTTCGCTAGCTGGCGCAAATCACGCGGCGGGAGTTCTTACCCCACCAGCATAGGGGGCATAATAGACTCATTCCACGCTGCACGGGGATATAGTCTCAAGGGGGCAAATCTGCCGCAGATCCGGCATCCTTGCCCGCCCCGCGGCATAAGGTGCGCGCCGCATCCATACTCACCCTTCGGCGCGCCACAGGCACAGCTCATGACCAAGCATCACGGCATGCCAACATATGAAACCAAAGTAACCCTTCGATGATTGGGCGCACGCCTGCGCGTAGAATCTATAGATGCATCACAACGGAAGGTAAAGACATGCCCGAATTACGCTCACGCACCTCAACTCACGGTCGCAATATGGCGGGTGCCCGCGCTCTATGGCGCGCAACCGGCATGGGTGATGATGATTTCGGCAAACCGATTATTGCGATTGCCAACTCTTACACCCAGTTCGTACCCGGTCACGTGCACCTGAAAAATATGGGCGACCTGGTGGCTGGCGCTATTCGTGAGGCTGGCGGCGTGGCGAAAGAATTCAACACCATTGCGGTTGATGACGGCATTGCGATGGGCCACGACGGCATGCTCTATTCCCTGCCCTCACGCGACCTCATTGCCGACTCGGTCGAATACATGGTGAACGCTCACCGCGCGGATGCGCTCGTATGTATCTCGAACTGCGACAAGATCACCCCCGGTATGCTCTTGGCGGCAATGCGCCTGAATATCCCCACAATTTTCGTATCGGGCGGCCCTATGGAATCCGGCGAGGGCGTTGAAGGCGTTGTGGAGCACCGCCTGGATCTGGTGGATGCGATGGTCATGGCGGTAGACGATTCCGTGAGCGATACCGCGCTCGCCCAGATTGAGAAGAACGCCTGCCCCACGTGTGGTTCCTGTGCGGGCATGTTTACCGCAAACTCCATGAACTGCCTGAACGAGGCGATTGGTCTGGCGTTGCCCGGCAACGGTACCACGCTTGCGACCCAGATCGCGCGTAAAGAGCTGTTTTTGCAGGCGGGTAAGCGCATTGTTGGCCTGGCGAAGCGCTACTACGAGCAGGATGACGAGTCCGTTCTGCCGCGCTCTATTGCCACCAAGGAAGCCTTCGAGAACGCTATGGCGTTGGATGTGGCTATGGGCGGTTCCACCAATACCGTGCTGCATATTCTGGCGATTGCCCACGAGGCGCAGGTTGATTTCACCCTGGACGATATCGACCGTATTTCGCGCCATGTGCCCTGTCTGGCGAAGGTTGCACCGAACTCTACGAAGTATCACATTGAGCATGTGCACCGTGCGGGCGGTATCCCTGCGCTGCTGGGTGAGCTGGACCGTGCCGGGCTATTAAACAAGAACGTTCATTCTGTTCATGCGGATTCACTGGACGAATGGCTTGGCGAATGGGATATCCGTTCCGGTACCGCGAGCGAGCAGGCTCAAGAACTGTATCTTGCCGCACCCGGCGGGGTGCGCACCACGCAGGCGTTCTCGACCGCGAACAAGTACGAATCGCATGAGACGGACGCCGAAAACGGGTGCATTCGCGCCGTGGAGCATGCCTACACGAAAGACGGCGGTCTGGCGGTTTTGCGCGGCAATATCGCCCAGAACGGCGCGATCATCAAATCCGCCGGTATTGATGAAGAACTCTTCCACTTCGTGGGTAAGGCATTTGTGGTTGAGTCGCAGGATGAAGCCGTGTTTGAGATTCTGTCGAAGCACGTGAAACCCGGCGATATTGTGGTGATTCAGTATGAGGGTCCGAAGGGCGGCCCCGGCATGCAGGAGATGCTGTACCCCACCTCGTACCTGAAAGGTCTGGGCTTGGGCAAAAGCTGCGCGCTCATTACCGACGGGCGTTTCTCGGGCGGTACTTCGGGCATTTCGATTGGCCACGTTTCGCCGGAGGCTGCCGCCGGTGGTGCTATCGGCCTGCTGGAAACCGGCGACGAGATCGAGATCGACGTACACAACCGCATCCTGCGGGCGAATGTGCCAAACGAGGTTTTGGAGGCTCGGCGCAAGGCGAAGGGCGCCCTCCCATGGAAGCCCACCAAGCCGCGCGAACGTCAGGTCTCGAAGGCGCTGAAGGTCTACGGGATGCTCGCGGCCTCCGCCGATAAGGGCGGGGTGCGCATCCTCCCCGAGGGAATCTAGTCGCCTATTGATTGGGCATAAAAAGAGCCTTGATGTGAATAAAGCGAATTTTTCGCTGCTTTATTCACATCAAGGCTCTTTTTAGCAGAGGAGAACAGGGAGAGCAGGCGCTACATCTCGAAGATGCGAACATCCAGCTCTGCGGCGAGCAGCGGCTCCCAGGTTTTCACAGCGGCGCCGAAATGCTCGGTCGCCATATGCGCTTCGAGTGCCTGTTGTGATTCCCAACGCTCAATGAATGCGAAGGCGCGCGGTTTACCCGCAGGGGTCTCACCGGTGGCGGGGCCGAAATCGTAGCTGATATTGCCCGCATCCTTGCGCGATGCCTCGACGAGGGCGGGGGCGGATGCCAGGAATTCTTCAACGTGCTCGGGCTTGACCGAAACACCTGCATAAACACCGATCATGGTGTGCTCCTTCTCAAGGTTAGATATACCGGATAACTCCAACTCTACACCGTCGCACAGATGCGCGCCAGAGCGGGGCAGAACCTCTCATTCACCGCGCTAATTCCCGCCAAGAAACGGTTTTAGCTTCCCTTCTTAAGGTTCTTCGCTGACTGTAAAATAACCTGTTCAACGTTTGCGCACAGACACCGGCGGGCATATAAAAGATAGTGGAACAATTCCTCACTACACGAAAGAAGGAGACTATGCGGCAAGGGGGTGTACACACGTGGGATTCTCACCGGCTCATATTAAACGGTGCACCCTAACCTGGGAGGCGCCCGACTACAGCACCTCATACCCGGCGGGCTATACAACTCGGGGCGTGGCTGTGATTGCAGTTGCCGAATACACCCGTAAGACTAAGGGATACTGTTACAGCACCCTCACGGCTCTTGTCTATATTTCGCGTGAAAACGGTGAGCGCATCGTTATTAACCAGGAGCCGGTGGTTGAATCGTGTATGCATTCGCTTCTTGACCCGTGCGATGTGGTGCACCCGAAGACTTTGGGGCGTATTGTGCTTAATGCCTGGGATGTTATTCCTTCGGATTATACGCACCACCTGGTGACGGTTGCCGCTGACCGGCACGATTTGAAGCTTCTTTTTCGTAATTGTGAGCAGCTTAAGAAGGCGATGGAGTACCGGGCGTTTGAGAAGGTGCTTGACCCGTACGATAACCATTCGCTGGGTGAGGTTCATGTGCGCCTTGCCGGTACGGATGCCGCCGAGACGATGCGCTATTTTCAGGATCGTGCCGAGCAGCTGACCGAACAGATGATCGCTGATACGCTGGCAGAGGTTCCCGAAAATCAGCTCGTGGACTATAACGTGTTCACCGATTGTTCCTTTCGCGCCACCCACAATAAGAAGTATTTGCGCGGTGGGCGCATGGGCATTGCCGGGGTGAGCGAGGACGGCTTTTATTTTCACACCCATTATGATGCCGTGAATATTATGACCGGTGAGCTTTCGGCGATGCTCGCGGCGTTTCACGTGTTTTATCATGGCGGTCGCCGCCTGATTATTAACACCGATTCCTTGGGCGCGCTGACCTTTCTTCTGCGGCTGGCGCACAGCCGTTGGGCTTTCGATTATTGGGTGCGTGAGGGCGTGCAGGACGCCCGGGTGATCGCCGAGATGGAGCAGCTGACCGCGGCTATTCGGGCGCATCGGGTGATTGTGAAGCACGTGCCGGGCCATACCGGGCACGGTCTGCAGGAGAGCAGCGATTCGGTGTCGAAGATGCACCGCCATTTTCCGGGGCAGATCGTGGATAAGCGGCATACGGTTGAGTTCAACCGCCGGTGCGAGTCGATTATCACGGCTCTGTCGGGGTGCAAGAAGGCCGTGCGGCTGCCCAGTCCGGAGTGGCTGCAGATTAAACCCTCGGCGATACACGCGGGAAATCGCATGTGGCGATAGGCTATATACTATATTTTTGGGTAGAAATGGACGACGCGCGATGCGTCCGCGACGGGTGCGGGCGATCGTGCGTTTTCTGCATTCGCGGGGAAAACATCGCGGATATGGCGAATCGGTATAAAACCCCATGTCAGCTGGTCTTTCAGAGGCGGCAGAAGGTGCGCTTGCACACGGTCATCACCACAGCCGCAGGTACCGCTTCGAGAGCACGGTCATGCCGAACTCCCTCATGTTACGGGCGTTTCCAGACCACGTTTTACAGGAGCGATGACCAGAGTCGGCAGATATTTTCGGTGACCTTAATGCGCTGAGGGCGTGAGGACCACGGGCCGTAACGCAGTTCCGTGCAGATACTTTCGTAGGTTCGCGCAACGTCGGCGAGTGCATCCACCATAGCGGCGTCTGCGATAAAGGTTGATACTTCGAGGTTGAGCGAGAATGAGCGGGGGTCCATATTTGATGAGCCGATAAACGCCATTTCGTCATCTACGTACATGAACTTGGAATGCAGTACTGTGGGGCTGGGGTATTGCAGAATGCGTACCCCGGATTGCAGCAGCGTCTCGTAGTAGGAGCGCTGCGCCATATTGGGGAGGAACTGGTCGCCTTTTTCGCAGACGATCACGGTGGTTTCGATGCCTGAGAATGCTGCGTTGGTGAGTGCCTGCAGCAGGGTTTCGTCGGGTACGAAGTAGGGTGAGCAGATGGTGATGCGTTTTTCTGCGTTGTAGATCATGTAGTTGATTAGGCGCAGGTTGTTTTCCGTCTCGAACCCGGGGCCGGAGGGAACTACTTGGGCGCGCATCGAGCCTGGAACGTAGGGGATTTTCGCCTCAATTTCTTCGAGGATAAGCTGGTTTGTTTCGGAGTACCAGTCGGAGACGAATACCGCGTTGAGCTCTTCGACGATGGGACCGGTGCATGAGAAGGTGAGGTCTTTCCACTCCAGGCCTTTACGCACGTTTTCTTTGAGGTCGTAGGAGCGGTGGATGGCGTTTTGCGAGCCTGAGAAAGCCACTGCGCCGTCGATCACAAGGACTTTACGGTGGTTGCGAAGGTCGGGGCGCTGCCATTGTAGTCGCCAGGGTTTGATGGGCAGCATCAGGCGCCATTCGATACCCGATTCGTTGAGCATTTTTGTCAGCTGCCGGTATGAGGGGTATTTGCGCGAGCCGATATGGTCGATGAGTACGCGCACCCGCACGCCGCGTTTTTGGGCGGCGAAGAGGGCATCCCAGAGTACTTTGGAGGCTTCGTCGTATGCGGTGATGTAGAACTCGAAGTGAACGTACCGCTGGGCTTTGTTGACTTCCTGCGCCATGATGCGCATGGCTTCGTGGTTGTCGTTATGCAGGGTGAAGGAGTTTCCGCCGACGAGGGGGAGCGAACCGAGCTTGTAGTTGAGTTGGCTGGCGACCAGGGTTGCTTCGTTGAGCCCGTCGGAGTCGGTGAGCTGTGGGGTGCCGCCGGTGGTCTCGCGGATCAGGTCGTTCATGGCGTGCTGCCGGGCTCGCCGGTATTGCGGAAGGTGAGAGGACCCGAAAATCAGGAAGGCTAGGAACCCGATGAACGGGATGAAGAAGATAGCCATGAGCCAGCCGAGTGCGACCACGGGCTTGCGGTTGTAGGGCAGCCAGAATAGGGACAGCACACGGATGCTCAGGTCTGCGAAGAACAGAATAATCCTGAGCCAATCGGGTAGGAAGTCGAGGTATCCGGATGAAAAAAAGTTCACCTTATTATTATGCCTAGCATTTTGTTTCTGTGGGGGAGAGGCAGGACACGCTGCGTCGCCTGCATAGTGCAGTTGTGTAAAAAATGCAGAAATGCAATAATTGCAGTTATGCAAAAACCTGAGCCGAGTCGCACCGAGACAAGCCTGCGTGAACGCCGCCGCGAACGCACCTGGGTGAACATTCACGAAACCGCCCTGCGCTTAGCCCGCCAGCACGGTATGCGCGGCAGTACTGTCGAAGACATCGCGGCGGAAGCCGGAATCTCGCCCCGCACCTTCTTCAACTACTTCGGAACCAAAGAGGATGCGGTGCTCGGCCTGCGCGCCCCCGCCATCACCGACGACCTGCTCGCCAGCGACCGGGCGCACGAGAACGACAACCTCATCGTGCGTATCACCCATTTGCTGCTGTACATCGTGCGGCACAGCTTCAACTTTGCCGATCACGCAAAATTCCGGGAGCGCATCGACGAATTCCCCGAATTTAGGCACCGGCTGAAGGTACACCATATCAACTGTGAACAGGTGCTCATTGACTATCTCAATACCGTCGATTGGGATGCCTTTAACGCCGCAGGAAGGCGCGGCCCTTTGATAACCCGCCCCGAAAATATGCCGCTGACAGAAACTGCCGAAGAACGCACCCGTGCCACGGTTCAGCTCGCATCCGCGGTGCTGCGGCAGCTGCACTTCGCCAAGGATATTGCCGACGAAGACGAGGTCGAGCGGCGCATCCACAACACCGTCAAAACTTTTCAAGCCCTGCTGAAGGAAAACTAGGAATGACGTCGCACTCAGACAAAACCGCTGAAGCCGCCGCTGCTGAAGCTAAAAAACATCAAATAGCGCTCATGTTCTCCGGCTTGGTCATCGTGATGCTCATGTCGGCACTGAACCAAACCATCCTCGCACCCTCACTGCCGACCATTGTGGGCGAACTGCACGGCGTGGAGCATATGAGCTGGGTAATTGCCACCTTCATCTTGCTCTCCACCATCACCATGCCGGTGTACGGCAAACTCTCCGACCAGTTCGGGCGTAAACCCTTCCTGATTTTTGCCATCCTCTCCTTCATGACGGGATCTATCATCGGCGCGCTCGCCCCCGATATGACCTGGCTGATCGTCGCCCGCGCGCTCCAGGGAGTCGGCGGTGGCGGCCTCATGATTCTTTCCCAATCCGTGGTCGCAGATGTAATCCCCGCCCGCGAACGCGGTAAATATATGGGTATTATCGGCGGCGTCTTCGCCTTCTCCTCGGTCGCCGGGCCGCTCATCGGCGGGTGGATCACTGAGGGTCCCGGCTGGCGTTGGGCATTCTGGCTTAACCTGCCGCTTGCCATACTCTCAATCTTTGCCGTCATTTTCCTGCTCCCGCACACCGCGCTCAAAGACCGCGAAAAGCGGCAGATCGACTACCTGGGCAGCATTATTCTCATGGCAGGAACCAGCGCGCTCGTGCTTGCCACCATCTGGGGCGGCAACCAGTACGCCTGGAACTCCCCGCAGATTATTGGGCTTCTCATCGCATCCGTCGTCGCGGCCCTGATCTTCATTCCGGTTGAAAACCGCGCCGCAGAGCCGATCATGCCCATGTACCTCTTCACCAACCGCAACTTCCTGCTCACCCTGGGCGCCTCTCTCGCCCTTGGCGTTGCCATGTTCGGTGCCGTCGAGTACATTCCCACCTACCTGCAAATGTCCCTGGGCGTGAGCGCAACCGTGGCGGGTCTGCTCATGATTCCCCTCATGGGTGCCCTGCTCGTGGTCTCCATTATTACCGGACGGCTGGTCTCCGCACGCGGCAAATACAAGGCATATGTGGTCACCGGTACCGCACTCGTGGCGCTCGGGCTCTACCTAATCTCCACCATCACCCCGAGCACCCCCACCTGGATCTTCTGCAGCTACATGGCGGTTATGGGTGCGGGTCTGGGCATGTCGATGCAGTTCCTCACCCTCATCGTGCAAAACGCTTTCCCCGTCACCGTCGTAGGAACCGCCACCGCGGCAAACAACTTCTTCCGCCAGGTCGGCTCAACCGTGGGTGCTTCACTCGTGGGTGGTCTGTTTACCTCACGCCTGAGCAGCCTGCTCAGTGAACGCATGCCCGCGCAAGCAGTAGCCTCGGTGGGGGATCACGGAACCTCCTCCCTGACTCCCGAGCTCGTCAGCCGGATTCCTGAGCCGATTCACGGCATTATCGTGAACGCCTACAATGATGCCCTGATTCCGCTTTTCCTCTACCTGGCACCACTCGGGCTAATCTCCGCGATTCTGCTTCTCTTCATCCGTGAGGATGCGCTCGCCACCACTATCGAAACGCACACCACTACCGATGTGGCGCGTTCGGCAACCGGTGCCATTGAGGTAATCACGCCCGAAATGGCGGCGAAAGATGCCGAATGCCTGAAGAAAATGCAGGGTGAAGCGCATACCGTGATTGACCCGGAACTTGCCTGTAGTGCATCCGATGAAACGGCTGAAACCGAGCAGCACGTTCAGGGCCGAAAGGAAACCGGCGAACCTTCGCGCGGCACCAAGCCCTAACGGCTTCTTAGGTAACCCTATACAGTTATTCCCCTCTCACGCTATGCTGGAGGGGAATAACTGTTAACCCCCTCACACGGAATGCGGGTCGCCTTCGTTGCTGAACGCCAACCCGCATGCACCATCCACAGGAGGACCCATGAAGATTCTGATCCCTACTTCAATTACGCTCGACGAAGAGAAACTAGGGCTTGAACCCGGCGATACCGTGCGGCACTACAACCCCACGGAACCTATCGCCGAGGAGGATACCGATGCCGAGGTCCTGATTGCTTGGGCGAATACCGCCGATCAGCTCGCGGATTCCGCCCGCCGCATGAAAAATGTGGGGCTTATTCAGGCGCTTCTTGCGGGACCGGATGCGGTGCGCGCGGCAGGCTTCACCCCAGATGCCGCCATCTGTGCAGGTGTGGGTCTGCACTCGAAGACCGTTGCGGAACATGCACTCGCGCTGACCCTGAACTTCGTGCGCTTCTTGCCGACGTTGGCGCAGGCGACGGTCGAGCATCGTTGGGCTGAGGAGCTAGGTGGCGCGCAGGAACTTCATCCGAAAGACCAGGTCACAACCCTGCTTGATGCCAATGTGCTTGTGTGGGGATTCGGCTCGATTGGCCAAGAGACCGCGCGGCTCTTCAAGGCTTTCGGCGCGAACGTAACCGGCGTTGCACAGAGCGCGGGGGAGCGCTCTGGATTCCCGGTGATTGCGACCGAACAAATCGATGAATACCTGCCAACTACGGATATTCTCGTGATGGTGCTTCCCACCAGCGATTCGACCTTCAAAGCGCTCGATGCCCATAAGCTGCAGCTGCTGCCCAAGCGCGCCTACCTGATTAACGTCGGGCGCGGTACCACTGTTGATGAGGATGCACTCGTCGCCGCCCTAAACTCCGGCTCGATTGCGGGTGCGGCACTGGACGTGACGGCAACCGAACCGCTCCCCTCCGATTCTCCCCTGTGGGATGCGAAGAATATCGTGATCACCCCGCATGCCGCCGGTGGTCGCCCCGTAAATCCGGAGGAACTGATCGCCCACAATATTCGTGCCTTCCGCACCGGTGCTGCTGCGAGCGAGTACCGTAACCGGTTCTAGAATTTTCACGAACGTAGAAAGTCACGTGTAAAAGAGATACATTCTCACCCCGTATCCTGTGATGCCATTCATAAATCACAGGATACGGGGTGCTTTTTGGTATGAAATTCATAAAATTTTTTTGCCCTAAATCCCGAAAATATAAGTTAGGGCCTACTTATTTTAGATGTTGGTTTTGCTCCTGTTTACATGGTTTTTCGTGGATTTTTTGGGGTCTGGAGAGGGTTTGAGGCGTTCTGGAAAAATATGACGCCACAAATCTTCGGTGTGTGTAAATCTTTCGTAACTTTTTGCCGAACCTTATTTTGATAGCGATACCGGGGATGCCGCCTCTAAGATCCTCGCAGCACCCCGCAAAATGGTGCTTGTCGGCTGATCTTAAGGCGATGTGGGTTTGGTGGATACCCGAATGTAAATATAAGATAAAGGAACTACGCTTCTAGTGACTATAGTCACTGGATTATCCGATGACGGAAGCTATTACACACATGCCTACGAAACCAAAATATCTAGGAGGGGAACCGCCCCATGTTTAGGTACATCCTCCGGAGGTCGCTCACTTACCTCGTGATGGTTTTCTTAACCACGACTATGGGTTATTTTGCGGCTGTTACCACTCTAAAACCTGCCCTTTTGGAGCAGGAAAAGGTACCGCGCCCCTCGCCTGAGCAGGTGAACCGCACCCTCGCATCCCTCGGACTCGACCCCGAAATGAGTGCGTGGGACAGATACATTCAATGGCTGACGAATGTTGTCACCAAATTTGATTGGGGACGCAGCCCAAACAGCGGATATATCAATCAGGAATTTGGTCAGCGTCTGTGGGTTTCTACCAGATTGATGCTCGCAGCGACTATTTTGACCATTATTATCGGTGTGGCGCTGGGTGTTTACTCGGCAGCGCGTCAGTACAAGTTTTCCGACCGGGTTATTACCGGGTATTCCTATCTCGTCTATATTATTCCTGCCCCCGTGGCATACTTCGTGGTGCAGCAGGGAGCGACCGCCATTAACAACATTGTGGTTGAAAACGGCGGCGAAAAGATTTTCTATGTGACCGGTATTTCGACGCCCGGTGTAACAGGCTTCTGGGATACCACCATAGACATGGCGGCGCACTATGTGGTGCCGACCTTCTGTATGACGATTTTCGGATGGGCCAGCTATCAGATTGCTCAGCGGCAATACCTGCTCGATAACGTGAACGCAGACTTCGTGCGTACCGCTCGCGCGAAAGGGCTCACCCGTAACCAGGCGATTACCCGCCACGCCCTGCGTGTGTCCTTTATCCCGGTGGCACAGTCGATTGCATACACCATTCCCACCATTTTTGCGGGTGCCTTCTTCGCGGAGTCCGTGTTTGCATGGCCCGGCATCGGTAAATGGTCTATTGATGCGATTGGTCAGCAGGATGTGAACGCTGCGACCGCTACTCTCGCCTACGGTTCCGTGCTGTTCGCCATCGGTGCCATTATCGCCGATATCGCGACCACGATCGTCGACCCCCGAGTGAGGATCTCATGAGCCAGGTAACTGAAACAAGCACGGTACCTGTCGTGCAGAATGGTGATTTTAAAGTTCTCAACAAGAACGTGATTATCCTCCGCCGCTTCTTGCGCAACAAGGCTGCGGTGTTCGGGCTTATCGTCTTTATCTGTGTGGGGCTTTTCGGGTACTTCGGCAAATATGTTTCTAAGTACTCCGCAACCGAATCTGACTTTATGACCCTCGGCGGTGAAGGCCCCTCCGCAGAGCACTGGTTTGGCACCACCGTGGGTGGTAACGATCTTTTCGCCATGATGAGCGAAGCCGTGTGGACCTCAATGGAAATCGGTCTGGTCGTGGGTATCGCCACCGTCATTATCTCCGCGATCTACGGTTGTGTGATGGCGTACTTTGGTGGCTGGATCGACAGGGTTATGCTCTTCCTCTTGGAAACCATGATTATGGTTCCCTCGCTGCTGATTTTGGCGATTTTCATCAACGGTCAGATCGGTAAGCAGATTCAGAAGACCGTTCCCACGTGGATTGTGCTCTCCTCTGTGCTGATTGTATTCGGCTGGATGGGGCCTGCCCGTGTGATTCGTGCGATGGCGCAATCCCTGATTGGGCGCGATTACGTGAAGGCAGCACGTTACATGGGCGTACATCCCTTCAAGATCGTGCTGCGGCACCTCGTACCGAATATCGGCTCGATGCTCGTGCTGAACTTCACGACCGGCATCATGATCGCTGTGCTCTCTGAGGTTGCGTACTCCTTTATCGGCATCGGTATTACCTATCCGAACTACTCACTGGGATCTTTGATTTCCGATGCCGCGCAGCAGCTTAATACCCTGCCGCATATGTTCTGGTTCCCCGTTATCTTCTTCTTCCTGCTGGTGGGGCCGCTCTCGCTCATGAACGATGGCCTGCGCGATGCCTTCGACCCGACTTCTATGTCGGTCGGTAAGATCAAGAAGTCAAAGAAACCTAAGAGCCAGAAATCGGCATCTAAGATCGAGGAAGCGGAGGCTCAGAAAGCCGGCGCTGCAGCACCATCAACCGACCCCAATCCCGATGCTCAGGCATCCACCCAGAATGAGGAGGCATAAAACTCATGAGCACTTCTCCCGTTCTGAGTGTTAAAGACCTGCATGTTAGCTTCAATACCGAAAACGGTGTTGTACATGCGGTGCGCGGTGTTGATTTTGACCTTTACGCCGGTAAAACCCTGGGTATCGTTGGTGAATCTGGTTCGGGTAAATCCGTGGCATCTATGGCGATTATGGGGCTTCACCCCACGACCGCTGATATTACCGGGTCTATCACATACAACGGCACCGAACTGCTGGGTCTGAGCGATAAGGAAATGTGCCAGTACCGTGGCAAGCACATCTCCATGATCTTCCAGGATCCGCTGTCTTCGCTGACTCCGGTGTACACTATCGGGGATCAGATTGCCGAAGTCCTCAAAATCCACAATAAGGGTATGAGCAAGCAGGCGATTAAAGATCGCTCTATCGAACTCATGCGCCTAGTGGGTATTCCTTCCCCAGCCGACCGTCTGCGTTCTTTCCCACATGAGTTCTCCGGCGGTATGCGCCAGCGCATCATGATCGCAATGGCAATTGCCAACGATCCGCGCGTGCTTATTGCGGATGAGCCTACCACCGCGCTTGACGTCACCATTCAGGCGCAGGTGCTTGAGGTTATGGATAAGGCGCAGGATGAAACCGGTGCGGCAACTATCATGATTACCCACGACTTGGGTGTTGTCGCCGGTATGGCCGATGACATTCTGGTGATGTACGCGGGTAAACCGGTAGAAATTGCTAAGGCTGAAGACCTTTACAAGTACCCCAGCCATCCCTACACCATCGGTTTGTTGGGTGCGGTTCCTCGCGTGGATCGCTCGCAGAAAACCTCTTTGGTGCCCATTGAGGGCACGCCGCCGAATCTGCTGTACCCGGTGGATCACTGCTCGTTCCGTGAGCGTTGCCCCGTCGCCAAAAACGGCGGTCAGTGCTGCAAGGACGACGCTGGTGAGCCCGAGCTCGCTCCGCTCAAGGGCGCTGGTGAGGGGCACTACTCCTCCTGCACTATCTCGCAGGACCTCATCAGTAAGACAGCCGAAGAACTCTATACCGTTCCTGAAACTCCCGTTTCGAAGTTTGAAAGCATTCCGCGCGAAGATCGCGCGCCGGTGCTTGAAGTGCGCAACGTGAAGAAGCATTTCCCGCTCATGAAGGGTTCCCTCATGAAGCGCCGCGTGGGCACCGTGAAGGCCGTGGACGGCGTATCTTTCGATATTCGTGAGGGTGAGTGCTTCTCAATCGTGGGCGAATCCGGGTGTGGTAAAACCACCACGCTGCTGGAAATTATGGAGTTCAGTAAGAAAACCGATGGCGAGATTCTGATTAACGGTGTCTCTACGCAGGATCATAAATCTGTCAGTGAGATTCTTGAACTGCGCAAGAACCAACAGATGGTTTTCCAAGACCCCACGGGCGCCCTCGACCCGCGCTTTACCGTCTACGAGATTCTTGCTGAGCCCCTGGAAAACCAGGGCATGAAGCGTCCGGACATTAAAAAGCGTGTGGTTGAGCTGATGAAGATCGTGGGTCTGCAGCCCGATCACGTGAACCGCTTCCCGAACCAGTTCTCCGGCGGTCAGCGCCAGCGTATTGGTATTGCCCGTGCGCTTGCCGTGAACCCGAAACTTGTGGTGCTGGACGAACCTGTCTCGGCGTTGGATGTCTCCGTTCAGGCAGGCGTGATTAACCTGCTTGAGGAACTCCGGGCGAGCCTGGGTCTGAGTTACCTGATGGTGGCGCACGACCTCGCCGTGATTCGCCACGCTTCTGATCGGGTTGCGGTTATGTACCTGGGGCGCATCGTCGAGATTGGTCACGTGGATCAGGTCTTTGATAACCCGATTCACCCGTATACCAAGGCTTTGCTTTCGGCTATTCCCGTGCCAGACCCGGAGGTTGAGGCTAAGCGCCAGCGCATCATGCTGGATGGCGACCTGCCCACTCCGGTTAATGCACCGGTAGGATGCGGTTTCTCCAGCAGGTGCCCCATCTTCAAGCTGCTTCCTGAGGATAAGCAGAAGCGGTGCCTGGAGGAAAAGCCCGAGGTTATCACGCTTGACGGCGAAGACCACGGTTATGCTTGCTACTACCCGGATGGTGCAGACCTTCCCGATGTAGCGCTAGAGTCGGTTTCGTAGAACCGCATGTGTGTTGCGGGGATGATTCTTCTATGAGAATCATCCCCGCAACGTTTTAAAGAGCTAAAAATTTATATTATGCGATAAAGCGAAATAGTGATATGAATTACCAGTATTTGAGATTGCAGGAAATAAATTCTCGCTCTGCAATTCCATGAATACAATTAAGATGTATCAAACGCCGCTACCACGGGCGGTAGCGCTAGACTGTGCGTTTGTCGGTGATAGAAAGAATACGCTCGTGAAAGCTCACTCCACTCTGAACCGCCGCACCCTGTTCGCAGGCGGTGCTGCGCTGGGAACCGTTGGCATGCTTGCGGCTTGTTCCGGTAAAAACGGTGGTTCCGGCTCTACTCAGGCTGCAGCAACGGCAGGCGCGAATATCGCAGACCTCGTGAAAATTAATAAGCAGGATGTTTCTGCCCTCAAATCCGGCGGAAAGCTGCGTCTGGCGGTCACCAGTTTGGGACCAAATTTCAATCCTTTGCATACTCAGGGCGCCGTTGGCGATAATGCTCGTGCTATTTCTTCGTATAATTCTTTGCTCACGAGTGGTCTGTGGCAGCAAGATTACGAAGGTAAAACTTCGCCTAACCCCGACTTCTGTACCGAGTTCACCTCCGCAATGGAGAACGGCAAACAGGTTTTGCATATCACGTTGAATGAAAAGGCAAAATTCAACGATGGTACCCCGCTCGATATTGAAGCTCTGAGAGCGACTCATAAAGTTCTTTCAGACAACAAGACTTATCAGATTCAGAGCACGGGTCTGTACCCGAATATTGAGTCTATTGAAGAAGACGGCAGCGCAACCCGCGTGAAGGTCACGATGTCGAAGCCTTCATACCCGATTGCCAGCCTCTTCAGCTATGTGGTGCATCCGAAAATGACGGATACCGATTTCTTTGCCAATGGTCTAGTGGATAAGCCTAATTCTGATTATGCGGCAGGGCCGTTTAAGGTTGCCGAAGGCGGCTGGAACTCAACCGAGAAAACGCTGACCGTCACACGAAATGACAAATGGTGGGGCGAAAAACCGGTTCTCGAATCCATCACGTTCCGCCTGCTCGATACCCCCGCGCAGCGTTCTGCCTTTGCCAATGGCGAGCTTGATGCCGTAAACGCTAACGTTGTGAGCGTATACAAGGAACTCGAAAATGTTAAGAATGCCGAGTTCCGCCAGGGCCAGCGCCTCTTTGCAGGCGGTGTGGTGATGAACCCCGTCAAAGTCGATACTCCGCTTCGCCGCGCCATTATGGTGGGCTTGGATCGTAAGGCGCTTTCCGATACTCGCTTTAAGGGTTTGCCGTTCAACGAGGCCCTGCCCGGATCGAGGATCCATATGCCGTTCTCAGATTACTATGCCGATAGTATGCCGCAGGCAGCCGATCGGAAGGCTGCGGCTGCTAAGATTCTGGAAGAGGCCGGATACGCTAAAAACGGCGATTTCTATGAAAAGGATGGCAAACGCGCGAAAGTAGTGGTGAACAACTTTAGCGAGGATAACACCATAAAATCTCTGGCGCGTTTCCTCTCTCAGCAGCTTCGTGATCTGGGCATTGAGAGTGATGTTGATCAGCAGCCTGTTAGTAACTTGGGCAAGGTGATGTCTGCCAAGGAGCACGAACTGAGCTTCATTGGGTACAGCGTAAACAGCGACGATGGCACTGAGGGCACCAAGCAGTTCTACTCCCGCGAAGACAACGATGGGGCTGGGTCCGAAGAGATTGACGCCATGATTGAGGGGCTCTTCTCCATTGAGGATGCTAAAGAACGTAACCTCAAGTGCAACGAGATCGAGAAGAAGCATATGGAGGAATTTGCTACGAGCAGCGTCTTCTACAACGGTCCACAAATCGTATGCTGCCAGAAGAACCTGGCGAACTACGGTGCGTTTCTCTTTGATGATCCGCAGTACAACCCTTCGGCGTGGTCGCGTATTGGGTTCACAAACTAGTCGGTTGAGCTATAGCCCTTAGAAATTAGGGGAACGTTTCACAAATATACATAAGGCGCATCCTGCATTCCCTCGCGGGGGAGTGGGGATGCGCCTTGTCTGTGCCCTCATAGCCACACATGATATTCGGTAAATATTCTAGATTATTGTAAGTTATGCTCATTATTTCCTGAAAAAATAAGAAAATATACACTCAAACCCTGTGTAAATATGCATAAAAATATGTAATTTACAACACATTATTGCTGTTTTTCTTAACTTTCACATGAAGTTCGGTGTATGGTTTTGGATATGGATAATTTATGCATGACACTGCATAAGTTATCTCAAAGTCTCTGAAACACCAACCCCATCGCAGGGCGCATACACGTAAGGAAACACATCATGAGCATCAGCAAAACCCCAGCAGCGTTCATTCCTCATGCACTGACTCGCCGGTCTCTGCTGGGCGTAGCTGCGGCAGCTGGAACCGTCGGTGTGCTTTCCGCATGTGGCGGCGGCGCGAAGGACGGAAAAACTGCCGCTCCCAGGCAGGGTGCAAACCTTAAAGACCTCTACGACATCAATGCTCACGAGGTTTCTGAGCTGAAACAGGGCGGAACCCTGCGGCTGCCGGTCGGGTCGATGGGGCCAGATTTCAACCCCCGGACTACGTCGGGCAATATGACCGATACTCAGACCATTATGAGCACCATTCATGATGCAGGCTTGTGGATCCTAGACTTTGACGGTACTAAGACCCTCAGGAAAGAATATGCCCAGTCTTTCACCCCCGGCAAAGAGGGGGAGAAGGTTATCGTCAAGATCGTGTTGAATCCCCAGGCCAAGTTCAACGACGGAACGCCTATTGATGTGAAAGCCCTGCAGACCACCTGGAAAACTCAACAGAAGGCTGATGGGGAATACAACATTGTATCCTCGGATATTTATGGATATGTTGAAAGCGTGGAAGCCGAAGAAGATAACTTCCACGTAAAGGTGACATTCTCGAAGCCCTTCTACCCCTTGAATGCCCTGTTCACCTTTATTCTGCATCCGGCGCTGGAAGATCCTAAGGTCTATAATGAGGGCTTTGTGGATAATCTGCATCCCGAGTGGGGCTGTGGACCCTTCACGATCAAAGACGGCGGCTTTAACTCCTCCGAGAAGACCATTACGGTGGTGCCGAACGATAAATGGTGGGGCGATAAGCCCGTGCTGGAGAAGATTATTTTCCGACAGATGGATGAACCAGCGAAGAAAGCGGCCTTCAAGAATGATGAAATCGATGCTGCGGCTGCAGGAACCGCCTCTGCCTACTCCGAGTTTAAGGCGGTGGCAGGCACGGAACTCCACAAGGGAGTGCGCCTGCATGTTTCCGGTATCGATGTGAACCCCCGGCGGGTCAAGGATGCCGCCGTGCGGAAGGCTATTTTCTATGGGCTTGATCGGGAGGCCCTCGCCAAGATTCGGTACCAGGGCTTGCCCTATGAAGAAGAGATACCCGGATCGATGCTCCACATGCCTTTCTCGGAGTATTATCAGGACGCATTCCCCAAGGTAGAGGGCAGCCCCAAAGACGCCATCAAGAAGGTGCTTGAGGATGCCGGATACACCAAAGACGGCGATTTCTACGCGAAAGATGGGCAGCAGATTCACTACAAGATCGTGATCTTTGGTGACGATCCTGTTGATAAGGGTATGGCTCAGACCTTTACGCGGAATATGAAAGAAGCCGGGCTCAATATTGAGGTCGATCAGCATCCCGAAGGCGATTTCGGTAGGGTCTTGGGCAACTGGGAGTACGACATCACGTTCGCGGGATACGAGGCGAATAACCCCGATGCTACGGTCGCCACTCAACAGTTCTTCCACTCGTCCAATAGCGACGGCATCGGCAGCCCTGAGATCGACGCCATGATCGAGGAAATGCTTCTGATTGAGGACGATAAGGAGCGGAACCTCAAATGCGACGAGATCGAGAAGAAGCATACCGCCGAACTTGCCTTCTTAGGATGCGCTGCTAACGGTCCTCACTACGTCTTCACGAAGAAGGGTCTCGCTAACTATGGTGCGTTCCTGTTCAAGACCATCGACTGGACTAAGGTTGGTTGGGTGAAGTAGTTTTGCTCGCTCTCTGACGGATGGGGTGGGTGTTATGCACATTCGCACTCACTCTAACCCGGCGAGCAGATAATATTTTGTCGAGCAGATAACAACCCGCTATCTGCTCGACAAAATATTATCTGCTCGCGCCTTATCGCATTTGCGGATAAAAATTAGTTTTATTCTAAAAAAGCGAATATGTGACGGGAGAATCTACAGGTTTACACGGTAGAAATTCCGTAGATTGGTAAGGCGTGAAAACTATTTGCGGTGGGGTAGGGGGTTCTGTACTATAAAAGCAACATTGTTGTATGTGCCTTGAATCATAGGTGATGTGTCACATCGTATAGACTCAAGGCAGTAAAGGAGAATCCTCATGAACGTTCAGAGAACCTTCAACCGCCGCACCCTGCTGACGGGCACTGTCGCCCTGGGAAGTGTTGGCTTACTGGCTGCGTGTGGCGGTTCAAAAGATGACAAGCTAAGCGGCAAAGCAGCTTCTAGCGCGGAAGAAGTTGTCAAGAATCTGCAGATTAACAAGCAGGACTACTCTTCACTGAAGAAGGGTGGCGAACTGAAACTTTCCGTGAGTGCTTTGGGCCCGGACTTCAACACCATGACTCAGAGTGGCTATACCACAGAGAACCTAGCAGCTTTTGGTGGCCCTTGTAACACACCAGCCGTTGTTGGTTTTTATAATACGGACCCTGCAGGCGAACGCTCTATCAACAAAGATTTCTGTTTGGAACACAAGATGGAGACTAAAGATGGGGTTCAGACCGTAGAATTCAAGATTAACCCTAAGGCTGTCTTTAATGACGGTACTCCTATTGACGTTGAAGCAGTCAAAGCATACTGGGAGATCTATAAGGGTGGCGGAGACTCAGGCTACAACATCATCCCCAACCCTTCATGGGAGCAGATGGAAAGTATTGAAGCTGTCGATGGTGACAAGTTCCATGTGAAGATTACTCTCTCAACTCCATACTATCTATCGGATGACCTGGGTACGTTTGCTACACATCCTGCTCTTGTCGATAAGAAGCTGTTCAACGATGGTTTTGTCGATAAGCCTATGGATCAATACTGGGCTGGTCCTTTTAAGGTAAGTAACTGGAACTCTTCTGAGAAGGTTATTACTTTGGCTCCAAATGATAAATGGTGGGGCGAGAAGAAGCCATTGCTGGAGAAGATTATCTGGCGTCAGATGGGTATCGATTCTCTTCGGGCTGCGTTTAAGAACGGTGAACTGGATGCCGCAGGATTTACCGATGCTGCAACCTATAGCGCTGTTAAGGGGCAGAACGGTACTGAAATTCGTTCAGGTCAGAATACTGGTGTGCAGAACTTGCAGTTTAATGCTACTCGCGTTACAGATCTGGCGGTTCGCCGTGCTGCTTTTGCGGCGGTTGATCGTTCTCAACTAGCAGATGTTACCTTTAAGCAGGTTGGCTGGGAAGAACCAATGCCCGGGTCTATGCTCGCTATGCCTTTCCAGAAGGGATATGAGGATAACGTTCCGAAGGATTCGGGTGCAGATGCCGCCAAGAAGATTCTGGAAGAAGCAGGGTACACCAAGAGCGGTGACTTTTACCAGAAGGACGGTAAGACTGCAGGATTCTCGATTACTACTTTCGGTAGTGATACCGTCACCCAAGCAAAATTCCAGCGAATAGAGCAACAGCTTAAACAAGCTGGTATTAAAGTAACCAACGATAATCAGCCAGAGTCGAATTTTAACTCTGTCGTGGGTACGAAGAGTTACGATTGTACGCTTTCCGGTTGGGCTGTAGGCGCGAATATGGCAGATAGCCCCCAGTACTTCTACACCAAGGATATTAACAACGGCGTGGGTGACGACGAAATTGATAACTTGGTTGCTAAGATTTCGGCAACTGAATCTAAAGATGAGCAGATTAAGCTTGCCAACCAGGTAGAGAAGCTCCACATGGAAAAGGTTGCTATTTACTTGCCCTTCGCTAATGGTCCGAGCTACTCGGCTGTGAAGAGTAAGCTGGCAAACTACGGTCCTCGCTTGTTCCAGACAAGTTATACAGATGCTAATCTATGGGTCAATGTAGGCTGGCAGGAGTAGTCAATCTTGCAGCACTGTTGAGCCGAAGTGCCCCTGACCGATATGCGGTTGGGGGCACTTGCTTTTGCTGGGTTGTTTTCTGAAAGATACTAGTAGTCGCCGAGATGAAGCCCTTGAGGGTCTGTGCTGGTCCTATGTAATTCCAACCAGTGAAGGCGGTATATACCTCCGCCGCCGACAGCCACCGGCAAGATTAGCGTGGCGAAGATTAAAAGATGAAGGGTGTTGCGAAAGCTCATGAAACCGCGTGAAATAAGCTCAAAAGGCAGGATAACCGGGATATAATTAAGCAGGGATGTTTCACTGTTGTGCATCCGGTATGTTTTACCCATCCACGGCGAACTAGCTCACCCGGCACAGATTCTCCCCGGAACCTCAGGAGCTTCGATGAAGAACGTATCTGTCACCCGCAGAACCCTGCTCACTGGTACTCTCGCGCTCTCAGGAATCAGCGTGCTAACCGCCTGCCAGGCTGGAACGAATGCTTCAGAACTGCCCGGCTCGGGCTGGGGAACAGATTCTCAAGAGGCAACAGCAACCAATCCGCGCGATAGAGCCGAGTTGAGCAAGGGTGGCAGCCTCAACCTGTCATATCCCGCTATCGGACCAAACTTCAACATCACCTCCGAATCCGGGTACGGAATCTCAATGCTCACCATTCACGCGGCCGTGAACTCGGCAGCCGCCCCCGGAGGATGGATAAGCGACTACGCCGGAAACCTTACCACCAACCCCGACTACGTTACCGAGTTCAAAGCCGAAACCGCGAACGGTACACAAACCATCAGCATCAAGATCAACCCAAAAGCCACGTTCAACGATGGAACACCTATCGACATTGAGGCACTACGCACCACCTGGGAAATCCTGCGCGGCAAAGACGACGGCGGCAACGACTACCGAATACACGACGGGGGAGCCTGGAAACAGATAGCCTCCATCGAAGAATCAGGCGACAAACACACCATCAGCATTACCATGAAAACCCCGTGGTACCCAGCCGATGGAAGCCTCTGCATCTTCCTGCACCCGGCGCTGAAAGACCCGGAGCTCTTCAACAACGGCTTTGATAAACCCCTTGATAAATACTGGGCAGGACCCTACAAAGTTCAAGAGTGGAATACCGCCGAAAGATACCTGAGAGTCGAGCGAAATCCAGCATGGTGGGGTACACAGCCCCTTCTCGATACCATCACCTGGTACGAGATAGAAGACAGCGCCGAGGAACGCGCATCCTTCAAAACCGGAGAACTTGATGTTGTTAACGTGAGCACCGTGAGCGCCTACAACGACATCACGAGTGTTGCAGACATCGAAATTCGCCGCGGAATGGCGCTCTACGCGGGCGTTTTACAGCTCAACCCCCGCAAAGTTCCACTGCCCATACGCCAGGCCGTGGTTGCCGGAATCGACCGCAAACAGATTCAGCATATACGTTTCGGACAGCTTGGCTGGAAAGAAACCCTGCCCGGCTCGCTCTGCTTCCTACCGCTCCAAAACGGGTACCGCAACAACTATCCCAGCAGATCAAGCATCGAAAACGCCGTCAAAATCCTTGAGAAAGCCGGATACACCCGCGCAGGTATCTACACTAAAGGCGAAGAAAAAGCAGCCCTGACCATCACCAACTTCACGACCGAGCCAACGGTGGCTTCCATGAGCAACTTCATGATGGAACAACTCAAGCGCATGGGGATCGACGCCAAGGTTGAAAACCGCCCAGCCAACGAATACAGCACTGCGCTCGCCGCTGGCGACTACGATGCGGTTTTCACCGGGTACAGCATCACCCCAACCCCCGTGGAGGCGGTTAACTACCTGTACGCTTCCGCCACGGAAGGCTGGAGCACCGAAGAAATCCGCAGCATGGCGGCGCAGATGCTGGGAACCGAGGATACACACCAGCAGCTGGAACGCGCCAACGCCATTGAACAGAAGCATCAGCAGGATGTTGCCACCTATATTCCGCTGTACAACGGGCCCAACTATCTTGCGGTGCGCAAAAAACTCGCCAACTATGGCCCCGCGCTCTTCGCAGCACCCTACTACGACCCCAATGTGTGGATTAACGTGGGGTGGGAGAAAAAATCGTAGTATAAACCGGAGGCTTAAGAGGCTCCGCCGCCATGACTAAACAACGGAATATCACAAAAGCCCCACGTGCAGCTGAACTGCACGTGGGGCTTTTGCCGCATCGGAAAACCTACTTAGTAGTCACCTTCAAAACGGTGGATGCATTATTTGCATTACCCACAACGCCCTCAACCGAGGCGAACTTGCGGGTATTGGTCACAATCACCGGAGTGATGAGCGGGTAACCAGCCTTCTTAATGACCGCAGGATCGAACTCGATCAGCGTATCGCCTGCGGCAACCTGATCGCCCTTCTTCACCTTGACGGTAAAGCCTTCACCATCGAGGTTCACAGTATCCAAACCGACGTGCACCAAAAGTTCCACGCCGTTATCCAACTTGAGGCCCACCGCGTGGCCGGAGGGGTAAGTAGCTGCGACTTTACCCGCTGCGGGTGCAACCACGGTGGTGCCGGTCGGCTCAACCGCAACACCCTCGCCGAGCTTACCGGCAGCGAAAATCGGGTCTGGAACCTCGGAAAGTGCCACGGCCTTACCCTCTAGAGGAGAAGCCACCTCAAGAACCGTACCTGCCTCTAGTGCGGGCGCTGCAGCGGTTGCAGCTGCGGATGCTGACCCGGCCTGATCGGCGGAATCTTTCTTCGCCGATGCGCTTGCCGCCGCATCCCGTGCGGAATCTGCAGGAGTATCGGCAGTCTTTGCTGCGTTCCTGGACTCATACCCGAAGAGCAGAACACCCGTCATCGCGCCACCGAACGCAATTGACAAGCCCAGAGCATACAGAGCGGAAGGCTGCATTGCGGGAATCGACAGGAGCGAGGTGAAGGCGAAAGCGTGCGACTTGACCCCCAGCAGTGAGATGGTGGCACCACCGGCCACAGCCGGTACAAGGATGAGGGGAATAACTCGCTTGTAGCGCAGAACCACACCGTAGAGGGAGGGCTCCGAAATACCACCGAGCAGGCCGGACATAGAAGCACCCACCGCAGTCTGGCGAAGCTCCTTATTCCGTGAAGCCCTAATAGCAACACCGGTGACCGCGCCGAAGACGGCGAAGTTGTAAGCACCCATGGGGGACTGGATGAAGTCAGTACCCAGGGTCTGCAGGTTGTTAATCATCACGGCGTTCAGCGGCCAGTGCAGGCCCAACGGAACCATGAACAGGTACAGACCTGCGATTAGCGCACCCACAGCTCCCGGAGCTACATCGTTAACATTCTTCAGGAAGTCGGAGATACCCATAGCCACGCCAATACCGATGGGGCCCACCACGAAAGCGGTTACGGGCACCAGAATAATAACGGACAGCATGGGGACGAAGACCATCTGCAGCATATTCGGAATGATCTTCTTCAACAGACGCTCCAGAGGCGCCAAAAGGGCAACCGCCAGCAGGGGCGGGAACACCTGACCGGTGTAATCGTAGGCGTACAGCGGCAGGTGCAGACCCATAATGGATACGTCAAGCATCTTAGTAGCCGGGTCAGCAAGTTTGGTGAGGCTCTGGAAGGTGCTGGTCATCAGCGCCGCCGGAATAGCAGCACCAACCCACATATTCGCGCCCAAACGCTTTGCGGCGGTTGCGCCAAGCATAATGGGCATGAAGTTCAGCACCGACAGAGCGGCAGCCTTGAGGATGTACCAGAAAGCGAACTGCTTCATCCATTCGGCTTCGAGTGCCTTACCGGCGGCTTCATCGGAAAGTCGCGGACCGTTCACAATATCGATGTTCACGCTCTGGCCGGTCAGGTCGGTGTATTGACCGAAGAAACCGAACTGCTGCAAGAACACGATCAGGGTCAGAATCATGGAGGTGCCCAACAGCGCCCACAGCAGGGGACGGAAGGAATCGGAGAGCACATCGAAGATATTGGTGAGCCAGCCAGCCTTCTTGCCCTCGGAAGCCTTCTTGGAACCAGCATTATCTTCGCCAAGGTTCGCCATGCCGGGCAGGGTCTGCATCTCGTTGTAGACCCCCTCAACACGATCGCCGAGCACGACCTGAGTCTGACCGGACTGCTCAATGACCGAGAGCACCCCGGGGATGCTCTTAATCTGTTCCGTATTGACCTTGCTCCTGTCGGCGGGAGTTACGCGCAAACGGGTTGCGCAGTGCGTAAAGTGGGCGATATTCTCGGAACCGCCAAGTCCCGTCAGAATCTTCTCGCCAAGTTCGTGGTTTTTCACGTTGTTATCCTTGCACGGTGAATAGTGTGTTAGGGATGTTACCGGCGGCATCCTCAGAGCAAAACGCCCCGAGGGAAACAAAAAAGACCCGAGCTGCATGCCGCCGTACCGTGATGCATTAAAGCATCGTGGGTATAACGATGAACCCTAGGGAATCTATGCCCTCAAGGGATTCAGCAACTCAGGTCTTGCCTGCCTTACCAGTAACAACCCTGTGTTCTATGGTTGTGTGATTCTAAGAATCACAATATCTGCATGTAACTTTAGGCTTAAACCTGCGCGAGCGCAAGATGAGGTTTTGAAAGTTCAGAAAGTGTAAATTGTGCCGTTCAGGTATGCGGCGGTTTTTACGTTACGGCGGGTCAGAGCATCCGAAAGAGTTTAAACGCCGAACCGGTGCCATTCTGATATTACGGCACCGGTTCTTAGACGACTGCTGAGGGGAAGATGCGATCTTGAGCTATTTCGTCGTGGAAGGGAAGAAGCTCAGTGAAGCCACCTCAAGCTCGGGGTAGCTGCGTTTCTGCCAGCGGCGACTACGATGCGCGTTCACCTCAATCAGCACGGCACCCAGTACTCCGGCGCCGATAGAGAGCATAAGAAGTTCCGTCGACGGCATCTCAAACTGGTGATACTTGACGAGAAGCGGTACCAGAAGGGCTGCGAAGAAGATACTCAGAAGCGCTCCGAAGAGAAGCATTCGTGCGGTATTGAGTGGGCGTGCTACCGCTGCCAGATTCCACAGCCCCATAATCACCAGGGTGATAAACGATGCCGTTTGAACCTGTCGTATATCCCCTTCCGGACGGAAGATAAACAGCGCCGCCAGGTTTACCAGAACCAGCATCGCCACCACGATAATAGAATTCGGAATCGTGTAATTTAGCACGCGGCGCAAGAATCCGGGCACGTACCGGCGCGAGTTCGGCAGCAGCGCCAGCGCGAAGGAGGATGCGCCCACAATCAGGAAATCTGCGGTCGAGTATTGGCGGGGCAGGAACGGGAAGATCAGCCCCATCAGACCGAAGACCACACCCAGCAGGATCGCAAAGCCGGTCTTTGTTAGGAACAGGTTTGCCACCATTTCGATGTTCGCAATCACCTGGCGGCCCTGTTCCAAGGCAGCGGGAAGCGAAGAGAACTTGCCGTCCAGAAGCACCAGGCGCGAGACGGCTTTTGTTGCGGGTGCAGCGTTGCCCATCGCAATGCCGAGATTGGCGTGTTTGAGGGCGAGCGCATCGTTAATACCGTCGCCGGTCATTGCCACGACGTGTCCTTGCTCTTTGAGCGAGATCACCATGTTCTTCTTCTGCTCGGGCGAAACGCGACCGAAAATATTGTGGGTTGCGGCGGCCTCGGCGAGTTCGGGGCCGTCTTCCGGCAGGGTAGAGGCATCAATCGCGCCCGCAGAAATATCCATGCCGGCGGTCTTCGCAGCTGCCTGCACGGTGTACGGGTTATCGCCTGAGAACACCTTGAGGGTTACGCCCTGGCGATTGAAATAGTCCACGATTTCGGGGGCATCGGAACGCACATTTTCGCGGAAAATCACGAAGAGCACGGGAGTATGGTCGGTGGGGATGTGCTGCACCGGGTCTCCGTCATCGTTGCGTACCACGGCGGATGCATGCGCGAGTACCATCGTGCGCAGACCCAATGATGCGAGTTCACGGGCCCGCTCACGTTCCTCGGTGCCCTGGTTCAGCAGAGCCTCGGGAGCGCCGAGAAGCCAGGCTCCCGAAGACTTAAACTCGATAGCACTAAAGCGTAACGCCGATGAGAACGGCACAATGCCGCTTACCTGCTCGGTGGGCGCCTGTTCGAACCCGCCGGTGAGTGCTGCTGCGGTCGGATTCGCGTTTTCATCATGACCGAACCACGCCAACGCCTGGTCCCAGCCCTGCGGCAGGGATGCGCGCCACGCCTGATTTTCATCGGGTGCTTTTGCCTCGGCCGGAGTAGTCAGCGGACGTACCGAATCGAAAATCACGCCGCCCTCGGTCAGGGTGCCCGTCTTGTCGAAGCACACCGTATCCACGCGGGCGAGCACCTCAACGGCGGGCTGTTCCTGCACCAAAATATTGTGTTTACGTCCCAGAGCCACAGCCGCCGCCGCGAACGCCAAGGTTGTCATGAGCGCCAAACCCTGCGGAATCATAGATGCTACTGACGAAACTACCGCAATAGCAACGTTCTCCCAGAGACCATCACGATTGACAACCTCAAGGCCGCCCGCCGCGCGTACCTGACCCCACAGCACGATCGGGATAATGATGGCAAGGCCGAAGGTAATCCACCGCACCACGCGGTCGAGCGCATCGCGAAGCTCAGACTGGATGCGCGAGAACTGACGGGCCTCATCGGAAATTTTGCTTGCACGGGACTCGGAGCCCACCGCCGAGAGCAGTACGCGCCCGGTGCCGCCGAGCACGCTCGATGCCGAAAGCACCATATCGCCCGGACGTTTCGGAATCGGGTCATTCTCGCCGGTCAGCAGGGATTCATCCAGCTCTAGCGAGTCGGAGGTAAGGACCGCCGCATCCGCAGGAACCTGGTCGCCGCGTTTGAGCACTACCACATCGCCCTCAACCAGGGACTCCATAGGGACCTCGATCATAGCGCCATCGCGCACCGCCGTGATCGGGGATCGGTCAAGCAGAGAGATACGGTCGAGCTCAAGTTTAGCCTTGTACTCCTGCACAAAACCGATAATCACATTCGCCACCACGGCGAACAGAAAGAGCAGATCAGCCCAACGCTGGTACAGAATCACAACCAGACCGCACAGCCCAAGCACCAGGTTAAATACCGTAAATAGGTGTGCCCGCATAATGCTCCACAAGGTGCGGGAAGACTTATTATTCTGAGCATTGACCTTACCGGCGGCGGTGAGCTTAGCAACCTCATCGCTGCTGAGCCCGTGAACAGCAAGCTCTTGAGAACCGCTGTGTGCCTGAGCAGAATATTCGGGAACATAACCGGAGGCTTCAGACAGCATTGTCTTGTGCTGGTCAGAACTCATGGATGGGGTACTCTCCTTCGTGGGGTAGGGGAAGAGTAATACATACGGTTTGGACTGCACCCGGGCGAGTTCAGACTTCTTATCACGAGAAATAACCCTGCGCCGGGCATTACTTTATTCTAACAAGTAACCATGGCACAGGGCTTATATGCCGAACTGGGAATATACTGAGAATCCGTCGGATACCGGCATGAAATATTCGGGGTAGCAGCCCAGAAAAAGGACGACTCAAAGCACAGTGCCGCTCTATCGCCGCGGCAGAACCAGAGGTCGCTTCGTCACCGGATGCTCCAAAACCTCAATCGGATGCTGATACACACGGCTCAGCCGCTCCTCGGTACACACCTGAGCGGGGGTACCGTTGGCAGCCACACGACCCCTATCCAGCAGCACGATCCTATCCGAATACGCCGCCGCCACATCTAAATCATGCAGAACCGCTAACACCGCCGTGCCCTCAGCGGCAAGCTCCCGGCTCATCTGCAGAGTTTGTTCCTGATGTTTAATATCCAGCGCCGCCGTAGGCTCATCCAAGAGCACTAGGGGAGTCTGCTGCGCAAAAATACGAGCCAAATGCACACGCCCGCTTTCGCCACCCGAAAGGGTTGTCACATCGCGATTTGCCATCATCTCTGTATGCGTGCGTGCCATCATCTGCTCGATCACGGCGTCGTCCTCATGCGCACGCTCGGTACCGCGCCACGGGGTGCGCCCCATCGCCACTACCTCGTGCACAAGGTACGAAAACGCCACCTGAGTTTTCTGCAGCAGCAGGGCACGCAGACGCGCAAGCTCAAGATACGAATACTCACCCACCCGCTTATCCTTGAGCAGTACCGAACCGGAATCGGGCTTAGTATCGCCCGCAATAACCCCCAAAATCGTGGACTTACCGGCGCCATTGGGACCGATGAGCGACACAACCTCGCCCGCCTGAACCTCAAAAGAGACATCCTCTAAGATGCGCCGCCCACCCACCGACAGCGACACCCCATCAACAATAAGCATTAAAGACCTCCCGTCCCCATCGAACGGCGCAACAGGAAGAAGAACGTAGGGCCACCCACGAGCGCCGTAAAAATACCGATCGGCAGGTCAGAGACCGGAATGAGCGTGCGCGCCCCCAAATCGGAAAGCGCAATTAACAGCGCCCCGCCCAGTGCCGAAGCAGGCAGCAGCAAACGGTTAGACGGCCCTAAAATAAGCCGAAGCAGATGCGGAATAATCAGCCCCACAAAGGCGATAATGCCCGCATGAGCCACCGCCGCCCCCGTCAAAAGCGCCGTAGCAGCAATCGCAACACCGCGCAGACGCTCAACATTCACCCCGGAATGCTGTGCCGCGCGCTCGCCCAGCGCCAACAGATCAAGTTTGCGTGAAATCATCAAGCACATGATCAGCCCCGCCACGATCACGAACCACACGCTGGCAAGAGCCTTCCACGTAGACCCGTTGAGCGATCCCATCTGCCAGAAGACGATGCGGTCGCGGCTGACATTATCGGCCAGGTACAGGCAGAACGCGATTGCGGCGTTTGCCACCGCAGTTACCGCAATACCCGTCAAAATCATGGAGAGAACTTTCGCCCGACCTGAGGAACGCGAGAGAAAATAAACCAGTGCTGTTGCCGCGAGGGCACCGCCGAAGGCGAAAGCTGGAACCGTGTAAATATCGAAGAATTCGAGATTGAAAACGACCGCTACACATGCTCCCACTGCGGCGCCCGAAGACACACCGATAACCCCGGGCTCGGCCAGCGGGTTACCGAAAACCGCCTGCATGACCGCGCCCGAGCATCCCAGGGCAGCGCCCACGAGCAGCCCTAAAAGCACACGCGGAAAACGAATATTCCACAGGGTGCTGTCTTCAAGATAGGCGGTCGGATCCTTGGGAATCATACCCAGGCGGCGCCCCAGCGAAGCCACCACATGATCGGTCGGAATATTGTACTGACCCAACCCCGCAGACACCACGGTTATGACGATCAGGGCAATACTCAGAAAGCCAAAAGTTGCGAGAATACGGATGCGGCGTTTGCTGCGATAATCCGCGCTGCCGGGAGTCGCCGCATCAGTGCGGTTGGACGAATTCACAGGTAGAGCCTCTTAACGCTGGGGCGCGTAGATAGCGCGGGCTAGGGAAAGCAGAACGGCGGGGGTGTTCGGACCGTAGGATAGAATCTGCCCGTCGTTCATATCAACCACGCGCCTGCTCTTTCCCGCGTTCGTTTCGGCAACGCCCGGGCGTGCCAAGAATCCATCCAAGCCGCCGGTGGATTCCACGCCGTGAGTCATAGTCAAAATGACATCCGGGTTCACCTTGACCAGCGCCTCGCTATTCGCGGGAACAATGTTGCGCGCGCCCTGCTCGGAAGCCACATCTCTGCCCTCAAGCGCGGCAATCAGATCATCCGCGCCGGAACCCTTGCCGAGAATGAAGAACACCCCGGCATTACCACGCACGTACAGGAATGCCATCGACAGTTTCTTATCGCCTTCAGGGGCAACTTCTTTGATGGTATTCAGGGCATAATCAAGGTCTTTCTGCACGCGCTCGGCAACCTTATCGCCCGCCTCCTGCACGCCTAAAGCCTGTGCCACAGCCTTGAGCTGGGGAATAATCTTATCCATGCGCCTCTCATGGTCGAACACCACCACAGTCACGCCCGCATCGCGCAGTTGTTCAACAACTTCTTCGGGACCATTGCTCTTATCCCAGAGCACAAGATCGGGGTTCGTCGCGAGAATCGCATCCGCGTTCAGGTCGTGGCCGTTCTGAGTGACGAGCGGCAGCTTCGCTAGCGAAGACTCGGTTGAAGACGTTACACGACCGACCAGACGATCACCCAAACCCAGCGAGATGACCTCTTGCGCGAGAGTGCCGTACAGATCAAGAGCCAGGATGCGGTTCGCCGACTTAACAGTCACCTCATCGCCCTTGAAATCCTTGAAGGTCACGGGAAGCTGCGGGGTGGGAGTCTCAACCATCGGCTGAACTTCGGGGGTGTTCTTCGCGCTGCTGGGACCCGTCAGCGATTTCGGATCGGAAGAAACATTGCTCTTGAGATCCTGCGCAAGGTTCTCAAGCTCAGACTTGGTGGTCTGTTCATCAACCACGGAATGCGAGGATGCGCTCGTGCTGCCCGGATTTTGGGTGCCGATGCCGCATCCGGAGATAAAAAATATGGATGCCGCTAATAGCGCGGCGGTAACCTTCTGCGATGCGCTCGCTCTGCCTTGCCGGTGTCTGGGGCGTGTTGTTGCGCCGGGGTGTGAGAGACGAAAAGCCATATGAAGAGTTCCTATCGGCTAAAACTGTGAGTGTATGTATTCGTGATGAGAGCGTGTGCTTAGGGTGAGGGTGCGGGTAGTCGATACTACCCGCACCCTGGCGCATCCGGTGAGCTATGAGGTGCGGATGCTGCACCGAGGAATAAACCCGAGCCTAAGAATCGCCGCATATGCCGGTATTTATAGGCTGATCTTAGGTTTATTCGGAGCGCTCAGACATCCTGGAGGACTTGCGACGGCGCGTGTACAGTACGGCACCAATACCGGCGACCAGAGAGGCCAGACCACTAGCAACCCCAGCCTCTACACCGCTGGCACCGGTATGCGCCAGACGACCATGAGAGCCGCGTGCGTTGAGAGATTCGCATCCCTGACCCTGATATACGGTTTCGGTCACAGTTTGGGTGGTCTGGGTTTTGGCGGTGTTGCCCGCGGGTTGTGTACCCGAAAGCGACGCTGAGAAGCTCAGCGGAGCCATATCCTTACCCGCCTCGTAGAAACCTGCAAACGCTTTAGCACCCTCAGCGGTAATGGTAGTGCCCGCACCGCTGATGGAAATTTTATCGCCAGAGACCTGCAAACCGCTCACATCAACGTTGAGCAGAGCAACTTCACCGTAATTCTGTGATTTGCCGTCCATATCGTTGCCGACCACCGTTGCGTAGAGAACCGCGGTCTTGCCGTTGATCTCCAGACGCGGGTTTGAGATGGTGGTGTCCAGAATTCCGTGGTGTCCGGTGAAATGCACCGAACCGGTGAAGGAAATCGAGCCCTTACCATCCTTGAAGGAACCCGTACCCTTCGCCCACTGGAAGGCATTATTGGAATAGGTGGTACCGTTCAGATCCCAGCTGCCGTTAGCGATGCCGCCGCGAATGTAGTTGCGGAAGGAATCGCGTACGCCCCATCCGAGGTCTGCGCTGGCGACCTTACCGTCTGCGGATGCGGCCGGTGCATTCTTTGCAGCCTTAACGGGAACCTGCTTGGTCACGGTCACCGGGGTGCAGACGGGCTGGGCGGGGTTCTTCGAGACGCTGCTGAAGGAGCCACTCTTACCGCCATTCGGGTGTGCAGCCGGGGTGGAGCCGTTATGGGAATGGGAGGCATTGTCGCCGCCATTGTTCACGGAACCGCCAAAGTTCGTGCCACCAATACCCGCGTTTGCGTTATTGCCCAGGTTCGCCGAACCGCTGCCGGTGTTAGAACCCTTAACCGTGGTGTCGGTAACCTTGTTTTCCACCAGCTGAGAACCGAGTTTTGCGCTGAAGGAGAGCGGAGCCATAATGCGCTTGTCGGCGTCATTGTACTGCCCGGCGAAGATCGCCTCGGACCCCTCGACGGTAACGGTAACGGCTGCGTTCTTAGCCGAGAGCACGTTATTTTCTAAGGTTGCACCGCTCAAATCGACCTCGGCGAGTACAAGATCTTTGAAGGTGCGGTTTTCGCCCTGCATGTTGAGCGCTTCGGCGTCGACAACCAGGTATCCCTTGCCCTCTTTGATGACTAGGCGAGTGTTCTCGAAGCTGCTGTTGAGCTGGCCGTGATGCCCGCTAATATGCACCTTGCCCGCGAAGTTGATCTGACCGGTCTTCGTTGCCTCATCGTACGAGCCGGATGCGCTGGTAAAGTCCAGCCCGCCCGCCGCATTCTTCGACAGACCCTCGACGGTGATGTTACCGCGCGCAATGGTGTTGAGGTAGTGCAGGAAGGAATCACGAATATTCCAGGTCAGGTTGCCGGATTCAATAATGTGCCCTTGACCTTTCGGCACGTCGGTTCTCGGCGCTGCATCGGTAGCCGGAGGCTGAGCCGGTGCGGGCTTAGCGGCTTCCGTGCTTTGTGAGGGCTGCGGTGCCGGTTGAGAGCTGGGTGCTTCGCTGGGCTTTGAAGGGTTTGAGGCAGGTGCCTCAGAAGTCTGAGAGGGCTGTGGTGCCGGAGCTTCGGAACTCTGTGAGGGCTGCGGTGCCGGTGTTTCAGCAGGTTTACTCTGCTCTGGCGCAGGCTGAGATGGCTCAGGAGTAGGATCGGCAGGCTTACTCGGTTCTGGTGCAGGCTGCTCGGGTTGAGTAGGCTCAGGTGCAGGCTGAGTCGGTTCCGGGGTCGGATCAGTAGGTTTCTCCGGTGCCGATGCCTGCTTGGTAACGAGCTTCGCGGAGAATGCCAGCGCATCCAGCTCTTGCCCCGCCTGATAGAACCCGGCAAACACCGAAGTTGCTTCTGCGCTGAGTTTCACCTTGGTGGCATCAGATGCTGCCAAGGTCAGCTGCCCACCTTCGTTTTTCAGGGAGGAAGCATCGAAAGTACCAATCAGCGTGTGACCGTGCTGTACGGGCGGGTTCGGGGTGGTGTTGCCGTTATAGGGGCGTTCGCTGATATTTGCGTATAGGCTGCCTTGCCCGTCTTTGATGACAAGTTCTAAGTCGCTGATAGTTACTTCGAGCACGCCGTGGTGCCCGGTGTACTTCACGCTGGAACCGGTGAATTTAACGTGGTATGAACCGTCTGCCTCGACGGTACCTTCAGCGGCGGTGAAGTGATAAGAACCATCCGCGTTGGAGGTAGCACCGGTTAGTTCCTGCGAACCACCGGCTACAGGACCGGTAATGTATCTGCGGAATGAGGATTTGACGCCCCAATCTACGGATGCATCCTGCAGGCTTTGTGATGCGGCAGCTGGCGCCTGCTCAGAGACGATCTGCGCGGTCGGTGCGGGTTGGTTCGCTAGGGCGGGGGTGGCGGCGATGCCACTGAGGCCAACGGCGGCAGACGCTAGAAACGCCCATGAGCGCTTCGCGTTATGCGACATAGACATGTGTGTCCTCTATTCGTGGTTTTAGTAATGAGCAGTCTTAGTCTAGACCTATTAGCTAAGACTTGTGTAGCTTAATTGTAGTACTTTGCTTCATGATGAGGTTACCCTTAATAAAATTTTTTGGCATCGGTGTTGCAAAACCAAAAATTTAGTGACACTATGTCATTTATTGATTTGGTGACACAGTGTCATCAAAAATATTCATGACTCTCAACTCAATCAGGAGGCGTTCCATGACCGCCATTATTACCCCCGAAACCACCTCTCCCGATGCTGCCGACCAGCGGTTTTCGGCGCGGCTAAAAGCGAGTACCAAGCGCGTGCATGACAATGCCGAGCACTCTACCTTTATGGAAGATTTGATGGGCGGGAAACTCGATACTTCCGCGTATTTACGCCTCATCAACCAGTACACCTATATCTATGAAGCACTGGAGGAAATCTCTCGGAATCTGCGTGAATCCGGTAACTCGCTGACCGATCCTTTCACTCTGGAAGGGCTGGATCGTGCCGCCGCGATTCACCACGATATTCGTGCTCTAGGGCAGACCGAGATTGACGCCCCGCTGCCAGCAACTATCGAATACGTGGCGCGTATCAAGGCGACCGCGCAGGCTCCCGAGCGGTTCTTGGCGCATCATTATTTGCGCTATCTGGGGGACCTCTCGGGTGGGCAGGCGGTGGCGGCTCTGGTGGCGCGCCATTACGGTATTGCGCGGGATGCGCTGACCATGTACTCGTTCCCGCAGCTTCCCAAGCCGAAGGTCTTCAAGGATGGATACCGGGAGCTTCTTGATCGTGCTCCTTTGAGCGAAGAGCAGCGTGAAGCCCTGATTGACGAGGCTATGGAAGGGTTTCGTATTAATGCCGCGCTCTTTGCCCAATTAGGTGAGCAGGATGGCTGTCTGTAAGCGTCTCGATAGATGTTCAAAGTTCGCGTTTGAGGTATATCGGGACCATTTGTGACAGATTGTTACACTTGTATAGACAGTACCTCAGAGTGTTTATTATCACTGAAAAATATACGTAAATAACCGTTATATGACACTTATAGGGCAGATTTAGACACGCGCTTAGGCAATTCATCCTGTGACACGGACATATAAGGATGCGGTGGTTCCCCAGAGAGGGGAACCACCGCATCCTTTATAAAAAGTTAGCGCTCCCGAGGGATGAGATCGATGCCGAGGGTGTCGAGTACGGCGGTTACTTTGTCAAAGGCGATAGACTCGCGCCCTTTTTCGAGATCGCGGATCGTGCGCTCCGAGACTCCGGCAAGAAGCCCCAAATACTCCTGCGTAATCCGAAGTTCGCGGCGATGCTCGCGAACGATCTGGGCGAGCGAGCCCTTTAAGTCCCGTGGCACGAGCGCATCCTTTCCATGAGTCTGAAACCCTATAAATCGGCAAAATAATTCCGAATTCATGCCATTATGGCATGAAAATTGGTGAAAACACTATATTTCGGCAATATTTTGCCGATATATGTAGTTTTAGGGGGTTAGAGGGAGGAAAACCACGCTTTTCGGCAGAATATTTCCGATTCTTAGGCTTCCTGATGGCCATCATGCGGATGCGGCGGTTCCTCAGAGAGAAAGCCACCGCATCCTTTGTTACCACCGTATGCGCGTTGTAACTCAACTGCACATGACACTACCTGCTGCTACGCGGCCTGAGGCTCGGGTTTAGGACCCGCCGTGACCGCGCGATCGCGATTCTGCGCTATGCGCACGGCCGGTGTGAGCGCAGAACCTGCCCAAAGAGCCATGACCGCATAGAGACACAGGATAGGCACGGTCGAAAACAACAAGGCATACTGCGCAAGATGGTTGAGGCTGTTGAATCCGCCACCGATGGCGGCACCCAGCCACATAGGCGAAATATATAGACCGATAAACGCCACCCACGTCAAAACACGTGCGGTACCGGATAACCAGGCGGGCAGATGCGTGAAAAACAGGGGGAAAGCATCAAGAACAAGCGTCATGATAATCAGCGGGAACATGACGTTATGATGCGACCAGCTGATGGGGGAGATGCTCACCATCAAAAACCCGCCGACCGCCACCTGAGATAGCACAAGATTACGGCGAATAAGCTGGCGCAGAAGCACCGCACAGAGACCGATCGTAGCAAGAACAAGGGCGTAATATACGGGCCTCAGGGTAGGCTCACGCAGACCCAGGTGCATCAGCCAGCCTTGAATCGAAATATTATCGGCGAAGTTAATACCCCCAACGCGGCCGGAATCCGAAACGGCGCTCGTCCAGAACGTAACTGCCTGCTGCGGAAGGAAGATAAACCCAAGAAGAATGGTCGTGCCGAAAGAAGCGCCTAGGGTAAGGATGCCGCGCCAGTCTTTGCGCATGAGCAGAATAAGGCCGAAAGCAAGCGGGGTGAGCTTAATACCGCCCGCGATGCCGATAAGTGCACCCCGCGGAATGCGGGTTGCCGGTCGTATAAAATCGGCAAGCACCAGCGTAAGGATGATGGGGTTAATTTGTATCAGCGAGAGCCCGCGCCGCCATGGCCCGGTCATAATAATGATGAACGTGAGAGCAGCGATGATGCCGTATGTGCCGAGTCTTTCCTGGAAAGGGATGCTGTAGCCGCGGTCGGTGGCATAGTTATAGATAAGGGTTGCCAGCCACCATGCAACACCGATGCCGATCGCATACATGATGGCGATGCCCACCCACGCGGGCAGAAAAGCGAACGGTAAGAACACGAGCGCGGCAAAAGGCGGGTAGGTGAAGGGCAACCTAAAGTCGCCGTACTCCAGAAGATTTCGGGCGTAGAGATCTTTGTGCATGCCGTCGTTATCGAAGATGGTCATGGCACCGAAACGGTAGACATTGAAGTCTAGTCCGCCCGTGAATTCGATATAGATAAGCCAACCGATAACAAAGAGAGCGAATGCCGCGAGCGTTATTCTGCCCGCTTTAGGTATGTCTGGCGCAAAGACCTGCACGGATGGTGCTGCGGTCATGGTGATCTTTCTGTTGTGTCTGTGCATTTTCGGATGCGGTTCGGCGGGGCGAATGTGTTATCGGTGTGAACGGTTTATGTAACCTATCCTCCAGTCTAGCGTGTGAAAGCGCAGGTGGGGAGTGCCTTGAGGCAGAAAAAGGCTCTTGATGCGAAGAAAGCGTTGGAAACTCCGCTTTATTCACATCAAGAGCTTTTGTATAGGGGAGGCTATGCCGATAGAGGGATCTAGCCCTGCGCCACCTCACCAAAGTGAGCTGCCATGGTGCCTTCGTGAGCGGCACGCAGGTCATCAAGGTTGATGGAGACTTCGTTTTGGAAGTCCAGCGCGTTCGAGAGCGCATCCACCACGCCGATGCGCGCGAACGGGAATTGCCGGGCGGTGCACATATCCTTGAAACGCACCTCCTCAGAGCGCGGGACGGAAACCACCACGCGACCTAAGGATTCCGAGAACAGCAGGGTGAACAGGTCGAGCCCGTCGCGTTCGGCAACTTCGCCCAGCCCGATGCGCGCCCCGGTGTTGAAACGCAGGCAGGCTTCCGCGAGTGCTGCGGCAAGACCACCGGCGGCAACGTCGTGTGCCGCATCGATCATGCCGTCACGCGACATATTTACGAGCATATCGCCAAGCTGACGTTCAACCGCCAGATCAACCTTCGGGGGCAGACCACCCAAGTGTCCCTTGAAACGCGCCCATTCTGAACCGTCCAGCTCGTCATGCGTAGTACCCAGCAGGTAGATGGCCTGACCATCGTGTTCCGGGGCCCAACCCGAAGGGGTGCGCCGGGTAACGTCGTCCATTACACCCATCATCGCGACCACAGGGGTCGGGTTAATGGCTTTACCTCCGGTCTGGTTGTACAGCGAGACGTTACCACCGGTGACCGGAACACCTAGCTCCATGCAGCCGTCGGCAAGACCGCGCACGGCTTCCGCAAACTGCCACATGACGTCCGGATCTTCGGGGGAACCGAAGTTCAAGCAGTCCGAAACCGCGACCGGGCGGGCACCCACAGTTGCCACATTACGGTAGGCCTCCGCCAGGGATGCGCGCGCACCCTCATACGGGTCAAGGTAGGTAAAACGTGGTGATGCGTCAGTTGCCAGCGCGACCCCCAGGTTGGTGTTCTCATCCACACGTACCACACCTGAATCATCCGGCATAGAGAGGGCTGTGTTGCCCTGCACGTAGCGGTCGTATTGATTGGTGATCCAGGACTTGGAGCACATATTCGGAGATGCCATGAACGCCTTGATAGCCTCGCCCAGCTGTTCGCCGCGCGGGCGTGCATCGTCGGCAGTGGAGCCGGTGAAATGGTCTGCCTGGAGTGCATCCTGACCAGCCGGGCGCGCATAGGGACGCTCATAGGTGGGGCCGTCGTGCGCCACGGTACGCGGGTCTACATCAACGATCACCTGGCCGTCCCATTCAATGGTTAGGCGACCGGTATCGGTCACCTCGCCTAAGAAGGAGTACTCCACGCCCCACTTCTTCATAATCGCCTCAAAACGCTCAACGTTCTCAGGCGAAACGACCGCCATCATGCGTTCCTGCGATTCCGACATCAGAATTTCGCCGGGGGTTAAGGTGGGGTCTCGCAAGAGTACTTTGGTAAGGTCTACATGCATGCCGCCCTCGCCGTTGGAGGCGAGCTCACTGGTTGCACAGGAAATACCGGCAGCGCCGAGATCCTGAATCCCCTCAACCACGGAACCCTTGAAGAGTTCCAGGCAGCATTCGATCAGAACCTTCTCGGCGAAGGGATCACCTACCTGCACTGCGGGTCGCTTGGAGGGCTTGGTATCGTCAAAGGATTCTGAAGCCAGTACAGATGCGCCGCCAATACCGTCGCCGCCGGTGCGTGCCCCGAAGAGCACTACCTGATTGCCCACGCCGGATGCGTTTGCCAGGCGAATATCTTCGTGGCGCATAATACCGACTGCCAGGGCATTGACAAGGGGGTTTGCCTGGTAGCAGGCGTCAAATTCGGTCTCGCCGCCAATATTGGGCAGCCCCAGAGAGTTGCCGTAGCCGCCGATGCCCGCAACCACACCGCCGACCACGCGGGCGGTATCCGG
Source organism: Rothia sp. HMSC065D02 (assembly GCF_001815285.1). NCBI lineage: Bacteria > Bacillati > Actinomycetota > Actinomycetes > Micrococcales > Micrococcaceae > Rothia > Rothia sp. HMSC065D02. Next base: position 61,658 of record NZ_KV820063.1, read on the forward strand.
GTGGTCGATAGCGCCGAAACGCAGCGGATCCATAACCGCGATCGGGCGTGCACCCATCGAAATAATATCGCGCACAATACCGCCCACGCCGGTTGCCGCACCCTGATAAGGCTCAACATAGGAGGGGTGGTTATGTGACTCGATCTTGAAGGTTACCGCCCACCCGTCGCCGATATCGGTTACGCCAGCGTTCTCGCCGATGCCGACCATCAGGTCTTTTTTCATCTCATCGGTAACCTTGGCGCCGAATTGCTTCAGGTGCACTTTCGAGGATTTGTAGGAGCAATGCTCGGACCACATGACCGAGTACATGGCCAGCTCGGCCGCGGTCGGGCGGCGACCCAGAATCTTCTTGATGTCTTCGAACTCGTTTTCCTTTAACCCCAGCTCTGCCCAGGGGAGTTCGGTATCGGGGGTTTCCGCCGCGTGCTCGACGGTATCGAGGTTAAACTGCTTCTCGCTCATCGCTTGTGTCTATCCTTGTCGTCGTGCGTCTAGCGGGCGTTGATCAGGTTGGAAAGAACGGAGGTGAAGACGCCCAAGCCGTCCGCACCGCCTCGTAGTGAAACATCACCGAATCCGGAGGATGAGGGACCAAAACCGGGCTCAACCGCGTGTTCTGGGTGGGGCATCAGACCGACGACGTTTCCGCGTTCGTTGCTGATACCAGCAATATCGTGGCGTGAACCGTTCGGGTTGAACCCCACGTATCGGAACACGACGCGATTCTCGGCTTCGAGCGCCTCTAGGGTTTTGGCGTCCGCCACGTATTGACCGTCCTGGTTTTTAAGCGGAACAACAATCTCTTGCCCAGGTTCGTAAGATCCGGTCCACGAGGTGGCGTTATTTTCGATGCGCAGGGTTTGGTCACGGCAAATGAACTTGCGGTGATCGTTCTTAATCATGGATCCGGGGAGCAGATGCGACTCGGTAAGAATCTGAAAACCATTGCAGATGCCCAGCACCGGCAGGGGAACAGAGCCCGATGTTCCCGCTGCATTTGCTGCTGCGATGACCGAATGCATGACGGGTGCTTTCGCCGCGATAGCGCCCGCACGCAGATAGTCGCCGTAGGAGAAACCGCCGGGAATGATGACGGCATCAACGTTTTTGAGGTCTTCCTCGTCGTGCCAAAGTTCGACGACGGTTCCGCCCGCTAACCGTACTGCACGCGCCGCATCGCGGTCATCAAGGGTGCCGGGGAAAGTAATAACTCCGATGCGCGCATCAGCAAAGTCGGGGTTGGGTGCCGAGACGCTGAAGTCGCCAACAAGGGGAACTTCGTGTGCTGCGAGTGATTCTGCCATGCTCTTAGTCCTCCAGAACCGAGACGTTCACAACGTCTTCGATGACGGGGTTTGAGAGTAGCTCTTCTGCCGCTTGGCGTGCCTGCGCAAGATGCTCTTCGGTAGCTTCGCCTTCGACGGTCAGCTCAAAACGCTTGCCTTGGCGAACGTCGGTGAAGGAATTTAGACCGATACGGGGCAGCTCGTGAGCGATAGCTTTACCCTGTGGGTCAAGAATTTCGGGCTTGAGCATAACATCAACAACAATACGGGCCATGTGCGGGCACTCCTTGGGTGCATGAGTTCTGATTGAGCCGTCTTAATGTTACCGCAAACACGCTTCTTGACGCCCGCTCGGCGAGCGAATTTTGACCGCAGTATTCAGTGAAAGAGCGGCGGGTACGGGAACGTGAAACTAGATGTGCAGAAATATGAAGATACCCATGGTGAGCTATGCCTTACCAAGAAGAAAGTGTGGAATCAAAACTCCTTGTAGAAAAGCGTAATAATTCTTCTCAAAAATCGTTCTCTGTGAGCGAACATCGGAATTTTGAAGTCTCTAGCAGGTGATGTTTCAGAATTGCGGATTAAAGAATGATTTTGGAGATTATGCATATCAGGATGCGCGCCTCAGCTAGTTTTCAAGCGTCGTGTCAATGTTTAAAGTATGCATGAGTGGTAAACTAATCTTAAAGTTGTTGATTTCACATAAACTATTTACATGTAAATTATAAAAACCAATCTCGCATGCTGTATAGTATATTTCCGTTGTAAACTTTTGCTCCATAAAAGTGACATCAACGATTCATTTTGCTCACATTTTGTTTAAAGTGATTATGTTCACAGAGAATATATGATTACAAATTCTCTAAGAACGTGTATGATGTCGCGCCAGTTTTCAAGCGGCGCCTCATCGCACTCCTGTCATCACCACTGGCAGAAAACAAAACGGGCAAACCCTGAGCTGCATCAACCGCGTAACCACCGTGGCTTGAAAAGGCATAGCGCGCGGCTATGTTAATTCACTCCGTTCCACCGAGCGGAATGAGCCATCATTTCCGGGGTGGGCGGTGATGCACCGCGCTGAGTCACCGCACAAGCCGTGCAGGACAATCACCACTAAGTAAATAACGATCGCTGAAAATATTCACCGAATACATACGGGCTTGAGGAGTGTGGCACTTCAGAAAAGCTCGAAGATGCTCCTCGGGATGAAAAAGACAGGCTATCGCGATAGATAAACTCAACCACAAGTATTTCTCCCTCGTTTTCCGGCGGGGGAGAAATTAGTTTAAGCCACGGCGGCGCGATTGAGAGCGCCCTCAATCTGGCTCAAGACGCGACGGCGCAGCGTTACCGAGCGCTCCGAGAGCTCGCGTTGATGCCGCACATACTCGGCTTTACCCTCGGGGGTCTCTACTTTGATGGGCTCATAACCCCACTCGAGAAGGTCGTACGGTGCGGCGCGCATATCGAGTTCGCGCGCATCCCAGGCAAGCTCAAAACAGTCCATCACGAGCGCCGAATCGATGAGCGGGATCAGCTTATATGCCCACTTATAGACGTCCATATTGGTGTGCAGGCAAGCGGGCTGTTCTAGTGTGCGCTGCGATTCACGGGTGGGCTGTAGCTCGTTCATGGGCGCCGCCTGAGGCATGAAAAACCGGAATGCATCAAAATGCGAGCAGCGGATGCGGTGGGACTCAACCACCCGGTCGGTGCCTTCAGCACCCAAGCGCAAATCCAGGTAGTCGTGACGAATATTGTTCTGAACTGATTTATACGCCATCGCCCATTCGTGCATACCAAAGCACCCAAAGAACGCTTTTTTATCGGCTGTATTTGACAGAATTTCGCGGGTGAACGTGAGGGCGGTGCCACGTTTGTCCACGAATTGGGGTACATCCACGAGAACCGCATCGCCGCGTTCGGCATGGGTGTGTGCATCGTCGGGGGAGAGCCCAGCTGAAAGGAGCTCGTCCTCGGTTGCAGCGCGGTAGAATTTCCAGCTGGTGCGCTCGGCGGCATCCAGCAGAATGACACCAGCCCCCGGATGCCAGCGCTTGAACTGACCGGGCTTGAGCGTGTAGTACGTAAACAGAAAATCCTCGACCGGATGCGCCTGCCCCCGCTCGCGCCGCCACACAAACGGGTCAGCAAAACGACCCGCCCGGCGCTCATGCTCCTTCGCATAAGCACGCCAGAGCGAGCCGTCAAGTACCTGTAGCACTTTGGGAGTCATCCTTCTAGACTAAACTATCTGCTGCGTGGGACATAAGGGAGCGCAAGATCATGGGGACGGAGGGAACGGAACATCGGCGCTTTCCGTAAGAATTCGGTCGATAGCAGAGGCGACATCCGGGCGGTTAATAATATGTGTTCGTAAGAATCGGGCAAACGTAGGAGCGAGAGGTCTCTGAATATTCCCTCGTCTATCTTTTGTGCGGTCTAGTGCCTTACATACATCGATATCTTTATAGCCGCGACTAAGGGCGTACTTTACATGTTTAACGTACACCTGAGCGAAGAGGGAAGGGGATGAGAGCTCTGTGAGGTGCATGAGAAAAGCGTTGGCGCTGAAGGTCTCATAGTTTTGTGTTAGCTCTGCTTCTTTGGTGCTCGCATAGGCAAGGAGCTTTACGTCATCAGTGACGAGAATATGCATACCGCAGTACTGGGCTGCGGCATGTACATGAAGATCATCTTGGTCGGGGTACCCCTCGACAGAGCCTACAGGAAAACCTTCGAGTGGCTGACCGGTTGCTTTGAGAATCTGCTTTCGCCATGTGGATATTACTCCGTCATCAAGCGTTGGCTCATTGCGGCGCACTCTGTACCCAAACTCATCAAGAATTCCCCATGAAATATATGGCGTGAAGAGTTGATATTTGGACTCTTTTGCGAGCATTAAGATCCAATCCCGCAAGGTCTTGCTCATCAGGATATTGGTATCGAGCAGGACGGAATAATCACGTGTTACCACGCAGGGCCCCCGAGTACATCTACAAGGTTATTTTCTTCCTCGAATGCCCAGAGGTCTTGGAGCGCTTGTTTGCTTTCGGCAACCTTTTTTTCCAGTAGTTTCTTGCGGAACCTATCGGCATCTTCGGTACGAACGCGGAAATGGGATCCAACCTTGTGAGCTGGCAGCTCTCCCGAGCGGATTGCCTTCATGAGCGTAGGGCGAGAAATGCCGATGCGCTGTGCGGCCATTGTGGTCGTCAGATCGTGCGGGATGGTCTGAATGTCGATGTGCTGTCCTTGAGCCAAAGCATGCAAAACCTGAGAGATGACCTGATTGAGCGCATCCCCGATTTGTCCACTTTCCGCTCCGGAAACGCTGAGTGAAATCGTGGTTTCCTTCGCTTGGGCAAGGATGTGCTGTGCCTCGGCACGAGCCTGAGAAATAGTTTCATCACGCAGATTGGGAATAGTTACAGACATAAGCTTTCCTTTCGTGCGCAGACAGTCGGTGACCATGAAGAATAAGAGTTTCGACGGGAACCAGCTGCAATGGTGCACTAGCGTTACAAATACCAGCGTATCAAATATCTGAAATAAGTGAAGCGCATAAATTGATATTTCACATAAAGAAGGTAGATGAGTTTAAGAAGTAGGGGCGTCGGAAAGACAAAAATGTCCTTCCGACGCCCCTAACCCTTCTTGGAAGATAAGAAGTTTAGCGGCCTGTTCCGCCGTATACGGTGGCCTCGCCTTCGGCGTCGAGCTCGAAGGCAGTGTGCACCGCGCGGACCGCCTCATCAAGCTTTGAAAGCTCGGTGATAACCGAGATACGAATCTCGGAGGTCGAAATCATCTCGACGTTCACGCCCGCATTGCTCAGCGCTTCAAAGAAGGTAAACGAAACACCCGGGTTGGTCTTCATGCCCGCGCCCACAAGCGAAAGCTTACCCACTGCCTCGTTATAAATAACCTCTTCAAAACCGATCTCGGACTGGGTCTTCTCAAGCACCTGCAACGCCTGCGGACCCTGCGCCTGGTTGAGCGTAAAGGAAATATCAGTCACGTTCGGGCGGTCGGTCGAGACGTTCTGCACGATCATATCGATGTTAATCTTGGCCTCATTGAGCAGACCAAAAACCTTAGCGGCAGATCCGGGGATATCGGGCACGCCCACCACGGTAATTTTTGCCTGTCCACGGTCGTGCGCAACGCCAGAAATCAAGGGCTGTTCCAAGGGAATCTCCTTCACATGGGTGGGGGTCAGTTCCGCGGAATTTTCCGGGATAACAAGAGTGCCTTCAAGATTCGAGAATGACGAACGTACATGCAGTTTCAGATTGAAACGACGGGCGTACTCCACGCTGCGCAGATGCAGAATCTTTGCGCCATTTGCCGCCATCTCAAGCATTTCTTCACTCGTGACAGTATCGAGCTTATGCGCGGTTGATACGATGCGCGGGTCGGCTGTAAACACGCCGTCCACATCCGAATAAATCTCGCACACATCCGCGTGAAGCGCCGCCGCAAGAGCGACCGCCGTAGTATCTGAACCGCCGCGACCGAGGGTCGTAATGTCACCGCTCTGGCGGTTAACACCCTGGAACCCCGCTACAATCGCAATGTTTCCGGCCTCAACAGAGCGGCGAATACGGTCTGGATTGACCTCCACAAGCCGCGCCGCGCCATGCACGCCGTCGGTAATCATGCCCGCCTGGGAACCCGTGAAAGACTGCGCCTTCGCGCCTAGATCGTTGACCGCCATCGACAGAATAGCCGTCGAGATGCGCTCGCCCGCAGTCAGGAGCATGTCGAGCTCGCGCGAGGGGGTAACGGTAGCGGTTACTTCAGCGGCAAGGTCGAGTAGTTCATCGGTGGTGTCGCCCATCGCGGAGACAACCACGACCACATCATTGCCCGCTTTTTGGGTGTCCACGATGCGCTGGGCGACGCGTTTGATACCCTCGGCATCCGCGACGGAAGAACCGCCGAACTTTTGGACGATCAGGCTCATTGAATTCTCCAGGTCAGTATTGAGTATGCCACCGGCTAGTTTACCGGCTCTTTACATAGTAGGCGGGTGCGGCGCGCGGTGGGAATTGTGCACGTATGTGTATTAGAACGTGAAATATGAAGAACTGTTACGGATGACTCAGCGGAACCGAGCGGTGCACATCCCACTTTTATAGAACGGCAGGGCTTATTAGCTCCACGGGTTAACGTATTTGGCACCGGGCAGAGGCGGAACCTCCGGGGTGGGCGTGCGTAAGGGCCCCTCCTGGATTTTACGGATGCGCGCCTCATAATCCTCCGACCGGTGCGCGTGGATGCGGTAGGCATCAGCGCGCGGAATATCCACCGGAATCTGCTCAGCCTGAGCCGCCGATTTATAGGACTCGGGCTGGGCTTCTTTCGGGGAATTTGGCGAGTCTTCGGAACTCGGAGCGTCTGCATCGGCAGAATTATCGAGCGCCTGTTCGATAAGCGCCTCATCAACGGTAGTCTGCGTGCCAGGTGAGGGGGAATTATCCGCACGAGAATTATCGTTCTCTGTGTCGTGCGGATTATCAGAGGAAGAGTCCTCGGGCTCACCTTGGGAATCGTCAAGGTCGTCGAACATGCTCCCGCTCCAACGTTTACGCGGCGCCTTTGGCTCAGTATCTGCGCGCTCACGTTCCGCCTGCTCTTCGTCAACCACCTGCTCAAAATCTTCGGCGGCATTCGCCTGGGCGATACTTGCGCCTTCGCTGATCACGCGGCGCCCCTCAAGCGCGCGCCCGAGCGTAATCTCGTCTGCATATTCCAGGTCGCCGCCAACGGGCAGACCGGATGCCAGCCGTGAGAGGCGAATGCCCAGCGGAACCAGCATTCGCGAAAGGTAGGTTGCGGTCGCTTCGCCCTCAAGGTTAGGGTCCATCGCTAGAATAATCTCTTGAATACGCTCATCTGCCAGGCGCGAAACCAGCTCACGAATACGCAGCTGCTCGGGGCCAAGCCCCGCCAACGGGTTAATAGCCCCGCCCAGCACATGGTAACGCCCAGTGAAGGAACGGGTGCGCTCAATCGCCACCACATCCTTGGATTCCTCAACCACGCAAATCAGGCCCGGGTCACGCCGATCATCACGGCAGATAACGCACTGCTTCGTCTCCGAAACGTTGCCGCATATTTCGCAAAAGCTCACACTCGATTTGACCTTCGAAATCGCGTTGGTCAGGCGTGCCATATCTGAGGCGTCAGAGTTGAGAATATAGAAGGCGATGCGCTGCGCCGACTTGGGACCCACCCCCGGCAGGCGACCAAGTTCATCGATGAGATTTTGGACTGCGCCCTCGTACATGCTTCTCCTCGTCTGTGTGTGCTGTGAGCGCGTTGTGCCGCGCTAAATCTGATGGAGCGGACGTTCGTCGATCACCTTGCCGCCAATAATCTTTTCGATGGCGCGCAAACCGATATGAACGCTGTTCTCAATTCTTTCGTCGTCATCAGAAACGACATCTTCTTCATCGCTCTGCTCCTGCTGCGCGCGTTGTCCGCGTGCCGGGGCAGTCTCCTGCTCGGATTCGGCGGGCGGCTCTTCGGGTTTTGTGTCCGCTGAATCCAGCCGCTGAGCCAGGGGTGGTAAAGGTGAGACCGGGGCGGATGCGGCAGCCTCCCGAGCCGGCTTATTCCCCGCAGCCAGCGGTGCGGATGCGCTTGGCGCCGGAATATTGCTGAACTCGGCGTTTTCGGCGGTACCTACAGACTCAAGGGAAACTGAGGGGGAAGAGCTCTCACCCTGCGTCTCGCCCGGATCCGGCGCGGAATCGTCCACCGGTTCATCATGGTTACCGGCATCCTGAGGATCTTTATTACCGCTATCCTCACCCTGTTCGTGCGGACTCGGAGAATCCTGCTGCGGAATCCCGCTGCCCGAGGCCGCGAAGGAATCGCGCTCGCCAAAACCGCCCTCGGGAACCCTCGTATTCCCGCTATCTTCGGGTATTTCAGGGGGTACAGGCTCGGTTTCGGGAGGCAAGTTCGCTTGCGCCTCCGAGGATGCGCTGGGCTGAGACGGGGAATCTTGAGGCGCTGTATCTTGCGGGGAAGAACCGGACTGTGATGCTGCGGCGTGCTGGCCCTCAGCCGCATCATCCGGGTGCAGCTCGGCGGGGGAATCCTCGGAATCTTGCGGAATAGGCGCGACCTCCCAGGCCGTGATGGGCGCATCTACGTTGGTTGTACCCTGTGATGCCGCCTCTTGCCCGGACGGGACGGGCTGCCCGTGGCGGTTCCACGCATCCACGCCACCACGCGGACCGTCAGCGATCGGCGCGGGATCAGAAGATTTCTGGTTCGCGGCGGGTGCCTGGGCAGGGCGCGCATCTGGCTGGGTTTGGGGACGCGCAACTTCGGCACGCACACGCACCTGCTTGCGCAGAAAATCGCTCACGCGCGCGCTCAACTCCGGCACAAAAGAAGCAACCGCCTTGAGTGTAGGCATATCTGCCCGCACATACAGTTCGCCGCTGATCAGGCGCACGGGCTCAACCTGTAATAGTTTTTCGGATGCGCCCGGCGCGCTCACCCGCGCGATCACGGCACGCCAGTTGGCACGCACCGAGGCAAGCGGGTCTTCTGCATCCGCGACAGTAACGCGCTTTATGGGAGTTTCCTGCGCGGCGGCCGATGGTTCTGAGGGATCCGAACGGGATGGTGTGGGCTCCGAAGGCGCACCATCGGAAAGTCCTGTACCTTCTGTAGCAGAGGCCAATGGCGCGGAATTCTGAGGCGCGGAACCCTGAGACTTCTGAGTCTGGGGCGTCTCTTTTTGCTCGCCTTCAGTTTCAGACTTAGGCACCTGCTGATTCGTGTTCTGCCCTAAAACGGGGCCGCGATGCTGTGCCGATGCGTTCGTAGCCTCGGCACCAGCCGCCTTCTTTGATGCTCCGCCGCCTGCCGCCAACGGGGGAGCGGCATGCTGCGCGGGAGCTTGACGTTCGGCGGAACCGCCAGCGCTGGGCGATACGTTATTCTGCGCGCCGGAAGGCGTACTCTGACCCACTGCGGGATTTCCCGAGCGTCCCCCGCGTTGAGGCGCACCCACACCACCGGCGGCAAGACGACGTTCGAGCGCATCCAGCCGAGAGGCCAGGGCGGTGAGATCGCCGCCAGCACCGCCCGAATTGCCCGCAGGAACTAGCAGCCGCGCACATAGCAGTTCAAGCTGCAGCTGCGGGTTGGTGGCACCGGTCATAGAATTAAGCACTTCGTTAACGGTGCTCGCGGCGCCGGTCAGCTGGGCCGTGGTGAAGGCTTGCGCCTGCGTTTTGAGGCGTTCTATCTGGTCGGCGGGAACACCCTGCAGAATTTGCGCGGCATTCTGCGGTACCGCCTGCACCACAATCAAATCACGTAGGCGTTCGAGCAGGTCTTCGACGAAACGGCGGGGGTCTTGCCCGGTCGCCACCACCCGCGAGACCGCCTCGAAGAGGGAGGGCGCATCCTGGGCGGAAAACGCATCAATCACGTTGTCGAGAAGTTGGGCGTGCGTGTACCCGAGCAGGGCGACCGCGCGGTCGTAGCTGATGCCGGATTCGGTGTTGGCACCGGCGATAAGCTGGTCAAGAATGGAGAGCGAGTCGCGCACGGAGCCGCCGCCGGCACGGATGACGAGTTGAAGAACCCCGGATTCGACGGGCACGTTCTCTTCGCCGCAGAGCTTTTCGAGGTAGGGCAGAAGAACTTCGGGCGGTACCAGCCGGAACGGGTAGTGGTGGGTGCGCGAGCGGATGGTTCCGAGAACCTTATTTGGCTCTGTGGTGGCGAAGATGAATTTGATGTGCTCGGGCGGTTCTTCCACGATTTTGAGCAGGGCGTTGAACCCTTCGCGGGTGACCATGTGTGCTTCGTCAATGATGAAGATTTTGTAGCGGTCGCGCACGGGTGCGAGGGTTGCACGTTCACGCAGGTCGCGGGCGTGGTCTACGCCGCCGTGGGATGCCGCATCCATTTCGATGACGTCGAGGGAGCCGCCGCCGTCGCGGGAGAGTTCGCGGCAGGAGTCGCATACGCCGCAGGGGGTGGGGGTTGGTCCTTGGGCACAGTTGAGGCAGCGTGCCAGGATTCGTGCGGAGGTGGTTTTGCCGCATCCGCGTGGGCCTGAGAAGAGGTAGGCGTGATTGACGCGGTTGTTGGTGAGCGCGGTAATGAGCGGTTCGGTGACGTGTTCTTGCCCGATGACTTCGGCGAAGGTCTCGGGGCGGTAACGGCGGTAGAGTGCTGTGCTCACGGGTGACCTTCTGGTTGACGATGCGGGGTTCTACACTATTTTAGTTCACGGATGCGCGCTTGGGGCTTGGTTTCGTCATCGGCGTGGGATGGTTTATGCCTAAATTCTCGCCTGTGAGAAATGGTGGGCAGGCTATCTCAGATAAGTCTCTTGAAGAAAACGCTCCCGAAGTCTAGAAGAACCTAGAATCCACCTTCGACGCTGAAACGGAAAACATCATTTTGCCAAAAAACACTAGAGACCCAGAAACATTTGCCCCTTCCACCCCAGGGAAACGAGATGCAGGTGCATCATGGCTACAGGATTTCTAAGCGCCTAGGGATGTCAGCAAACGAGGAACGAGCGTAGCTGACAGGGTCCCTGTAAAGCTGGGAAATCCTGTCAGCCTGATGCACTGTGTAATGCATCCGAAGTTTAACGATAAAACCTCTTACGCAACCGCTGAAGCCTCAGATTCCGAGCGCGCGAGGAAATAAATCTGAGGTTGAAGCCGCGAAGCGGGCGCGTGAGCGCACTATGACGGTGTGTTTCTGCTGCGAATGTTTTTGGATATAAAAAACCTCTTACGCACCCGTCATAGCTCGAATACCCTTGCTACCTTCCGGTCCTGGGGGAGTTTTCCAAGATAACGCCACGTAAGAGGCACGTACCAGTCTACCTGATTTTGTGGTGGTTGTGAACTTGGTGTCGGGGCCTTGGGGTGCCTAGTGGCATTGGGCACTTTCGTTGGGGCAGAATTGCCTTAGTGTTGGGTTCCCTGTATAGTTTTATCCGTTCGCCCTTTTGGGTGTTTTGTTGGAGGATTCGCCTAGCGGCCTATGGCGCACGCCTGGAACGCGTGTTGGGTTCACGCCCTCGGGGGTTCAAATCCCCCATCCTCCGCTCTTTCCCCGGCTTCGAGTTTTCGAGGTCGGGGATTTTTGTTTTTTGGTGTGCTGACCGGGTTTTATCTAGTTTTCTGAGAAGACTCCACCCTTTA
>NZ_KV820064.1:0-5911 GCF_001815285.1 Rothia sp. HMSC065D02
TAAGAGGAAGTGCCGCCTCCTGAACATATACTGGATGGGAGGCGGCACTTGCTGTTACATCAAGGATCACCGTTGTGAGCTACTCTCGGTTAGGCTAGATATATGGCGAAAAAATCTTTCAATCACCTTCCCCCCAGCACTCAACTTTTGCGGGTCGGCATCATCTTCGAGGCAGTAAGTGTTGTACTTGTGATACTTGCCTTTATTCCTTTTCCCTCGCTCACGGTGAATGCCATCCTGTTTTATATCACGATAATCGTGGGTAGTTTTACCTCTGTGATCGCCTTTATCTGTGCCATAGTGGGGCTTATTCGGTTTGTGCGCCATCGCATCGCAAATATTGTATTGGCGGCGGTATCGGTGCTGATAAACCCGGTGACCGTGGTTTTGGCTGATGCTCTTCTGAACTCTAACGGATAAATTACTGTCGCACGGGGATCGTGCGCTGCACACTGGGGCATCGCTGAAGTTCTTCCCAGTATTTCTTGCGGGGACTTTCAGGTGTTTTTCAGCCAAACCCCAAGGTTCCTCAAGGTAACTACGGTTAACTAGAAGTGTTGGTTCGAGAGGACTGCGATGTGAATGTGTGTGTTTCAGAGAGTGGATATGCTCTCGTGGAACTGAAAAGCGAGGCTACTGTGTAGCCTCGCTTTTCAGTTTTAAAACTCTTCCTTCTTTCGGTTAGTCATCACAATCTCATGCACGGCACCGGATACAGCGTGTAATTCTCTGCGATATATGCCCTGTAAGGAAATTCTGATCCATGGCCTTGTGTCTACAGCGCACACAACTCCTCGCATTCACAGATATTCCCAAGGTTTAACTCACGAGGAATAAAGGTTGACGGCTCATAGTTATATCAGGTAGTTCGAGAGGACTATCTGAAAGTTGGACTTTCCTTAGCGGAAGTGGCTCTGATTTTCGTATGTATGTGTGTGTGATTGAGGCTGAGATCGAATCTTCGGGTTCGGTCTCAGTTTCGTTTAACCCTTAGTCTGCGTTCCGCACATAAAGCCACAGAAAACAATGGCGTAGTACCGGCGTAACAGGAGGTTTGCAAGATACAGCATAAGAAAAATGCGGCTACCTCATAACGGAGTGTAGAATTAGAGCATAAAAATCTTGCATATTAAATACGAATTATCACAGGAGATTTATCGTGCATAAAACCCCGAACGTTCCCGGTACCGATCGTCCCGCTGAAAAAGCCGCCGGACACTGGCTGCTCGCCCAACTCGGTAAGAAAGTCCTTCGCCCCGGTGGGCGCGAAACTACAAACTGGCTGCTCAGCCGCGCGCTTGGCGGGCAGATCGACGTAGTCGAATTCGCACCCGGACTAGGTATTACGGCGCTCGAAATCGTCAAACGCAGCCCCAAGACCTACACCGGTGTAGATCTTGACCCAAAGGCGGCTGAAATCGTGCGCGGGCGCATCGGAAACAACCCCAACTACACGGTCGTGAACGCCGGGGCGCAGGAGACCGGGCTGCCCGATTCCAGTTACGACGTGGTGGTGGGCGAGGCTATGCTGACCATGCAGACCGACAAGCACAAGCTGGAAATTATGCGCGAGGCGGCGCGCATCCTACGGCCGGGCGGCTACTATGCCATTCACGAGCTATCGCTAACCCCCGACTACCTGCGCCCTGAGGTTCAAGAAGAAATTCAGAAGGACCTGGCACGAAGCATTCGCGTGAACGCACGCCCGCTTACGGTTGCCGAATGGACCCGCCTTGCCGAAGAAGCCGGGTTTGAGGTGTTAGACGTATATCAAACCGATATGGCTCTTTTAGAACCCAACCGCATGATTGCCGATGAAGGGGTGGGCGGACTCGCCAAGATCATGTTCAACCTTGCACGCAAACCGCAGATTCGTGAGCGCGTGCTGGGTATGCGCAGTGTTTTCCGCCGTCACGCCGACCATATAGGCGCTATCGGTCTGGTTCTACGGAAGAAATAACTACGATTTGCGCGGTCAGAAAACGGAGCCTGAGTTTTCCCGATACAGTGGGAGGATTACTGAGGCTCCGTTTTACACTAGATATATATGAGGCGTAGACCCCACTCAAGCATGTGTATGCCCCCCCGCTGGAGAAGACAATGAGCCGTATTCTTTTCTCTCCCGAAAGCTTTAATATGGGTGAAACCACGCGCGGCATCGAAATAGCGCGTGTTGCTCAAGACCGAGGGCACAAAGTCCTCTTCCATATATACTCACCCAAATACCGTGGGTTGCTGGAAAGCGCGCGGCTTCCCGTGCATCTTCGTGAACCCATCATGACTGATGCCGAAGCGAAACAACTCATGGCGCTTGACCAAGGCAGGGGAGTGCGGCATCCCTTCACCACCGAGAAAGTACGCCAGAGGGTTACCGTAGAACTTGCTGCTATTCGTGACTTTAACGCAGATGCCGTGGTGATCGGCTCTAACCCGACTATGCTGATCTCCGCGCGCATCGCCGGTGTACCTATTTTCTATGCGCGCCCTTACGCATATTCAACGACCTATTTTTCTGCGAAATCTGCTGGTGAAGCCCCCTCAGCACCGGGATGGTTACGCGCACTGATTCGGGCAATATCTTATAAACCAGCCTCGTTCACTCGTGTAGCCCGCGAACATGGAATCAAACTTCCGCGCCGTACCGTCGATATGTTCAGCGCTGACGTAAACCTTATCTGTTCTCTTTTTACCGAGCTGCGCGGCGATCCGTTAACGGCACCGGATGTCAGTGTGGGACCTATCTACTACCGTGCTACCGGTGAACTTCCGCGGATTGTTCGGGAACCTAAAAAACGACCACTTATCTACGTAGGGATGGGCTCGTCCGGGTCTGCGCGCATCTTGGCGGCGGTGCTGCGGCAACTTTCAACGGCACCGGTAGATGTGCTGGTCGGTGATGGGGTGCTGTTATCGGATGCTGATGCGCGCTCGCTGGGTGACAATATTCACCGTGCGGGAACTGTCCCGGCTCATCTGCTTGCTGGGCACATTGATGCCTCAATCACGCACGGTGGTGAAGGAACCGTGCAGACAGCGTGCCTGGCGGGAGTGCCGTTCGCGGGTATCGCCATGCAGGCCGAGCAACGCTGGAATATTGAGGAATGTGCACGGTACGGCAACGCCCTGCGCTTCGCGAAACATGATGTGCACCGAGGCCAGATGCACGGCATTCTGGATCGTTTACTTTCAGATGAGACCATGCGCGCCAAGGCTCGACAGCTCAGCAAGGCAATGCGCGGCATGGACGGTCCAACCCGCGCCGTCGAGGTGATTGAGGGCTATCTCAAAGACTGTAATCCTGCCTAAAGGGTGCGAAACTTTGTTCACAGAACCACAGCGAGGTGAAAAGATGAATATTTTGGTTGTTGGAGCATCGGGCTATGTGGGGCGTCATATTGTGGAGCAGGCGCATCGTCGCGGGCATCGGGTGCGTGCTGTGGTGCGCGATAAGGCTCGGGCTGAGAGCGCCGGGGCGTGGGGTGCACCATCGCTGGCGGATAGGGTAGATGAGTGGGTGGTTGGTGATGTAACCGACCGTTCCTTGACAGAAGGAGTGTGCGATGGCGTTGATGCGGTTATTTCGGCACTAGGGGTGACTCGGCAGAAGGCCGACCCCTGGGATATTGACTACCGTGCGAACCTAAATATATTGGAGTCTGCGCGCGCCCATGATGTCACACGTTTCTGCTATGTGAACGCCATACACGCCGAGTCGATTCGTTCGCAGCTCACGCGTGCGAAAACGGCTTTCGCGCAGGCATTGATCCAGTCGCCGCTGGCGCATCAGGTGGTGAGCCCGAGTGGATACTTCTCAGATATGAGCGCTATAGCGCAGATGGCACGCCGCGGCCGGGTGTATCTTCTGCGACCGCAAGGGCGGCTTAACCCCATTCACGGGGCGGATGTTGCCGCATACTGTCTTGATAAGGTGGAATCTGCTCAGGAGGGATCCTACGATATTGGTGGTCCCGAGGTTCTCTCGTGGCGTGAGGTAGCACAGTACGCTTTTGAGGCGGTGGGACGCCCCGCGAAGATCACGGTTATCCCGCCCCGGTTAGCAGACGGTGTGGTGAAGGTGATCGGCCTTATCAAACCGCGCGTGGCTGATACTTTATCGTTTATGCTGTGGGGCTTAACGCATGATTGTGTGGGGGAGCCGACGGGAACGAATAGTCTTCGAGAGTTCTACCGGGAACAGACACAGAATTTATAAGGCGGTGTACATTTCAACAAGCGTTCATGAGAAACTAGCATAGAAGTTCTGCAGAAATTGCTTCTGGAACGCCATAAGCATCGGATAAAAACGCGATTTTGAGGAAAGAGCATGTCTGAAACTGCCATCGATTATGGTTCTCGCACCCTGCCGCACGATGATGTCGCGGAGCAGTCGGTGCTGGGCGGCATGATGCTCTCCAAAGACGCTATTGCCGATGTGGTAGAGACTCTGCATGCGGGAGATTTCTATAAGCCGCAGCATGAACTGATCTATGAGGCAATTATTTCTCTGTACGGTCACGGCAACCCCGCCGATGCGATTACGGTAGCGGATGAGCTCAAGGGCCGCGGTGAACTCACACGAGTCGGTGGGGCAACATATCTGCATACGCTTATCGCTTCGGTTCCAACCGCTGCGAATGCCCAGTATTATGCTGAGATCGTCAAGGAACACGCGGTTATGCGCCGTCTGGTAGAGGCTGGCACTAAGATCGCCCAGCTCGGTTACACGAGCGAGGGCGAGGTAGACTCGCTGGTTGATCAGGCACAATCTGAGATTTACGCAATTTCAGATGGCAACGCGAAAGAGGATTACGTTACCTTCTCAGATGCCTTAGAAGCCACGATGAACGAGATCGATGCGAACTCGAACCGCCCGGATGGTGTTTATGGCGTGCCCACGAGCTTTATTGAGTTTGATGAGCTCACCGGTGGTTTGCATCCGGGGCAGATGATTGTGGTTGCCGCGCGTCCCGGCGTGGGTAAATCGACGTTGGCACTGGATATCGCCCGTTCTGCTGCGATTCACCATGATATGACGACGGTCTTTTTCTCCTTGGAAATGGGTCGCACCGAGCTTGCAATGCGTGTGCTTTCGGCGGAGGGCCGCATTTCGATGGGCCGCCTCAAGAAGGGAGATCTTGACCAGGAGGGATGGACCAACTTGGCGACCCTGCAGGGAAAAATAACCGGTGCACCGCTTTTTATTGATGATTCGCCGAACATGACGCTCATGGAGATTCGTGCGAAATGCCGTCGCCTTAAGCAGCGCAATCAATTGCAGCTTGTGGTGCTGGACTACCTGCAGCTGATGAGTTCGGGAAAGAAGGTTGAGTCTCGTCAGCAAGAGGTTTCGGAGTTTTCCCGTAGTCTCAAACTTTTGGCGAAGGAACTTGAGGTTCCGGTCATTGCGCTGTCGCAGCTGAACCGTGGTTCGGAGCAGCGCACCGATAAGCGCCCAATGATCTCTGATCTGCGTGAATCCGGTTCAATTGAGCAGGATGCGGATATGGTGATTCTGCTGCATCGTGAGGATATGTACAACCCCGATAGCGATCGTGTGGGTGAGGCAGACATGATTATTGCGAAGCATCGTGGCGGCCCAACGAAGACTATTCCCTTGGCGTTTAGCGGTAAGTACTCGCGGTTTAATAACATGGCTTCTGAAACTCCACCGCAGCAGTATTAGCGGAATCTAGAGCATTTGAGCGTAAGAAAGGCGTTGCTTGACCGGTATTTTTACCGGGAGGGCAGCGCCTTGAGTCTTTAAGAATTTTCGGAGTATAAGGAGTTTTCGTGAATGAGGCTTTCATGGAAGTAAACACCCAAAATATTATGTGATGTACTACATATTATCTCGGTTTGCAAAGCACGGAAAGCCTCTGTATAGTTGTATGAGTCGCCGCGGCGAACGGGG
>NZ_KV820065.1:0-355 GCF_001815285.1 Rothia sp. HMSC065D02
TGTGCCTAAAACGTATTGAACAAAGCACACTCTTGAGTTCTCAAACAACACACCACACCAACAACACCACCACACACAAACACGCATGCAGAGATCATCATCAGTCGGTCAGTGATATCGCCACTCCATTTTGAGTGACAACCTACACAACTATACTCGCTTTTATCAAGAAACACAAGTTAAAAACTTTATGTCCCACATCACAAGTATTCAAAATTCATTCAAATTCTCATGGTTGTAAAATCACCGTGCGAACATAAACATGAACTTCAAATTATGCACTGTATAGTTGGTTTTGCCGCAAAATCTCGGGGTTTTTACCCCCGTTCGCCGCGGCGACTCATACAACTATACA
>NZ_KV820066.1:0-293 GCF_001815285.1 Rothia sp. HMSC065D02
CTATCATTGCCAAGACGATCTGCCATCGACAGTACGTCCTCAAAGTTTTTATAGTACACAAACAGCCCCTGACGCAGATCAAGCCAATCGACTGCAGTAGCGTATTCATAAGCCCACTCTGTATCGAACTCATGCAAGAAAGAGTCCCAGTCGAAGTCCAAAGCTGTTAACAGACGACGCCCGAAGTCTCGAGCATCTACCACCCCAGCACAGTCAACCTCTGCGATATACCATCCTTCACGCTCAAGATAGGGCTTCATACAATTCTGCCAATACCCATCTTCCTCAATGAA
>NZ_KV820067.1:0-427 GCF_001815285.1 Rothia sp. HMSC065D02
CCAGTATATGTTCAGGAGGCGGCACTTCCTCTTATCCGATGAGCCGTAAGTCTACAACTTCATATCGTTGAATTTGAAGCGAATCCAGCCAAGTACCAAGGGTACAAAACCCCACAGGGTGAAGAGGAAACAACGCATCCCGTAACCGGGGTCTTTGAACTGGTCAGTATCGTAGACCAACATATTTTCGCCCAGATGAACAGGTAGATACTTGGAAACATCGCTTGCCCACTCAGCAGACCTGAAGAAACTAAGAACTATTGTCACCACAAAAAGCAGAACGACTGTAAGAACAATAGCTCCGGCACTATTACGGAGGAGAGCACCAAACCCGAATCCCATCCAAGCAAGTACCACAAGATACAGTCCAAGAAGAAGAGTGATTCGAAGTACTTCACCATCGAAAGAGACTCGTAGCTTTTCCGTG
>NZ_KV820068.1:0-404 GCF_001815285.1 Rothia sp. HMSC065D02
TGTTTGACCCCGAGCACGGGCTGACCCATCGTACGTTTCAGCGAGGGAACATTCCGAACGAAAAGACCCGCCAATAACCCAATCAACGCAGGAGGCACCACAACCTACCTTCCCTCAAATCCCTGCTCCCTTTTTTATGAAGGACGTTCTGCCTTCTCAAACCTTGTCACAGAAACAGTCTTAGCATCCGGCATCTGAATATTAAGAAGAGTCACCTTATAGTACCCACCAACCTCCAAAGACCCCACATAATCATCCATTGACCGACCAGGATCCGGGGAATCTGTCATATACAAATTCCCGCACTCTTTTGTCTTAAAATCTGCTACACGCTTATAATCCGTATTCCCCGAGACCAGACCACCCCGATCGTGCACATCAACATGCTCGAGGGTGCAGTACTT
>NZ_KV820069.1:0-268 GCF_001815285.1 Rothia sp. HMSC065D02
AACAAAAAAGAACCCCTGACTCAAATCCAACCAATGCAAATCCTCAAGATACTCATGAATCCAATCATCCGGCAACCGAGGAATCTCATACGGAAACTCAATAGCCTCAAAAACTACCATGGCATCTTCCTCAGAGCCTGAAGACTTTAAAAACTTTTCACAGGAAAGCTCAATAATCTTCCACCCAGCCTGCCGCAACAACTCCAACTGCCGCTCTAAAACACCATCCTCCCGCACATAAACAACCGGGAAAAAGACGTCATCCCAC
>NZ_KV820070.1:0-875 GCF_001815285.1 Rothia sp. HMSC065D02
TAGTCTTTGTGGTGGGGACGTTTTGGCTCTCAGCAGTATTTGAAGGGCGCCGGCGTGATCGTGAGCAGAAAACCCAGCAGGTGGTAGAAGAAACCTCTGATCCTCGGGCTGTGGTGCGGGTGTTGGCGTCGGTGCGGTTACAAGCCTCGTGGTTCATTAAAATGCTCTTATGGGTACTGCTTATTATGCTAGCGCTTATTCTGTACGCCACGATCCAGCTAAGAATCAGTGGTGTACCTCTAGACACGGGAGACTGGGTTAGCGTAGGGCTACTTATAGTCTTTACTCCTGGTGCTGTGTGGGGTTTGTGGGTGTGCAGGGTCTCGTACCGGGAAATCCTGCCCGAGAAACTCGTCCGGGTCACGAACCGGGGACGGAAACTTACACTGCACTACTGGCAGATTGACTCTAGTTATTTCACCCTATTAGGGGATGAGAACGGGCTCTTTGAGCTCACCGATACCGCAGGGGTGGTGTATCGGTTTAAACCGCATGTGGAACCGTGCCGGTATGTGGGTTCTCAGGTGGCGTTCCGGCTGGATTATGGGTATTGGGCTGACCCGAATAATACTCAGGATGCTCAGGTTTTGGTGCGGTTTATGCAGGATAAGTATTGGGTGCAGCGTCTTTTAGAGGTGCCTGTGGTTTCGGGGTTAGCCCACGAGGGGTACGGGAAAGAGTATTGTCCTGTTGGTGGTCCTGAGTTCGGGCCCGAGTTCCGTAGTAGGCAGAGCGCCTCGGGAGATTTCACGTGGGCTAAAAACTTCGTCCTCACTTAACAGGCAGGGCGCATCTGCCGACGGACTGGTGGTGTATACCTATGATGCTGCCGGTCAGCTCACGGGTTCTCGTTTACCGGTGCCGGGTCTGTGCGT
>NZ_KV820071.1:0-7990 GCF_001815285.1 Rothia sp. HMSC065D02
ACGCACAGACCCGGCACCGGTAAACGAGAACCCGGCAGGAAGCATAGATTCCCACACACCGCTATCATCCGCACTCAAAACATGCGGAAGACCAGGAATATTCATCCCCTGGGCATCCGGTGCAGAACCCAGTATGGACGGCACAGCCCACGGGTCAAAACCACCGGCAATACCAACCTGGGAGAAACCGCCGTCAGACCCGGGAGCAGGCACGCCGCCAGCACCTAAAATCTGTGGCATAGCAGCATCCGGATCCCACAACAACGGCACCGAAACACCATTCACCCCGGCTACCTGGGCAAGTTCACCAGTCACATCAGTTACCATACGAACCCGTGATGCAGCTTCACCGCCGTGAGCAGTCACATACGTATCCGTTACCGAGGCCAGCCCGGAATACGCGCCCCAAGCGTACTCACGAACCCGTTGTACACCCCTGTCATCGGTGATAATCTCACAGGTACGTTCACCAGCGGCATTGTACTCATACGTGGTCACTGTCGTGGACGTATGCTCCGCTGTACGGTCGGTAGCAATAATTTCGGTGAGTTGGTTCAAACGGTTATAGGCGAACGAACGTTCACCCGACAGTACCCGCGAAGTCTCCTCAGGCTCGTCCGTGCCATTGGAATGACGCCAAGTGCGCTCAGAAACCATGAGCCCGGATTCAAAGACCCATTCAAACTCCAGATCACCAGCACGAGAACCCGTCAACTGGCCGGCAGCATCATAGGTATACACCACCAGCCCATCGGCAGAATCCAAGCCCACAATACGACCCTGCTCATCACGAATAACCTCGGTACGCTCAACCGAATCCGCCTTCGCTGTGTTCTCGCGCGAGTACGAGCACACCAGACCGGACTCACTATCAAACTCCCAGCGCGAGAGAATGTCGCCTAACTGGGCACGGATCAGCCTGCCCATCGCATCGTAGGAATACTGCGCCGCCGGGCTCTCACGGTGAGCATCTTGATCAGCGCGTGACATACTCACCACGCGACCAGCACCATCGTGGGCAATCGCAGTCTCACCGTACGGGGTCACCATGCGCGTACGGTAACCGTCGGCATCGTACCCCAACGTGAGTGTGTACGCGCCCGTGTTCGTGAAAGTATTCAACACCTGAACCTGCGCATCTACATCCGCCGTGCCAGAGCACGGACCCGCAGTATCGGTTATCACGCCCGAACGTGAACGCTCCATCAGCAAACCGCGTGCATCATACACAAACCGATGCTGTACAAACGCATCCTCAGACGCGCCAGCTTCAAGGGCCTGAGCACTAGCGTAATCGCGCACCCACACGGTACGACCCTGATCCTCGACCCCAAACTCGGCAGCCTTCACACCATCAACACACGTATGCGCCAGGCGACCACCAGCAGCGTAATCATAAGTATGCGTATACTCGCGTACACCATCGTGAGCACGAATCAGACGACCGGCAGCATCATAGGCGTACTCCTGCACCGACTCATCATCCGTACCCGCAGCCTTAATCACACGCACCAGACGATCTAGCGCATCGTACTCATAATCAGTCACCTGACCGGAAGCATCGACAACACGGCAAACCTGCCCGGTTGCGGTATACGAGAAATGCGTGCGGAACCCCAGACCGTCCGTTGCCTGGATAATCTGACCGGCAGCATCGTACTTAAACCTTCGCTGCCCGAAAGCACTATCGCGCACACCAACCAGGCGACCACACAAATCGTACTCGTACGATGCCACACGTGCACCAGACTCCACACCGGTCACTCGACCACACACATCATAAGTGATCTTCTCCACCGACCCGTCAGGGTTAACACGCCTAATAATCTGCGAAGCGGCATCATACTCCAGCCGGGTTATCGCCCAAGCAGAAGGCTCAACAACCCGCGAAACCCCCTCTTCATCGGTGTACCGCCCGGGAGTATCCAGGCCAACAGCATGAGAGATCACCCGCCCGGCAGCATCATACTCATAGGTCTCGATACGGCCAGCTGCAGAGATCACCCGCAGCACACGCCCAGCACCATCACGTTCACAACGGGTCAGCCCACCGGCAGCATCAAGAATCTCAACCGGGCGACCTGCGGCATCATAAGTGATGAACTCGCTCTCAACATCGGCCTTCTTCGCAGAAGACCCGCCCCGGGCACGCTTCTGCTCAGACGTAACCCGACCGAAAATATCCGTATGAATGAACGAGGACGAGAACGCATCCGCGATCTCCTCAATACCGCGCTGACGATCTACCCTGCGTTTAATTTCAACACCGGTAGCATCCGTCACCGACGACAACTCGCCGTTCAAATCATAGGAATACCGGGTGACAGCACCGCTCGGGTCAGTAGCCTCAACCAGCTGAGACAAACCATCATAAACATAATTCCATACGGCACCGCTGGCGGTAGTGAGACCAACAAGGTTACCCCATGTGTCAAAAGTGCCTTCGGTCGTATGACCTAGCGGGTTAGTAACACTAGCAATTTCCCCGCCTGCATTGTAGGTAAACCGGATAGTGGCACCGTAGGGATCCGTTACCGAAATGGGGAGATTTCCACGACTCCAAGACGTATTGGTGCTGTTACGTACCAGCGAGGGAAGGGATTCTACGGCAAACTCGGGGTACGCAAAAGTCCAGCGGGCACCATCTGCGTTTTCAATACTCGCAAGCGCGCCCGAAGAATTGTACGTCGCCGTACCGCGACGACCAAGCGGATCTATAACCCCAATAACACGTCCGTGGTCATCACGTATCAAGGTTGTAGTATTACCCGCACCGTTTGTCACGAGCACGAGATCACCGTAAGCATCGTACTCGAAGGTTGTGGATACACCCGTCGGGTCAGTGACTCGGGTAAGAAGACCCCTGTCGTCCCAATCATAAAGCGTCTGAGCACCGTCTGCGTCAATCACAGCGCTTGGGTTTGGGTTCACCGAATCCGCATATTCATAGCTCACGGTCATTGGTGTACCCAGATTGCGAGGATCACGTGCATCCCGCACAGATACGCCGGTTATGCGATCGTGTTCATCCCACCCGTAAGTATAGTCGGTACCCTCGGGAGTACGTTCACGCTTCAGCCTGCCTCGGTTATCGAATACGCGCGCGGTCCTAGAACCATCGCGCTCAGTAATACCCACACGGTTTCCGAAAGAATCGTACCGCATGGTCTGTCGACTGCCGTCGGTAGCGGTGATTCCGATCAAGCGTCCCTTAGAATCGCTTGTCCAGAGGTTAGAGTTATCCCCTGTTTCAGCATCCGCCACGATAGTAACCAAGCTCGGGGTATAGGTATACGAAACTTCGCGCCCATACTCGGTGAGCTGGTGAACTACCCGGCCCAGTTCATCGTAGGTGTTGGTAACCTCTACAATCCCGTTGGCATTGATAACCTCACGGATAAGTCCGGCATCCGTGTGAGTATACGAACGGACACCCGCATTTGTTGCCACACTCGTCAGATACTCACCCTCATACGAATATTCTGCGGCCATTAGCGGCGTATCGGCTTCGGCGCCAGTCGTGTTGTAAGTATAAGCACTAATCGGGCGATACTCGGGAGCCTCAGTGCTTTGAACTAGCGCTTCATAGTTCACACGAATCCCGCGCTGGGATCCTGGATGCACCAGATCTGTAACCTGTCCCTGCGCGTCACGGAATGCGACCACAGTATTTGATGGGTGCCCATCAGTAGCACTCACCCAATCCCCAGAAGCGCTGAACCCAAAGGATTCGTGAGCGTTATTCATCACGATCCAATAGAAGGGTTCCTGCGTGAGAGCTTGATCTGCGGATTCATCTAAGCCACGAGAACTCTTGAGCTGTTGCTGTGTTTCACGCTGCGAGGCTTCAACTCGCGCATATGCATCAGAACCCGGTTCTGCCTTTGTCAGCCACCATGCTTCCCCGGAGGCACGCGCGAATCCTTCACCTTCACGCGCGAACGTGAGGATGCGCCCATCGGCGGTAAACCATGATGCTTTGTCAGCATCAAACTCAAGACGCTGATCCAGAGTAGAGGACCATCCGATGCCAAAAACACCCGAAGGAATATCTTGCGAGTTAGTCACAGCCAAGCTGTTATACATACGTTTCAGGTTCAGATTACGCGCAAAAGTTCCCGGGAAAGAAAGGTCGGTTTCAGGCTCAATGAAGTTACCCGTTGCCACGTTTACCGGATCATTTGCGAAGCCGGAAGTAGGGATTTCGCCCGTGACCTGAGCGGGATGAACCTCGATTTTCTGAACCTGAGGAGCACCAGTTCCACGCTCCTGCATACGCTGATCCAGATACGCATTCGAGACGGTTTTGATGTTACCGGTGCCAGACCCAGCATCCCTAAAATCCTGGGCAACTCCAGAAACCCAGGTATTGACCTGGTTGCTCTGTTGAAGCCACCCCGCCATGCTGTTGATTGTTTCGCTGATATCGAGCGACCCGTGATGGCACGAACTTGTGTATGTGTTAGCGCATTCGTAATGTCGGTATGCTTGAGGCCTGCTTCGTTGTCGTAGGATACACAGGCAGTATTGTAGCCGTCGAGGTTCTCTGGAATAGCAGAGGAAGTGCCGCCGGATGCATCAGGGGCGCCAGCATTGACATCGCGCTGCGGGGCAGAGCCGGGCTCAGCAGGTTTCGACGGGTTGGGAGCATAATCGGGACGGTGTTTGTTGAGAACAACACCATCCCAAGTTTGCTGCAAACCGTTGCGGTTCTCCCACTCCCGGGCTTTCTTACGGTTTTCGTTTTCAACATGTGCGCACTCTTTGATGTAATCTACCAGCTTCGCGCCATAACGGAGCATCGCCACAACGTTGGCGGAGTTATTGGCAAGTTGTACGTGGCACATATGAAAGTCGTGGGCGTATTTGCCCTCAAATTTATCTCGTGCAGTATCAAAAAGACCGTCTCGTCCACCCTGCTGGGTTTCGATAGTGTCTGCGGCAGAATTCAGCGCATTTCTGAGGTTATCGGATGCCCCATCATCAAACTGAACGTCAGGCATAGCGCGCGGCTTATCAGCCGTGCCGATACTCATATTGTCGTCAACAGAGCTTTGCGGAGGATCAACATGCTTGAGCTCAGGCATAGGCGCAGGCTTACCGCCCAAAGAACTTGGTGAACCGCTGTTTTCAGGGGCGATAGGTTCAGGGCGGACGTGCGGCATAGCTGCTCCTTGTGTGGTTGTAGTTATATCAACGTAGATATAGTTAATGTTTGCGAGTGTCACAGAACACTGTATAGGATATATTTACCCTAACCTTCACATAAGGGTTAGTCAAGGATATTCGTCATGAACAGTACATTTAGGCGCGGCATGTCGGGCTGCTTCGCGCGTGAGGCGGTTGCCGAATCATGCATATACGGGAACGGACATGCACCGGTCGAGTACAACCAACCTGACCTTTAAGGGGTGATGTTTAGATTTCTACCTCCGGCAGTGTAGGCGCTGTACTCACTCACGGGAAGTCCTGACTTAAAGGTCGAAATCATAAGTTATTGGTAGGAATAATAGGGATAAAGAGTATAAGGGGCCTGGAGAGTAACAACAATGGGAAACTATATTTATTATTCCCTCATCTTTAGTGGCATCGTTATCTGTAGTTACCTCTCGTATCGAAGCGAGAAAAAACAAAAGAACTACTATCAGAAAATAACCTCGGCGTATACCATGGACTGGGGTGCCACACCGTCCTCGCATCGTGTGCCAACATTCGGCAAAGCAGGAGAAGACTCGTCTGCTGAGGGAAGTACTGTGCATAAGAATGAGCGCTCTGATACTTTGGGAGAAACTCCTGAATCTGTTCCTGCTAGGGATGTCGAGGAGTTCGTGGAGAGTTTTACGAACATTGTTCAGAGGCGGCCTTTGCTATTCCCCATTGCAGGATGGGCCATGATGATAACAATCATATTTTTTGTAGGCTATATTATTCTAGCTTTTATTGCAAGAAGGCCTTCGGAAGAATAAAAACACGACTCTACGGTAGGTATTTGAGAAACTTAAGGAAAGAAATGATTCAGGTTCTTGGGGTAGGAAGCCTCATTCTTTTCGGCATATCGTGTATATTTCTACTATATGCTCAGCGGAACTGGAATTATCGGAATTTGAAATACCCGTACCGGGGCACAAAAGATAAGTTCCAAGGAATTCTTGCTAATATTATACTTTTGCTATCGTCTATCCCTATTATCATTCTTTCACTCATAGGAATTTATATCCCAGAATACCCTGGGACAGTTATATTTTTACCAGCGATGAATGTAGGGTGGTACTCTGGTGTTTATTATTACCTGAGTCGAAAGAATTTCTACCTGTGGACTACCCCGGAAGGGTTTTCATGGTCGAACACATGGGGTAAAAAATATCAAGCAACCTACCGAAACATTCATAAATATCGGTATTACGCCCGTGAGGGAGATCTAACCTGGATGATACTCAAAACACAGCACGGTACATTACGCTTCGACCCCAAACTCACTAATGCCGGTCTTTTGATACCTCAGCTTGCCTTCCGCCTCACAACAGGGTATTGGGCTCAGCATGATCACTCAGACGATCAAGACAAAATCCAATGTTTTTATGACGATCCAGAGGAAACACAGGACCTTGTAATGTCTTACTCTGGTCTTACCTTCAAGAGTGAGGAAAGAATATAGCAGAAGGTGCATTCTCAGGGGATGCTCTCATCTCTGTAAAATTCTTTTTAGAGAAACAGGATGACCTTCATAATAATAAGATTAATAAAAACATTCTGGTAAGGAGGCGATAATAGTGACAGATATTATCAGGCTTATGATACCTCTTGTTGCTGCAATATTACCTTCGCTGGGGGTATTGATAGCTTCTAAATTTGTTACTACTAAAATAAACTATTATAAGCTTGAAGATGTGGTGACATATCGCCTTAAAATAGTGCATAAAATTGCTGCTGTTATATCATATATATTTTTTGTTTTTATAGTATATATCTATATAACTCTTTATTTGTATGCTGGACTGGAATTTGTGACCGTATGGCCGATATGGACCCCTTTGGCAATATATATCATGATTATTATACATATTTTTCGTAATTATAGATATTCATATATCACTATTGATGATGAAGGTATTACATATAAGGTTTTTATGGGCAGAAAGAAGTATATTTCTTATGTGAATATTGCAGAGTACAATCTTAAGCCTTACCAGGATCGTTTTATTTTGCGTAGCAGTACAGGCAAAAAAGTCGTGGTACGTCCTGTTGGAATGTCTTTGCAACAGCTCCTGTTCTATGTTTCTTTTCGTGTCACTGAGGGTCGTTGGCCTCGTCTGGATTCAAGTATTGATCGCAAAGCTCTGGAAGATTCGCTTGGTTCTAATTCTGGTGTTCTATACCTGCTGGAACATCCGTGCGAGAAGATAGAGTAGTACATGCACCCGCTAAGCCCACTAGTCCTTAAGGAGAAGGCTCAGAAGATGATTCAGAAAGTAGGAATTAACACGATCAAAAGTGCTGGTACTGCTGGGGCGAAAACCTATGGCGGCAACATTAAAAATGCTCGTGGGGAATCCGAAGCTCCCGGGGCTAGTCTTCAGACCGGCACTTCAGGGGCGGTAGCTGCTGATGAGCAGTGAACTTATCTTTGGTCTCTTCTGCCTAGTCTTTGTGGTGGGGACGTTTTGGCTCTCAGCAGTATTTGAAGGACGTCGGCGTGAGCGTGAGCAGAAAATTCAGCAGATATTAGAAGAAGCCTCTGACCCTCGGGCTGTGGTGCGGGTGTTGGCCTCGGTGCGGGTACAAGCCTCATGGTTCATGAAAATGCTCTTATGGGTAGCGCTTTTGCTGTTACTCTTTTTGGCTTTTCTTTTGGGCCTTATGACTATCGCGACTCTTGTTTCACAGGATCATAAGCCTGGATATACCACAAGTGAATGGGTTGAATTAGGACTCATTATTGTGGGTCTTCCTTCTGTGGTGTGGGGTTTGTGGGTGTGCAGGGTCTCGTACC
>NZ_KV820072.1:0-3418 GCF_001815285.1 Rothia sp. HMSC065D02
TTTTTTTTGTTGTTTGTTTTGTTTCACGGTGTTGTGTATACGTCATCATTATTTTTTCGTGTTGTTCGAGTGCGTTCTTGGGTTTTCGGGTTGCACGCTAGGTGTGGTCTGAATTGGTGACTGGCTGGTGCTGGTGCTGGGTTTGTTCTCGGTGTTGGTGTTGGTGTGGTTTGTTGTTTGAGAACTATATAGTGGACGCGAGCATCTTCTGGGAACTGCACGGTTGTGTGGTTTCTTGATTCTTCTTTTTCTTGATTGTGTGTAAGTTGTTAAGGGCACACGGTGGATGCCTTGGCATCAGGAGCCGATGAAGGACGTGTGAATCTGCGATAAGCCTCGGGGAGCCGATAACTGGGCGTGGATCCGAGGATTTCCGAATGGGGAAACCTCGCTCATCGTTATGGTGGGTGACCGCTGGTTGAATGTATAGGCCAGTTGGGGGGAACGCGGGGAAGTGAAACATCTCAGTACCCGCAGGAAGAGAAAATAATAATGATTCTGTTAGTAGTGGCGAGCGAACGCGGATGAGACTAAACCTGTGGTGTGTGATAGCGGTTAGGTGTTGCATCATGGGTGTTGTGGGAGTTGTTGTGGTGGTTCTAACTGGTCACCGGCGTAGTGCATGATGGTAGGCGAACTGGCTTGGAATGGTCGACCGTAGTGGGTGAGAGTCCCGTAGTTGAAAGTGTTGTGTGTGCGTTGACAATGTCCCGAGTAGCACGGGGCTCGTGGAATCTCGTGTGAATCTGCCAGGACCACCTGGTAAGTCTAAATACTTCCTGATGACCGATAGTGGATCAGTACCGTGAGGGAATGGTGAAAAGTACCCCGGGAGGGGAGTGAAATAGTACCTGAAACCGTGTGCTTACAAGCCGTTATAGCCCCCCTTTTTTTGTGTGGGGTGGTGGCGTGCCTTTTGAAGAATGAGCCTGCGAGTTAGTGTTTTGTCGCGAGGTTAACCCGTGTGGGGTAGTCGTAGCGAAAGCGAGTCTGAAGAGGGCGTTGTAGTGGCAGGATCTAGACCCGAAGCGGAGTGATCTATCCATGGCCAGGTTGAAGCACGTGTAAGAGCGTGTGGAGGACCGAACCCACCTAGGTTGAAAACTGGGGGGATGAGCTGTGGATAGGGGTGAAAGGCCAATCAAACTCTGTGATAGCTGGTTCTCCCCGAAATGCATTTAGGTGCAGCGTTACATGTTTCTTGCTGGAGGTAGAGCTACTGGATAGCCGATGGGCCCGTGAGGGTTACTGACGTTAGCTAAACTCCGAATGCCGGTAAGTGAGAGTGTAGCAGTGAGACAGTGGGGGATAAGCTTCATTGTCGAGAGGGAAACAGCCCAGACCATCAACTAAGGCCCCTAAGCGTGTGCTAAGTGGGAAAGGATGTGGAGTTGCTGAGACAACCAGGAGGTTGGCTTAGAAGCAGCCATCCTTGAAAGAGTGCGTAATAGCTCACTGGTCAAGTGATTCTGCGCCGATAATGTAGCGGGGCTCAAGTACACCGCCGAAGTTGTGGCAATCAGCTTTTTGTGGCTGGTTGGGTAGGGGAGCGTCCTGCACGAGGTGAAGCTGCCACGGGAGTGTGTGGTGGATTGTGTGGGAGTGAGAATGCAGGCATGAGTAGCGAATCACGGGTGAGAAACCCGTGCGCCGGATGATCAAGGGTTCCAGGGTCAAGTTAATCTGCCCTGGGTTAGTCGGGGCCTAAGGCGAGGCCGACAGGCGTAGTCGATGGAGAACGGGTTGATATTCCCGTACCAGTGAAGGACCGTCCATACTGATATTGTGATGCTAACCATGCCGATCACGGTGTCATGAAGTTTTTCTTTGTGGTGTTGTGGGGTGTGTGGGACCCAAGCTTTGGAGGTAAGCGTGTTAACAGGTGTGACGCAGGAAGGTAGCCAAGCCACGCGGTGGTTGTCGTGGTCTAAGCGTGTAGGATGACTGGTTGTTAAATGCGCTGGTTGTGTGTCTGAGACGTGATGGGACCCCTTGTTTGTGGGGGATTTGGTGATCCTATGCTGCCGAGAAAAGCATCGGCGTGAGGTTTTAGCTGCCCGTACCCGAAACCGACACAGGTGATCAGGTAGAGAATACTAAGGCGATCGAGAGAATCATGGTTAAGGAACTCGGCAAAATGCCCCCGTAACTTCGGGAGAAGGGGGGCCCTGAGCGTGATCTGCCCGTGCGGTGGGGAGCGTGTAGGGGTCGCAGAGACCAGGGGGAAGCGACTGTTTATCAAAAACACAGGTCCGTGCGAAGTCGTAAGACGAGGTATACGGACTGACTCCTGCCCGGTGCTGGAAGGTTAAGAGGATTGGTTAGCCCTGTGTGGGCGAAGCTGAGAATTTAAGCCCCAGTAAACGGCGGTGGTAACTATAACCATCCTAAGGTAGCGAAATTCCTTGTCGGGTAAGTTCCGACCTGCACGAATGGAGTAACGACTTCCCTACTGTCTCAACCATGAACTCGGTGAAATTGCAGTACGAGTAAAGATGCTCGTTTCGCGCAGCAGGACGGAAAGACCCCGTGACCTTTACTATAGTTTGGTATTGGTGTTTGGGTTGGCTTGTGTAGGATAGGTGGGAGACTGTGAAGCTGTCACGCTAGTGGTGGTGGAGTCGTTGTTGAAATACCACTCTGGTCAATCTGGATGTCTAACTTCGGGCCATGATCTGGTTCAGGGACAGTGCCTGATGGGTAGTTTAACTGGGGCGGTTGCCTCCTAAAGTGTAACGGAGGCGCCCAAAGGTTCCCTCAGCCTGGTTGGCAATCAGGTGTTGAGTGTAAGTGCACAAGGGAGCTTGACTGTGAGAGTGGCGACTCGAGCAGGGACGAAAGTCGGGACTAGTGATCCGGCAGTGGCTTGTGGAAGCGCTGTCGCTCAACGGATAAAAGGTACCTCGGGGATAACAGGCTGATCTTGCCCAAGAGTCCATATCGACGGCATGGTTTGGCACCTCGATGTCGGCTCGTCGCATCCTGGGGCTGGAGTCGGTCCCAAGGGTTGGGCTGTTCGCCCATTAAAGCGGTACGCGAGCTGGGTTCAGAACGTCGTGAGACAGTTCGGTCCCTATCCGCTGCGCGCGTTGGAGAATTGAGAAAGGCTGTCCTTAGTACGAGAGGACCGGGACGGACGAACCTCTGGTATGTCAGTTGTACCGCCAGGTGCATGGCTGATTGGCTACGTTCGGGAGGGATAACCGCTGAAGGCATCTAAGCGGGAAGCCTGTTTCGAGATGAGTTCTCCTGGCACTCTTTGTGGTGTGTGAGGCTCCTTAGAGATGATGAGGTTGATAGGCTGGGTATGGAAGCGTTGTAAGGCGTGGAGTTGACTGGTACTAATAGGCCGAAGACTTATTCACACTAGAGTTGTTTGTGGTGTTTGCGTTCGCTGTATAGTTTTGAAACAACAAGC
>NZ_KV820073.1:0-1083 GCF_001815285.1 Rothia sp. HMSC065D02
TGAATCATCTTCTGAGCCTTCTCCTCCGGACTCATCTTTTGGTCTAAACCGATAGATATGGCATCAGCACCATTACTAGTAATCCAGTCATTAGCGTAATTACGAGTCCAGGGGTTATTTAATTTGCTGACTGTTTTTCCTGTTTCTTTTGCTAAATCTGATGAAGCAGTCATCCCTTGGTTCGCACCACCACCAACTGCACC
The DNA here is from genome assembly GCF_001815285.1 of Rothia sp. HMSC065D02. NCBI lineage: Bacteria > Bacillati > Actinomycetota > Actinomycetes > Micrococcales > Micrococcaceae > Rothia > Rothia sp. HMSC065D02. Next base: position 204 of record NZ_KV820073.1, read on the forward strand.
AAACACAAAACCACCAGTAAACCCCATGCCAAAAGCCGATAGTTGGTCTGTACCATTCCAATTATCAGTTGTTGCGGCATATTTCACCGAAGAAGATGTACCATCTTTTACGCCTTCTTGGAGCCCGCTGCCTATTACCTTAGCACCAAGTTCATCAACGCCGCCTTCGAAGGTTTTACCGTAGAGTTTGTTACCAACCCAATTACTCGCCCCATTAATAAACTTACTATTCCTGAACGCAGAGACAAGCTTGGTGTTTCCTATACGGGCAATACCAGCGTTGATTTTATCCGATGCTTTCACACCCATTTGTACAACACGAGAGATTTTACCCGCTTTCTCTGCCGTTGCTAGGCCCTTTGCCACAGTAGCGCCCTTCGCAAAAATACCGCCGACTACACCACCGGCACCACCGGCAAGACCACCAATCAGAGCGTCTCGACCAACAGCGCCCCAATCAACATTCTTACCTTCCATCTTCTGGGTAATCACCGACATACCACCACTCATCAAAGCACCCGAAGCAGCACCCAGCAGTACCATGCCTAGCGGTCCTGTCGCCACAGCAGCAGCCGTCAGAGCAAGACCCACAACGAGCATGGCACCAGCAACGAAATATTGCCGAAAATCTTTCTGAGCCTTGTCCCTAGAATATTTTTGGAACTCATCCGGCGACATCGGCTTCAGACCCCACGGGTCCATCAGTCCTACCGGGTTGTTCCCACAGAACGCATATACATCCGCGAAGAAACCAGTACCCGGCACCTGGGCCAGCGGGTCCGTCGAGAGGAAACGCTTCGAGGCACCATCAAAGACGCGGGCACCCATCACATCCAAACCGGCAACACGCACAGACCCGGCACCGGTAAACGAGAACCCG
>NZ_KV820074.1:0-58142 GCF_001815285.1 Rothia sp. HMSC065D02
GGCGTGAGATCGCGTGGGACTACGCCTTCATCCTGACAAACTTGGGGATTACCGAATAAGCGGGTATACCATTCCAATGTGTCCCCTTCCTCGGGGCACAAAAAGGCTCTTTATTCGAATAAAGCGGCGAATAATACGCTTTATTCGAATAAAGAGCCTTTTTAGCAGGTTGTCAGGGATGCCCCACAAGCCCACGTTCTAGGGCGGCCGCGTGCACATCATCCCAGGCTCCGGATGCTACAAGCTCGCCGTCTTCCATGACAAGCACTTCATCGACCGCCGCCAACACCTCGGGAACCGTACGGTGCGTAATGTAAACAAACCCTTCCATGCTCTCGAAAAGAGCACGCTCAACCCGTCCCGCCGTAGCGTGGTCCAACCCAGTGGTAAGCTCATCCACAATATAGAAAGAGCGTTCGTGCAGGAGCATACGTGCAAGCAAGATACGCTGTTTCTCTCCGCCGGAAAGCGATCTCAAATCGTCGCTCAGCATATAATCAAGACCCCTCGCGGAAGCCCATTCTCCCAGACCTGCGCGCTCACAAGCCCAGAGAATCTGCGCATCCGGCACCGACGGATCGTACAGGCGAATATTCTCGCGCAGGCTATCGTGCAGCAGATGATTGTCCTGCGCAAGCAGCCCTAGGGAAGCATGCATATCCTGTTCAGCAATCTCACGCAGATCGCGCGTCTGCCCAGATTCGTGTACCTCAATAGTTCCGCTATACTCGGGATTATTTCCAAAAAGAGGTTTGAAAAGCGTAGATTTGCCCGAGCCGGATGCGCCAATCACCAAATACTTTTTACCAGTCTCAAATATGAAACTCACGCCATAACCCACCGACTTTTCGCCCAAAGGCTTGACGTCACGATAGGTAATCGCGTCCAGTGTGAGAGGCTCGCCCGATCGGTAATCTTCCACAGCGGGTACTTCCGCATCAATCTTGCGGATAATCTCACGACCTGCATAATACTGGGTCAGCAAACCTGTAGACATAAACAGCGGCATGCAAATCATACCGGTCAACTGGGCAAAAGCGACCACCTCGCCCACGCTCGATAGCCCCGAGAGCACCAACGCCCCACCGGCAAGCCACGTTCCCAAATACAGAAGTTTCGTGAACATACTATTGACGGCGTCTACACGTTCCTGCGTACGCTGATAACTCTGCGCCGCCACGTACCATTCACTCAATTCTTCAGAAAAGCGTTTAGCCACGAATGAGTATGCGCCCAGAATCTTCCACCCCAAAGCGCTGCGGAGCGTATCACCGCTAACCTCGTTCAATGCGTCGGTCCGCGAAGCATAAACTTTCGTCACGGTACCAATACGTTTTCGAGTCATCATCGGTATCAAACCCACCGGCAGGCTCAGCGCAAGAACAGCGCACGCCATGAACGGGTTCAGAATAAAAGCAGCCACAATGGCGAGAATAAGCTGCGCGGTGAGGTATCCGCCCCAGAAAATAACGTCAATATAGTTGGTTTTAATGCTTTCAAGCTGACTCGTGAACTGCGAAAAATAATATTCGGAGCTCCTGCCCGTCAGCCGCGCTACGGGAGAAAGCCCGATGCGGCGGAACAGTTCTGCACGCAGGTTATTCTGAATCTGCACCCCGGCGAGAGCGGCACGGTACTGGCGTGCGTAATGAAAAAATGTATCGACGATAAGGTATACGGGCACGGCAAGAAACATCAGGAGAAAAAGCTTACGATCGCCCGTGATAACGGCATCGGAAAGGTACTTGATGAGCACACTTTCAAGCACCGAACTTACAGCAAGCACAAGAGTAAGCACGATAAGCATTAGGAGGGTCCCCGATCTGAGACTTCGGATAACCTTCATGCTTTCCTCCTCGACCTACTATGCCGTATATCACTACTGTACCGTATAAGGCTGAATGTGCTGCGTGTCTGCTGCGGGCTTATCCCTTACTCATAGCGCTACTGCACTGTATTATTCAGCATAGAAAGGCTCTTTATCCGAATAAAGCGTATTTTTTATCGCTTTATTCGGATAAAGAGCCTTTTTAGAGCCCGAACAGAGTGCTTATCGAGGGTGCTTGGGTAATTAGCCTTCCACACCGCAAGCCTGCAGAATAAGCTCACGCACGCGAGCCGCATCCGCCTGGCCTCGGGTAGCTTTCATGACTTGGCCAACGATCGCACCGGCCGCCTGAACCTTACCGGCACGAATCTTATCGGCAACATCCGGCATGGCCGCCAAAGCCTCCTCAACGGCGGCGGTGAGCGCACCGTCGTCAGAAACCACGGCAAGACCGCGAGCCTCAACGATCTCGGCAGGCTTACCTTCGCCAGCGAGCACATGCTCCAGCACCTTACGGGCAATCTTGTCATTGATCTTACCCTCGGCGATCAGGGTCTCAAGCTCCACCACGGTTACAGGTTCAATACCCAGCGCGGTCAGCTCAACCTCGGCCTGCTTAGCTTTACGGGCAATTTCACCCATCCACCACTTGCGGGCGGCGGATGCGCTAGCCCCAGCGGCAATAGTCTGCTCAACAACATCAAGAGCACCGGCATTGACCACGTCACGGAACTCTTCGTCTGAGTATCCCCACTCCGCTTTCAACCGGCGGCGACGTTCCGCAGGGGGCTCGGGCAGACTTGCGCGCAGCTCTTCAACCCACGCCATCTCGGGTACCACGGGCACCAGGTCAGGTTCCGGGAAGTAGCGATAATCGTCGGCATCAGATTTGGGACGCCCTGATGAAGTCTCGCGGGTATCCTCATGCCAGTGGCGGGTTTCCTGCTGAATTTTCTCACCACGTTCCAAAATAGCAGCGTGACGGCGAATCTCATAGCGTACTGCACGTTCCACCGAGCGCAGGGAGTTAACGTTCTTCGTCTCCGAACGAGTACCGAATTTCTCGCTCCCCTTGGGCATGAGCGACACGTTTGCGTCACATCGCACGTTACCGCGCTCCATGCGAGCATCCGAGATGCCCAAGCCTTTGACAATCTCACGAATCGCTGCAACATAGGCGCGTGCCAGTTCGGGCGCACGCTCGCCAGCACCCACAATCGGGCGGGTCACAATCTCGATTAGCGGCACACCGGCGCGGTTGTAGTCCACCAGCGAGAATGCCGCGCCCTGGATGCGCCCGTCGGCACCGCCCACATGGGTGAGCTTACCGGCGTCTTCCTCCATATGCGCGCGCTCAATCTCAACGGTAAAGACGGTTCCGTCTTCGAGTTCTACATCCAGCTTGCCATTCTCAGCGATAGGGCCATGATGCTGCGAGGTCTGGAAGTTCTTCGGGGAGTCCGGGTAGAAGTAGTTTTTACGCGCAAAATACGAGATAGGCGCAATATCGCATCCCAGGGCAAGACCCAGCTTAATAGCTGATTCAACTGCCACCTTGTTCACCACGGGAAGCACACCGGGCAGCCCAAGCGAGACCGGGGTGATATTGGTGTTCGGTTCATCCCCGAAAACGTTCGGAGCGGCATCGAACATTTTGGTGTTTGTGTTGAGCTCTACATGCACCTCAAAACCAAGCACCGGATCATATTTCTCGATGGCTTCTTCGAAGCTGAGGACTTCTTCACTCATTACTTGGTACCCCCAAAGTCAAAGTCGCTAATCAGATTTTCGGTGTTGGGAATGCGGGTGTAGAACGGCGCGCCCCAGGTATCATTCAGAAGCGCTTCCAAACCGGCACCCACCCGGTACAGGCGTGCATCTTCGCGTGCGGGGGCGGTGAACTGTATGCCCACAGGTAGTCCGTCTTCGTCGGCAACGCCTGCCGGAAGCGAAATCGCGGGAACCCCCGCAAGGTTTACCGGCACGGTTGCCACGTCACCCAAGTACATCGCCATGGGGTCACCTTTGGTTTTCTCACCCAGTTTGAAGGCGGTCGTTGGCGAAGTCGGAGAAACCAGCACATCGCACTTCTCAAAAGCCGCGGTGTAATCACGCTGAATAAGAGTACGCACGCGCAATGCCGCACCGTAGTGGGCATCGTAATTACCCGCTGAAAGCGCATAGGTACCCAAAATGATGCGGCGCTTAGTCTCGTCGCCAAAACCAGCTTCGCGGGTAGCTGCCATGACACGCTCAATAGTCACCGAACCGTCTTCGGGTATAACGCGCAGACCGTACCGCACGCCGTCGTATTTTGCCAGGTTTGAAGATACCTCGGAGGACATAATCATGTAGTAAGCGCTAATCGCTTCCTTTACCGAGGGAAGGGAAACTTCTACAACCTCAGCCCCAGCCTTCTCCAGCAGCTTTAGGGCGTCGTGGAAACGGTCAAGAACGCCCTGTTGGAAACCGCTACCAGAACCGCCACCGAGTTCTTTAATAACACCAATGCGCATCCCTTTGAGGGATTCAGGGTTGGCACCCTCAAGAGCCTGAGCCGCAAAAGGACCGACTGGTTCATTCAAAGAGGTAGAGTCCATGGGGTCGTGACCGGCGATAGCTTCGTGAAGCATCGCAGTATCGAGCACGGTACGAGCGCAGGGACCTACTTGGTCAAGCGAAGATGCCATAGCAATTACGCCGTAGCGGGATACCGAACCGTAAGTCGGTTTTACGCCTACAGAACCGGTGAGGGAGGCAGGCTGGCGAATAGATCCACCTGTATCAGTTCCAAGAGCTAAGGGAGCCTGGAAAGCCGCAACAGCGCTGGCAGATCCGCCGCCAGAGCCGCCGGGGGCACGATCAAGCGCCCAGGGGTTACGAACTACGCCAAATGCCGAGTGCTCGTTCGAGGAACCCATCGCAAACTCGTCGAGGTTAGTCTTCCCCAAGATTGGCATGCGTGCTGCACGCACCTTGCGAGTTACGGTACCGTCATAGGGGCTCATCCATCCTTCAAGCATGCGCGATCCGGCGGTGGTGGGCTGTCCCTTTGTGACGATCAAGTCTTTAACAGCGATGGGTACACCAGCGAGCGCGGGCAGCTCTTGACCTGCCGCACGGTCAGCATCAACAGCCTGCGCGGTCTCCAGGGCTTCCTCACGGTTGATGTGCAGGAAAGCATTCAGACCACTTTTACCGTCAGCGCGGTTCTCGCTGAGTGGGGTGCCATCGATTGCTTCAATGCGATCTATATGCGCCCGGGTAAGCTCAACGGCAGAAATCTCACCGGCTGCAAGTTTTTGAGCGGCTTCAGCCGCAGTGAGCACAATAAGTTCGTTCACGTCTTCCCCTTAGTCTTCGTCGAGAATTGCGGGCACGCGGAATTTGCCATCCTGCGCATCGGGGGCACCTGAAAGCGCCTCTTCCTGGGTGAGGGTCTGCCCCACAACATCTTCGCGCAAGACGTTCTGAAGCGAAATCGGATGGCTGGTCGGGGGTATGTCTGGGGTGACGGTTTCAGACAGATGCTCCATCGAGCTGACAATAATATCGAGCTCTGCCGCCATAGCGTTGAGCTCGTCCTCTGTCATCTCGATGCGTGCCAGTTCGGCAAGGTGCTTAACCTGCTCGGTGGTGATGGCAGACATGATTCTCCGTTAGGTATACTTTCAATTCTCTATCTAGTGTACCCGTCGGCTCGCAGGTATGCTGACGTATCGGTGATCTAGCGAGAGAGTTTTTAGATTTGCAGGGACTCCAAACCTATAAGCCTGCACAGAATAGATTTTCGCTCTGGCATTCATAAGTCTGAAGTGTAAAGGGCAGTATCGTGCCTAGACATATATGAGCCCCACCTTCCCGAAGGAAGATGGGGCTCATATATCTACGTTAAGGTGAACTCCCTAAATTATGCGGGGATGTTCAGAACCTGACCGGGGAAGATCAGGTCAACGTTGTAGACAACGTCGGTGTTAGCAGCTGCGATTGCCTGGTAACCACCAGCAACGCCGAGCTGAGCAGCGATACCGGAGAGGGTATCACCGGACTGCACGGTGTAGGTGCCAGCAGCGGTTGCTGCGGGTGCCTGAGCTGCAGGTGCTGCTTCCTGAACAGGTGCTGCGGGAGCTTCCTGAGCAGGAGCCTGAGTCGTAGGTGCGGGAGCAGCAGGTGCTGCTTCCTGAACGGGCTCGGAGTAGGACTGCTGAGCCTGTGCCTGAGGTGCTACCTCCTGCTGAGCTGCACCGGGATCGGTGTAGGAGGGGGTTGCGTTACCGGACAGACCGAGCTTCGAGGAGCATGCGGGCCATGCGCCCCAGCCCTGCTGTGCAAGCAGACGCTCTGCTGCCTCAATCTGCTGTTCACGGGAAGCGTTCATGGGGGAACCGGACATGCCGACACCGTTCCAGGACTGCTGGGTGAACTGCAGACCACCGTAAAAGCCGTTGCCAGTGTTGATTGCCCAGTTACCACCGGACTCACACTGTGCCAAAGCATCCCAGGTGGATGCCGGTGCTGCGTTTGCAGCAGGCGCGGCAGCGGCTGCAGCTGCACCACCAATAGCGAGAGCAGCAACAGTACGGCGGATTGCGGAAGTGTTCTTCATAATGCTCCAAATAAGGCCATCCACGCTCACTCCGTCCCCGGAGCTTCATAGCGTTACCGCTCACCCGTTTTAACAAATTGATTACTTGTCGAGGCTCTACCATGTGAGCGGCTATCCAGGTGATTCGCGCTTCCGCCATAGTCGCGTATTGCGGGGTAGACGGCAGAGGCGCATCCTCACGTGGGGACGTGCGGTAGAACCGGGCATCGTTTTGGGGTTTCCGGTCCCAAAACTAAATTTCTGATTGACTCCCAATAAAGGAATCGTTCTGCAGATAAAGATAGCTGAGAAAACTCAAGATTCCAACCTCTCCTATGCTCTCAGCAAGCGTTCTGAGTTCTCACAGGGAACTCCCAGGTAAATTAACTCAGGGTAGGCTAAGTTCAAACTTTTAAAACCTCGATTCCTACTCATCCATTGCCATACCAAGGGAGCACACAAGAACGACTCTTCTATATTCTGTTTCCGGGGGTGGGCTTTATCATTTCGTAATAGTGACCCTGCACCCATTTAAAAATTTTTTAAAAAATTTTTCGCTTGCGGCGTGTTTTAAGGGTTCATGACGACATGAGTCCAAACCACTTAACAGTTCTGCGGCGCGATGGCGCGCCTTAGCATATATGCACGGTCTTTGGGAGATTATGTGCTTAAGTCACACCATATAGAGCTATTTTCGGGCGTTTACAACTCTATTGCCAGGTTTCAGGCCCTTCATCGCAGTACATCATACAGCTGCGCTACCCCACACCAAATACCAGCTACAGCGTAACCTTTCGCCGTTATTTGGTAGATAACTCGGAGTAAGAGTCCTACTCCCCCGGTGTTAGCGCATCGGGCCCGTGGGCCAAAAGTTTCGTAAACCCGTCTTCATCAAGAACCGGAATTCCCAGGGCCTCGGCCTTATCAAGTTTTGACCCCGCAGAGGCTCCGGCAACCACAAAATGGGTCTTCTTAGACACAGACCCGGAGGCGCGCCCGCCGCGCACGATAATCGCTTCCTTCGCACTATCACGGCTATAGTTCACAAGGGTTCCGGTCACAACCACGGTCACGCCTTCGAGCGTGCGTTCTATTGACGCGTCACGCTCATCTTCCATACGCACACCGGCATCCGCCCAACGGGCAAGAACTTCGCGATGCCAATCCGTTGTAAACCATTCGATAATCGAATCGGCGATAACGCCGCCCACACCATCAACAGCCGCTAACCTATCCCGGTCAGCCTGGGCGATCGCATCCATAGAGCCAAATTCGGTGGCGAGGGCGCGCGCCGCGGTTGGCCCCACATGGCGAATCGATAAGGCTACAAGCACGCGCCAGAGAGGCTGCGATTTTGCTTTCTCAAGCTCTACAAAGAGATTTTGTGTGTTCTTCGTAGGAACAGGGTCTGGCTTTGCTTTCGTGGGCTTCGTATAGAAGTACGGAACAAGCTCAAACTTGCCGGTACCCACCCCCTTGACCTTCTTCTCGCGGCGAATTTTCACATCGCGTAGATCTTCGGCGGTGAGATCAAAGAGGAACGCCTCACTCGTGAGCGGAGGCTGCTCAGGCTCGGCGGGAGCTGTCAAAGCCTTAGCCGCCTCAAAGCCGAGTGCTTCAATATCGAAAGCACCCCGCGACGCGGCGTAGTAGATGCGCTCGGTCAGCTGCGCCGGGCAGGAACGGTAATTGGGGCAGCGCATATCGACGTCGCCCTCTTTACCGGGAGCCAACGTCGTACCGCAGGAAGGGCACTCGGTGGGCATAACGAACTCGCGTTCATGACCGTTACGAAGAGCAACCACAGGCCCCACGATCTCGGGAATCACGTCGCCAGCCTTACGAAGAACCACGGTGTCTCCGATAAGCACACCCTTGGCCTTCACCACATCCTGATTATGTAAGGTTGCGCGTTCAACGGTAGAGCCCGAGACAAGCACGGGTTCCATCACACCATAGGGGGTCACGCGGCCGGTACGCCCAACATCCACGCGAATATCGAGAAGCTTGGTGTTAACCTCTTCGGGCGGGTATTTATACGCTACAGCCCAGCGCGGCACTCGCGAGGTGTACCCCAGTTGAGTCTGCGCTACAAAGTCATTGACCTTGATGACTATGCCGTCGATCTCGTGCACCAGGGAATGGCGCTTTTCACCGTACTCGGCAATATACCGAAGAATATCATCGACTGAAGTAAAAAGTTTGCTGTATGGACTAGTGGGAAGCCCCCAAGCGGCCAATTGCTCGTAGGTTTGGTACTGGGAGTTCACATCTAGCCCGGTCCGCGAGCCTACGCCATGAACATACATGCTCAGAGGGCGTTCAGCGGTCACGGCAGAGTCTTTCTGACGCAGGGATCCTGCCGCGGCGTTTCGGGGGTTGGCGAACGGGTTCTTCCCCTCAGACACCATTTTTTCGTTGAGTTTCTTGAAGTCTGCCGATGAAATGAAAACCTCGCCGCGTACTTCAAGCTCCGCCGGGTGGTTCTCCCCCGCTAATTTCTGTGGGATTGAGGCTATAGTGCGCACATTATGGGTTACATCCTCACCCGTAGTACCGTCACCACGAGTAGCCGCACGCACCAACACACCGTTACGATACAGCAGATTGACCGCAAGACCATCAATCTTCAGCTCCGTAAGCCACTGCGGTGCGGTGCCGGTGAGAAGACGGGTATTTTCCTCGGTCTTTGTTAGCCATGCCCGAAGCTCCTCAAGAGAAAAAACATCCTCAAGGGAGTACATGCGTACCAGATGGGTTACCGGCGAAAAAGCCTCGCTGACTTCTCCACCTACCTCTTGGGTAGGCGAATCGTTAGCAATCAACGCGGGATATTGTGCCTCAATCTGCTCAAGCCTGCGGTAGAGCCTATCGTATTCGGCATCTGAGAGAGTCGGGGCATCTGCCTGATAGTAGTCATGCCGGGCGGCGCGAATAGTATCGGTCAGCTCGGCATATTCGGCGCGAATAGTATCGGTCAGCTCAGCGCTCGAATCTAGCGCCTTGAGGGCACGGTCAAGGGATGCGGGAGTTTCAGCAAGATTTTCAGTCACCCCACTAGTCTAACCGTTCACTTTCCCCGATGCGCCGGTTAATGTCACGGGGAAAGACTAGTCTTGCGCTTCTATGGCGTCAGCAACAATCACGGTAATATTATCGCGACCGCCCGAGCGCAGCGCCTCATGCTGAAGCACATCGGCGGCATCTTGCGGGTGACGTATAGAGGTAAGAACACGCGCCATATATTCATGGGAAAGCTCGCCAGAAAGACCGTCCGAGCAGAGCATCAGACGGTCGCCCGCTCGTGCGGGAAGCACCCAAAAATCGGGTTCCCAAAAATTACCTGTACCTAGTGCACGGGTAATCACATTTCTGCGCGGGTGCGTTAGGGCTTCAAGCTGAGTAATCTGCCCTTCATCCACCAGATATTGAACCTCAGAGTGATCAGTAGTGACCTGCTCAAGAGATACATTGCCCTCGTTGCCCGGCAGGCGTTCCATTTCAGCGTGGTGAATACCATCGTCTTCACGCATCAACCGGTATGTACGAGAATCGCCAATATTAAAGACAACCCACAGGTACTGCTGACCTATATTGGTAAGCCACGCGCCGGTTACGGTGGTACCGCCTGAACGCGAAAGCGCATCTTTAATACTGTCGTTCGTTTCACCCAAAATCTCACGTGTGCGATCAAGGGCACGCACAATTTCATGGTTCAGTTCATTTGTTAAACGACGATGGCGCTGCTTTGAATTTTTATCTTGGTAGTCCTGTTTAATCTTTTCGACACGCTGACGGTAGTTTTCTTGTTCTTCTTCGCTCATACCGCCGGGTCGAGTAAAAAAATGCGAATACGCCAGCTGACGTACACACAACCGCGATGCGACCTCTCCCGCTTCGTGACCGCCCATACCGTCGGCCACCACGCATAGAGACCCCGCTACAGCCATCGAGTCCTCGTTGTTGTCACGATGAGCCCCACGATGAGTCGCACCACCGGTGCGCAGGGTCAGGTTCAAGGGAGTTGCCATGATGTATCGTTCTCCGTTATGTAACTAGCGCCGGGCGTAACCGCCACAGGGTCTACATTACCAAAGCTACGCACGTTGCGTGTGCCTTGGTACGTCAGAGTAAAGCGGTCGCCATACTCTTTGAGCGTTTCGGCGGTCTCGCTATCGGTCAGCACAGAACCGGGTTCCGCGAGAGATACCAGCCGTGAAGCAAGGTTTACGCTCGAACCATAAACATCTCCACGATTCGCCAGGACCTCGCCCCAAATAAATGCTACACGCACTTCTGGCAGTTCAGGGTCTTTTCCGATTTGCTCCGCCAGTTTCAGACTGATCTCGGCGATAGCCTCGGGAGCCTCCGTGAGGAAGAAAACTTCATCGCCTAGAGTCTTAATGATGCGCCCGCCGCTCGGAGCAATAATATCGAGACAGCTTTGTTCAAAACGGTTGATAAGACGCGCTAATTCGGGGGCACTCAGGTTACGAACCAGGGAGGTATACGACACCAAATCAACGAAACCTACACCCCGCACGAGGGGGAGCTGAGCTGGCTCCGACCCCAGCTTTTTATTCTCGCGCAGAGCGAGACGAAGAACACCCGTATACATTTGACGACGATAAGCGTAGAGCGCGAGTTCTTCGAGAACCGGCATGAGATCTGCAAGACGGAAGAGAAGCTGACGGCGTGCCTGCGCATCGTCTACACCATCACGATCCATAATGTCGTGCACCAGCGTTTCAATCTGCCACGCCACAATGCGATCGGTCAGCTGCCCTACGGACCGTGTCAAAGAGACAATGCTCTCTTCCGCAACAAGATTCGTTCGGTTGAGATTCTCCAGGTCTTCGAGCATATTGACGTCGAGTTCCGTGAAATGGGGATCGGCGGCGTGAATATCAGGAAAACCCATATTGCGCCAGATCCGGCGAGCATCTTCAAGGCTCATCTGCGCGGCAGCAGCGGCTTCTCGGGGTTTATATCGGCGGCCCTCTCCCAGCAGGGCGCGTTCAAGCACGCGCACGCCTTCTTTTGAGGTTTCGTCACGGTAAATATTGTTTTGCGCTAGGTTCTGCAGAATACGCAGATTCAACATCTGGGTTTCGGGGCCCAACGTTCGGGGATTCTTATACGGGGTAGCCTCAACGCTATCGCCAGATAGGCTCTCATGAGTCATAGGCGTTGAGTTCTCCTTCCTTGTCCCCTGGATATATGCAACACACTGTATTCGGGTGCAATATTTCACATTAAGAATACCCGTGTGCTCTTCCGGGCAGACATAAAAAGTATGCTTGCCCACATTATTCTACCCTTACCAGGCAAAAATCTCGCCCGCTAGACCCTAAACATAACTAACACGTAACGGATAGTAGTCCTGCCAGGCATGCTCGACAATATTCCGGAACCGTTCGGGGTTTGGAAGGTGCATAAGCTGGTGCCGAAATCCTCCTGCATAATCAACATGGAAAGATCCGTACCCCATCCAAGCGCCCAGGCTACTCTGCGAAACCCAACGATTTCCCATGCCGTCAAGCAGCAAGGATATGTCAGCCTTACGGCGCATCAGGCCCTTAATAATCATGATGCGATGCGTGGTGATAGCGTACCGTGTGACAGACCAGCGCCATATCTTACGAAGAGCCACCAGAGCGGTAACCACAGCTACCACACTGCCCGCCCAGAAGAGCAGCCCCGATGATCGTGCGGTCGAGGCAAAACTTGCTGAGGTAAAGGCCACCAGCAGGTAGACAAAGGCTCCCACAAGAGCGCCGGGATGAGCCCTCGTTAGGACAATGGTCTGTTCGCCGGGGTAGAGTTTGCCACGCAGTTTCATGCTTATGCCTTTGCAGAAGTATTAGGGGTTATCTCAGACGGTGTTGGCGTTGGAGAATCTTCCTGTCTGAGGGCAGGGTAAAAATTACCGTAGCTTCCATCCGCCGGACGCAAATGTTCAATGTCTCCTACGGAATAGGCCTGCACGGCACCGGTTGTATCACGGATTAGGATGCGCCCTTGAGCATCAAGATCGGTTGCGGCCCCGGTGACGATGCGTCCATCAGGAAGGTGCACCGATACCTCGGCTCCCAGCGTCACCGTGGCGGCACGTGCCTGATCAAGCAGAGACTGTCCGCACAACAAAGTTTTTTGGGGGTCTCCCCCAACACTTACAAACTCACGATAGCGACGGGCAAAAATGGTCAGCATACGGTTCAAAACCACATGGTTATCAACGGGTTCACCGCGTTGGATAAGAGCGCTCGTGGCGGTCGGTACAGGCACCTGGTCTTCACGCATATTCAGGTTCTGCCCAATCCCCACGACAATACTCATCTGCCCTTTCTCCTCCGGTACTTGAGCCGGTTCGCTCAGAAGCAGGGCGAGAATACCGCATGCCTTACGACCTTGAATGACCAGATCATTGGGCCATTTCAAGGCGGCATCAAGCCCCAACTCACGCCAGACATCAAGCACGCTTAGCCCGGCAAGCATAGTCAGCCAATGGTAGCTTGTAATCGGCAGCTGCTGCCCAACACCAGCATGAGGGCGCACCACAATGCTGGTGGCTAAGCAAGTACCTGCAGGAGCTGTCCACGCGCGGTCCATACGTCCTTTTCCGGCAGTCATATAAAGGGTGGTAAAAACCGACAGTTCCCCCAATTCGGTACGTTCGCACGGTTCCCCGCGTGTAAGGCGCCGAACAATTTCGGTGTTCGTCGTATCGACAACATCGTAAACGCGCACGAAGCTGTACCCTGCCTCACGTGCTTCGGGAAGAATACGGGACGGATCAAGGATTGCAGGCCTCTGGTCTGGTAGCGACATATGTACCATCATAGTGGCTCGGAGCCTTGTACACTCTGTACTTCGTGATGCTGAGCTCTCATACGGGTGTGAGATAGTAGAGTAACTGGGGTCTACGCCCTGCGCGTACCCTTGGAGACAGATAACCACCGGTAAATACCACAGGAAAGGAACCAGCCATGGCATACTATGTCATTTCTTACGTCTACGGAGACCCAGCCCTTCAGGATGCACATCGTCCGGCGCACCGTGAATACCTCTCTACACGCGTTCAGGAAGGTACGATCGTAGTTTCCGGTCCGCTTCTGAAAGACTCGGTGTCCGTAGGTGCTCTCCTAATCGCTCAAGTTGATTCTTTTGATGCCGCCGAGACCATCGTCAAGAACGACCCCATGAAAATTGGCGGTGCCGTCGAGTCCTACACTATCGGCGAGTGGAACCCGGTTCTGGGCAGCATCCGCTAGTTTTACCCCTCAGCACCGTTTTCGACCCGCCGCTTTGTGCCCTCACCAGGCAACGAACCGGCGGGTTTATCCCGATGGAGCATAGGAATCTGAGGCAACACATATGACGAAAATACGCGGGTACCTGGCACCATGACCGCCCCGCACACTATAGTTGATAGGGTAGCTTTTCTAGCCTGAGAAAACCTACTATCCGTATCGACACCGCACGTCATAAAAACCCTCTACGCATGATGCGTGCCGCACGAATCGAGGAATACATGTCTGAGAACGCTCAGGAATACGACTTGAGTACGACCGCCGGTAAACTCGCCGATTTTTATGCTCGTCGCGAGCAGACCCTTACCCCCGGCGGGCAGGCCGCTATAGATAAACAGCATGCACGCGGTAAGAATACGGCACGCGAGCGCATCGATATGATTCTCGATGAGGGTTCTTTTGTAGAGTTTGATGCCTTAGCTCGCCACCGTACCACGGCTTTCGGTATGGACAAGAAAAAACCCCTCGGTGACGGCTTAGTTTCGGGCTACGGCACCATTGATGGGCGTCTTGTCGCTATCTATTCTCAAGATTTTACGGTGTACGGGGGTTCGCTCTCGCAGGTGAACGGCGAGAAGATCGTGAAGGTGCAGAAGTTTGCCCTCAAGAATGGCTGCCCGGTGATCGGCATTAACGATGGCGGCGGGGCTCGCATCCAGGAGGGGGTGGCCTCTCTGGCGCTGTTTGCCGATATTTTTCGGATGAATGTGCGTTCTTCGGGTGTTATTCCACAGATTTCAATTATTATGGGCCCCTGCGCAGGTGGTGCCGCATACTCCCCCGCGCTCACTGATTTTATTGTGATGGTCGATAAGACCTCGCATATGTTTATCACCGGTCCGGACGTTATTAAGGCGGTCACCGGTGAGCAGGTTGACATGGAAACCTTGGGCGGCGCCCGTCAGCATAATGCAATGACTGGCACGAGTGCCTACCTTGCCGAAGATGAAGAAGACGCTTTCGATTTCGTGCGGGAGCTTTTGGAATTCTTGCCCTCCAATAACCTGTCAGAGTCGCTGCCGTTGGATCATGACCAGGAGTTTGAGGTCGTGGTGGATGATCTGGATCTTGATACTCTCATCCCCGATTCTGCGAATCAGCCTTATGATATGCGCGATGTGATCGAGTCCGTGGTTGATGATGGGCATTTCTTTGAGCTTCAGGCGTTATTTGCCCCGAATGTCATGATTGGTTATGCCCGTGTGGAGGGTCGCACGGTGGGTATTGTGGCAAATCAACCTACGCAGTTTGCGGGATGTCTCGATATTGCCGCCGCTGAGAAGGCGGCGCGTTTTGTGCGTAATTGCGATGCTTTCAATATTCCGATTTTGACGTTTGTGGACGTTCCCGGATTCTTGCCGGGTACGGATCAGGAGTTCAACGGTATTATTCGCCGCGGTGCTAAACTGCTCTACGCCTATGCGGAGGCGACTGTACCGCTCATTACAATCATTACCCGCAAGGCTTTTGGTGGCGCATATATTGCGATGGGGTCAAAAACGCTGGGAGCCGATATTAACATGGCGTGGCCTACCGCCCAGGTGGGTGTGCTTAATGGTCAGGGTGCGGTCAATATTCTTTATCGTCGTGATCTTGCCGCGGCTGCGGAGGCTGGCGAAGATATTGAGGAACGCCGTTCTGAGCTGATTGAGCAGTATGAGGAAGAGATTCTGAACCCGTACCAGGCCGCCGAGTTGGGGTATGTGGATGAGGTTATCGCTCCGCATGAGACCCGTGTGCGTATTATCTCTTCTCTTCGCGCGCTACATGATAAACGTGCCGCTATGCCAGCGAAGAAGCATGGGAATATTCCGCTGTAGTTCTTGACCGCTCTTAGTTCACGTTGTGATGCAGTACTGACCGGAGTTCGAACCAAGATACTGCATTATCGGTTATTTATTGTCAGGAGGCGCCTGTGGCAGGCTACAATCCGCTGAATTATTTCTCTTTCGGGAAGAAGAAGGATGCTCCTACGACTCCCAAAGAGTCCGCTGATCAGGTTTTACCGCAGAACGGCGCTTCGGAGGCTGCCCCGCATGCTGATACCGTGGATCCTGCGGATATTCAGGATGATTCACAATCTTCCGAGCAGCCTCTGCTGCGTGTTATCAAGGGTAATCCGACGGTTGAGGAGATTGCCGCACTCACCGTATTGGTAGCTTCATATCAGAGTTCGCAGACTCAGCAGGAGCACAATTCGATTCTGACGGCGGCTTCTCGTTTGCTTAACCGGCGTCAGCGGCTGGGGGCTTCGCTGCGTCCCGGTCCGGGATCGTGGCGTAGGGCTCGCCCGATGTAACCTTGCCTTCGCTGCGGCAAAATATCGAGTCTCGTGCGCTATAACGTACGAGGCTCGATGTATATAAAGAGAAATATGTATCGCTTCTCTGGAAGATATTTAGATGCCCTATATACTAGGTATATATAGCGAACCACACTAAAATGCCCGAAAGGTGGTTCAGGTATGTCTAAAGAATACAAAAATTATGCTGTGCCGCTTGAGGCCGTTGAGATTCTTTTTCTGCCGGCTCTGCGGCGGCTTAGCCGTGCAGTCCCCCGCACCGTGGCGGATATATCGCAGTCCCTCTCTGAACAAACACACGCTTTAGGCACCAAAGAAGAACTTCAGGATCTCAAATCCGATGCTTTTATGCACCAGGTCAAGGCTACGCTCCAGGCGATGGCTCGCTTGGGCTATGTGCTGGTCGTTCCCAAAACCACAACCTCAAAAACTCGCTATCTGCTCAGCGATTCCGGTGCCGACATTCTAACGGCGCAGATTCGGCGCCGCGGCAGCGTCATTCCCCAAAGCGCTCGATATGAGCTCCAAAAACTTTTTACTCCGCTTTATGCAAGCGCTCCTAAGGATCCAGACAAACTGGATTCCCACGATACCCCAGCCCAAGATAAACACGAACATAGTTCGTATACCCCGATGACCACCCCGCTGAGTCCCGGTGCGTCTTTGCGGGATGCGCATCCCGATCTTATTTTGGCTCAGGCGGCATATGCGGCAGATTTTGCCGGTGATCTTATCGAACGTATTTATGCTGTTTCACCAACATATTTTGAATATATTGTGGCAGATGTCTTTAATTCTTTAGGGACTTTTCATGCAGCAGTTATAGGCGGCCCTAACGATCACGGGATTGATGTTCTTGTACATTATCCTAAAGAACTTTGTTTTCCGCCTATCTATGTTCAAGCAAAACATTATTGTGGATCATCAAGAGTAACCCTCAGCGATATTCAAAAATTTGCTGGAGCAGTTCTTTTACACAATGGGTTACAGGGCGTTTTTGTTACCTGTGGAGAATTTGCTGCGCAGGTTCCGCAACAAATGGAAGCCCTTCCCGGAGGCAACCGCATTGCTCTGGTTGACCGTGACCGTTTAGTTTCACTGATGATTCGGCACCGTGTGGGGGTTATTCATGCTCCGGGAGAATGCACCTACAGAATTGATGAAGAGTACTTCTCCCGCGGGATTCCGCAGGATTCTCATGGGTGATACCTTCGAAGGACAGCAGAATCCTGTATAAATAGACCGCAAAGCTGGATCAGCAGTTCTGCGCGCCTTCCTGCCATAATTCATCCTTTTGGATGAATACACTTATTCCTTTTTCCCGTTTATACTAGTAGAACAGTAAATATAGATATCAACAGGGGTACTTGTGACCATCGTAAATACGAACATGCTTCGGCATGAGAAAACACCGGTAGATAACATTCTTAAAGCGCTTTCCTGGGATGATATTCCAGAGGAGTACCGCGATGATTGCCGTGATATTGCGGTTCGAGCGGCATTAGCGCTTTTACGCCAATTTGAACGAGCACATGAGCACGGACAGAAACTGCTTTTTCCCGAACTTTACACTCCAGTTGGGGTTGAAATAGGTTTCACCATGACCCAGCGCTATATTGCGGTGGGTAAATCCGTGTTATTTCGTGATGCGATTGACAAAATTATTGTCGCATTCGTAAATCATGATTATCTTGATGTATCGCTCAGTAATCTGCATCCGGGAAATTTGCTCTATTCTTTGAGCGAACGTGGGCTTGATTTTCTTCAGCGCTCTGAGGACGAACAGCGTGAAATTCTAGAGGATCTTTTCTATCCCATTATTGGCACGCATTTGTTCTATATGCAGGATTACTATCCGCGACTGCTGGCTCAAATTAATGTGCGCAATATTGCTCCTATTGCCCTATCGGTTATTCCGCTGCATCTGAGCGTTACAGAGAGTAAACTTCGTGAGCTTGTGATGCGCGAATGTGGCTTTGTGCAGGGATGGTACGGTCTCACCCAACTGGAACAGCAGCTTTTTGAGACATCATGCGCCGAATCTGTGCGTGGACTTCTTGATGCAGGCTACCTGCGCCCCAAGGAACACCACGATAAGATCGCATATGCGCTCACGACCGAGGGTAAGAATCTGCGGTACAGTTTCCCGCACGGGGTGCCCGCCCAGGCACTCAGCGATATTTTCGATGATGCTCCCGTATCCTTGCTCACGGTGGATCAGCTTAAACACCATGAGAAACTTCTCATTCGTATGGGGCACGTCATCATGGATGCGGTACTCGCCAAAGGCGAGAACGCGAAGCTGCCCCTGGCCGATGTGGATCGTGCTATTGCCCAGGATGCTGAGATTCAGCAGCTTGCAGACGAAGACTCTCCTGAGTATTTTCAAGGACGCGAACATGTTTATGATGTACTGTTGGCGCACCGTTACCTCGAAGAGGGAGATGAAGACGAGCAAGAGGTCTTCATGGTGGGATCTGCCTACGTCGATGCTCTTAGTAGCATAGAAGACGGCTCGATTGACGAGTTGATGCGCCGCGCGTTCCTCGATCCCGCGGCGGCGGAGCAGATTCCGCATCCGCATCATATGCTTTTCGACATTCTGACCTTGGTGCGTGACAACCCGGATATCAATTTCTACGACCTGTTCGCGAAGGTTGAGGACACGCTGGATTTGCCGTATCTGCAGGCTCGTTTAGCGCCGCATCGCTCCAATACGACTCCTCGCGTGCGCAACCGGTACGCGGTTGCGGTTCAGGTTTTGAAGCAGGAAGGCTATCTGCAGGTTCACGGTGGACAGAGCGGTAGGCTTTCTCGCAAGGATCCCGAACGGTACACACTCACGCAGAGCGCCATAGAACTTTTGGATCGCTTCCCCAACGGTATTCCGGAGACTGTTGCCGCGCGTATCGTACCGCTTCAGAAGCAGGCACTTCGGCACAAACTTCCCGAGGATATTGCGGCTGCGCTCAATACTGGCCGTAAACCGTATGAGAAGCGAGAGCATTCTCAGGATTCCTATTCCTACCAGAATTCGCGCGGGCATTACGGGTCGGGTCCTCGCTCGGGCTATGGTGCCCCCGTTCAGGCGACCCCGCAGAACATTGCCCAGGCGCAGGGTGGTTCGGGTATTTCTTCGGCAGCTTACGCTTCTGCACAGTCTTTCACCCAGCCTGCCCCCGCCTACCAGGCACCTGCGCCGGTACCGTCTCAGACACCCGGTGTAGAGCAATCGTCGGATGCACCTTCGGACGCTCTCAGCGCCGTCGAAGCCGCAAGGAATGCCGTGCAGGATGCGCAGAGGCGCTACCGCGATGTTTTCAAACGTGCTCTCCTTCAGCCCCAGCTGCAGGCGGTGACGAAGGACCGTTTCACCGATATTGCGGCAGACTTGTTCTCGGTACGAGGATATACGGCTGAACGTGCGGATGCTTCACAGGGTGTTCAGGTTATTGCTTACCCCTCTGGTGGGCAACGCGACCGCGCATTCTATGTGCGGGCTCAGCGTTCAGCCGACGGTGCGGTCAGCGTACAGGATATTACCAACCTGTACCTCTCTCTAGAGCAATTGGGCGGTCAACTGGGTGCGTTTATCACGGATGGAACTTTCGGTGATGATGCATACGATGAGTACATTCGATGCTCCACCAAGTACCCGCATATTCTGGTGGATCTTATCGCGGGCGACGAGCTCATGAACCGTCTAATTGCCCATCGTTTGGGTATTCGTGACGGTCGGGTGCCCGGGACGATAGAGCTCGATGATGCGTATTTCAGCGGTTCTGACTCCGCTGCATCGTAATTATCTTAAGTACCCCTCACGCGACGGTGGCTGATAATCTCAGGATTGCTCAGCCGCCGTCGCGGCGTATGCGGTGCGTAAGTTTCGGCGCTTCACGTACTGGACATACAGCGCAATAATGCCGTGCTGTATGCCACGCTACGTTAGTATGAAAAGTATGAGCATTCACCACGAAATTCCGGAGATTTACCGCGTCAAGCGAGCGCTGACCGACGTCGATCACATCGCCAACGAATTCTACGAAGCGGTTCTAGATTTAGATCCCGTCATTGCAACGGAGCAGGGGCGCACGGGTGTCGCGACTCAGTTTCGCGACTATTCCCCCGCCGGGGAGGAAGCCTATATCCAGTTAGTGCGCGCGACCCTCAAGAAACTTGATCAGGTCATTCCCATAGACGATGTTGATCTTGTGACTCTTGATGCCATGCAGGAGCGTCTGGGGCTTAGTCTTGAGAGCCACCGTGCCGGGCTAGGCGGCTGGCAGTTAAACAACATTGTTTCGGTTCCTCAAGAGATTCGCGGCGGGTTCGATCTGATGGCGCGAAATACCGAGCAGGATTGGGCTAATATTGCCGGGCGTCTGTTCAACGTTCCGCAGGCGATCACCGGGTTCGTTCAGACTCTGCATACGGCTCGGGTTGCTGGTCATGTCTCGCCGCGTCGGCAGATAGAGATTGTTATCGAGCAGATCGCCGCGTATATCGCCGAGGGCGGTTTTTTCGATGAGCTTGCCGCCGAGATTACTCAGGCGGTACCGGATCTTGCCGAGCAGGCGCGGCGGGGTGCTAAAGCGGCAAAAGATGGGTACGCTACGCTCAGGACGTATTTGTACGAGGTGCTGCTCCCGGCAGCTCCCCAGCAGGATGCGGTCGGCCGCAAACTCTATGCCCTGCACTCTCGGGCATCCTTGGGGGCTTCTGTCGATCTTGATGAAACCTATGCCTGGGGTGTGCAGGAGCTTGACCGTATTATCGCTCAGCAGCGGCAGGTTGCAGAGGAGATCGAGCCCGGAGCATCGATTGAACGCGCAAAAGAGATCCTGGATGCCGACCCGTCACGCACTCTGCACGGAACCGATGCGCTCCGCGAGTGGATGCAGTCGCTCTCGGACCGCGCGGTGCATGAGCTCGCGGGTACCCAGTTTGATCTTGACGGCCCAATGCTGCGTCTGGAATGCCGCATCGCCCCTACCCATGAGGGCGGTATCTATTACACCGGCCCCTCCCCCGATTTTTCGCGCCCTGGGCGCATGTGGTGGTCTGTTCCTAAGGGCGACGATACATTTGGCACGTGGCGCGAGACTTCGACGGTGTACCACGAGGGCGTTCCGGGGCATCATCTGCAGACGGCTATTGCGCTGGTCATGAGTGAGAGCATGAATAAATGGCGTTCGCAGCTGATCTGGGTTTCCGGGCATGGTGAAGGCTGGGCGCTCTACGCTGAGCGTCTGATGGAAGAATTCGGGTTCTTGACCGATCCTGGAGACCGTATGGGCATGTTGGATGGTCAGCGGATGCGCGCCGCCCGCGTGGTTTTCGACATTGGCGTGCACTGTGAGCTTCCGATCCCCGATGCTTGGGCTGAACCGCTGGGGGTTGAACCAGGTACTTTGTGGACTCCTGAGTTGGGGTACGAGTTCTTGAAACTCAATCTAGAGGGTACCGAGAGCGTTATCCGTTTTGAGTTCTTGCGGTATCTAGGGTGGCCCGGGCAGGCGCCCAGCTATAAGGTGGGTGAACGTTTGTGGCTTCAACTTCGAGACGATGCGCTTCGTGATGGGTTGTCTTTACGTGAGTTCCACACGAAGGCTCTTATGCTCGGTTCAGTAGGGCTCGATACGCTACGACGCGCCCTCACCGATGAGGTCATGCCCCATAGCGATGATGAGGATGACGACGACGATTAAACCCCTGCGCTTTACCGCGGAATAAACCTAAACCCTAGAGAGCTGGCGCTAAAACCCGTATATTTTGCTGCGTATCGTACATAAACCTATGAATATACAGCAAAGTGTACGGGTTTTAGTGTGGTTAAACGCGGTACACCGGCTACGGAATAAGGTTCGGTTTGACCTGTACGAGATGCGGGGCGAAACGACATTCGTAGTCGGTGATAGGCCTGTCCGATTCGCGAATGCCCATACCGACCGCCTCGCCATTGACCATCCAGATGCCCAGCATCGGCAGGTTAGTGCGGTTAATAATCCCCGAGTACACCGGCGGGGCAACAAAATCCTGATACACAAATTCGCTTTCAGGTACGTTGATAAAGTGGTCATCGTCCTCATCACGCACAAAGACATCGTAATCGGGAGCATTGATCTCAATGCCATCGCCTTCGCGACCAAATATCGGTTTACGTACCCAGTTCTTCAGACCGCCTCGCATTCCTACATGTGTTTCTAAGAGGTTGGGATGGTTGGGGTATAAATCCCATAGAGCGGCGAGCAAAATCTTATTCGACAGGAACATCTTCCATGCGGGTTCAATCCAACGGTTCATCATATCGTGGTAGGCGAAGAGCAGCTTATCGTAACCGCTTTCGCTATCGGTCACCATATCTTCCCAGGGATAAAGCTTGAAAAGGTTCTCGATGCGTTCTCCCTCAGGGTCTTTCCAGATTTTTAGGGTCTCATCGAAAATAACCTCGTCGATACGGATAAGCTTCGTGGTCAGTCCCGCACGATTGGCGGCATGGGCTATAAGCCAGAGGTTGTTATAGTCTTCATCGTTAACATCGATTTCTTCGGTTACACTCGCTAAGTGCAGTCGTGGTGAACGGCCGTGAGAGAGATCATGCGCAAACATTTGCCGCCAGCGTTCGGTAAAAGCCTCACCAATTTCACCCCAGTGTACGTAACCGCGGGTGTCGAGGCGTTGATCGCTCGCCCATGTCTTTTGGCTGATAGTGGCCTCAACGATGCCGGTTGGGGTATCGGCGTTGTATTCCAGGAGTTTGAGAGGATCACCGGGCACCCCGGAGTAGATGAAATCGAAGCGACCGTAGAAATCCGGTTCGTGGCGGTTCCACGATTCTTTAGCCATGTTAAAGGCGGCTTCGGGAAGACCGAGCGTTCCGTAGGCACCAGATGCCATACGCTCAATGGCGTGCAGGCACATTTGATGAACCTCACGCGCCTGATCCCGCAGATTAGTCATTTCTACGGGTGTAAAAACATAGGCCGCATACTCATTCCAGTAATGCTGCAGATCGTGTGGACCATCAACGCTATAGGTCAGGCCTTCATCAATAATGGTTTGTTCCCAGCCGGGGCGTCCCACCGGAAATTCTTCGCGTTTCATATTATCTTTCGTGATAAGACACCGCCGCTGAGTACGATGTGCAGTATAGGAACTTGTAGAGAATTCTCATCTGCGAGGCGTATAGAGCAACCGGCGCAGATATAGGTACGTCAGCCGGGTGTTTGTATCCCTTGAGAAAATACGCGGAGCGGGCTATCCGCCGGAGGTACCGCCTCCGGACTTCGAGCCTCCACCGAAGCCGCCTTTACTCCCGGAGCCGCCACCTTTATTATTCGAGCTGCTTCCACCCTTACCGCCCGAGTTATTCCCCGTCAGTCCCGTTCCCTTAGAGGTCGTAGTCTTGCCGCCGCTGCGCGATTCCGTCACCTTGCCCGAGGAATAGGTGGAAGTCTTTTTAGCGCTCTTATAGGAGGATTCAAATCCGCCGCCGCTGCGGGAAAGACCGCTGTATACCGTTCCCGAATTGGGGCGTGTGGTGCTGCCGCCGCTCAGGGATGAACCTACGGCGGGGATGGATGTGGTACCGGCGCTGCGGCGCCCTAGGTAGTACCACAGGAACGCATTGGTTGTACCGGAATGGTGTGTCGTGCCCGAATTACCGGAATTCTGAGTTCCGGAATGAGAATCGCCCGAAGAGCCAGAGCTGGAATCCGAAGAAGTATTCCCGGCCTCTTTCTCTGCCTTCTCGCATTGCTCGTCTTCAACGCGCAGCCCGGTGTTGGAGTCTTGACAAACCTGAGCGTATTCTTCACCGTCCGCGCTGAAGGCTTCCTCGCTCTGGTGCAAAGAGTTATAGGCGAATATGCCGCCGCCTGCCAAAAGGGCACCGGCGCCGAACACTGCGAGCGCTTTCTTACCGGTACCGCGTGCAGGAGGAGACTTGAGGTCTTGATTGTCCTGTACGTTCTCCGGATGCTCTACGTCTGCGGCATCTGCGGTTTGATGTTCGGCCCCGCTCACGGGTCATTTCTCCTTCACACTATCCTGTCTCGGTGATAACAGGCTCTTTTCAGGATACCAAGCACGCCGCACACAAAGGCTTTTCTGAGCCGATAAAAATTAGCAATAATACGTGCCTCGGGTCTTTTTCGGTGGCGCTTGCACGGTCACGCTATGTCATACAGTCATAGTTCGTCACACTAATTACCGCTGTTTTCTCTTACGGGTCTACAGTAACGCCATGCCTACTACACATGAAACACCGCAAAAATCCAGATTTCCCAGCTGGGCTACTTCTTTCGGACATCAAATTATAGCTTCCCTTATTCTGGGCATCGCGCTCGGGTACGTTGCACTCACCCTCGGCGGCGATGCAAAAAATAACCCCAACTGGCTCATGGCCACTCTAGACGCTGTCGGCACGTCCTATGTGACTCTCCTTAAGGCCGCGGTGATCCCGCTGGTGTTTACCGCCGTCGTTGCCTCAATCTCGAATCTCTCGCAGGTGACGAATGCGGCGCGTTTAGCGGTTAAGACTCTTATCTGGTTTGCTATTACAGCATTTTTTGCGGTCTCCATCGGTATCGTACTGGGGCTGCTCGTTCAGCCTGGTGTGGGTGCCGAGGTAAGCGCCTCGGGCAGCACCAGCACCCGGGGATCATGGACAGCATTTCTGACCGGAATTATCCCCTCCAATTTCTTAGGGCTTGAGGTCACCACGAAAACCACCGGCTCCGGTATAACTTCTTCGGTTTCCTTTAACGTGCTCCAAATGCTCGTGATTTCGGGGGCTATCGGTATTGCGGCTCTGAAGGTGGGCGATGCGGCTAAGCCCTTTATTGATATCGTCAAGAGCGCGCTCGCCATTATTCAGAAGGTGCTGTGGTGGATTATTCGCCTCGCTCCGCTGGGCACGATCGGGCTGATCGGGCATGCCGTCTATGCCTACGGCTGGACATCCATGGGCTCGCTGGTGAAGTTCATTGCGGCACTGTATGCGGGTCTGCTCCTCGTGTTCCTGGTGGTGTATCCCCTGATCGTGAAGTTCAACGGGCTCTCTGTGAAACAGTACTTCTCGGGCGTATGGCCCGCAGTGCAGCTTGGTTTCGTATCGCGGTCTTCGATGGGCACTATGCCCATGACTGAGGCCGTTACCGAACGTAATCTCGGCGTGCCGCGTGCATACGCATCCTTTGCAGTGCCGCTGGGTTCTACGACCAAAATGGATGGATGCGCCTCCGTCTACCCCGCGCTGGCAGCTATTTTTGTGGCGCAATTCTACGGAGTGCACCTGGATATTTCGCAGTATCTGCTGATTATTCTGGTGTCGGTGTTGGGTTCTGCCGCTACGGCAGGTACAACGGGCGCTATCGTGATGCTCACTCTGACCCTTTCGACTGTGGGTCTTCCCCTTGATGGAGTGGGTCTTCTATTGGCGATTGACCCGATTATTGATATGGGACGTACCGCCTTGAACGTGGCCGGGCAAGCCTTGGTTCCAACGATTGTCTCTAAGCGCGAGGGTATCCTCAGCGCCGAGATCTACAATGCACCGCGCAGCGCTAACGGGTTTGTGCCGCAGGATCTTGTGGAAGCCGCCCAGTCGAAGCTGATTCGTGGCGAGGATACCTCGCCTAGTTCTGCCAAGGTTACCGCTGCGTCCTAGGCGGTTCTTGGCTACGGCATAAGGTATGCGGCGCATCGGTATGGTACGGAGGTCGTTCTCTCGTATGAAGACCAATCTTGATACTCGTTCTAAAATAAAGATATGACTTCCCAATCTTCTGTTCCATCCGGTGCGTCGCATTCGGCATCAAAGCCCGCACCGCGCCTGATTCTGGCTTCCGCATCACCCGCGCGTAGAAAGCTCCTTGAAGACTCCGGCATTATGTTCGATATTCATGTCTCTGATGTCGATGAGGATGCGGTACTCGCCAGCGCTGCCCAACGCGCCCGCGAAGAGAGCCGCACTGACCTAACCCCGGCGGAGGTCTCCGGCATTCTTGCGGAGGCAAAGGCACGCGCGGTCGCTGATTTTCTCGCCGCCCAGGGTATAGTAAACGCCTTTGTACTCGGATGCGATTCGGTCTTTGAGTTTGAATCGGTTGCCTACGGCAAACCGCATACCCCTGAGAAAGCACGCGAGCGCATCGCTGCGATGAGTGGTCGAAGCGGGGTGCTCCACACCGGGCATTGCCTCATAGATTTACGGGATGGGATCGGTGAGACCAAAGATAAACAGCTTCCCGCCGTTCAGCAGGTACGCAGCGCTACCGTAAACTTTGCGCCGATGAGCGCCGCAGAGGTTGATGCTTATGTTGCCACGGGTGAGCCACTTCATGTAGCGGGTTCCTTTACCCTCGACGGATATGGTGCTGCCTTTATTCAGGGCATCGACGGGGAATCACATACGGTGATTGGGCTGTCGGTGAATGCACTCAAGGAAATGCTCTCACAATATGGGATATCGATAAGCTTTTTCTGGAAGTCCTCATCAGACTAACGAGCGCTAAGCCAAACCCGGTATAAGCATCCTCACTTTTCTTATATTTTTCGCGTCATTCGGCGCTATATATTCGCCATTCTCAGCTTTTCTCGCTATGCTTTCGGCAGGATAAAAAGGAGAGCCTCAGTGACTCACAACCCGGCAAAAGCCATCAAAAACTTTACAGCTGTTCCCGGACACCATACCGGTCCGGTCAGTAAAATTCTTATTGCTAACCGCGGCGAGATCGCGGTACGTATTATTCGCGCGGCCCGTGACGAAGGTTTAGAGACCGTCGCCGTTTATGCAGAACCGGATCGCGATGCCCAGCACGTTAAACTCGCAGACGAGGCTTACGCTCTAGGAGGGGCGACCGCGCCCCAGTCATATCTGGTGATGGACAAGCTCATTGAGGTAGCTATTCGTTCCGGCGCGGATGCGGTGCATCCCGGCTACGGTTTCCTTTCAGAAAACGCCGAATTCGCCCAAAAAGTCATTGATGCCGGGTTAACCTGGATTGGTCCCTCCCCCGAATCTATTACCCAGTTGGGCGATAAAGTCGCCGCGCGCCATATCGCCCAGAAAGTGGGTGCCCCCTTGGTACCTGGGACCAAGGACCCCGTAGAGTCTGCTGATGAAGTACTCGCCTTTGCCGACGAGCATGGTTTGCCCATCGCGATCAAGGCAGCGTTCGGTGGCGGCGGTCGCGGCATCAAGGTTGTGCGCAACCGCAGCGATATTATCGAGCTCTACGAATCCGCCGTACGGGAAGCGGTCGCAGCCTACGGCCGCGGAGAATGTTTTATTGAGCGCTTCCTAGATTCCCCGCGCCATATTGAAACCCAGTGCCTGGCCGATGCTCACGGTAATGTGCAAGTCGTTTCGACCCGTGATTGTTCTCTTCAACGCCGTAACCAAAAGCTCGTAGAGGAAGCCCCCGCCCCATACCTTACGGAAGAACAAAGCGACCGGCTCTATGAAGCATCCCGCAAGATTCTGCAGGAAGCCGGATACCAGGGTGCGGGTACCTGCGAGTTCCTGCTTGCCCCGGACGGAGCGATTTCCTTCCTAGAGGTGAACACCCGCTTGCAGGTTGAGCACCCGGTTTCTGAGGAAGTATCGGGTATTGACCTGGTGCGTGAACAGTTCCGCATTGCCCGCGGCGAGAAAATCGATCCGCAGAGCCCCCAGCTGCGGGGTCATTCCTTCGAGTTCCGCATCAACGGCGAAGATGCAGGGCGTTCCTTCATGCCAGCACCGGGTACCATCGAAAAACTTCGTGTTCCTTCCGGCCCTGGTGTGCGCTGGGATTCCGGCTTCGTAGAAGGCGATGCTATCAGCGGCAACTTCGACTCGATGCTGGCCAAGCTCATCGTAACTGGTGCTACCCGCGAGCAGGCAATCGAACGCGCTCGCCGAGCGCTAGACGAGCTCACACTCGACGGCCTTCCGACGGTGGTTCCTTTCCACCGCGCAGTTCTGGACGAACCCGATTTCGCCCCCGCTGCAGGAGCAGATTTCAAGGTTCACACCCGGTGGATCGAAACCGATTACAAGAACACCATTTCGCCCTACTCCGGCGCTCCCGGCAGCGTGGATGATGACGATGCCGAACGTCAAACCGTGGTCGTTGAGGTTAATGGTAAGCGTCTTGAGGTTGTTCTGCCTGAGCTGGGCGGTACTCCTGCCAAGAGCAGTTCAAAACCCACATCGAAGACCCGTAAGTCCCGTGCTCGCGGCGGTTCAAATGCGGTCAGCGGAGACGATCTGACAAGCCCCATGCAGGGTACGATCGTGAAGGTCTCCGTTGCTGATGGAGACACGGTCGCTGAAGGCGATCTGATCCTGGTGCTAGAGGCTATGAAGATGGAACAGCCTATCAACGCGCATAAGGCCGGTAAGATTTCCGGGCTGTCCTTAAAGGCGGGCGATACCGTCACCGCAGGTGCCGTTCTAGCCACCATCAAATAGCCTTCTGACGGGACTCTATACCCTATAACCGCCGGATGCGTTCTCTCATACGCATCCGGCGGTTTGTTTCGTGTGTTCCTGACTTTTCATCCTCGAACACTGAAATACAGCTGAATGGTCCAGATAATGAATACAGGATGTTGGCACCGCATCGCGAGGCGTAGAATATAAAAGTTGAAAATCTACACTCACAGCATCGAGCGTAGTCGCTACTATCCCTTTTCAGGAGCTGTTCACGATGAGCACACACGCGCCCGACGTTTCCGCCGGGCACAGCACGCAGGTTAAGAATACAACCCCCAAGAGCAGAGTTATTATCGCCTCTCTGGTGGGCACCACCATCGAATTCTACGACTTCTATATTTACGCCACCGCAGCTGTGGCGGTTTTCCCGGTTCTGTTCTTCGCGTCCAAAGACCCTACCACTGAGCTGTTAGCTTCCTTCGCATCCTTCGGCGTTGCTTTTATCGCCCGCCCGCTGGGTTCTATCGTTTTCGGTCACTTCGGCGATAAGATCGGCCGTAAAGCAACGCTTGTGGGCGCACTCCTCACTATGGGGTTAGCGACCTTCCTCATTGGCTTGTTGCCCACCTACCATCAGATTGGTCTGTGGGCACCGGCAATGCTAACCATTATGCGTTTCTGCCAGGGTCTAGGCCTGGGCGGCGAATGGTCGGGTGCGGCTCTGCTCGCCAGCGAATATGCCGAAGAAGGCAAGCGCGCACGTTCCGCTATGTGGCCCCAGCTGGGCGCGCCCATTGGCTTCGTTTTTGCTAACGGATTCATGCTGCTTTTGACCAGCTGGATTACCTTCAACTCCGCCACAGACGGTAAGAACCTCGATCACCCCTTCCTGATTTGGGGCTGGCGTGTTCCGTTCTTGCTCTCCATCCTCATGGTTGCCGTGGGTCTGTATGTGCGTTTCAAGCTCGAAGAAACCCCTGTCTTTGCTCAAGCCGTCGAGAACGATGAGAAGGTCAAGACCCCGTTGGTTGAGGCGTTCAAAGTTGCCTGGTGGCCCATGATTCAGGGTACCTTTATCATGGTGGCATGCTACGTGCTGTTCTACCTGATGACTGCATGGATTCTTTCCTACGGTATTGGAAAGGTTAATGCGGGTGGTTTGGGCATCCCCTACCACAAGTTCTTGGAGATTCAGCTCATCTCTATCATTGGTTTTGCGCTCTTTATTCCCGTCTCGGGATGGTTAGCCGACAAATACGGTCGCCGCAAACAGCAGCTGTGGACCACTATCGCTATGGCTGTCTTCGGCGGTAGTTTCACCCTATTTATTGCACCCTCCGTCGTGGGTACCGGAGCACAGGCCAATACCACCGCAGTTACCATCTTCATGTTCATCGGAATGTGCCTGATGGGGCTTTCTTTCGGCTCCATGAGCGCCTACCTGCCCGAGCTGTACCCCACCAATGTGCGGTACACCGCCAGCGGTATCGCCTACAATATGGCATCTATTCTGGGTGCAGCCTTGACCCCGTTCGTGGCGGTATGGCTGAATACGAAGTTTGGTGTTGGGGCCGTCGGATACTACCTAGCAGGTGCATCCTTGCTGAGTGTTCTCTTCATCCTGCTCACGCATGAAACCCGCGACGTCGATATGAACGCGGTCAGCACTAAATAACCTGAATCCTGTATGCATTTGAGGGGCGTGACTCATATAGAGTCACGCCCCTCAAACCTATATCAAGAGCTATGCAAAAAGCTAAACACGGGTGTGAAGCTGTCGCGATGCCGTAGAAATCGCCTCGGACAGAGACGGGTATACAGCAAAGGTAGCGGCCAAATCATCCACCGTCAGCTTCTTCTCGATAGCCAGCGCAATAGGATAGATAAGTTCGGATGCACGCGGACCGACCACAACCCCGCCAATCACAGTACCGGAGTGCTTACGGGCAAAAATCTTCACAAAGCCATCTTGGAACGCCATCATTTTGGCGCGCGGATTCGTAGTCAACGGAAGCATGACAGCCTCGCCTCGATAAACCCCGGCGGCAAGGTCTTTCTCACTAATACCCACGGTCGCAATCTCCGGGGTGGTGAAAATATTCGCTGCCACTCGATCGGTGCGAAGCGGATGCACCGTATCGCCCAAAAGATGCGCCATCGCGATGCGCCCTTGCATAGCGGCTACGGAAGCCAACGGGTACACACCCGTGCAGTCTCCCGCAGCGTAAATATGCGGTACTGACGTGCGTGAAACAGCATCGACAACCACATATCCCGACTCATTGGTCTCTACACCAGCAGTCTCAAGACCCAGTCCTTCAGTGTTGGGAATAGAACCAATTGCGACCAAGCAATGCGTACCGGAAACCTTGCGTCCATCGGAGAGAGTCACCACCACACCGTCGTCGGTGCGTTCCACGGCGCTCGCACGCGACCGCGGCATTACCCGAACACCACGGCGCTCAAAGACGTCTTCCAGCACACGCGCGGCATCTTCGTCTTCGCCTGGAAGCACACGATCTCGCGAAGAAATTAGGGTCACCTGGGAGCCAAGCCCGTTATAGGCAGATGCGAATTCGGCACCGGTAACACCCGAACCGATTACGATGAGTTCGCGGGGTACCTCACGCAGATTATAGAGCTGCGTCCAGGTGAGAATCCGTTCCCCATCAGGCTGCCCGGTCGCCATCTCACGTGGATGTGTCCCGACCGAAAGCAGAATAAAGTCTGCATGCAGGTCATATTCCAGCCCGGTATTATCGGTAACCGCGACGGTATACGGGCCGGTAAGCTTACCGGTGCCGCTGATAATTTTGACCCCGGCGGAGGCAAGGGCTCGTTTGATATCGGCGGATTGTTGATGCGCTAGATCCAAAACACGGCTATTCACCCGGTTCATATCTACTTGCAGCTGCGGTGCGTTGCCCTTGGTATTTTCGATTCCCAATCGCCCAGCATCAGAGAAACGAGTCATCATATCTGCGGTAGCGATAAGCGTTTTCGAAGGTACTACATCGGTTAGGACTGCGGAGCCGCCTAGAGCATTACGTTCGATGATTGTCACATCGGCGTTCGATGATGCTGCCACAAGCGCGGCCTCATAGCCGCCGGGCCCAGCGCCTAGTATCACGATTCGTTGGGATGCATAGTTCACTGTTGAAGTCACACTTTCATTGTGTGCTATCACACTGAAATACTCAACCGAAACCGCCGTCGTCTCCAGGATATTAAATGCCGATTTTTGGTGCCGAGTAGGTACCGTGATGCCTGCAGGAGCGATAGAATCGCCGAAAACGCTACGGATACATCTTGCTGCCTACGAGAGTCTTATATTTGCTGGGTAACGTCATGAACCATAGTTTTGAAGTTGCGCAGTGTCATAAGTGTGCATTCGCGCGGGTAAAAACACTATACTTGAGAAAGGATTTCTCGGTTTATAAAGGTTTATAGGGCACTGAAACCGGGGTGAAGCACACACATCATCGACCCAATGCAGGTCGCTACAGATGAAGGAAAATTATGGCTAAAACGACGAAACCTCCCGCCTACTCCGGGCAGGGCAGGCATCTTGAGAACGCAGTGTTGTTCATCGGCTGCTTCGTATTTTTGCTTCTATCCCTCTACCTGCTGGGCACCTACCCCGAAGGCGGTCCGGTTCTGTATGCCGGAGCCCTCGTTGCGTTTGGAATTTTCTTTGGTGTTGTGTTCCATCTGCTGCCCTCGAAGACAACCCGTAAGATTACGGATCAGAATAAGGTACAGAAGTAACTGAAGTACCCCATTTTATAGTTTTTCTTATCTGCCGGACGGTGTCACAGTCTATAAGAAATGTGACACCGTCCGGCAATATGTTGCTCCCACGCTATTCCTTGCTGCCAAACCTTACCGGTCCGCTCGTACCAAATTCTCCGCTGCGAACCTTAGCTCGATGGGCGACATAAAACAGGAGGGCAGGTGCACCGCAAGCAACCGCGATCAGCAGGTACGCCACTACAACGAAGTACACCGTTAACCCGTACGAGCTGAAAAATACCCAGACAATCGTTCCTAAGGCGACAAAACCTAGCGCAGCCCATCCCACGATACTCAGCAGAAGTCGCACCCAGCCTTTCGGGGTGCGCGGGGTAGGTGCCGATGACATCATGACTCCTCCAATGCTTTCGGGTCTGCCGCGTAGATAGAGTTAATGAACTTCGAGCACCATTCCAACATAGAACCGTCAATAAGGTCCACGCCACCGACCGGCAGAGTCTTAGGACGCGGAACCAGCGTCAGCCACGTGTCCAGACCCTTCGGCTGCGTGTGGGTTGAGCCGGGATACACACGTTTGAGGCGCATCTGCCGTGATTCCGGCAGCGGTTCACCGCTGACCACGCGCAGTTTCGGGCCCAGCGCAGTAATCTCATGAATGCCTGCTTCCCGTGCTTCGCGGCGCAGCACCGCCACCTGAAGCAGATTCTCCACGGGCTCGGGTAAGGCCCCGTAACGGTCATGAAGCTCTTCGCGTGCCTCCGCGATCTTCTGATCGGTGTCTGCGGAGGCTATCTGGCGGTATGCCTGCAGGCGTAGACGTTCCGCATCAATATAATCATGCGGAATATGGGCGTTGACGGGAAGATCAACCTTAACCTCGACCTCGGTGTTCTCCTGTTCGCCACGGAAGTTTGCCACGGCTTCTCCTACGAGACGCAGATACAGATCAAAGCCGACACCTGCGATATGCCCGGATTGTTCGCCGCCGAGCAGGTTTCCGGCGCCGCGAATTTCAAGGTCTTTCATCGCCAGCTGCAGTCCGGCACCCAGCTCGTTATGGGTTGCTACTGCTTTGAGGCGTTCATGCGCAACTTCACCCAGGCTCTTATCCGTCGGGTACAGGAAGTAGGCATAAGCCCGTTCACGCCCGCGACCCACACGCCCGCGCAGCTGGTGCAGCTGACTCAGTCCATAATTCTGGGCGTTATCAACAATCAGGGTATTGGCATTTGAAATATCCAATCCAGTTTCTACGATAGTTGTACATACTAGAACATCGAAGCGTCGCTCCCAGAAGTCCACGATAATCTGCTCAAGCCGAGATTCGCTCATGCGCCCGTGCGCCGTGGCGATGCGTGCCTCCGGCACGAGCTTACCGATTTCGGCGGCAACAGTATCAATATTCGCCACCCTGTTATGGACGAAGAATACCTGCCCTTCCCGCATAAGTTCGCGTCGAATAGCGGCAGTAATCTGGGCATCAGTACGCGGCCCCACAAAAGTGAGCACGGGATGCCGCTCTTCCGGTGCGGTCGCCAACGTTGAGGTTTCCCGAATACCGGTGAGCGACATTTCGAGCGTGCGCGGAATCGGGGTGGCGCTCATGGCAAGCACATCCACATTAGTGCGCATCTGCTTGAGCTTTTCCTTATGCTCCACGCCAAAGCGCTGTTCCTCATCAATAACTACGAGTCCAAGATCTTTGAACTTCACGTTTTCCGAGAGGATGCGGTGGGTACCAATCACCACATCTATACTCCCGGAGGCAATATCCTCCACGATAGCGCGGGTTTCTTTAGCTTTTTGGAAGCGCGATAGCACCTTAATTTTGATGGGGAATCCCGAGAAACGCTCGGTAAAAGTCTCAAAATGCTGCTGCGCCAGCAGGGTTGTGGGGACGAGTACGGCAACCTGTTTACCATCCTGCACGGCTTTGAAGGCCGCCCGAATAGCGACCTCCGTTTTACCAAAGCCGACGTCCCCGGAGATCAGGCGATCCATGGGGATTTCCTTCTCCATATCCGCCTTAACCTCGTGAATAGCGGTAAGCTGGTCGGGAGTCTCATTATAAGGAAAAGATTCCTCAAGTTCCCGTTGCCAGGGAGTATCTTCTGAGAATGCATGACCGCGCGAAGCTTGCCGCGCCGAGTAGAGTTTCACCAAGTCAGCGGCAATTTCTTTAACTGCTTTACGTGCGCGGTTCTTTGTCTTAGCCCAGTCGCTCCCGCCCATTTTAGAGAGGGTCGGGGTTTCGCTTCCCACATAGTGCGAAATGAGATCCAGCTGATCAGAGGGTACAAAGAGGCGGTCAGGGGCTCCCCCGCGTTTTGAAGGCGCATACTCGATCACCAGGTATTCTTTCAAAGGGGTTTCCCCATGTTTTGAGGACACTCCAGCGACTGGGCGCGAAACCATTTCAATGAATTTACCGATACCGTGGCGTTCGTGCACCACATAATCGCCAGGGGTTAGCGCCAGAGGATCGACGGCGTTGCGTCGTTTACGGGGTTTGAGTTTTTTGCCGCTCGCGCCACGTGGCGCATAGGTGCCGCGCCTGCCCAAAATTTCACCTTCAGTCAAAACAGCAAGGCGCGCCTCAGGAATTAAAAATCCGGCAGAGGCTGGGGTCTCACAAACTTCGACGACTCCGGGCTGTAGAGCGCCTTCCGTTCCCCGGTCGAGGGTTTCCCGGCGTATGGCCGGAATTGGGTCTTCTCCTGAGATACTCTCACGGAAAAGTTCGATGAGGCGGTCGGTGGATCCTCGCCCATTGGTAAGCGCCAGTACCGTCCAGCCGTCACGAACCAGCGAACCAACCTCGTGAAGCATTTGTTCTACCGAGCCGGTGAAGGACGCTGGAGCCTGTGCCGCGACCGTCATAGTTGGGATGTCGTCGCCGAGAGCATTGTTGAGAAGGTTTACACTATCGACAAGCTCGGTGATTTCCCACCAGGATAGGTTACGGTCCAAAGATTCCTGCTGGGTCGTGGCAATCGTGCGGAACCCGCTGTCGCTGACCCGAAGCTGTCCCAAGTCTATGGGCGCACGCGAACCCGCATCGGCGGAAGCATCCCAAGCGGCCGCTAAAAACTCCTCATTGGTTGCCACAAGGTCTTCGGCACGGGCACGCACCCGCTCAGGTTCCAGAGAAATAATGAGTGATTCTTCGGGGAGCAGAGACACAAGAGTCTGCATTTTATCGACAAGAAGCGGGGTTAGAGATTCCATGCCTTCGACATAGATACCTCCCGCAATTTTCTCAAGCATGCTCGATGCCGCCGGATAGTCCGTTTTGAGTCGGGCAGCACGTCCCATAACTTCCGGGGTAATGAGAAGCTCACGGCATGGGAGTAAAGTAACGTGCGTTGGGTGGTCTGCTTCCTGCCCTAGAGTGCGCTGGTCTGCCGTTGAGAAGTAACGTATTTCGTCAAGTTCGTCGCCGAAGAATTCCAAGCGAACCGGATGCTGTGCGGTAGGTGCAAAGACGTCGATAATACCGCCTCGAACCGCATATTCACCACGCTTTGCTACGAGATCTACACGCGAGTATGCGGCATCTGTTAGACCTTTAATAACGTCTTTGAAAGAGTATTCTTCACCGCGTGCCAGGCTTACCGGTTCCAGGTTCTCAATACCAGCCACGAGGGGCTGAATGACCGCGCGCACCGGGGCTATAACAACCTGTGGAGTCGGCGTTTCAAGATGAGTTATAGAGCGCAGAACATTCAGACGTTTTCCCACGGTATCGCTGCGTGGCGAAAGCCGTTCATGCGGCAGAGTTTCCCACGCAGGAAAGCTCTCGATATGGTGATCGGGTAAATATGAGTGCAGGGCATGCGCGGTATCCTCAGCCTGTCGCTCGGTTGGTGTAATAATGAGCGTCAGCGGAGTTTTTCCGGTTCTGGACTGGCGCCGTACTGCAACGGCAAGATCAGCTATGAGGGGTGCCTGTACACCGGCAACGGCGCCAATCAAGGTTTGGACAGGACGTTCCGCAGCGGGAACATCGCAGGCTTCAAGAATATGACGGTAGGAGGGCTGTTCTGCCAGAAGACGGCTCAGTCCAGTTAGTTTCACGGATACTCCTTCTACCGGATGCGGTGGCTATCAAGGCGGCGCCTCCCAATAACGCGTGCGCTCTATATTGCCACGTTGATGCGTTTGGGTACCCGTCTATCTTATACCGTAGGGGTATCTCGCTCAGGCTTTTTGTCTATCTCCTCAACTACAGCCGGTGGGGTGGACCTTCACGATAAAATCTATTGTTCGTCGGCTCCTATCTGCTCATATTTTTGAGGATGGCATGCGAAATGCATATTTTTAACTGTTCATGAGAGTGTCCTTAAGGTATATCCCCTTGTAAATCCTGGTTTTAAGGCTGTGGCTAGGAAATTTACAGTAAGGCTCGCTCACCTCCCTTCTCCCTTGTTATCACAAGGAACCTGCTTTCTGGGGGTATATACTATTATTTTTTATTTGATAGGTAAAGTATGTGCCAAGTCTCAGAACGTATATTGAGTGCATATTTATAAATTTAAGAGCTTTAAGTATCTTTCAAGTAGACTCAGTTACCAAAACCCAACCCCCTCAGAAGTTTTATAGGTATTTTATGAGTAAATTTCTATACACGAGAACAACTATCAGCTTTGTATCGAAACAACCATTTACACCTTTCTTTTGATAAGGGTTCATAAAATATTTATTAGGTTTTCTTATAGTATTTGTCCACCCCTCGGACTATCCGCGAGTATTGTGACCTCACCGCGGTCACAACTCTCGTTCGCTGTGCTAGCCTATAGGTATCCACGGAAAGTTCTGTGCCTTCATGGCGCGGTGTAGCCCCATGGAAAATAATAAAAACCAACGGGTACTCCCGTCGGCAATAGCAATTCACTCACTTACAATTACACAAAGGGTGGGTTGTCGTTATTGTTGGCAGAAGTGCCTTCACTTTACCGATAACCAACCACCTTACAACTGAACGAGAAAGATCGTGCTTCGTACGTTTTCTTCACTTCCGAAACAGCGACGGGCAGCAACGGGCTTACTTCTGAGTTTGTCTCTGATAGTCCCCCTTGCGGCATGCTCTCAGTCATCAGATCAACAGACTGCGAGCCCTGACAGCTCAGCTTCAGCAAGCTCGTCATCTTCTGCTTCCAGCGCATCTAGCGCTTCTTCCGCCCCTTCTTCTTCTGAGACTGCTACTTCTTCCTCTGAATCTGCACAGGCTGAAGTTCCTGCGCAGGACGAAAATTATCCCCAGGCAGAGCAACTCAAAGACGCTAAAACTGTCTCGACTGACGCTGCCGAGGTTAAAGAAGTCAACGGTCTCGTAAACTCCTATGAGCAGACCATGTCTTCTGTTCCAAGCGCGCCTGAAGGTTCAGCAGATACTGCTTCATCAGATTCCGGTCAACCCCGGCAGTTTCTTGATGAGGCAACCATGGACTCCATCAACAAGGTAGCTGTAGACAACGCCGCTGAAGAATACGCGGCATCCGCTGCCGAGTACGCCCAAAACGGTTGGCATTACGAGGGCACCAGCACGGTCGTCGGCAGCCCCAAAGTTGCCGAAGGAACCTACCAGGGCAAGCGTGCACGATTCGTCGAGGTGTGCCTGGATTCCTCCCAAGTCAAGACCAAAGACAGCTCGGGTCGGGAACTCCAGAGCGGAGGCAAACGAGCTCTCAATATATATACGCTGGTCGAATCTGACGGCACGTGGAAAATAGCCCAACACGATTTCCCTAACAATCCCGATTGCTAAGCACATGGTACGTCGTACCTACAGGCATCGTAAGGCCGTTTTATCCTTCGGTGTCTGCCCGTGTTTATTCCACTCCTTCAATACGTATTCAGCATTCAACGGAGGTGCAATAAAACCATGAAATTTGCTAGAAAAGCGACTACGGCGGTAGGGCTTGCCCTGACGCTTGGACTTTCCGGGCTAGCCCCGGTAGGTCCCGTAGCCTACGCTGCTGAGGATGCGGTCGTTCACGACGGCTCCTCCAGCGACAAGGCAGCCGCTTCCTGCTATGAAGCTAAACAAGTCAACAAGGATGCAAAATCCGGTAAGTACTGGCTGTACACCCCTTCGATGTCGGCTCCACAGCAGTTCTACTGCGACCAGGAGACTAACGGCGGCGGTTGGGTTCTGATTGGTCGCGGCCGTGACGGTTGGACCGAGAACTACCACGGTCGAGGTGCTGCATCTAAGCTGTACACCAGCCCTGAGGGTGACGACGCAATGACTCCGGTACAGCTGCCCTCCACCACTGTTGATGAGCTGCTGAACGGTCAGAAGCCGCAGGATCTTGAAGATGGCGTACGCTTCCGCCGCGCTCTGAATACTGACGGCACGGAATGGCAGAACATCACGGCGCACCGTGATCAGACCGAGCGTTGGACCTGGGCTCTGCGAAGCAACAATATCTGGTCCAATATTGACGTCAGCGCGGATAACCCCCAGTACATGCAGAGGGATCGTACCCACTTCGACAAGACCGAGGGTCATATCCAGCAAAATGGTACCTACTCGGTGCTGAACTTTGATGAGCAGCGTGAGCAGGGATGGAAGCTCGGCTTTAGCTACAGCCGTGATGTTCGTGCTAACGGAAATCGCAATGAGAGCGCAAGCAACTCATATCTGTACCGCCCGAGCGGTTCCAACGCTACTCCCTTCGCTTTCACTCAGGTCTACCTGCGCCCGAAGCTAACCCAGCAGAACATGGGGGCACAGGCTATTGGCGATAACGGTACCGCGGCAAGTAACCGCCGCGCACTGCCCAAGAGCGGTTCTATGCCATGGAAGTGGCGCACAAGCGATAAGTCTGGAACCGGTAACGTCAACGAAATGAACACCTACGTTCAGGCTATTACTCAGGTAGGTGACACTGTCTTCACCGGCGGTGACTTTGCATACCTGGAGTCTGCAGCCGGTGCTCATGTGGATCAGTCTTATCTTGCTG
The DNA here is from genome assembly GCF_001815285.1 of Rothia sp. HMSC065D02. Taxonomy (NCBI): domain Bacteria; kingdom Bacillati; phylum Actinomycetota; class Actinomycetes; order Micrococcales; family Micrococcaceae; genus Rothia; species Rothia sp. HMSC065D02. The sequence goes on from NZ_KV820074.1 coordinate 39,174, forward strand.
GTTTCAACGTCAATACTGGTGAACTGGTGCAGACCTTCAAGCCGAAGTTCAATGGTCAAATTAAGTCTCTTGAGGCTCTGCCGAACAACAAGTTGGCCGTTGGTGGTGAATTCACCGAGGTTAACGGCGAAAAGGTGCCCGGTTTTGCGGTGCTTGACCCCGCAACCGGACAGCTTGACCGCGAACTGAACCTGCAGGTTGAAAACAATGTTTCCGGTTCAGCTCTTTCTGTGAAGACTCTGCAAGCTCAGGGGGATTACCTGTACTTGGGCGGTACGTTTACCCATCTCAAGAGCTCAGGAACCCCCAATAAGGTTTACTCCCGTAACGCTGCTCGCGTGAAGATCTCCACCAACCAGGTTGATCGCACGTGGACCCCGCGTTTCAACGGAACAGTAAATGGTATGAGTGCATCGGCAGATAACTCCGAGGTATTTGCCGCCGGTTACTTCACCGAGATGAATGACCAACGCGCATTCCGTGTGGCACGTATCCTCGATTCCGCCAAGAAGGTCGGCACATGGGAGGTCACTCCCTCATACCTTCCGGATCCACAAACCCGCGAGAAAAGGGTGTGGGGCTTCCACTTTGACGTTCAGGATGCTGGCAGCTCCGTATGGCTTGGCGGTACTGAGCACATGATTTCTCAGTACACTAAGAACGAACCAATGACCCGTTTGAGCTCGAGTATTACCCGCAACGGCGGTGATTTCCAGGATCTGCATCTCAACGGTAATAACATCTACGGCGCCTGCCACTGTGGTGACTTCCTGTACCAGGGCAGCGGCACCCACGACTACGCATGGCGTGGTTCTACCGTGACCGACAGCATCCGTTTGGTTGCTGCGTTCGATAAGGACAGCGGTAAAACTCTCCCCGAGTTCGCTCCTACCCTTAAGGGTAAGAGTGGTCACGGCATCTGGGAATCCTTCGTGGACTCCAATGGTGTACTGTGGGTTGGCGGCGATTTGAACCGCTCCCTAGGTGAAAATGGTGTGCAGCAGGAATCTGTTGGCTTCGTACGCTACGCACCACGCGATGTTACTCCCCCGCCTGCTCCGAGTAACCTGACCGTTGCTCAATCCGGTGATAACGATCAGCTGAACTGGAGCGCATCTGGCGAGGCGGGTGCACGTTACCATGTGCTCCGTAACGATCGCGTGATTGCTACTGTGAACGGCACCAGCTACAGGGTAAAGCACACCGACAACGCTCGTTACTTCGTGCGTGCGGCTGATGCAAACGGTAACTACTCTGCTTCTACTTCGGTTGCTGTATCTGGTAAGAAGGCTGAGCAGCCTAAGCAGGAGAACCCCAAGCAGGAGAATCCGCAGCCTCAGCCGGAAAACCCTAAGCAGGACGATCCTAAGCAAGAGGACCCCAAGCAGGAACAGCCCAAGCAGGACAACCCGCAGCAGGAAGATCCTAAACAGGAACAGCCTAAGCAAGAGCAGCCTAAGCAGGAAGATCCTAAGCAGGAGGCTCCCAAACAGGATAATCCTAAGCAGGAGCAGCCCAAGCAAGAGGATCCTAAGCAGGAGCAGCCTAAACAGGAAGATCCCAAGCAGGATGACAATAAGAATATTGTCAATCCTCAGCCGGAGAACCCCATCCAGGACGCTCCCAAGCAGGAGCAGCCTAAACAGGATGAACAGCCTCAGCCGGAAAACCCTGCGACAGACGACCAGGTTCAGCCCGCTGATCCCAACGATGATCTGAAGCCGAACGAGCCTAAGCAGCAGGAGAACCCGAAGCAGGAGCAGCCCAAGCAGGAAGATCCTAAACAGGACAACCCCAAGCAAGAGCAGCCCAAACAAGAGGATCCGAAGCAGGAGCAGAAGCCCCAGGGCGATCAGGTTCTCGTCGATAGCGGTTCTTCATGGGTCTACCGCGTAGGCAGCGACCGCGCCGAAAGCGAATGGAAAACTCGTTCATGGCTCGGCGGCGCATGGTCTCGCGGCAAGGCTCCCCTGGGTGCTGGCTCGGTGAACGTTGAGACCGAGGTGAATACCTTCTTTGGTACTCCGATGAGCATCTACGCCCGTAAGGACGTTACCCTCACGAAGGAACAGGCTCAGCAGTATCTGAAGCTCACCACCTACGCAGATGACGGTACTGTGGTTTATGTCAACGGCAAGGAAGTTGCTCGTAAGAACATGCCGCAGGGTCGTATCTCGGCTAATACCCCCGCAACCCAGCGTCCGGAAAGCCAGAACGCTCAGCTGTTCTCAGTTGACGTTCCTGCTGAGTACCTGCGCGAAGGTCGCAACGCAATCGCCGTTGAGGTTCACGCTAACTCGCACTGGAGCAACAACATCAGCTTCGATATGCAGGTTATTTCCACCGCGCAGCACCAGAACCCCCTTCCTGAAGTACAGAATCAGGAGGATAACGGTCAGCAGCACCGCCCTCAGGTCTGGTACTGGTACTACCCGGAGTACTACGGCAACTATGGTAACGGTGACTACTACGGTCGTCGTAACCAACGCGTAGCCTATAACTACGATCACCGTGGTTTTGGTTACATGGGTGGCTTCGGTTATGCCCACGGATTCTTCGGTCGTGCATTCTACGACTACGGATTCGGTTGGTAATCACCTAGCCCCTTTGTAGGGACTGCATAAACGCTCCTGTAGCTGGATTTAGTATTCGGCTACGGGGGCGTTTTTCAGCGCGATACCGTCTTCAATGTTTGACTAAGAGTCAGCAAAATAAGGCGCGCCTGGCAAAGTCCTACTTTTTAGAGCATTTTATTTCTATAATCTTTATGACTTACTTTTTGCTCGGACACTCGGTTTTAGATCGCATGTCTTCCGGCGGGCTTAGGTAACAGCAAACGTCGTCATCACCCGCGGCACCACCTCAAACTTTGATCACCGATTAGGATTCTTCACATGGGTCACATCACTACGCCAAGCACAGCAAAACGCCCCGGCTTTTCGGATACTCTGAGAGCGCTTGAGCAGGCGCAAAAACCAGGTATTGGAGTTCCCGCATACACCCGATGGGTAAACCGCAGGATTGCACGCTATTTCGCTGCTGCCGCTGTCTCTCTTGGTATTACGCCCAACGGCGTTACGGCGGTCAGCGCAGCTATCTCAGCGGCAGGTGTTATCGTTCTTCTAACCGCTCCCCCAACAATCCTGACAGGCGTTATCGTTGCGCTTCTGTTTGCCCTCGGTTACGGGCTTGATTCGGCGGACGGGCAGGTAGCCCGCGTGACCGGCGCATCCTCACCCGCAGGAGAATGGCTTGACCATGTAGTAGATTCCATGCGAGTACCCACCGTACACCTAGCGACGCTGGTAGGTTTCATCCGTTTTCCCGAATACTTCTCTGTATCACATACCGCCGATGGTTTTCCCGGTGGCTGGATTCTTTGGGTACTGCCCATGGCATTCACAGTACTCACCGCCGGACATTTTATGAGTCAGATTCTCGCTGAGCAGCTGCGCAAAAACCGTAAAACTGCGGCACCTTCGACCGGGGGTAACCTCCGTTCCTTCATCAATCTGCATATGGACGCCGGTACGCTCTGCTGGATCTACATTTTTTGGGGTTTTGGCGTGATCTTCGTCTTCGTCTATGCGCTTCTTTTCTTGGCAAACGCGGCGACCGTTTTGCTGTCTATGCGCCGTAAATACGTCACGCTTGCAACCCCCGCATCGTCCCCCTCGCAGGAGGCATAACCGTGAAGTTTGAATCTTCAGCTCCCGCCGTAAGCGCCGTGATCGCAACTAACGGTAAACGTCCCGAAACTCTGCGCACTGCGGTACGCTCTATTCTCGATCAAGATTATGCGGGGTTTATCGAGGTTGTCGTGGTGTATGACCGGGTAGAGCCCGATCTACTGGAAGACGTGCAGGTTCCGGAAAATCGGAAACTCAATACGATAGCAAACACACGCACGGGCGGGCTTGCGGGTGGTCGTAACAGCGGGATTCTTGCCGCCACTGGAGAAATTATTGGTTTCTGTGACGACGACGATTATTGGATGCCCACCAAGCTGACCGAACAACTCGCACTGTGGAATGCTCACCCGGAGGCGGTCGCAGTTTCTTCGGGTATCACCGTTCGCTCGGGTGGGCGTGATATTGAGCGGCTGGCGCCTAAGCGTGCATCCTTCGATGATTTTCTGCTCTCACGCATTACGGAGATTCATCCTTCCGCTATGCTCTATGCGAGGCAAGACCTTGTGACCGACCATCTCGGTTTAGTCGATGAGGAGCTGCCAGCTTCCTACGGCGAAGACTACGATTTACTCTTACGAGCAACCCGCTACGGCGACGTTTTTTCAGTGCAGAAACCGCTTATTCTGGTGCTGTGGGATCGTCCCTCATTTTTTGCCGGTAAGTGGCAGGCTATGGCGGACGGGCTTACCTATATACTGCAAAAATTCCCCGAATTTGAGCGTAGCCCGCGTGGACTGGCACGTATTGCCGGGCAGATAGCTTTTGTGCATGCAGCGCTCGGTCACCGTGATCTTGCTCGTTCCTACGCCCGCTCGGCCCTTAAACGCGATAAAAAGCAATTACGTGCCTGGGCGGCATACGTGGTAGCACTGGGGATTGTGAAACCTCAGCTGCTTCTTGATCTCGTTCAGAAGACAGGAAGAGGTCTGTAATGTCTACTGCTCTAGCTCTTCCAACCCTCGGTGCTTCAAGGAAGCTCGCGTCTACACCCGCGGCGGGCGGTGCATCCGCACAGGCACCCCGTAAACGTCTTCCTGCGTGGCCTCTTCTCACCCTGTTCTATGGGTTCCCGGCATTCTGGGCGTTGGGGCTGCTTCAGATCGTGCCGCTGGTGCTTTCGGTTACGATGGTCATTTACTTGACTATCCGCGGCGGCGTGCGGGTGCCCCGCTCGCTCTGGATATGGGCTGCGTTCATCTTCTGGGTGATTGTCTGTACCGTCTCGTTAGAAGATGTGACAGACTATATCGCCTGGACGCTGCGCTTCGTCAATATTCTCAACGCGGGCGTGTATGCGCTCTACTATTTCAACGCTAAAGAAAGCATCTCGATCAATCAGCTCTTGGGCAGCTTAACTGCCCTGTGGGTTACGGTTGTCGTACTCGGATGGGGCGGCGTGCTCTTCCCGGAAGTACGCGTTCAAACACCAATGAGCTACGTCGTGCCACAGAGTTTCATGTCGAACTCTTTGGTGAAAGACTATATGCTCCCACCCTTCGCGGAGGTTCAAAACCCCTGGGGGGCGCCCGAACCCTACGTGCGCCCCGCCGCTCCTTTCCCCTACGCCAATAGCTGGGGTCTTGCCTTTACCGTGCTCACCCCCGTCATGTTCGCGTTCTTTGCGCGCACACGCTCGTGGCTTCTGCGCATCTTTTTGGCGATCGTCCTCGGAGCGTCGGTCGTGCCGCTCGTTGCGACCAGTAACCGCGGTATGTTCATTGGTCTGGGTTTTGCGACTGCATACGTCATTATTCGCCTGATTATTGGTCGCTACTGGGGCTTGGTAACGGCGGCCGGGGTGATGGTTGTCGGGGTGGTGACCGCGTTAATTGCCTCCGGCACGGTGGCGGCTATTTTGGGTCGTCAGCAGTATTCTGACTCGACCGGCGGTCGCGCAGCGCTGTACCGCTCAACCTGGGCAGCGTCCTTAGAGTCTCCCATTGTGGGGTATGGAACTCCCCGCATGGAATTGAGCGTGGGTGTTTCGATGGGTACTCAGGGGTATCTATGGACTCTAATGTTCTGTTTCGGATTTGTGGGTCTTGCTATATACGCCCTCTTTATTCTCAGCATCTTGGGTGAAGGGTTGAAGGTGCGCACTCCCGCCGGATTCTGGCTGCATTCCATTCCGGTCTGCAGCTGTGTTGTCATTATTTTCTATAGCTTCGATGTGGCACAGCTGAGCGTTCTTCTGCTCAGCGCCATGGCCTGCATTCGTGCACGATATTACAGAGAGGAGCTTTAATGGCACGTCATGCTTCTTTAGCGCGCAGCGGCTCGCTGGCTTCTCTCTGTGTGATGTACGGTGCCGGTATTGCTTTCGTTACAACCCTCGTGGTCTCAAACGGAATCGGCGCAGCCGGTGCCGGTGAATTCTTCCGTCTAATGGCACTCTTTGCGATCGGAACCTCGCTCTCAGTCTTTGGCGCGGATACCGGGCTTGTACGCACGATGTCCGCACAGCGTGCCCTAGGACGATACTCTGCGCTCCCCCAGCTTATCCGCTTCGCTCTTTTCCCCTCGGTACTTCTTGCCGTTGTCGTAGCCCTCGCAGCGCTGGTGTACAGCTTGATCATGCCGGGAAGCGACGAATACGCCACCGCTCTACGGGTGAGCGCTCCGTTCCTGATAATTGCCGCCGCCATGACGGTGGGGTTCGGCGCGTTACGTGGTCTAAACCAGGTAGTGACATTCACCCTCCTGCAGAACGTGGTGCTCCCGACTCTTCGCCTAGCTGGCGTAGCTCTTGCGGTGATTCTTGCGGGTTCTCTGATGGGCTTAGTGTGGGCATGGACTATTCCGGTGATTATCACCACGGCGGTCACCGCATACCTGCTCAACCGCCCTCTTCCCGAAGAAATGAGCCAGGATACGCCGCCCACCACGAACGAGCATCAGGACGCCCCGGAAGAAACGCTGCGTTCCTTTTGGATGTTCTCATCTGCCCGCGGTGTTGCCGCCATTGTCGAGACCGCACTCGAATGGATTGATGTGCTGGTTATCGCAGCATTCCTCGGACCGGCCGCGGGCGGTGTATACGGCGCGGTAAACCGGTGTGTGCGTGTTGGCACTATGGTCGAACACACCGGGCGCATCGTGACCGGACCATCGATCAGCGCGGCGCTGGCAACCCAAAACTTGGTTCGTGCCCGTGAAATCTTCCTTGCGACCACCCGCGTGCTCACCGCCCTAGCTTGGCCTTTCTACCTTTCACTTGCTTTTTTCGGCCCGGTTTTGCTGCGTTTCTTTGGTAAAGGTTTCGAGTCTGGCGCCGGTATTCTCTGGGTTATCTGCCCGGCGGCGATGCTCGCGATGAGTGCGGGCGGCGTGCAGTCCGTTCTGCTTATGAGCGGTAAAAGCCGTTGGCAGCTTCTCAATAAGCTCTCTGCTCTGGTTCTGGCGATTATCCTGAACCTTACCTTGGTTCCGTTATGGGGGCTCTATGGTGCCGTCACCGCTTGGGCGGCGGCGCTGCTGATTGATACGTTCTTGGCAAGCTACCAGGTCTTCAAGCTGGTGGGTATTCGCGCTACCGTCAAGGAAATGGCTCCGGCACTCATCCTTGGCGGTGCTGTACCGACCGTATGCGCCCTTATTCCGCTTGCGGTTCTGGGGCAAAGCCTAGTAGCTCTTGTGCTGTACCTGGTTCTTCTGGTTCCAAGCTACGGCTACCTGCTGAAGCGCTTCCGCAAGCCGTTGGGCGTTGAGCGTTTCCTCTCGGCACGCAAGAAGCCCGCAACCGCGGAAGAAGTTGTTGCAGCCCAGACCCCGGAAAACGCGCCTACCACGGTGATGGCGATCGTTCGCTCCCCCAGCAAGTTTTCGGCGGTGCGTGCCGCTATTGCTCAGGGGCGACGTGAGGCGTTCCCGCAGTATACCGATTCCGGTGCCGATGCACAGCGCTTGAATGATGCGCTTGCCCACGGGGCAACGATGGTTCAGCTCGTCGGGGTTTCTCCGCAGCATCCTCAGCGCTCCTCCAGCATTGCTTCTGCTGTTACTGCGGCGCTTTCTAAAACATCACCGGCGCAGTCTTCGGATGCGCCCTCTCAGCAACATACCGCAGCTGAGACACATCTGTCAGCTACGCCTCCCGCCGAGGGAACGGCGGTTCACCACGAACAACTTCACGAGAAGGGACAAGCTCCGCACATGGGGAGAGAACAAGAGTCTGCGCTGCAGGCTAACGCATCGTCGCAGGATCACAGCAGCCCCCAGACGGGGAAAACACCGCATATCGAAAAATCGCCAACCGTGCCAATATTCCTGGGTGCGGCGGCTGGTGATGAGCCGGGTTCGCCCGATTCTGCGGTTGGTACCCTCAGAAATGCTCTGCCGCAGGATTCTGCACAGCCTGAAGCCGATAAATCTCCCGAGCCAGCTCGACCCGTGCAAGCCGTGAAGAAGCCGAGGCTTCCTGCGATTGCACAGGCTACCGCGAATGGTGCCCCGGATACGCCCACGGGCATGATACCCGCGCAGCCCGCCGCTAAGACTCAGGCGACACCAGCGGAAAGTACAGACGCCGAAGCCCCGGCGAAGTCTTCTGAAGATACGACAGACTCTCACAACACAACACCGATCACAAACCACGAACGACCCAGGATTATCGTTCAGAAAGAGAACACCATGGAAAATTCGAGCACTTCCGAGAAACAGCCTTCGGCATCTTTGCTTGAGCAGGTTCAGCGCGTATGGCGCCATAAGCTCATTGTTCTTATTCCGATCGTGGTGATGGCGATTCTTGCGGGAACTTACGGTGTGATTTCGCCTGCATCATACGCCGCGAAATCAACTGTGGTGGTTTATCCGCTCGTGAACGACCTTTCTGGAACCGGCAGCGCGAACTCCTTGAAGGTCGATATTAACACCGAGTCCCGTGCGGCAAGTTCCCGCCAGGTTGCCGGGCGTGCCATTACCAAGGCTCAGGCTAACCAAGAGGGCCCCAACTACCAGGCGATGGACGTTGATAAGCTCATGGCTGCCACAAAGGTAACGGGTACTTCGCAGTCGGCCGTTTTGGATATTGAGGTGACTCTGCCTAACGCCCAGCAAGCGGCTGACTACGCAAATGCCGTGGCTGAAGCCTATCTGGAGGTGCGTAGTGAAGGCCTCAAGGCTAATGTGGAGGACCGGCGCAAGAAGCTCAATGAGAAGATTGACGAAGCACAAAATAGCAATACCATCCCAGCTTCCGAACTTACTCAGCTTCGTGAACGCCTTTCTCAGCTTGAGCTGATTTCTCAGGAGGGCGGTCGTGTTGTATCTTCGGCTCAGGTTCCAAAGAGCCAGAAGGGACTCTCCCCCATGGTTCTGACTGTCGTTGGCGGTGCCTTCGGTCTGCTGGTGGGTATTGCTGCAGCATACATTTATGACCGTTCGATGCGTACCTTAGGTTACGCTGGTCGTCTCAAGGAAATGGGTATCGATTCGCATGAGCTCAAGCCGAACGACACCGAAGGCGCGCTTTTGCTGCTGCACCGTGTAGGCGCTACGGATGGTGACCTCAAGAAAGCCGGTTATGCCGGTATTACCCTCAGTTCTGCATCCGGCAAACTCGCTTACCGTTTGTACCAGGCTCTCTACACCGCGCTGCCAAGCGATCAGGTGCGTTTTATCGACTACAAGTCGCTCAAAGACAGTCACTCGCTGCAGGACCCCGAGAAGTATGTTGCGGGTAATTCCATTCCCGTTGTGGTTGATTTGGGGAATTCCGCTACGCTTCCGCAGGTTGTGCGATTCAGCAATGCCACTCGTTTGTGCCTGATTCCGGTGAACAAAGATACTAACCGGGCAAAGCTGCGCGAGCTCTTCTCGTACCTGCAGACTCTTGAAAATACCGTGAGCATCGCAGTATTTATGGAACCGCAGAAGGAGGGGTAAGCGATGACTAATTCGTCGGATAAGTCCGCAAAGTTACTTCTCGTCTCTAGCAGCGGCGGGCATTTGAAGCATCTGACCGAGACCGCTTCTGCGTGGGAAAACTACGAGCGGGTGTGGGTGAGTTTCAAACAGCCCGATGTTCAGGCGGCGCTTGAGAACGAGCGTGTACATTGGGCCTACTACCCTACGACCCGCAATATTAAGAACGCTATTCGGAATTTCTTCTTGGCTCTGAAGGTTATTCCTCAGGAGAAACCGCAGGCCGTAGTTTCTGCGGGGGCTGGGGTTGCGGTTCCGTTCTTCGTAGCGGCGAAGTTATTTCGGGTCAAGACCATGTACATTGAGTGTTATGACCGCCCAACGCTGCCGACGATGACGGGAAAGATGCTCTATATTCTGGCCGATAGCTTTAACGTTCAGAATGAGGAACAGCAGAAGAATTTTCCGGATTCGACGATTCTGCATCCGATTTTCTAGGGCGCAGCACCGCATTATATGCGCGGGCGTGGGATTAATAATTTTCACCGCTTTCATGACCGTGAAGTTTTACTTTAATCCTGCGTCTGCGCGTATATACTTAATACATAACAAACTGATAACAACATCTGCGGGCGAGCATTACCTTCGACTAACCACCGGAGTCAATCGCAGAAACTCTTCCGATTTACCAACCACTCGGGGTTAGCTGGCCTACTTCCACTCTTTAGGCTGACCGATTCCGCACTCACCGATTAGAGTTAGGATCAGACATATATGTCTATTCAGAACGTGCCCCATACTGCGGGGCATAGCATTATTCTCGATCCGGCGAGCTTCACTCTCGCCCAGGCTCCCTCACGTCTTCCGGCGGATACTTATGATCTTGTGGTTTCTCTCGGAACCGACTATCACACCTTTGACCGGCTGCTACGGTGGGTCAAGGCTTATTTGGCGGAGAATCCTCAGGTACGATGCCTCATTCAACACGGCCATACCTCCCCCGTTGAAGGGGCAGACAACGTTAAACTTCTGCCCGCAGGTACCCTCAAACGCCTATATGCCAAGGCGCAGGTTGTACTGGTTCAGGGTGGCCCGGGGTCTATTCAGGATGCGCGTGCCACCGGCGCTATCCCCCTCGTTGTACCGCGCCGCGTTGAGTTTGATGAAGTTGTCGATAACCACCAGGTCCCTTTCGTTACCATGATGGAGAAGCAGGGCGGCGCCGTTATCGTTGAGAGCCGCGCAGACCTGTTCGATAAGCTTACTCTAGCCTTTGAAAATCCCTCACTTTTTCATGCGTCAAAGCCCTATGTGGCGAACCCAAGTATCGCAGCGGAACAGCTGGCGCAGGGGCTCGATAACCTGCTTTCGGGGAAGACTCGCCGTGTTGAGGGATACATAGCCCGTTTCAAGCAGGCAGCACGTGCCCACGCTGCGGGTAAGCAAGAAATGGCTCGAATTAACGCTATTACACCCAGCGAGTAGAATCTAAGTAGCTATCGGCGATATAGTGCACATGTATCCGCCGAGTTTTCAGACGTAAGGCTACACCGGAGCATCCGCCGCTAATGTGGCAGAAGACCGTACATATGCGCGGGTGTTCCATTCAAGTTGTGCAGCCACGAAGGCTGTTACCTGTTAGGTACGAAAGCCTCGGAGCGCTTATCTTCCGGATAGGATACCCGGGGCTTCGCACGCGCCATGGAAGGAAAAGATAAAATATGGCAGTTCAAGAGTCCAACGACGTCAACGTGTCGGTTGAGCAGATCGCGGCAGCATACGCGAGCGAAGATTTCGCACGCTTTGTATGCAACGAGGTTGGTGTTAATTTTGTCAGCTTCAACCTTGACGGTGACCCCGCCGGTGAGTACACCATCACTACCGAGCGCACCATCCCCGCAGACCGCGTGCCGGATATTGCGAAGAAGTTCGTCTCTAACGGTGTGGGTATGACCCAGACCGATAAGGTGAGCGCACCCGCTGCCGACGGCACCCGCACCGTGAACACCGAGGTTAAGGTTAGCGGTATGCCTGTAAGCGCGCAGGCTACCCAGACCCTCACTCCTGTGAGCGACAGCCAGGCACGTGTGGACGTCAATGGTGAGGTCTCCTGCTCGATTCCGCTGGTGGGCAAGAAGATTGCTGCCGCTGCCGAACCTCAGGTTGGTCGCGTGCTCAAGGTTCTTGGTACCTCGGCTGAGAAGTGGACCGCTCAGCAGGGTTAATTACTGGTCTGCTAGTCTACCTGCTAAAAAGGCTCTTTATGTGAATGAAGCGGCGAAAAACCCGCTTTATTCGAATAAAGAGCCTTTTTATGTTGGGTACTGAATGCTAACGACCGATGGGGCTTTAGGATGCTTCGGCTTCTGCCGCTCCCACGGGGGTCTCTGCTTTAGCGGCGACTACCGCCTCATGGTAGGCACGGTCACCAAGAAGTTCGGCGAAGCGGCGCATCTCAACACGCAAGTCGTGCTCAGCTTCTAACAGATCAACAACTTTGCGGAGCTTGGTGCTTGAGGTGTGCTCCGTATAGGGGAAGTAGTGGACACTCACACCGACCTCTGCGAAGCGTTTTTCGAGGGCGAGGCCCTGCGGGGTTCCCTTCCAGTCGTCGCCTTTGAAAAAGACGTTGAAGGGCTTCTGGCGCCATGTTTCGATCTTATCCGGGGTGGTTTCGATGTAGACTTCGTCCACATAGTCGATATGGCTGACGATTGCGGCACGTTCATCAATGGGGATGACGGGGCGGCGCCCCTTGGTCTGTTCAAGAACGTCGTCGTGCACGACACCGGCGATAAGGTAGTCGCAGTTTTCCTTCGCCTTGCGCAGGATTTCGAGGTGCCCGTAATGGAACAGGTCGTAGGCGCCAGCGGCGTATCCAATAATCATAAGAAACCCTCTCTTAGGGTACGTGCTTACGGCAGACGCCTGGGGCACATTCACACGGTGACTGCGCGGTTTTATACCGCACGTATAGCACCATCAGTTTACCAGCCGGAACGCCGTTCAGCTTCCGTCTGGATAACCGCAGGAACATGATAGGGACGGCAAAAAGGTGACTTCCCGATGGCTATGTCGAGAAGTCACCTTCTATATGAGCTACCCTTCGGTGAGATCTCCTGCTTGCCAAGCCTGGTGATCCTGCCACGAAAAGCCAGCAATACGCTCGCCATGAGCAAATAGCTCCCATGGATCGTTCACCGCGCCCGCTTGCAGGGTTAAAGTCCACGGGGAACCATCAGAAGCACGCAGTGTTATCACGGGGTTATACCCGTCTTCTGAACCGGAAACCTCAGTGATTACCGTTCCCTGAATTTGCCCCAGACTATCCGGAAAATGATTTTCCTGGGGCTCCTTGGGAACAGAGCCCTCTGCCGCAGTAAGAACACCGCTACAGTTAACTTGAAGTGCCCAATCCTTCCCAGATAAAACTGCGCAGGCGTCCTCACCCATGACCTCAACTGCATCAACGGTTAGCGGGAGGTGTGAACGCATACGTTCAAGTACTGAACGGGTATCCCACCCGGCAGGTGTCTCATCCGATGGTTCCAACGGGGCTGTGCCATCAGAAGGAACATACCCAAAATAGTGGCGTGCCTCGGCAAAACTATGAGGCACAATAAATTTCTTATTCTCTTCTACCTCAAACTCTGGTTTGTACCGATACACCGCCACGCTACGACCCGTGTAGAAGTTCTCATCATATGGGTTAATACGCATAGCGTGCGCATAATCAATCAGCATATCCGCACTGAGGCGGTCAGGAATACGCGCAACCTTATATGCTTCTTCCTGCTCAAAGTTAATTGGGAGCCCCTCATGAACGAAACGCCACCGAGAGCCCATCTCGCGTTTAACCTCAACACATCGTCGAGCCCGTTCCGTGTGAATATCGCCGGGATTATCAGGCTGAAAAAGAACCTCAAACCGGCGACGACCCCGCACATTCACCCGAGAATCAGCATGAGAAGCTATAGGGTACCGATTCGGAACATTTGAGATCAGCACGCCGGTAGTATTCAATAGTCGAGAGGTTGTGTGCACAATAGAATCTACATCGTTACTCGGCACACGATTTGTCAAAACCGAAACCCAATAATTTTCGCACTCAGTAAACACAACAGCATCACTGATACGACGCAGCGGCTCAAGGTACGACATCGCCGCAGCTAACCCGCCTGATTCAACAACCTCATACTGCATGCGGTAACCCAGCTTTTGCTGCCAGTCGATATATGCCTGGGCGATATCCTGCAGGTCCGCATAAATATAACCAAGTTCGTAGGTAGTGGGCTCATATGCACCGTTAGCTAACGTGTAGTGGGGATTCATAACACTCTATTCTGTCGGTTATCGCTACGTAAGAATTTAGGATGCGGAACGGGTAAAGGTCTTCGTCGCGGGATCATCGTATTCCCGCACAGTACGTATTTCTATCCCTCCATGTTCTGGGTCATTAGCAGCTATACGCTGTGCCTTATACTGCGCGAGCTTACTCTCTTCAGTCAGCCAGAAAACATAGTACCGTTTACCGTCAAGCGTGTACTGCAACTCGGGATGGTTATACCCTACTTGGTAGCCGTAAGCACTCTGCTGAGGGGCATTAACAAGAATATCCTCAGCGCCCTGATAATGTAATTGCTCGATAGTGCGCTGTAAGTCGTCGTTCTGACTGGTAACGGGGCTTATGAGTGCCATGTATTTATTCCTTCATCATGGGGCGGGGGATGTAATGATCTACATTAGCGATAGTATCGGATAGAGTTTGCAGGTGTACGAGTTTTCGTCACCAATATTTAGGCTTTTACCTTCCGGTCTCCTGGCAGCGTGCTTCTTTCCATGCTTCGTGAGCCTGCCAACTGGGGCCTTCGATAATCTGTTCCCGATTTTGTATGACACCCCACGGAGCATTTTCATCTTCGCTCAGGATGTGAATTACCCAGTCCTCACCATGAATATCGCGAACGGTAATAAGCGGATCATAGGCATCTGGTGTATCCGCTTCAACGGCAATTATCATGCCGCCTTGGAGAGCTTTAATAGGCTCTTGCTGATTCCTCGGAAACCCTTCCAGATGATCTTTCTCTCGCGCCGGAGCGATACGCCAGTCACAATCCACATAGAGTTTAAAGGAAGAATTATCTTTATTACCTGTGAAAGAGAAATTCAAATCTCCTACGCTAACCTGTTCAACCGGTAATGGCAACAATGCCTGTAGATCACTCAGATGTAGAGAATCAGCCTGATATTCATCTAAAGGCTCGAATTCATCAGATTTTTTAGATTCATTCTTCTGGACATCATCAAGATATGGTTTCGATGAGTCTTCATCATCACCATAGCTGTCGTAAAGATGATCAAGTTTATATTCTTTGCGCGCTTGGGCAAAAGTTAAAGGTTTTAAGAATTTTGGATCATCGTGATGCCAAGACGCTTCTACAACACATATAAGTGCGGGTCCAGTATAGAAACTTGGATTATACGGGTCAATCCCTAGATGCTGTGCATACTGTAACATTAGCTCTGGAGAAAAACGGTCAGCTACTTTCCGATTCTCATAGACATTCGTATCCTCGAAGCTGAAAGGTGGTTGACCCGCTGCCTGGAAATACCATTTCCGAAGCCCTTGCCGACTTAAGTGTATGATACGACGCCCGGTCTTACCGTACAGTTTTTCTCCAGATCCATTATAATAACCAAAAAATATATCTCCATGTGATTCCCTATAGTTATCAAAATCTTTATAATTCTTCGGTGGATAAATATTGGGAATATACCTTACTAGAACACCATCAAGAAAATATTTTTTCTCCATGTTCCACATAATAGTTGTATAGTCTTGCATTTTTGGACTATTCCTTAACATGACAGTCCATCCGTTCTTACATTGAACAAAAACAATTTTAGTTTCAGCAAATTGCAAAGGCAAGAGTGTCTCAAATAAATTATCCTCCGAAATATGAACTTCTTTACATTTTAAATTCCTAGGACTTTCGATATTTGATGCCCAATTTTTGTAACAATCAGCAACGTATTGGTAATTTCCCTTGAAGAAGGCTAAGTCATAAGTGACAGGCTCATACTTTCCACCTGCAAGCCTATACCGATCGATATTTTCAGTCATGGCAGTTTATACCTTTCCGTACCCTAATAACTATTTTTTATACGGATCAACAATACGTAGCTCAATGCCACCATGTGCGGGATCGTTAGCCGCAATACGTTCGGCATGCCCAATTTCACGTCCCGAAGTAGTACAATCCCATTCGACATAGTACCGTTTACCATCTTTAGTAAATTGAAGATCTGGACGATTCGTCACATCGTCTCTTCAGAAGATACATCTAACCCTCAGTATCCTTTGGTTTAACCGTTATACCTTTCAAATTACTGATAGCGTCTTCTTTAGTCTTCACATACAAAGGATGCTCCGCCCCAGGATCCTCTTCATCAAACTCAGGCACCACAATCGCCCGACCCTCAAAAAACTCCAACACCTGATCAAGGTGGTTCCGAGACACCTCCATGCCATAGAGCACATGCGGTGGATCGTAGTCCGCATACCCCGACCAAGAATGCCTGTACCGCGAATCATTATCCACTGTCTGCAACAACTTTGCAGTCCACTTCGCCATGAAATAGTCAATTTTTTCTTGATCTTGGAAGAACACATCATAATCCTTCAGAACAAAAAAGAACCCCTGACTCAAATCCAACCAATGCAAATCCTCAAGATACTCATGAATCCAATCATCCGGCAACCGAGGAATCTCATACGGAAACTCAATAGCCTCAAAAACTACCATGGCATCTTCCTCAGAGCCTGAAGACTTTAAAAACTTTTCACAGGAAAGCTCAATAATCTTCCACCCAGCCTGCCGCAACAACTCCAACTGCCGCTCTAAAACACCATCCTCCCGCACATAAACAACCGGGAAAAAGACGTCATCCCACTTATACGTATAAAAACCCATAGGCTCATAATAATTCATAATATTTTTATTCCTTAATCAAAATAAACGTTTCATCATGGTTCGGCATATAGAACATCAGGGCTGCCCACAAGCGACACCAATCAATCATAAACAACCCTGCCTTTTCTTATATATAGGTTCATTGATTCTATTCCGCTACTCTGGCAAATGCAGATACTCATCCACGAAAGGACCCAGGGCCTCCGCACTCTCAAGCTCAGGATGCTCAGGTTCAAACCTATCCACAACTACCACATATCCCTGGAAAAAATCCCGCACCAACGAAAGATTCTTCTCAGAACATTCAAAACCATAAATAAACTTAAGATTTTCATCTCCGTCGCGAAGACGCTCCCAGCGATAACGATCCTGCATACGTGCAATATGCTGGTATAAGGTATCCGCTTCTGCCGGGCTACTGCGGATTAAACCATCAAAGTCAGAAACATAAACAAAAAGCCCTTGCGACAGGTCCTTCCATTGATCAATTTCTTCAACAAAATCAAGTGTCCACCACGCGCCTTCGTCTGGCAAAGGCCAAGGACAATCAATGGCACGAATAACTTCCGCCTCTAGACTCTCCGAGTCAGAGATATTGGAACTTATAAAATTTACGATTTGCCAGCCTACTTTCACAAGAGAGCTAACACGCTCCCGCAAAATATGGGATTCTTTAATATATATAACTGGAATAAACCCCCAGACCTCATCAACTTGTTCCACGCTAGCTCCTCCTTAATAATACAAAATCTTTATAATGGTTGGGGGTGTAGTAGATATCGCCATTACTACCTACTACTAAACGTTCTGTATCTCGTCTTCCTCTAATCCTTGGTTCATTGCGGATAATGTATCCAGAATCACGAACATCAAGCTTATAATATTGAATACTGAGGTTTGTTCGGATGTACTTTACCCATTACTGCCGCCGGTATAGGTGGTACTTTCTGGGTACTCATCAGGATCATCAATCCAGTCATCTCCATCTTCATACAGAGGATCCGGAAAACCATCCGGAAAGAAAAACTTCTTATTTTTTTCCATTCCTGACCAAGGATACTTGGCCCCGTCAGCAGCAATCACTATGCTATCGTTGAAAAACTCTTTCACACGCGGCAAGCTTTCCTGTGAAACATCAAAACCATAACCAACCATGACTTGATATAGCCCGCTGCCGTGTAATTGGCGAGTGGCGTAATATACTTCCATTTCTTCCAGAATATTTACGCACGCTGTAACAGCCCTATCATCCATCACAAAGAGGTCCTCAAAATTCTTGTACAGCACAAACAGTCCTTGACGCATATCAAACCAGTTAATCAGACAGGCATCTTCAGACGCCCAACGCAGGTTAAAATCATCCGGAATAGCATAAACACTCTCAATACTCTCAACCAGACGATACGCAAAATCCAACGTGGTTTTTACCCCAGCACAGTCAACAACAATAACCTTCCACCCCTCCGCCTCCAGATAAGGCAACATATGATTCTCCCAGTACCCATCCTCACGGATAAACAAAGGAGCAGTAAATTCTACGGCAGACCGTTCTTGTTGATAAGGCATATTTCTCTCTAAAATGCAGACAGACAAAGGAACCTAACTATTTGAACTTTCTCCCTCATGACCGCCGGTATAGGAAGTGCTCTCAGGGTATACGTTGGGGTCAGTTATCCAGATACCATTCTTGTCATACAACGGATCTGGAAAACCACTAGGGAAATATTTCTTCTTCCGCTCCTCCTGCTGAGACCAAGGATACACAGCATTGGGATCAGCGCAGATCGTCTGATGACCTTCAAAATACTCCTCAACGCGAGGAAGGGAATCTTTCGACACCTCAAACCCATACCCAAAAAGAACCTCATACCCTTCATGACCGGCAGGCCGCATAGGGTAATGAAGCTGCATCGAATCAATGAGACGTACTACATAGTTCGCATAACTATCAGCCCCCAGATAATCGGCCATCTTTAGAACATCTTCAAAATGTTTAAGATAAACAAACAGTCCTTGGCGCATATCTAGCCAGTCGATTTCAGTAGCAAGTTCTTCAGCCCAGTATGAGTCAAATTCACCACTAATCTCATTCTCCCAATCAAGTCGAATCGCTTCCATAAGTCGATACCCAAAATCCCTAGTACCTTGCACTCCTGCGCAATCGACCTCCACAACGCACCATCCTTCTTTCTCGAGGTAAGAGCGCATATAATCTTCCCAGTATCGATCTTCTGCAAGAAACAAAGGCGCGATGAATTTTTTAGAAGACCCTGCTTGTCTATAAGCCATTTTCTACCTCTTTTGGAGCGCAACTCGACGAGAAAACTAACTTGTATTATTCAGAAGAACCCTCCTCACCACTGCCGCCAGTATAGGAAGTACTCTCAGGGTACTCATCAGGATCATTAATCCACTCCCCATCCTCATACAACGGGTCAGGA
>NZ_KV820074.1:58242-63814 GCF_001815285.1 Rothia sp. HMSC065D02
CTCCCCATCCTCATACAACGGGTCAGGAAAACCATTCGGAAAGAAAAACTTCTTATACTCCTCCATACTTGACCAAGGATATTCAACCCCATCAGCAGCAATCACCACCCTGTTGACAAAGAACTCTTCCACCCGAGACAAACTCTCTTGCGAAAGTTCGAATCCCCACCCAAATAACACTTTGTACAGCCCGCTACCATGAATTGGACGAATACTGTAGTACGTATCCATCTCTTCAAGAATATTCACACATGCGCTTATATCATCATCAGCCATAGTAAAAAGCTGCTCAAAATTCTTATACAAAACGAAAAGCCCCTGCCGCATATCCCTATCCCTAATCAAACATGCCTCTTCAGCAGCCCAACGCATATTAAAACCTTCGGGAAAACTGTAGGTAGGGTCGATAGTTTTAACTAACCGCCTGGCGAAGTCCAGATACGATACCACCCCAGCACAATCAACAGTAATGACAGCCCACCCCTCCGCTTCCAGGTATGGCAGCATATGGTTCTCCCAGTACCCGTTCTCACGGATAAACAAAGGGGCAATGAATTCCTCGGCAGACCGTAACTGCTTGTAAGCCATGGTTATTTTTCTCCCTTACTCTACTATCAAGATAAATGTGTGATAATGATCCGGGCTGTAATAGATACTGCCATTACTACCCACTATCAACCGGTCATCACCACGAGTCGTCTCAGGCTTCCCGTTAGTCTTCAACTCAACTCTACCGTTTTCACCAATCTTTGGTTGAGGTGCCATGAAATCCATTTCCGTATAGGTAATAGGGTTCCCTTCAACATCGGTAGTGGGCAAAATATCGCCTACACCCTCACCATCCATAGGATGGTTTTCAAATTTCCTGCACTCATTAGCGCCAGGATAGTGCGGAGGAGCTCCATCCTTCATAATCTTCTGCGTAGTCTGCTGGAGATGCTCAGCAGTTTCTTGAGGAATCTGTCCCTGATAGTCCTCGCTCCTTACCACCCGGTGGTGCTTCAAACCCTCCTCATCAAGCTGCATTGCAGTCTGCAAATCTGGCGCAAATCGCTCGGCGTCTTTCCACAACGCATGCTGAGGACGAGGACCCAGATCTTTTGGAGGTGCCTCAGTAAATTCTCTGCCCTCAAGATCAGCCTGCTTTTTACGGTTCTCATATTCCCTTAAAACAGATTTTGCATCCCTGTATTTTTTTCCTTCGCTATAAATTCATCGGAGTCATAATAGTCAGTGCGTGGGCGTCCATTCTTATCCTTCCCCCTCCACTCTTTACGACGAACACCCTCCAACTTCTCATCCAGACGAGTCTGCACATCACGCATCGAAACCGTCGGCCCTTCAGCGGCACTAGCGCCCCTTGCCGGAGACAGGTTCTCGATCCTTGACTCTCCACCGGACGCAACGGCACTACCCCAGGACGAGCACGCTCCGACGACGACATACCCCCAGGCACACGCAGCTCATGAGCACCCCACCGAATCCCAAAACGACTCAGCAAAGGCTTCAAAACAAACTTAAGACCCTTACCAACACCAAGCGTTACCAGATCAGTAAGAGCGCTAAACAGACCCCTGATTACTAGAAGAAACGCCCCAATTGTGCCTGCCCTCTTACTACACCTCTATAAATTTCAAAGATAATTTATACATAATAACAACACAATAAACACTAAAAACTAAACCAATACAATGTCTAGAAAATTAAAATGGGATACGAGAACTAAACTCTATATTATAAATGTGACAAAAATATAATAAAAATATTAATAAATTATTATTTTGCAGATATTTTACTTAAATTTACATTAAATATTTAATAGAAAATAGTTTCTAAATATAAATCTAAACAGCAGCTTAGTGACCTTAATTTAATTTTACATCAAGTTATAGATATTAACCGATCACAAGGAATGAGCTACGACCGGAGGCGTCCCTTTTTCAGAATATGCTATACATTTAATACAAGCATTTTATATCCAAAAGAATCCAGAAAAGAACCCAACACTGTTTCACTACTTTGACTGATATACTACTCAGCCATATGAGTCATACCCGAGCGCACAACCTCAGTCATACCAGCCTTATCCACCGAATCCATCACCGAACACAACGCAGCCGATAACAACCGCGACTCAGCATAAGGACTAAACCGGTACTGCTGCAGGCTAGGTTCTTTACCCGCAATCAAGGTCAGCATAAAATTCTCAAGCGACCAGTCAGAAGCATCTTTGACGACCTTGACCATATCGGACCCATGAGCCTGCATCCACGCCTGATCTATAGTCTGATTCTCAAACCCAGTACCAGTTGAATTGAGCGGGTACAGGTTAGGTTTTGAAGAATTTTGAGCCTCAAGATCAAGCACCTTTTTAAGAGCTTCTTCTGTCCGTTGCTGGATCTGCTCGGTACCGTCAGAAATCTCTTCAGTATGGTCTTTGGTGCCAGGCAAACTTGCAACGATCTCTTGCTCCGCTAAAGCCTCCTGAGTGTTTGGGAACTCAGGAAGATGATATCCATGTTCTTTCAACCCTTGCGTCAGCTCAAAAATAAACGCAATCAACTTACTGAGCTTTTGCATCAGAACATCCGTCTCAGGACCTTGCGCATCTTGATCCAGACCGTGCACAGGCACATAGCCAGGTACCTCGAACTTATGACTATTCCAAAGCTGGGCAAAATTATTGTATCGCGTCAAAATACGAATAAAGTCTGATTCCCACGTAGAACCAAGCAGGTCTGCCCGGTAATCCGGAGTGATTTCCTGACCATGCTGAATAGACGCCGTGATGCGGCTTATGGCTTCAAGAGCCGTAGCAATAGTTTCTAGAGATGCAATATCATCACGCATTTCTGCCAACAACAGCAAATAGTTAGGATAGGTAATCGTAATAGTCTCGGTCGTGCGGGGATCTTCGGTTAGTTTTCCAATAAACCAACTATAGCCGACATCTGTCATGGTAGTGCCTCTCCTGATATATCTTTCTCGGTGATTATTGATAGGTTATGTTCATGATAATTGTGGCACAAGGGTAAAGATAAAACGTAATGCCACTACCCTGCGCCAACTTCTTATGGTAGTTCCAAAATCCTCAAAAGGATTAGGTATATAGGACGCAAAAACCCAGCTTGAACCTCAAGACGACTATTCTTCTACGGGATATCCTGCATCACCCGTAAACGCAGGACTCTCCGGGTACCTTTCAGGATCAAAAATCCACTCCCCCCGCTCATCACACCGAGGAGCCGGGAACCCCTGAGGAAAATATTTTTTCTTCCGCTCCTCATGCCAAGTCCACGGATACTCCACCACCTCCGGATTAGCAATCAGAATCTCATTATTTCCTGTAAAAAACTGCTCCACACGCGGCAAAGAAGCCCGGCTCACCCCGAACCCATACCCTAGAGTCACCTCATAATCATCCCCAGACCGAGGATATGGGCTAGGACGCATAGGATAGTCCAGACGCATATAATCAACCATATGCACGGCATAGATAGCATATCTATCATTGCCAAGACGATCTGCCATCGACAGTACGTCCTCAAAGTTTTTATAGTACACAAACAGCCCCTGACGCAGATCAAGCCAATCAACCTCAGTAGCATATTCAAAAGCCCAATGGACATCAAACTCATACGGAAAAGAGTCCCAGTCGAAGTCCAAAGCTGTTAAAAGACGACGCCCAAATTCCAATGATCCAGTGGCTCCAGCACAGTCAACCTCTGCGATATACCACCCTTCACGCTCAAGATAGGGCTTCATACAATTCTGCCAATACCCATCTTCCTCAATGAAAATCGGGGCAATAAAAGGTTTTGAAAGATTATGTTCATACGGCATACTGTTTCTTTCCCAAAATTAACTCACGAGGCAAATAAAGATATAGAACACGACCTGGGGTATAACCCATATACGTCATCTAGCTAACCACCAGATGCCTTGATACTATGAGTCCATACTGCCAGTGTAGGAAGTGCTCTCGGGGTACTCATCAGGGTCAGTCACCCAGATACCATTCTCATCATACCGAGGATCGGGAAAACCATTAGGGAAGTATTTCTTCTTCCGCTCTTCCTGTTGAGACCAAGGGTATTCAGTATCAGGACCAGCACAGATTATTTCGTGACCTTCAAAATACTCCTCAACGCGAGGGAGAAAATCTTTCGACACCTCAAGCCCATACCCAAAAAGAACCTCATATTCGTCATCACGCCACATAGGACGCCGTGGGTAATAAGCATTCATAATGTAAAGGATATCCACACTATACCTAACATAACCCTCCATGTTTAAATCGTCAGCCATAGATAGAACATCTTCAAAGTTTTTATAGTAGACAAACAATCCTTGACGCATATCAAGCCAATCGATATCCTCTGCATATTCTTCAGCCCATTTCAAATCAAATATATGCGGGAATGAACTCCAATCAAAACTGATAGCATTCATAAAACGAATAGCAAAATCATAGGCATCCATAACCCCTGCGCAATCAACTATAACAACATGCCACCCCTCCTGACGCAGAGAAGGAAGCATATAGTTTTCCCAATAATTATTATCTCGTATAAAAACAGGGATACTAAACGGTTTAGAATATAAATCCTCATAAGGCATATTCGTTTCCTTTCAAAATTAATCAACAAGGCGGACAAAAGTTAAATAGTGATCTGGCGAATAGTAAATACTTCCATTGCTTCCTACTACGATACGATGTGTTCCCCGATTAAGTCCTGGCTTACCATTTTCTTTGATGATATACTCTGGCGGTTTTGCATCATATTCAGTATATGTAATAAGATTACCATCCTTATCTTTTGTTGGGAGTATTTTACCATTTTTACTGCCTATAGGGCTATTCTCGAAAACCTTAGAACTACTCAACTCTTAAACACGACTAAATAAATTTAAAATACAAAAACACTGGCCCCTGCAACAAAGCAAAACCGCAGGAACCAGTAGTTTTTATATGAGACTATCTCCACTAATTTACCTGAAGAGAACTCCACGTGAATAAATATTGTAAGATCTGGTTAAAAAGCCAAAAATGAGAACCCCTGGTATTACTTACTCTCATATTTCCAGCTCTCCAAAACCTCATCATTATTCTTCACATACAAAGGATGCTCCGCCCCAGGGTCATTTTCATCGAAATCAGGAATCACGATCGCCCGACCCTCAAAGTACTCCAACACCTGATCAAGATGCTCTTGAGAAACCTCCATACCATAAAGGATATTCGCAGGATCATACTCCCCATTCTCATCCTTCGAATACCGGTACCTCAGCTCAGTATCCACAGTCTGCAACAGCTGTGCAGCCCACTTCGCCATATAATAATGAGGATCATGAGGACTCTGGAATAGCGCATCATAATTCTTCAAAACAAAAAAGAACCCCTGACTCAAATCCAACCAATGCAAATCCTCAAGATACTCATGAATCCAATCATCCGGCAACCGAGGAATCTCATCAGGAAACTCAATAGCCTCAAAAACCATCACAGCAGCTTCCGCAGACCCCGAAGACTCCAATAACTTTTCACAGGAAAGCTCAATAATCTTCCACC
>NZ_KV820074.1:63914-241464 GCF_001815285.1 Rothia sp. HMSC065D02
CACATAAACAACCGGGAAAAAGACGTCATCCCACACATCAGTATAAAAACCCATAATATTTCTACTCCTTAATCAAAATAAACGCTCATCATGATGCGGAAATAAAAAATTTGAGGGTCATCCATGAAGTGGCAGTACCCCAATCATAAATAACCCTCAATATATACGAACGTGCTTATATACTATTCTGTATCGTCAACATCTTCACTATGCACCAGGTGCACCTTTGAGGCAAGAGCAGGGTCATAAAACGGTGATTCAGGATAATACCGAGGATCAGCAACATAGATACCCGTAGCCTGCGGATCATGGTTTATAACCCCACCAAAGAGCTGACCTGTCTTATCGTAGAGAGGGTCCGGGGCACCGTTCGGGAAATTCCTTCGCTGTTCTTCCTCAAAATCAGACCACGGATACCGCACACCCTCACCGGCAATCATCACATTCTCAGCACCCATCAGCTCCTCAAACTGCGGAATATACGAGGTGGGAAGACCAACACCATATCCCACCACCACAGGATACTCTTCATAGATATACCCACGAAGATCAGAATAGTAGTAGCTCATACGTTCAGCTAATTGAAGCGCATACTCCGGGGCATAAAAAGGCGAACACTCTTCCCGTACGCTAAAGAGATCTTCAAAGTTCTCATAGAATACAAAAAGACCCTGACGCATATCATTCCAATCAGCTTCCTCAACAGCATCTTTAACCCAAAACCCATTCACCCACTGATCTGGAGCAATATTAAACCCAAGCGCTCGTAAAAGCCTGCGCCCGAGTTCATGCGAACTATCTACCCCGGCACAATCCACCTCAACAATAAACCACCCCTGTTCCTGCAGGCGAGGCTTCATGATTTTCTCCCAGTACCCGCTCTCCCGAGTGAACACAGGAACAATGAACTCATCTTTATATTCGCGTTTGTATGCCATTATGACCTCCCTTAAAAGATCCGAACAAAGGTTTCATAATGATCTGGAGTGTAGTACATACTCCCGTCAGACCCCACAATTAAACGCTCTTCACCTGCAGCACTCATTTGATTAGGAATACGTGCTCGCCTCCTAACCTTGTATTTCGTATACTCTATCTCATTCCCAGCGTAATCATGCGTGGGAAGGATACGAGCTTCCTTATTATCAAAAGGCAGAGGATCCGGCACATTCCCAAAACCCTCAGGCTTATGATCCTTATTTTTCCAGTACACTTTCCCATCTTCATAAAGAGATTTAGCCGTTGGAACCACATCATCAGGAATTGTTCCGGTGTACTCATCCAGATTAGTCACTATAAATTTATGAGAACCAACCTGAGCCTCAACCGTATTACCATGTCGGGTAACATCCCTAAAACCAGTCATCGCCGTATCTAGATTAGGCTCACCAACTTCAGGACGCCACAGGGCAAACCTAGGTTCACCTTTAGATAGATCGGCGGGAGAATGCTGCCCATTGAGCTTTTTGTAGTAATCATCCCTCAATTTCCTAGCTTCGTCGAACCCGTACACGCTGTACGTTCCAGGCTCTTCAGAAGGCACATACCGAGAGCTGTCCTTAGTACTCGTCACAAGAGTCTTTTTGAAATCATCACCAGCAAGATATGTGGCCGTCTGATCACCATTTTGCAGCTTAGAACCCGGAGGATGCTCCACCCAAGATACATGCCTGTCAGCCGTAACAGGATTCTCCAATGCCGTAGAATCACCCGCCACACCTTTTGCTGGAGGCAACCCTTCAACCTTTGGTTCCTCAACAGGTTTCAGCTGCACCTCAGGCTCACGCACACCACCAGGCTTAACAGCCTGCATACCAGCAGCACCAGACCCAGCACCCGAAGCAGGCGGAACCTCGCCCACCTGCGGAGCCTCCACAGGCTTCACCGGAACCTGCGAAGCACCACGAGAAGCGCCAGAACCCTCTACCGGAGCAACCTGCGGAACATCAACACGCGACACCGCAACCGGCGGAACCTCCGTCGCAGAGCGAGCACCACCAGCACCAGCAACAGGCTTAACCTCGATCTTAGGGTAACGAGTTTCCTGCAACTCTCGCGCAGGAGATTTCAGAATTCCGTAACCGGCATCACCAGGCTTTAGGCGGGTGTAAAAACCAGATTCGCCTGCTTGAAGAATTTTACTCTCTGCGGCACCAACTAACCTAGTATCGAACTTAGCCATTGAGGAAGGGGCTTGCCCAGGAATAGACAAACGACCACCACTTGTATTAAATTCGACACCTTTGCCAGACCGAACAACCCTATATACACGACCTATTAGCATAAAGAGTGCTTCGCTACCAGCACCTATCAAACCGTCTATTTGTAATTGCCTAGGGTCAATCTTTCCATTTTCCCATCGCTGGATAATCCACGAGGTGCCAACTCCCCCAAGATACCCTGCAGCGAACGGGCTCAAAGGGGTACCGAGCATCATCACTGACAGAATCATGACTGCGCCATTACGCAGTTCTTCTGGATGAGAATTTATCCAGCCTACTGGGTCTTTAAGGAAGTCTTCCCAGAATTTATTCCAATCATCAATAGAACTGGACCAAAAACGATTCCATTTGTGTTTAACGTCTTCCCAAAACTTATTTAAGGCGTCTCGTTGCACATCTCCGTTCTTAACACGTCGTATATATTCCGTCATCACCTCAACCGGAATAGGCTCTAATCCTGTGGGGTCGTGCAAATTCACCGGATCACCCGATGCAAACAGATACGACGCACCCATATACCCCGCCCCGACCACAGGCTCCACAGGATCCGGCGACAAAAACCCAGCCGTCACAGGATCATACAAACGCGCACCCATCAACTCACCACCAACGGTTGCTAACGCGCCCTGAGCCGTCAAACCCACACCAGCAGGCAAACCCGGCAACCCATTACCAGCAGCTGCAGTGGTGTTGCTTCCCCAAGTTACCGGGGAAGCGGTACCGAAGATATCCGTGCCAAAACTATATACTCCCGCACCTGTACCGGTGAGGATACTATCGCGCCCGCCAAGCACAGACCCCGCCGAAACTACCTCGGTAACACCAACACCCACCAACGAAGCAACATCAGGTACCGTCGTATCCCACACCAGCGGCGAGACAACAGCCCCCTGCCCATCCTGCTGACTCCCAACAGCCACCGGCATATTCCGAACCGACGATGCCGCAAACCACACCGTCGAGTTACCCGTCAGGGAATCCTCACCACCAGCAGCCACATGACTGCCCAGCAAAGACTCAGGGGTGTGGTTGATGCGCTCCACCCGCTCTAAAGAACCCAGAGCATCCCAGCCCCACGTCACAGCAGCACCAGTATGATCAGTCGCCCCGGTACGGAAACCCCGCACATCATAGGAATACTGAATCGACCCTGTACACACCAAAGATGACGCATCTAAACCGGCTAGATCCTCCACCACACCCGCAACAGGTGCAACGGAAGAACCACCATCCTCCAGCGCCTCATACAGGCGTACCGTCTGCACCCGCTCCCCCACATAGGAAAACGCACGCACCCGAACCAGGACACCTTCCTGATGGGTTTCTTCCCTCATAAGCAACCCGACCGGATCATACACCCACACCACCGACACATCATCCGAACTCACCGCACGGATCAACCTGCCGGAAGCATCATAGGCGTACTCACACCAGGAACCCTTAACGGTATCTTCCACCCGAGTAATCTTCCCCGCAGGATTCCGGCGTACCCGCACACCCTGCACCATACCCGACGATGAACCACTAGGCTCGTCGGCCTCACCGAGAACTTCCTCGGTGTACCCCATAACGGCTCCGGACGTATCACGCACCCACGAAGAGATACACTCCCCAACCTGAACACGTTCCAAATACCCCAGCGCATCATAAGCAAACTCAGCCACGCCAGGCTTATCGCCAACACTCGATGAGTCCTCTACCCCGATACCGGCAGGGATCTGCTGCGTAGACCTAATACGCCCGCCCGGAGAATACCCATACACGGTAGAACCATACGGAGTAGTTCGCTGAACCACATTCCCATCAGCATCATAGGAGTACGCTAGACTCCACGCACCCGTAGATGCGAACACCTCAGCCGCAGAAGCATTTTCGGCAGCGGATACTCGATTACCCGCTGCAAAGAACGCCGTATCAGAAACCTCATCCCCGAGTTTCGGGGCAGAATCCACCCTCACCAAACGTCCCAAAGCATCTGAGACATAGGTCGTCTGGACATACACATCAGCTTCGGATTCCGCGCCATCTGAGACACCGATAGAAGACCTACCAGCAGTTGTTGTTGCACTCGCGTTAGCAGAACCAACGGTGGTTGTTGCTGTAGCGACCGTAGCAGCTGCAGACCGTTGAGCGCCCAGCCGTGCCAGGTTCTCCCCCGCCAGATAATCCTTCACCGTCAGGCACCGACCGGCTCGATCCCGCACCCACGCACACGCCAACTGGCCCAAGCGCTCACCTGGCTTAGCCACATGCATACTCGCCACCTCACCGGCGCCATCATACGCATACGACACCCGCGAACCATCCGGGTTCATGACTTCAGTGCACCGGTGCGCGCCATCATACGCATACTTGGTCACCGCCCCGAATGAGTCCGTAACCGACACCACATTCCCCACCGCATCATAGGCATACGAAGTCGTCGCAAAACCCTCAGACGTAGCTACCCGACGCGCTAGCAAACGCCCCGCACCGTCATAATCAAAAAAGCATGTTCCACCCACGCCGGAAACAGCCTTAACCACACGCCCACACGCATCATAGGAGAACGACCGGGTGCCCCAAGCAGCATCCACACACCGCACCACACGCCCGGCAGCATCATAGGCATACCTGCCCACCAGCTTAGTCCCAGCACGACGCTCCAGCAGACGCCCACAGGCATCATACACAAAAGACTCCACTACCACGCCAGCACGAGTCTTCGCCACCAAACGCGAATCCGCATCATACCGATACTCAGTCATCACCCCATCAGCATCTGTCACTGAGGCAACCCGACCACACGCATCATACGAATACTCCGTCACAGCCCCCGAGGCACTCACCTGCCTGAGCACCCGCCCGGCGGCATCACACACCTCACCCGAAACCTGACCAGCAGCATCAGTGCACGTCCGCAACGCATGGGCACCGGGGACCCTCACCAGATTCTCTGTCGGATCCTGTACACGAACAGGCTCTGAAGCACCCTGACGATGCGCGGGCTCCCGATCCCCTTCACCCGAGGAGGCAGTCGTAGTGTTAGTCAAAAACTGATACGCCCACGACGTGACTGCCCCAGACGGGTCACTACTGCTCATCACCCGGCCCAGCGCGTCAAATCCCACCGTCGCGGTGTTCCCAACACCGTCCTGATGCGTGATCTCACCGGCAGCACCATCTCGACTTACCCGTGTGAGCACACCCGTCGGATCGGTGTGCTCCACCAAAGTATCAGCAGCGTTATACCTGCTCGCCCACACATTCCCGGCTGGGTCAATCTTTTCTGTAACCCTGCCCATACCATCATGAACAAACTTCGTCACATGCCCTAACGGATCAGTCTCAGCAACCGTGTATCCCAGCTCGTTGATCTCACGCACGGTACGGGCACCATCAGGTGCCACCTGCGCAACCAGCTCCCCAGCGGCGTTGTACTCAAACCGGCGCACACCCCCAACCGCATCCGTGATACTGGCGACTTTACCCGCAGGAGTATATGTATATACATTTGGGTTCCCCACCGGGTCAATCACCCGAACAGGACGCGAGGCAACGTCATACTCAACCCGCATAGTTGCCCCCGATGGAGAGATCACCGCCACCGGTCGATCTTGGGCATCATACTCAACTTTGAGCATGTCGCCCACAGCGTTAAGCACCCCGGTCAGATTCCCCCGAGCATCATAGGAAAGCCGCGTCAAGACCCCTGTCGGATCTGTCACTGACGATATCTGCCCCGCCGACGTATAGGTATACCGGCTGGTGGCACCATCAGTCGTCACCGCAACCGGCTGACGCGAAAAACCCTCCTCAGCATACTCATATGAAATAACCTTCACAGGAGCATCTTTACGAATCCACTCATCCTTCGAGCCATATGTCCGCTTGTGAACCGGTCGGTCCAAGTCGTCATACTCGGTAATACTCATCGCACCTGTAGAAGCAAGCTCCTTCACCACAAGCCCACGAGTATTCGCAGACCGCACCGTCCGCGACCCTTCAAGGTCGGTCACCTGAATCCGGTTCCCAAACGCGTCATAAATAAACCGAACCGTAGACCCTTCCGCCGACGTAACCGAGACTAATCGCCCTTTACTATCAGACACCCACGTATTCGGATGCAGCGCCCGCTCAGCAGTATCCGCAGTACCAGAGTCCTCAGAATCGATCTCCAGGGTGTTCTCATGAGTACCGGTGGTAATCTGCGTAATCCCACCCGGCAAATACGTATAGTCAATCACACGACCATGCTCACTGACCTGCTGGGTAACACGCCCCGGATTATCCGGATCCCCATACACATTAGTCACCTCACGCACGCCGCCAGTGCCCGTGACCGTCTGCACCAAGCCATCCTCGGTATGCGTATACACGCGCGAGGCAACCACAACGCCGCAAGCCGCAGCAGTACCACCCTTGACAGCACTCTCAGGCTCATCCACGGGATCGGATGTTGTCTGCGAGGCTAGGGCGCAGGTTGTCGCCTCTGCCAGATGTCCCGTCTCACTATAGGCATACTCCACCCGAGATCCAGCCCCAGTAACAGCCACCGCACGCCCAGAAACATCATCATACGAGAGGCGGATAGCCTTACCGAAAGCACCCACCATAGCCCGCACACGAGAGGAAGAACCACTATTGGAAGCGTCCTCATAGATAGCGGCAACCGCAGAACCAGGTTCCGACCCCCACGAGCC
Source organism: Rothia sp. HMSC065D02 (assembly GCF_001815285.1). Classification (NCBI taxonomy): domain Bacteria; kingdom Bacillati; phylum Actinomycetota; class Actinomycetes; order Micrococcales; family Micrococcaceae; genus Rothia; species Rothia sp. HMSC065D02. The sequence goes on from NZ_KV820074.1 coordinate 70,819, forward strand.
CAGCCAGGCACCGCCCCGCGTATAGTAATGGTACTGCCCGGTATTATTCGACACCGCATAAAACTCACCGCCAGAGACCGCTTGGTCAGAATGCTCAGCGGCCAAAGAAATCACAGCAGCAAACCCAGCACGCGCAGCCTGCACACGCACGCCATCGTTAGCCTCATCATGAACAGCACCATTCTCAGAATCAGAAGCCTGAGACGCAGACGAATCCGCTGGGTTCACCGTATATCGATGCAGCCACCACGCCTCCCCAGCAGCCCGAGCAAATCCAGCTCCAGAACGGGCAAAGAAAACCTGCCGTCCGTCAACATCAGCCCACACCACGCCCGAAGCAGTAAACCCCAAATGCGTATCCACCGTAGAAGACCACCCAGGCCCAAACGCACCCACCGGAGCCGCATACCCCTCATGCGTAGACGCCGCCCCAGCAGCAGCGATACTGTTATACATCCGCACCAACGACACAGACCCGACAGAAAGATCCCGCTCTTCCTCAATGAAATTCCCCGTCGCCACATTCACGGGATCGTTTGCATAACCACTCGATGGCTGAGCACCATAAACCTGAACATCCGGTACATGAAGACGTTTACGACCAGCGCTCACGCCAGCTTGTTGCAAAGAAGCCGTCAAAGCAGCATCTGAGACCGTAAAATGCACTCCGGCTCCAGCCTGACGGAATGCTTGAGCAACCTGAGATATCCAAGTAGCATCATGCGTATTATCGATAAGCCATTCCATAGTGGCTTTCAGAAGACCGTCGATAACAAGCATTCCCCACTGACACTCGGTTAAATACCGGTTGTACGCAGTGTCAATAGAGGAAAAATAAAATTCCATATCAGGGTTAAGAGTGTCTTGTATAAAAGAAACATATTTTTCCAAAGCAGCTGGTTCAGCTGAGGAGACCCCTGCCGATGACTCAATCCTGTTAGCTAGTTTCTCGCTAGAAGTCATGGATGTATCAATTTCCGTGCTCCGTTTACCTTCAGGATCATCAGGGTTAACAACAATATTTGGTTCTTCAGAAGCTACATAGGAAGGCTTGGGATAATATGATCCAACCCGGTCTTTGCCACGACCGTTATTAACCTGCTTAGTTGTATTTAATTCTGCTTCACGTGCTTTACGCCGGTTCTCCTGTTCAATCTCAGCAGCATGTGCGATCTGTTGAACAGCCTTAGCTGCACGCCTACAGGCATCTGCTAAGCGTTTTGCATCATCCATGCATTGTCCATAGTTGAGGACAAACAACGTAGCATACTGACCCCGAAATTCTTGTGCGGCATGCATACCTTCAGTACGGATTTTTCCATAATAACTTTCCAACTTGTCAGCGGCACTATTAAAGGTATTTGCTAATGCAGCAGCTTCAACTTGTTTGTATTTCAGCTCGCTGGTGTTTACATGGTAGTACTCATTGGTCAGGTCTTCTTGCATGCGCCAAACTCTTTCCGGAAGAAGGCTTAATAGTGAAAATACCTTTTCATCTTACAAGGGTTCTTGAAAATAATCTGTACTTTCGGTAGAGGATTATAAAAATGTTCAAAATTTTTTACTACGATTTCATGTTCTTGAAGTCCTCCTTCTTTGGAGTTCAAAACCCTATATGCCATATGTGCATGCACATAGAAGAGCGGCCCTTCGGTCATGGTGACCGGAGAGCCGCTCGATGGGTGAAGCTATGTTTTAGGATCAGCGCAGCAGCCAACCATAGATGCGTCTATTTCGTGCTTGCCTCGCGGGCTGCCTCTTCGACTGCCACCCATGAGAGCATCGCACATTTGACGCGGGCCATAAACTTTGAGACCCCGGAAAATGCCGCCATATCGCCGTATTCTTCCTCATCCAGAGTAATCTGACCGCGCGAGCGCAGCATCTCGCGGAACGCATCCACATGGTTCTGCAGCTCCCCCACAGTCATGCCCGGTGCCATCTCAGAAAGTACCGATGCCGCCGCCATCGAAATGGAACAGCCGTCGCCTTCCCACGAGACTGATTCGACAACCTTTTCGCCGTTTTTCTGCTCATCAGAAAGCACGAGACGCAGGTTGATTTCATCTCCGCAGGTGGGGTTGTACTGGTGGTTGTCGGCGCTGGCGTGGCCGGCGGGTACCTCCACCAGGTGTTCGCCGGTGCGCTGCTTTGAGTGTTCCAGAATAATGTCTTGGTAGAGCGATTCTAGCGACATGAATTATCCAATCCTGTGTATATGAGTAACGGCTTCTTTACAGCCCGAAGTAGGGGCGTACCTCGGCGAGCGCGGCAAGGAATGCATCTATGTCTTCGGTGGTGTTGTAGAGGTATGCGGAGGCGCGGGTCGAGGCCGTCAGCCCGGCGCCGCGGTGCAGCGGCTGGGCGCAGTGGTGACCTACGCGCACGGCGATGCCTTTCGTATCGAGCAGCTGTCCGGCGTCGTGCGGGTGTACCCCGTCGATGCCGAGGGAGACGAGCCCGGCGCGTTTGTTCGGGTCGGTGGGTCCTAAAAGGCGCACGCCCTCAATGTTCTGCACGCCAGCCACGAGCCGCGCGCCGAGTTCTTGTTCCCAAGCGTGTACGTTGTCCATGCCGAGGTGCTGCAGGTAGCGTACTGCCTCGGCAAAGGCGACGGCTTGGGAGACGCGCTGGGTTCCCGCTTCAAATTTGATGGGGGCGGGCATATAGTCGGCGTCTTGGAGTTCGACGCGGGTGATCATGGAGCCGCCGGTGAGGAATGGGGGCAGGGCGTCGAGGAGTTCGGCGCGACCGTAGAGTGCGCCGATGCCGGTGGGGGCGAGCATTTTGTGCCCCGAGAATGCGGCGAAATCGACATCGAGTGCGGGGAAGTCTACCGGCATGTGGGGTACGGATTGGCAGGCGTCCAGGACAGTGAGGGCACCGACTTTTTGGGCGAGTGCGACGAAGCGCGGCACATCCGCAATGGCGCCGGTGACGTTGGAGACGTGGGTGAAAGCGAGTATGCGGGTTTTCTCGGTAACGAGTTCGGCGGCGGCTTCGTAGTCGATCTGTCCGTCGTCGGTGGCGGGGATGTGCTTGAGGGTTGCGCCGGTGCGTTGGGCGAGGATCTGCCAGGGTATAAGGTTGGCGTGGTGTTCGATTTCGGTGGTGAGAATTTCATCGCCGGGTTTCAGGGCAAAACGCTGGGCTTTTTCGCCGCCGAGTCCTTGGGAGGCGTTGCCTATTGAGTAGGCGACAAGGTTGAGCGCTTCGGTGGCGTTGGAGGTCCAGACGATGTTTTCGTCGCGGGCTCCTACGAAGGCGGCAACGGTGGTGCGGGCCTGCTCGAAGAGTTCGGTGGCTTCAACGGCAAGAGTGTGCGCGCCGCGGTGTACCGCAGAGTTGGCGTGCAGGTAGAAGTTGCGTTCGGCATCGAGAACTTGGAGTGGTTTTTGGCTGGTGGCGCCGGAATCGAGGTAAACGAGCGGGTTGCCGTTGACGACGGTGCTGAGAATAGGGAAGTCTGCGCGCAGCGCTCGCACGGTGTCGTCGTTGAGCGGCGTGTTGGCGGGGACTGAGTATTCTGCCACGGTTGTTCCTTTTCTCTTGACCGGTTTCAGGCGCGCCGCATGGCTTCGAGACCCCCTGCTGCTAGCACGTTAGGTCGGGGCTGTACGCCCGGGCTTAGTGTCTGTGGGGCTATAACGTCATGCTTTTCTAGCTTATTCCTTGGCGCGAGCAAAACCTAGTTAGGTGTGTGCAACAGCCTAGGAAATCTGCCTCACCATAGCTACGGGCGTAACGGGGCGTCATGTTTACTGCGGGGCGCACCCGGCAGATGTAATGTAGAGGCACCGAATTGTGCGGTTTGTTGAGCGTCCGTGCCCTGCACATATTTAGGATGCGCTGTGAAAGCGCTGCTGCGCCGCCGTCAACCCGTCGGTAATAAGCATGGCGACCGCATCGACGGAGTTGTCGATCAGGAACGGCAGGTCTTTGGCTTCGGCTGCCGTGAAGGGTTTGAGCACATAGTCGGCGGTGTTCATGCGCCCGGGTGGGCGACCGATGCCAGTGCGCACACGGTAATAATCTTTGGTGCCTAGCGCCTTGGTAATATCGCGCAGGCCGTTGTGGCCGCCTTCTCCCCCACCAATTTTGAGTTTGATGGTGTCGAAGGGAATATCAAGCTCGTCGTGCACCACGATTATGTGATCGGGGTCGATGCCATAGAATTTTGCGACCGCAGATACGGGCCCGCCCGAGGTGTTCATGTACCCGAGGGATTTCATGAGTACAACCTTGGGGCCGCCTATGCCTAGGCGACCTTCGACGACTACAGCGGATGCTTTGGAATGCTTCTTGAAGGTGCTGCCCATTTCATGGGCGATTTTATCGAGCACCATCTGCCCGATGTTATGGCGGGTTTTCGCGTATTGCGGTCCGGGGTTGCCCAGGCCGACGATGAGCCACGCATCAGACATGTTCTCGTGTACCTTCCTGCGGGTTATAGGGTGAGGAATAAAAAATGCTCGGTAGAGACTACTCGGTAAACCGGATAAAACTATGGACGGGTTAGGCGGTTACTAGTCGGCTATCTCGCACCTGAGCCAAACGGTAAAGATGGGTGTACGCCGTAAGTTGGCGGGGAATATGGAAGCGGCTCGCACCCGCCAGAAGCAGATACGAGCCGTACCGTTGCCGAAAAACCTCTAAAGCGGGTTCCGGCGTAAACGTTGATGCGCCGCGCGCTCCTTCGTCTACCTAACCTTAGTCGACGAACAGCAGGTCGATGTGCTGCAGTTCAGGGCGGATCGGGTGACGCTGAATATCCTGCACGCGAGTCTTGAACTGTTCACCATCAACCTCGATCACCAGAACGACGTCCTTGTTACGAACAGCCAGGGTGGTCTCGTGGCCGGGAAGGGTCACGTGCTTAGGCTCTTTGCCATTGCCGTAGATAACGGCAGGGATATCACCAACAGCGCGGATGCGGCGTGCATAGCCCTTACCGAAATCGGTGCGGGGCTCGGCAGTAATTTTAATTTCAGACATGGTAATCTCCAATCTTTGATGATGGGTAATGCGCCAAGAGAATAATGGCGCAAATCATGGGATTCCATGCGCCACCTCGTCGATAACGGCAGAACCTGCCCTCGCCTTGGCTAACACTATATTCTTACAGATTTTCCAGATACGAGCAAGGATAGTTTTTCCTAGTTCCAGACTCGCACCCCAACATCAAGCGTTGCTGAGGATCCTCAGATACTCGGCGAGCGCTCCACGGTTATCGCAAGGTCGTCTGAAAACTTAAAATATATTAACAAACCGCCCTCGCCCCCATACATCATCAAGATGTGGCTGACTGCGTTTTACGTTTTGCAAAATTACATATTTGGAATTTCGAGAACACTCTCATTTTTAGTGCTTGAATCGAAACAGAAAAAATACTACCCTGTTTTCAAATGACGTTGAATAAACGACCAAAAACCAAGAAAAACAACTAAAACCCAATAAATACAACTTAAGGAGACAGCATCATGGCAAAAGATTTGAATGTGTTCGATAAAGAGTACGGTCTTTTGATTAACGGCGCGTGGACGAGCCCCGGCACGCTTTTGGATTCCTACAATCCCGCCAACGGCGAAACACTGGCGAAATTTACCGACGCGTCCGACGCTGATGTCGATGCCGCCGTCGCCGCCGCGCAGGAAGCGTTCAAAACATGGCGCAAGACCACCACAACCGAACGCGCCGCCATACTCAACAAAATCGCCGATGTGATTGACGAAAACTTGGAATTGTTCGCCTTGCAGGAAACGCTGGACAACGGCAAACCCATCCGCGAAACCCGCGCCGCAGACATCCCACTGGCTTCCGACCATTTCCGTTATTTCGCCAGCGTCATCCGCGGCGAAGAAGGCACCGCAACCCAACTTGACTCCGAAGACCTGTCCATCGTATTGCGCGAACCTATCGGCGTCGTCGGTCAGATTATTCCGTGGAACTTCCCCTTCCTGATGGCGGCTTGGAAAATCGCACCCGCGCTCGCCGCAGGCTGTACCATTGTCATCCACCCGTCTTCCAGCACTTCGCTGAGCCTGTTGTCGTTCGCCCAAAAAATCAACCACCTGCTGCCTAAAGGCGTGCTGAACATCATTACCGGACGTGGTTCAAAATCCGGCGAATACATGCTGCACCACAAAGGCTTCAACAAACTCGCCTTCACCGGCTCGACCGAAATCGGCCGCCGCATCGGTATCGCTGCCGCCGAAATGCTCATTCCCTCTACCTTGGAGCTGGGCGGCAAATCCGCCAACATCTTCTTTGACGACATGCCGTTCGACAAAGCCCTCGAAGGCGCGCAAAAAGGCATTTTGTTCAACCAAGGCCAAGTGTGCAGCGCCGGCTCGCGTATCTTCGTACAAGAAGGCATTTACGACAAATTCGTCAACGCCTTGGCGGAAGAGTTCAAGAAAATCAAAGTCGGACTGCCTTGGGAAGACGATACCCAAATGGGTTCGCAAGTCAACGCCGGCCAGCTTGAAACCATTTTGAAATATGTCAAAATCGGTGAGCAGGAAGGCTGCCGCATCATCACCGGCGGCAAAAAACTCGAAGGCGAATTGGGCAAAGGCGAATTTGTCGAGCCGACCTTGATTGAGGCTGACAACAACAACGCCCGCGTTGCCCAAGAAGAAATCTTCGGACCGGTTGCCACCGTGATTAAATTCAAAACCGAAGAAGAAGTCGTCAAAATGGCCAACGACAGCGAATACGGCTTGGGCGGCGCTGTTTGGAGCAAAGACATCAACCGCTGCCTGCGCGTCTCCAACGCACTGGAAACCGGTCGTGTCTGGGTGAACTGCTACAACCGCCTGCCCGCAGGCGCACCGTTTGGCGGCTACAAAACTTCAGGCATCGGCCGCGAAACCCACAAAATGATGCTCGCCGCCTACACGCAGGTGAAAAACATCTACATTTCCACCCGCGAAGAGCGCGAAGGGTTATATTAATTGCCTGCTGAACGCTGATTGATATGGAGAAGAGGTCGTCTGAAAATCCGGATTCGGGTTGAACTGCCCCCATCTTGAACGCTCATAAAAACCTCTTCAGGCGCTCCGCATAAGCTGGGTTCTGTATGCAACAGAACCCAGCTTTTTCAATTTCAAACTGCAGCGCTCCCGCAGTCCCCCTGCGCTACATACTTTGAACCATAAAATGGTCGTACGTAAGTTCCTATACCCTGGCGTACGATATAGTACGCCTTAATCGGAGTGCAGTATCGTTCCTTTGTCGGCAGGCTTTGTGCAGCATTGTCCCCACCATGTCGCTGTTGGCCCTGCGGCTCACGACGTAAGCGACGATTTCGCGGTTGAACAGGTCCACTACCGGTGAGAGATACAGTTTGCCGTCGCTTTGGCCAACACTATATTCTTACAGATTTTCCAGATTTGAGGCGGGCACGCAAGGAATCCCAAGGATTTCGCTTTTGCTCCCCTGCGCCTGCCGCACGCCGCTTCACCGGCAGCGCCGCCGAAGCAAGCATCAAAAGCACACAAACCCAGAAGATGACCTGCAGCTGATTCTTATAGGGTGCATCATAGGTCAAATTCACCTCATATGTTCCTGCGGGTAAAACAGTCTTGATGTATCGCCCCGGCCCGGCAGACAGCGCCATCGCGTGGCATTTCTGGGTGTTTTCAGCGTCGCAAAGTTTGCCCGTCCAGCCGGTGTAATACGATTCGTTCAGGGCGACTTCGGTTTGATGCTCAACCTCAACCCGGTACGATATCTTGCCGAACCTGCTGTACGAGAGTGGGGTGTACTCTAACCCTGCGCAGCGGCCTTCCTTGAGACAGGCATCGGAAAGATCCGCGAAGGATCCGCCCGAAAGCGGCACCACGGCACCGGCAGCGGCATAGAACCGAATAAAGTCATTACCCTTTTCGCCTTTGAACGCCTTATGCTGTTCGCGCAGTGCCGAGCTTCCTTGAACATTGGCGTATCCGCTCAGGGAATCGGTGCAGGTGAAGGCGCCTCCCAGAGCAATATTATCGTGGTCCCAATCTTTGACGGGCTGATCGGAAACGCGACGTTCAGGGCGACGCGTGTAGTTCTGCTCGCACGCCTGGTTTTGGTGCATAAGCTGCGAAATCTCAGCCCCGTAGTGCCCGACCTCAAGTCGTTCACGCGCCGAAGCCCACGTGCTTGTCACCGAGTAGGCGAAATTCAGCCCGGAGGCTACCGACAGGCAAAGCATCAGGACGCCCAAGGTTCGGGCTGAACTCTGCCGTGCAAACCGCCATAAACCGTGTGTATAGTTCGTTACAGCAACCGCCGTTAGAGCAAAAAGTACCACCGGCACGAGCATCAGCACGAGGCGAGGACCGCTCAGATTCCACGACAGCGACAGGCCGAAAATCACGATGGCGGCAGCAACGATCGAGCATCCCACCAGGATGCGACGGCGCGACACGTTGCCTTCAAAAAGCCGTTTAAGTCCCAGGCTGCCCAGAATAATCATGGTAAGCGGCACGAAGTTTTTGAAATCGTTAATCCAGAAACGGCTCAGGCTCATACCCGGAATATTCCACAGGAGCCTGGGTGCGAAGGTCGCCAGCCCCAACAGCAGAATTGACAGCCCGCCCAGCAGATAGAGCGGCAGGTTACGCCGTGAACGCCACGGCACGAAGGTGAGGGCGAGCAGAAGTGGAATCACGATAAAGAAGGGGCGCATCGCAATATCCGAGCTCATGGCCGGGTTGTCGTACGGGTAAATGAGTGAGGCCAGGTTTGGGAAAGTCAGGTGAATGCGCTGCGGGCTCCAGTCGCGCTGCCCGGTTCCCGACAGTAGCGCCGGAACATATTTGACGATGCTCAACGGTAGCGCGATGAGAATGCTGACGATGACACGCCATATCCAGGCGCGGCTTCGAGAGACGATCATCCACCCGATGCCCCACCCACCAATACACACGGCAGCGGCGATCAGCTGCCCCGGGTATATGCCGACGAAACTCTGCCACAGGATTAAGACCGCAAGCGGAATCCCGTAGCGTTTATGCCACGCCCATAACGGAGAGATGACGAGCAGGACCCAGGGCCAGTAGGCGGCGGCACGGTGAAAATCCAAGAATTGGGCGTTTGCAAAGATCGCCGGGGCAAAGAATTGCCCCACGAGGGCGATCAGCGAAACAAGGTGGTGCCCGGTCAGCTGACGGACCAATATGTACATGCCCACCGCGCCAAGACCCGCGAGCACCGCCGACGTGATAGACGATACCGTAGGGCTCCACGGCGAAATACCGTTTGCGATGCCCTGCGGCAGCACATACGATCCGCCCTGAATATTACTCCCGGCGGGGCGACCCATCCAGGTGTAGGCAACCCATTCGGGCGGGTTGAAAATCCCGCCGTTATTCCACCAATAGTAAGAATCTGAGAGGTAGTGGGCATTCGCGTCGCCGTTAACCACCGTCAGACGCATGAAGTATGACCAGTAGGTGATAACCTCAAGCGCGATTACAAGGAGTGCAACCTGTATACCCTGGCGTGCGAGAAGGTCACGGATTTTAGTCTTCACGTGCCCCGCCTAGCTGGTGCAGATACTCGGCGAGCGCATCGCGGTGATCGCGCGGGGTGAATCCGGCAGCAATAAGTTTTGAAAGATCCAGGGCAGAGTTGGCGGGGCGCGGGGCGAAGACCTGGGCGTTGGCGAAGTATTCCTCAGTGGTGGTGTTGCTTACTCGGGCGGCATCGTGACCGGTTCCAGTGTAGACGGCTCGGGCAAGATCTGCCCAGGTGATAACCTCGCCGCTATTTGACACATGGTAGGTGCCGTAGGGTGCACCGGTAAGCAGCAGATGCAGTGCTGCCCCCGCCAAGTCTTGGGTGAAGGTGGGGCGCCCCCACTGATCCGCCACGACGGCAGGATTCACGCCGCGTTCGGCCAGCGATGCCATAGTCGCCACAAAATTTTTGCCCTCGCCGACCACCCAGCTGGTGCGCAGCAGGTAGTGTTTGCGCCATGCGGTCGCGGCGCTCTCCCCCGCCGCTTTGGAGGCGCCATATACGCTCAGCGGGGCGATGGGATGCTCCACCGAGTATTCTTGCCCTACCGGCAGAGTTCCGTCGAAGACATAGTCGGTGGAAACATGCACGAGAGGAATATTCGCTTCTTCGCAGACGCTCGCTAGGGCGGCGACTCCGTGAGCGTTGGCAGCCCAGGCTTCGCGGCGCCCCTCGGGGGTTTCGGCGTTATCCACTGCGGTGTAAGCGGCGGCATTGATGACCGCACGGTATGACCGCCAGCGGAAGGCGTTTCGCCATTTTTCGGGGGTACCGAGATCGAGCTGATCACGATCCACCGCCTCAAAGGGGATATTCTGCGCGGTCAGCTGGCGCACGAGTTCACGCCCGAGCTGCCCGCTTGCACCCACAATCAGAAGAGGGTCGGGGGTAAGCGGGGTGATCTCATGTAAGCGCGGGTGTTTGCGGTCCTTCTCGGAAAGCTCAGCCTGCGCCAGGTCGATAGGCCAGTCGATGGCGGTGCTTTCGTCCGCGAGGTTCAGGAAGCTGTAGGCGGTGAGAGCATCCGCCGACCAATGATCGTTTACTAAGTAGGTGTAGGCGGTGTTTTCCTCTAGGGTTTGGAAGGCGTTGCCAACCCCGCGCGGAACGAAGATAGCGGTGTCGGGACCGAGTTCGACGGTCACGACCCGTCCGAAGCTCTCCCCCGCACGCAAGTCTACCCAGGCGCCGAAAATTCGGCCGCTCGCCACCGAAACGTATTTATCCCAGGGTTCGGCGTGAATACCGCGTGTGGTTCCTACCGAGGTGTTAAAAGAAATATTATTCTGCACCGGGTCAAAATCGGGCAGACCGGCGGCACACATTTTCTCACGCTGCCAGTTTTCCTTAAACCAGCCGCGATTATCGCCATGCACGGGCAGATCGATGACGAGCAGCCCCGGTATATCGGTTGCCCTTACGTTCAATTCTTTCGTCATTTACTGCCCCGCCTTCGCGTATTTAGCCTCAACTTCTGCCTTGAGCGGTTCCCACCAGGAACGGTTATCGGTATACCACGCGATGGTATCGGCAAGACCCGCCTCAAAGTCGGTGAACTGCGGTTCCCACCCGAGTTCTTCGCGCAGACGGGTGCCGTCAATGGCATACCGCATATCGTGCCCGGGACGGTCTATCACGTGCTCAAAGTCGTTCTCGTCTTTACCCATGAGGCGAAGAATAGTGCGCAACACGGTAATATTATTCTCCTCACCGTCTGCACCGATAAGGTAGGTCTCGCCAATTTTCCCGGATTCAAGGATGCGTAGCACCGCCGAAGAATGATCGGATGCGTGAATCCAGTCGCGCACGTTCAAACCCTCGCCGTAGAGCTTAGGAGTCAGCCCCGAGAGGATATTCGTAATCTGCCGGGGAATAAATTTTTCGATGTGCTGGTACGGCCCGTAGTTATTCGAGCAGTTCGAGATGGTCGCCTCAATCCCGAAAGAACGCACCCAGGCGCGCACCAGCAGATCCGAACCTGCCTTGGTGGAAGAGTACGGGGATGACGGGTTATAGGGCGTAGTTTCGGTGAACTTTGCGGGGTCCTCCAGCGCCAAATCGCCGAAGACTTCATCGGTCGAGATGTGGTGATAGCGGGTTCCGTGCCTGCGCACCGCCTCCAGCAGGGTAAACGTGCCGACCAGGTTGGTGTGAATAAAAGGTTCTGGGTTCGCCAGGGAGTTATCGTTATGGGATTCTGCGGCGTAATGGATGACTGCATCCGCCTGCGCTACGAGCTCGTCTGTGAGTTCACGGTCTGCAATATCGCCAACCATAAGATTAAATCTGGTGACATCAAGACCATCAAGCGAGGCTTTATTGGCGGCATAGGTCATTTTATCGAGCACTGTAACAGTGTGTTCAGTATTATCCAATAGATAATGAACAAAGTTAGAGCCAATGAATCCGGCACCGCCGGTAACGAGTAAGTGAGACATACTTTAGATTTTAGCGGTCAAAACCGAGTAATTTATACACAGGTTACGAGATAAACATGACACAATAGATATTATGAAGGGAATTATTCTTGCCGGTGGTACCGGCAGTCGTTTACACCCCATCACTCAGGGTATTAGTAAACAACTCACTCCGGTTTACGATAAACCAATGATTTATTACCCGCTTTCCACTCTTATGCTGGCGGGAATTCGTGACATTCTTATTATCACGACCCCCGAAGATCAAGAACAATTTAGACGTCTTTTAGGGGATGGAACTCGTTTTGGTGTACATTTCGACTATAAAGTGCAACCTTCACCTGATGGTTTAGCTCAAGCATTTATTTTAGGTGCAGATTTCATAGGCGATAATCCCGTTGCACTCGTTCTAGGTGATAATATTTTCTATGGTCCCGGTTTAGGAACCCAGCTTGGAAAATATGAGCAAAAAGACGGTGCAACCGTTTTTGCTTACCAAGTTGCAGACCCGCGCGCCTACGGGGTGGTGGAGTTCGACGAGAATTTTCACGCCGTCTCCATTGAAGAAAAACCGCAGGTACCTAAAAGCGATTATGCTATTCCGGGACTATATTTCTATGACAAACATGTTGTGGAATATGCGCAAAACATTAAACCTTCTCAGCGTGGTGAACTAGAAATTACCGACCTCAATCGTGTATATCTAAAACAGGGTAAACTAAAGGTTGAGGTACTGCCACGAGGTACAGCATGGCTTGATACCGGCACCTTCGATTCACTCGCAGATGCCAGCAACTTTATTCGCACCGTCCAAAAACGTCAGGGACTTTCTATCGGATGCCCTGAAGAAATTGCATGGCGCGCAGGTTGGTTAAGCAATGATGATCTTCACAGTATCGCCACCAAATTCGCCAAAAGCGGTTATGGGGACTATCTGATGCACCTGCTCAAATAGTCACAAAAAAAATTACTGCCCCGCACGGGGTTCACCACTCAAACTCAACACTCTGGAGCAATTTCAGAAATGACAATTTTAGATTTTGTGCGCACCACAAGAGCCAATCTCTTGTTGCTCATTGCTGGTATCGTGATCGGTGCCATCGCAGGGCTCGGCTATTCCCTGTTGCAGCCTAAAGTTTATGCCGCCAGTGCCTCCGGGTACGTGACCGTCGGTCAGAGTGGCACTATTGACGTACTATCCGGCTCAAACGCCGCCAAAGAACGTGCCCGCTCATACTCGGCAATCGTCTCATCAGAAGCAGTCGCCAAGATCATTCAAGAACAGAACTCTAACCTGAGCATCGGGACGATTCGCGGCAGCCTGAGCGCAACTACCGAAGAAAACAGCTCACTCATTAAGGTGCGGGCGACCGCTTCCAGCCCTGAGCAGGCACGGGTTTTGGCGAATTCGGCGCTTCACGCCACCGCTCAGTACATCGAAAATATTGAGAAGAACGGTTCGGGGAACAACAATACCGCCACCCCCGCACCTGCTGGGGAGGAAAACCAAGAAAGCGCTCAGAACAAGGTTTCTTCAACCAACCCGTCCGATACCACCAATACTCTGATTCGTGTGATTCCGCTGGATAACGCCAGCGTGAACCCGCCTCTCGTATCGCCCAACTACATGCAGAACGGACTCATCGGTGCCGGTGCCGGGCTGGTGCTCGTGTACCTGGCGATCTTCCTGCGCCGTTCCGTGGATCAGCGTATCCGCACTCGTGACGATGCCATTAAGGCGACAAACAGCAATATTCTGGGTGTGCTGCCCGTCAGCGATGATCTGGCGGAAGAAAACATCGTGCGTGCAAGCAACGATGACCATATTGCCCACGAATCTATCCGTCAGCTGCGCACGAATCTGCGCTTCGTGAATATCGATAACCCGCCGAGCTCCTTCATTGTGACCTCCGCAGTTCCTGGCGAGGGTAAGTCTACGGTCTCGCTGGCGGTGGCGCGCTCTATGGCAAGCTCGGGGCAGCCGGTCATCCTGATCGACGCCGACCTGCGCCGTCCCACCGTCGCGAAGAAACTGCACATTAACGCCAAAATTGGTTTGACACAGGTTCTTGCCGGTCAGGTTGATATTGCTGAGGCCGTGCACCAGGTAGAGGATTCCAAGCTCTTTGTGCTTCCCGCCGGGCGTATCCCTCCGAACCCTTCCGAATTGTTGGGTTCCGACAAGATGCGCCAGCTTATTGAAGAGCTCTCCAAGGAATTCCTGGTCATCGTGGATGCTCCTCCGCTGCTGCCGGTGACCGACGCATCGCTGCTCTCCCACGCCGTGGACGGTGTGATTATGGTCGGCACCGTGGGCAAGAGCCACCGCGAGCAGATGACCGAGGCGGTTGCCGTGCTGGAGCGTGTGAATTCACACCTCTTCGGTGTGGTACTCAATAAGGCTCCGCGTAAGGGCCTGGGCAATTCCTACTATGGATTTGGTTACGCCAATAGTTATGTAGGTTATGCCAGCTACTACGGTTATTCCAAGGATGGTAAAAAGAAAGTTTCTTCCGGCGCGCACGGAGCTTAAGAAAATTTCTGAATCAGATTCTTGAGTATAAAGGGCGGGAAAATAGGTGGACTATTTTTCCCGCCCTTATATTCAAAGGTTTTCGTTGTGTGAAAGGATATCGTGCACACTACACCGCAGCACAAACCTGGTACGCCGCTCAAGGCGCGTATTATGCTGGCGCACGCCTACTTTCAAAGGCTCGCGAATCTTCACGGAATAGATATTTTACATATCAAAGGATATGCGTTTAATTCCGAAATTTTTAAACCCGATAGACATAGCACCGATGCAGATCTTTTAGTACGGCCTTCTCACGTAAATACTTTTGTTCACATACTTTTAGCTGATGGCTGGAGTATTCAGGCGCATTTTGACACCGGATCCGTTTTTGAACATGCAATGACGCTTTATCACGAATCCTGGGGTCTCACCGATATTCACCGTTTCTTTCCGGGGCTCGGAAAAGATCCCGAACGTGTTTTTCAGCAGCTCTGGGCGGCACATATGCAACGCGAGATAGCGCACCGTTCCTGTGCCGTACCCTCGGTGCTCGATTCCCGGCTGATTGTAGTACTGCACCGCGCTAGGGCTAGTTCCGCCTATAACCCGGATCTTGAGTATCTGCGCGATATTCTCGACTCCTACGACTGGGCTAAACTGCGCGAACGCGCCGCCGAGTTGGATTCTTCTCTCGCCTACGCCGCCGCAATGGGTGGCTTAGAGGCGTACCGTCACGAACGCGACTACCTGCTATGGAAGTCGGTTTCCACGCGGGTGCCGAGCTATATTCAATGGGTGGGCAGGCTGCGGTCGGCACGTGGATTCGCCGAGAAAATGCGCACGCTCAAGAATATTCTTATGGTCAATCAGGATCATTTGGCAATGGAACTGGGGCATAAACCCACGCGCGCCGAAATTCGCACTAGGTTCTTTGAGCGTTTTGGGTTGGGAGGCGGCTCCCGATGAGCCCTACTACCGCGCCGGTGAGGTACCGCATCCCAGAGTATGTTGCCTTCGTACACGCTGAGGAAATTTCCGAATACGCTTCCGTCACGACGTATCTTGCCGACACACGGACCGCGCAGGTTTCGGTGTTGGAGGGGTCAGCATCCATTATTTGGGGTATTTTTGAGGAGCCGTTTTCCCTGCCCGAGGCCCTTGAGCTGATCGCCGAGCTTACCGAGCAGAACCCCGAGGATATTCGCGGGGAGGTTGAGGATTTTGTGCATCAACTCGTCGAAGACGAACTGCTGGAAGCCGTCTAAACCCCGCCCTGCCCCACTATATGAAGAGCCTTGAGAGTAAAGATCTTTACTCTCAAGGCTCTGTGTTTACGCCGGATAGGTTAGGTCTACTTACCTGAGGATGCGGTAAGTTCATCAACCGCCTGGCGTATTTCGTCGATAAAACGTTCCTCGCTAAAACGCGCGATATAGTTCTTAATCGCCTGCTTATCCCACTCTTCGGGGTTGAACTTCCGTATCGCCGCCTCAATCTGTTCCGAGGTCGGCTGTTCAATAAACACGCCGTTGAGGCCTTCGCGGATGGTATCGAGGTACCCGCCCGCGCGGTATGCGATCACTGGTTTTCCGCTTGCCCCGGCTTCTAGCGGGGTAATGCCGAAGTCCTCATGAGATACCGCGAGAAGTGCCAGACAATGCCGGTAGGCAGAACACAGCTGCTCATCGGAAATCCCGGAAATAATGCGCACATTGGGCCCTGAGAGTTTGAGGAGCTTATCTTTTTCGGGTCCATGCCCGATAATCAGCAGCTTCTTACCCGCTCGATTGCACGCCTTAATCGCCTCATCCACGTTCTTATAGGACATCAGACGTGACACCAGCAGAAAGTAGTCTCCCGCAGCCGTGAATTCCTGCAGACCCGCAATCGGTTCTTCCACGCGGGTTGCACCCCCGCAGTAAGGCGGGAAAATAATGGGTACGTCTTTGCCGTACACCCGCGCAATACGTTTCTGAATTGCGGTCGAGTTCGCCACGTAATGTTCCGACCGCGCCGCCGCGCGCTGATCCCAGAACCGCAGCAGCGGGTTTATCACCCGTAACCCCACCCCAATCACACTGTTCTTTTTCTCGTCGCCCAGGTATTGGTCGCGCAGGTACAGCCAACGCGCCGGGGAATGGCAGTACACCAATTTTTCGCCGGTGAATTTGAACCCGTGCGCCCATCCTGTGGTCGAAACTACCGCAACGTGCGCCGGAACTTTCAGGCAGGATGCGGTCAGCGGCAGCAGCGGCAGCGCCAGTCGGTGGTAGCGCCGCAGCAAGCCCACCCGATTGAGCGGACTGGTGATGATAGTCGCATTCTCAAACTCGGGGAAAGTACCTTCAGGATTGTAGAGGGTCGTGTAAATGGGGGCATCAGGGAACGCCCGGTGCAGGGCCAGAACAACCCGCTCCGCCCCACCGCGCTGCGTCAGATAGTCGTGAGCGATAGCGAGCCGAGGGGCGGTGGCAGAACCTGTATCTGCCAAACCTGCAGGCTGAGATTCCGCCGATGTCGGGAATTTTTTTGAGGCCAAAGAACGAATGTGAGCGGATGCGCCGCGCCAGGATTGTGCTACTCGATTCAGCATTAGAACACCTTCCGTGCACGCTGCGGGTACTTCACGCCTGCGTAGGATGCCGCCTCCACCTGAAGCGCTACCAACTTTTCGGCGATCTTCGCGGGAAGTTTCAGGAGTACCGCATCGAGAGTATTGCCTATCCGCCGAATATTTGCCTCGGTACTGACCACCGCGAGAGCCTTCACCGCTGCGCCCCAGAGCCCGTCGGGGTTGGGAGCCGCATGCGCATCTTCGCCGTGTTTACGCACGAAAATGGTGCGCGCGCTGCCCGCGTGCAGGGCGCGGAGAGCTCGCACGGCGGTCGTGGTCGCCTCAGCATAATGCTTCGTTTCAACCGCATCGGAAATTATGATTTTCCCGCCGGCATCAGCGATCATCTTACCCAGATCGACGTCTTCCCAGCCGTAAAGACGATAGGCGGGATCGAAGCCGCCGATAGTTCGGTACAGCTCTGCAGAGACGGACGAGTTTCCATTCCAATAGTGCCAACGCTCGGATTCGGGGGTGCTCAGCGCCGCTTCCTTAAACTTTGCGTCGTGGTAGGTTCCGTACACCTGAGAGTAAGCGGTCTTGGGGAAAATATTGTTCAGGGTGCCGATCACCCCGTCATAGTCGCGGTGTAAGCGAAGGTGGTTCGCCACATAGTCGGGCTCGGGTTCCAGATCGTCGTCGCAGCGAATCAAAATATCCGCATCCGCCGCATTATGCCCGGCGTTGAGAGCCGCCACACGCCCAAGATTTTCGGGGAACACAATCTTCGTGAGGTTCAAGGTTCCGCGGGCGATATAGTCGTCAACAACTTTTTCGCTCTGGTCGATGTCACCATCGAGGACAACGATAACTTGAAAGTCTCGTTCCGTCTGAGCAGAAAGCGCGTCTAAGGGATAGTGTAAAACCCCTGCTCCACCCCGCGACGGGATGATGACGGCTGCTTGATAGTGAGCCATAAACTGTCCTGTAGTTGTGAGAGTGAGTAATTGGCGGGAACAAGCGTGGGCATAGCGAATGCACTAGAGATATTTCTCTAAAAGGTGGCGAACTCGTTCTCTGCCTGAGTCGGGTGAATATAGTTCCTGCCAGCGCCAAAATGCCGCAGAAACAATGTCATTAAGAATATCAGATTCTTGATAGAAAGCCTGAGTTAAATGTCGAATCTTTTCAACGAGGGCCGAGGGATCCTGGGCGGGGTAAATATACGGGTAGTCCTCCCCCACGACTTCGGGAAGGGCACCCGCATCGCTGACGATCACCGGCACGCGGGCACTCATCGCTTCCGCAGCGACAAGCCCAAAGGATTCCGGGGCTTGCGAAGGCACTACCAGCAGATCGACCGTGTCGAAGAGCTTTTGCGGGGTGCTCCAACCGAGACGATCGGTGTAGCGTTCAATATTTTCAAGGGCACGGGACACTTCACGCTCTTCCTCGGCGGAAGCGAAGACGGGCGCTCCGGCAACTACGAGGCGGTATTCGGGGACGGTAACAGTACTGTTGAGGCGCTCGATCGCCTGGCAGAGGACGCCAACCCCTTTGGAAGGTGTGAGTCTGCCAAGGTAGCCGATGCGCACCACCCCGGGGACGGTGGACTTCGCCAGCGAGAGGGGGACTTCCTGCACCCAATTGGGGAAGACGGTCGCACCGGGTACGGATGCCGCAACATACTCGCTGGGAACGAGGGTTTGAAGGGCCTTTTTGCGGGCGAACGGTACTAATTTAGCGTTGGTACCCGTCGGCAGCTGATGTAGGTGCACGATGCGCCCTGCCCGTCCCCCGGTGGCGGCGGCAGGAACCAGCCCGTTACACCACAGGAGCGCATCCCGGTGCACCCGGTGCCAGAGCCGCAGCTGAACCATATACTGCATGCGCGTTTTGGCGGGCAGTACGATGCGTGTGAACCCTTCATCGGCGGCCGCTTCAATGAGATCCGGCGGGTTTGCCGGACCGATGATGACAACCTGGTAACCGAGCCCTCGCGCCACCCGAGCGATATTCAGGAGCATGACTTCGCCCCCGCCTATATCGCCGTTATTGGTGGCTAGGTAGAGTTCTTTACTCATCTCGGGTGTATCTTTCTAGGTTTTCGGTACCGATATGCCAATTATCATAAGTGAATAGTCAAATATTTGGCGATGGTTCTAGGAGTTTTTGATCCGGTTCGCGATATAGGCGGTGATTTTTTCGGGTGATTTTGGCGGTTCGATACGCCGGTCTACCCCCACGAAGTTTTCCGCCTCATACCCCGGCATGCCAAGTTCTCTGTTCCGGGAGATGGCACCCGCGCGAACCGCATAGGCCATGACAATTGCCCAGGTAAAGGTGTAGAAAACCTCGCCCAGGCTCAAACCGCAGATAAGCAGGGCGATCGCTGCGCCCTGTCCCACTCTTTCTTCGACGGTCCAGGAGGTTTTTGAGACGAAGATGCGCATCCCCACAATAATCGTGATAGCGATAACGAAGACTGTCCAGACCCAGCCGCCCTCGGTACGAAGCACTAGATAGGAGTTGTGATACACCCAGTTCCTATCCTGCAGGGGCGCGTAGGCTTCTCCGAGTCCGCTTCCAAAGAACCCCGCAGTTTCGGCTTTTTCCTGTGCCACCGCATCAATACGTTCACGGAGCATATCGGAGCCCACGCGCGAGGCAAACTGCCCTACCTGGGCATAGTCTGTGGCGAGCGTCTGCACAAGCGCCCAGACCCCGCCCAACAGGAACATCCTCACCATAAAGTTGAATCGGGAAGCGAGCAGTACCCACAGCACGCCTACCAGGTATGCCGTGATGGAGGTACGCGAGTTCGTCAGCCACACCACCGAAGTTCCCAGCACGAAGGCGAAAATACGCTCGGGCATAGTGCGCATAATGGCGAAAGCGAGTACACCGAAGATAGCGTATGCCAGGCCCGCATAGTTTTTATCGTGGAGGAAACCCACCAAAACGTTGCCATCCGAGCGCTCGGTGATTCCCAGATAGAAGGCGGGAACGTTGATCAGAAGCGCCGTGAGATATCCTGCGATGGCGGACCTAAAATGCAGCCGCCCCTCGGCAAGATTCCACATCAGAATGGTGGTGAAGATCATGCGAACTAAGCGTTGTCGCCAGTCGAAAGCATCAGCACTGGCGGTATGCAAAAGCGATACGAACATCATGTAGACCAAGCCCAACCACATAATAGTTTTCAGAGATTTAAACCTGCCAAGTTCGTACTGTGCAGGCTTAGTAAGCCCGTAGAGTGCGCCGATAACCACGGCAATCTGGCTGAGGGGCTGGTTAATGACCGGCAGCACGGTAGCGAACACCATGGCACCGAAAATTACGAATTCGGGTATGCGCAGCTGATTGCTGTTGTCCCGCACGTAGTCACCGCTCTTTTTGAGCCCGTGACTAACGCGCGCGGAGAGGTTTGCGCTATCGTTCCGGTGCTGCGAGCTAGGCGATAGCGATGTTCCTAGGTGAGTGCTCATGCTAGTCCTTGATGCTTTTGTGTTTGAGTGTAGAGTTCTGCGATCTGCGCCGTCATCTCGGCGTTGGTTACCCACGTCCATGCTGAAGGGGCCGAGGCTTCACAGTTCCGCATAAGAGCTTCTAAAACGCTATCACAGAATGCGTTCTGGCGGCGGTTAACAAGCTCGTTGGGGGCAAGAATTTCGGGGTTTCCGCCCACGTTGGTTGCCACGGTTTTTAATCCGGCGGCTTTAGCGTCCAAGAGTGTATAAGAACAGTTCTCCCAGATGGATAGCTGAACCACCATATCGCTGCGGCCCATCGCTTCTAGGGGATCGACGAACCCACTGAAGGTTACGGCATCGCTGATATGCAGCTCCCGCACCTGCTGCGCTAGGGTATCGGCAAGGTCACCTTCCCCCGCGATTTCAAGGTGCGCCTTGGGGTACACGGTGCGCAGCTGAGCGAATGCTTCTATCAGCACGTCAATACCTTTTTCGGGCGAAAGCCGTGAAAGCGAGAGGATGCGCGGCGCATCCGGTTCGGTCGGCACGCGATGCTTGTGTACGGCGGCGCGCAGCCGGGGCGCATCCACCCCGTTATAGATGATGCTCACCCTGCGAGCGCCCCATTTACGGCGCATCTGCTCGGCGGTAGAGCGCGAGACGGCAATAGCCGCATTGGTGCCCCACAGACGCACCCGGTGCACCTGTTCCATGAGTTTAGAACGCCAGGAGGTGCCGTGGTAGACGGCATCATCCCCCGCGATTCCGTGCTCGGTAGTGATGAGCGTGGGAACGGTCAGTGAGCGGTTGGCAAGCCGCCGCATCTTGAGGGAGTTGATGACGGCGGCGGCGATAACATCCGCATAGGCAAGGTGACTGTGCACGATAGTGGGCTTCTCTCGTTCAATCACGTGTGCGAGCGAGGCGAACGAGGTTCTAAAACCGCGGCTCGGTCCGAAGGGTACGGTGTGAACGGGAATATTAAGCTCGCGAAGGCGCTCGGTGAGTTTTCCCTCGGGCGCGCAGACAACCAGGCGATACCCGGGAATACCGGTTTGGGCAACGTCAAGAACATGTCGCGCCACTCCCCCGAAGTCGGGAACCGGAACAACCCAGAGCACGGTCAAAGTCTTGGCTGTACTCATGCCCCCACCAGCTTTCGTGTCAGAACGTTACGCAGGGCGGCAGAAACTCGTGTCTCAACCGTACTATGCACGCACCACGCCCAAAGTAGAACCAGCGTGAGAGCCAATATACGCGCGCCCCACGCCCCCGCCCAGGGATAGAACATATCGATCAGCATATAGCCAAGCATCGCGTGCCCCAGATACAGGGGGTACGATATTGTGCCAAGCGCGTGCAAGGGCCCGCGCGCCAAAAACGGCACGTGGCGCACATAGATAACGGCAAAAAACACCGCACATATGATGGCGACTCCCACCCCGTGGGCGCTATCGTGCATTAGGAAGGCATTGATAGAGGCCGCCGCAACGCAATACGGCATCAGCCAGGTAAACCTGCGGTCGTGGCTGTACATAAAGAACACCATGCCCAGACTAAACAGAGCCGCATGCTCGGCAACTACGCCCCACACCAGCATTTTGGGGGCACCCGTCAGGGACGCCTCCGGGTGGAATATGCAGCAGATGAGCAGCCCTAAGGTTGTCCAGCAAAAAATACCGATCGTGATCTCGCGGCGATATATTTTTCCGCGCCGCACAGCCAGGTAGAGCCCCATGAGCAGATAGAACTGTAACTCGATGGCGAGCGTCCAATACACTTGATCGACATTATCGACCAGCATAAAACGCTGCATCATCGTCGCATTAACCAGAGTCTGCGCCACCGTAATATTCCGGTCGGGATTACCGTAGAGAAAATACACAGCCGCGGCAACTGCGAGCGCCAGCCAGTAGGTTGGGTACAGGCGGGCGAAACGCGAAATACCGAATTTTAGGGCGGAACCGCTTTTGATGGCGCTCAGCAAAATCACGTACCCCGAGATGATGAAGAAAAGCTGCACCCCTAGTTCTCCGAGCGGAATAGAGTACGGTTCGGGGGCGATGCGTGGGTAGTTCTGCACGGCGGGGTACCCGAAATGGTAGGCCACAACGACCAGTGCTGCTATTCCGCGCAGCCCGTCGAGTTCGCTAAATCGTCCGGGGGTGATAAAGCTGTTGTCGAGTACTTCGCCGGGTTTTCGGGTGTGCTGAACGGTTCTTGGTGGTGTCACGAAACCGACCTACAGCCACTTTTCGAGGCGGTCTAGGGCGGTGAAGAAGCCTTCGCCGTTGTTGATATGCCCCTGCCAGATTTCGGGGATAAACGATGCTTTCGGCGCCAGCTCGCGCAGCTGCTTGCCCAGTGCAGCCCAATCGACATCGCCTTCGCCCACCTGCACACCTTCGCCGTCTACGCCGATACCGTCGACCAAGTGCAGGTGGATGGAGTGCGGTGCCAGCTGTGCTACCGCCTCCGACAGAGGAATTTTGAGGAAGTTGCATGCAAGCATGGTGTGTGAAATGTCCAGGCAGAGAGCGCTGTCGTAGGCGCGCGCGAATTCGGCGGTGTCCTGCGGGTCAAGGAAGAGGTTGTGGTACTGCTGCCCGCCCATCAGCCAGGGGTAGGGCGGCAGAGTCTGTGCTGCTAGGCGCACCCCGGCGGTATCTAGCCGTCCCAGGGCTTCGCCGATGCGCTCGTATTTTGCGGCTCGGGCGCTCGCCGGGATGTGCTTATCTTTGGTGAAGCCGCCCATCGTGACGACCATAACGGGGTCTTCATCCACCGTGAAGTAGCGGGTCAAATCGCGGGTAATGTCGATGGTGCGCTGCACCTCGGCGATGGAGCGTTCCCAGACTTCGGGGTCGCGGGAGGCCAGATCGACCAGGAAGTCCCCGGCGAAGAGGTCGGGCAGGTGGGTCGTGAAGCTCATAGGCAGTTTCTTCTCAAAGACCTCGTCAATATTGATGTCAAGGTCTTTGTAAGAGAAGTGGAATTCGAGGAAATCCGGTGTTGCCTCTTCAATCAGAGGTTTGTAGTCGTGGTAGCGCACCGGCAGGCCCCAGGGGCGTTCGAAGGTGAAGTCGCGGCGGGTTACGAGGTCGTCCTTCAGATCGCCCTCAAAAAAGAACGATCCTTCTTCAACGTCGCGTTGGATGGTACGCCCGAGCAGCTGCGGCAGGTAGTTCGGCTGCAGGCCGCGGCCGGGTGACTTGACGGCCACATCCGCCTCGGTGATTACCTCACCTTTGGCTATGCTGCGGGTCGCAACCAGTGATTTGGCCAGGTTCACGCGGTTCATCAGCTCACCGGTGGAAACTTCACGGGGCGCGGCCGTGCCGATGGATTCCTCAATGTCACGAATCTGCCGCACCATCGCCGCGAACTCTTCGGGCAGCAGCGATACAGTGTGATCGTTGCCTTCCAGGGTTTTATCGGTCGTGAAATGCTTCTCGATAATCTTCGCACCGCGCGCAACAGCAGCCACGGGCACATGGTAGCCGCGTTCATGCCCGGAATAGCCAACCAGGCATTGGCCGATCTCGGCGAGGCGGTCCATATACGCCAGGTTCACGTCTTTGAAGGGTGCCGGGTAGGTGGATTGGCATTGCAGCAGGGCGTAGGATGCGCCCGCTTTACGCAGCAGGTTCACCGAGTCCAGGATTTCTTCTTCGCGACTCATACCGGTGGATACCAGCATGGGCAGCCCGCGCGATGCAACATCACGCAGCAGTTCGTGGTTCGTCAGGTCTGCAGAGGCAATCTTCATGCCCGCAATACCGTAATCGACGAGCGCCTGCACGGATGGAGCATCCCAGGGGGTGCACAAAATATCCAGACCATGCTCCTTAACGTGGTCGAATACCTCGTACATCTGCTCAACACTCAGCGAGAACCGTGAGAGCAGATCCAAGGTGTACTGCACACCCAAGTCTTCGCCCGCAGTGGCGCCGCCGCGCTGGCGGTAGAGCGCATCCAGATCGCGCAGCTGGAATTTCACGGCGTCCGCACCGGATTCCACCGCGAGGTCCACCAGCTCTTTCGCGAAGTCCACGCTCCCCTGGTGGTTATTACCGATCTCGGCGATGATGAAGGCGGGCGCATCCTCGCTGATGGTGTGCTTTCCGATGCGCAGCACGTTCTGCTCGTCCATCGCCAACGCCACCAGATGGCCGCGTTCGTCAATAAGTGGAATATGTTCGATACCGCGCGCGAAATAGCCGCGCAAAGATTCTGGGTCGCTATCGGCGGGGGCGGTCTGCGGGTTCGTATTCGCCGCCGCCAGTGCACTGGTCTCTAGGGATGCGGTGGGATTGGCGACCAGCCAGCGTCTGAAGTCCCCGTCCGAAAGCGAACCGCGCAAGATGCCGGATTCGTTGACGAGAAAGATAATGCGCTGACCGTTGGCAGAAATTTTGTGAAGCGCAGTCAGAATCGGGTCTTCGGCGAAGACCACATAGGGCGCGATATTACGTTCGATAATCACGGTTTATGATGCTTTCTTCAAGAAAACTTGTGTTTAGTGAGAGTGAGTGTTGGATCTTTTGACGCTGAGGCTTAGCTTCTTACGCCGGGTTGGCCCTCAAGAATCTGCTTGAGCTGATGCTCGGCGACCGCAAAATCAATAGGGGCATCAATATCGACGCCCTCGACCTCATGAAGCGTGAAAAGATCAATGGTTCCTCCAGGATACCCCGCCAAACGGTTGTGGTGCTCGGTGTACACGTGAGTTTTGGTGATATAGAGCGAACCGTTCTCCCGGTACCGGAAGGTTTCTCGTGTGAGTTCCTGGCGGCGCGGGCGCGCCATAATCTCGAACTCTGCGGTAGGTTCAGCATCCGGGTGCCACCGCCAAATAAACGGGCCGATCGGGATAACCCCAACCAATGAATCTTTGCCGTTCTCGGCAAATTGACGCACCGCGCGGGCCAAGGTGCCGGGCAGGCGTACCGGGCTGGTGGCTTGCAGCAGCATGACCGCATCCGGCGCCCAGCCTTCGCCCGTGTAGAAGTCGATGGCGTGCTCGATCACCGGTTCGGTGGCTGTGGTATCTTCGGCAAGATGCGCGGGACGCATGAACGGAACCTCGGCTCCGTAGTGGCGGGCGATAGCGGCGAGTTCTTGGTCTTCGGTTGAGACCGCAACCCGCACCTCGTGCTCCCCCGCCAGTTCGTCGCGGGCGGCGAGCGCCTGCAAAATAGTCCACGCCACCAGGGGTTTTCCTGCGATCTCGCGCAGGTTTTTACGCGGTATGCCTTTGGATCCGCCGCGCACGGGAATAACGCAGAGAACTCGCATTAGTATGCCTCCAGGTAGTCGATGATGAGCTGAGCGATAGTGTGGGCGGGCTCGACTGCGGGTTGTTCGGGCGCTGGCGTGGGTTCTTCGCCCCAGCGGTTCATGCCGTAGCGTGCCCAGAATTCTTCGAGCCAAGCGGGCGGGTTCGGGTGGTATACCCATGCCGGAATACCGCGGATTGCGGCCTCAAGCACGCCGGTTGAAAAGACTGAGACTACCGGGTTCGGCACCTCGTTCAGGGGCGTGGAAGAGCGATCTATGGCGATGCCTTCTATCTCCCAGAGCGCGTGGGTGGCGCAGGAGAGTTTATCGGTTTCGCTCGGATGCGGCCGGTAGATGCCGTCGTGGCGTTTCAAAAAGCTGTGCGCGGCGCGGGCGAAGGATGCGCGCGGTAATTCCGCACCATGCATCTGCCCCAGAAATAGGATTTTGCCCAGGGATTTGGTGGTTTCGCCGTGCGTATTTTGGATAGCGCGGTAGAGCAGCTGTGAGCCGACGGTATGCGTCTGCACATCGCGACGTCCGGAAGCCCAAAATTGGGCGTCCTCGTCACTGAAGGCGAGCAGAGTTGAACCGATGGGCAGCGGCGGGGCGTGCGGAACCAGTAGCCCGTGCTGTACTACCCAGTAGGCTATGCCGCGTTCGCGGGCGAATCGGTAGGCCGCGTGACCGCGCGGCAGGTAGTGCCCTAAAGACAGTACGAGGCGCACGCCGGGCAGTTTTTCGGCGAGCTCATCGGCGCGTATCGGGGTTGCGGTCCAGTCTTTGCGGCTATAGCGTGTGCTGGCGTATTGTCCGTTGAGATATTCTGAAGCGTCGCTCGGGCACCAGAGCGCGACCCCCACCCCTTCGAGGTGTTTGAGCGGTTCCAGT
Source organism: Rothia sp. HMSC065D02 (assembly GCF_001815285.1). Classification (NCBI taxonomy): domain Bacteria; kingdom Bacillati; phylum Actinomycetota; class Actinomycetes; order Micrococcales; family Micrococcaceae; genus Rothia; species Rothia sp. HMSC065D02. The sequence continues at coordinate 97,462 of NZ_KV820074.1, forward strand.
AGGGCGTTGCGACTTGTGGGTGAGAACGAGTCGAGCACGATCAGTACCCGCGGTATTGCCCCACGCGTATAGAGTATGCCGGAGACCATGTCCTGTTGGTCACCTCTGCGGGCGTGCACCATGTTTTGGGCGTGTCCTTTCACCCAGCGCAGGGTTTTTTGGCGCTGCTGCCAGGCATGCCAGGCTTCGAGATCGACGGGGTAGTTTAGGCCCATAGTTTCTCCAAAATTTTGACGCGATCATCGAAGGTATGCTCGGCGAGGGTGCGTCGCTGCCCGGCCTCACGGATTGTATGCGCCCAGCGGGGTTCACGGAAGATGCGGGCGCACAGGTCAATAAGTTCTTCGGTACTCTCGTAGACCAGTACTTCGCGCCCGGGTTCGTAGTAGCGCGCCACATCGGCCCGGTCGATCAGGTGAAGTGCTCCCACTCCGGGGGCTTCAAAGGTGCGCATCGTGAAGCCGTCTTGGTTGTGGTGGATATTCAGGGTCGCCGGTGATGATGCCATGACCCCGTAGGCGGCGGATCGGTCGATATCGCGGTGTGCGGGAATTCCAGTGCCCTTGAATCTGCGGGTTCGGGCTATATCCCAGGGGTGGCGCGACCAGTCTCGCCCGTAGGCGCGCACGGGTATCCCCGCCTCGTGTAGGGCACGCAGCGTATGCTCACGGTTGGGGTAATTCGCCCCAACGAAACTGATGGCGTCTTCGGTAACCGGCGCGATCGTGCAGTGCGAATCGTAGGCGTTGGGCATATCCAAGACGGCGTACCCTAGGGAGCGCAGGTATTCGGCGTCCTGCGGACTGTAGCTTGCGAGCGCTCCGAGGCGCGGTAAATCTTCCAGGGTGTATGACATGCGACGCAGCTCGTCGTAGAGCCAGGTTCCGTAGCGCACCCCGGATTCTTCAAGTTTTTGCCACCAGGTATCCCCCAGCAGGTCCCCTTTGATGACGAGCACGATATCGGGGCGATACTCCTCAAACGCGGCGATAGCACGAGCGGTCGCCTGGACCGCGGCGGATGCGGGCCGATATTTTTCGGGCAGTTCATGCGCGAGTTTATTGCGGATACGGTCGGCAACTGTGCCGGGAGCATCGTAAATATGGGTGCGAACCTCGTATCCGGCAACGCTTAGCGAAGCCTCAATAGCCTTCCAATACCCGTGGAACGCTGGCGAAACCAGCAGAATCGTGGGGGCTCTCATCTCGTGTATCCTTTGTGGTTCTTCTCTGTCCTGTGGTCCTTCGTGCGGGAAAGCCAGGTTCGGCGCGATTACCCGACTAGTTTTCGTGCCGCGTTCCCCGCCGGATCAGCTCTAGTTCGTGGTTCAGAATCTCGCGCGGGTTCACTCGGTGGTTTCGCAGGGATCGCACCAGGTTGAAGCCGTAGTTGGCGTAGCTGGTGAGGGTTAGGGCGCGGCGCAGGTTTTTCTCGAATCCCCATTTTTCGGCGTAGATAAACCGTGCGGTGGTAAGCCATTGGCGGCGCCGGGCTGAGGGGCTGGATGCGCCTCCTTCGTGGGTGACCGTCACCTCGGGCACCAGGATGCGCGGCACCCCAATCTCGGCAAGGCGGCGCTGGAAGTCTACTTCTTCGCTGTTCATGTAGAAGCGCTCGTCCATGCCTTGTACCCGTTCATATACCGTGCGGGGCACCATCATGCAGGCGCCCATAACCCAGTCTGTTCCGTGGGGCCTCAAGGCGGTGCAGGCACTTATATCGTGCCCTACCCCGCGATGCCACAGGCGTGTGGGTTTGAAGCGTGCCAGGGGTGTGAACCATTCCCACACGATATGCCCCACGGTGGGGAATTTGCGGGCTACCCACTGGTGGTTTCCGTCGTGGCCGATTACTTGGGGGCTGGCAAGTGCCTGCGGATAGACGGCGAGCGCCGTGAGCATTGAGCTGATGAAGTTTTCGCCGAGTTCAAGGTCGCTGTTGAGGATTATCAGCCAGTCTCCACGTGCGCGTGCAACCCCGGAGTTTACGGCACTGCCAAATCCGCCGTTGCGCTCGCGGCGCACGATGCTCACGCCTTCGGTGTCGGGGAAGGGTACGGGTGAGCGGTCGTCAGAAACGATAATCTCAAGATTTTCGGGGGTTATTCCCCGCTGCGCGCGCAGGCTGGCAATTAAATTCAGTACGGGAGCAGGTTCGCCATAAAAGGGAATAATGGCGGAGATAGTTTCTGCTGACGAAGTCACAAAAATGCTTTCTGTTGCGGTTTACATCTATGTTCCGGTCATCAAACATTGTCTGTAAACGTATGTGTTTATTCGTGAGGAAACTCTCGGCATACTGTGCATAGTTGTTACCGTCATATCCTCGTGAGTGAGTGTTACTTTATAATTCTAATATAGTATCGACATATCAGGTGACTATACAGCGTATTTTGCCTCATAATAAAGGTATTGCGTGTGTAAATCCCAGGGAGTTATGTGTGAATCGTCGTTCTGAGTCTGAAGATAAAACCCGGTTAACAGAACTTGAGGGTATGCGCCCGCCGCATGTTGAAGCTTATTTTCGCGTGATGGGGTTTCTACGCCCCGGTATTGCACGGGTTTTGGATACAGTTCGCCATTCTCGCGAGAAAGTGTATATTGCGCCTCCTTTTTCTCGCGGCGGTAATTGGCTTTATCTGTTGGCGGCCGTTGATGCTGACCGTCGCGCCGATGCTGGGGATTTTTCATATATGCTCAATACTGCTGGTTTAGAACCTTGGCTTACAGAATTTCCTGCTTTGCAGGAACTCATGATGGATCCAAAAGATTTTAAGTTTTTACACCGGCGTTATTCTGGTCTTGATACCAATGTAGAAGATAGTTTTGCGCCCGGTTCTCTTGAGATTTTTGCCCGTGAACGATTACTTTCTTCTGAGAATTTTAGGCAGCACATTCTTACAGTAGGCAATATTGTAGGAAGCAATACGGTGGTGCTCAGTATTCGGCGCGGTGATTATTATTCTGTTCCCGCAATTCGGCAGCGTTATGGTATTAATACTGTGGCCTATGTACGTGAGGCCCTGGATCAGGTGCTTAAACGTATGAGTCCCAGTAATTTTGTGGTCACAAGTGATGATCCGCAGTGGTGCCGTGAAAACCTGAGTTTCCTCGAAGATATTGCCCCGGTAATCTACGATAAGACCGGCGAGGGTATGTTCGCGGATTTAGCGGTTCTTGCGAAGGCGCGCTGGCTTATTCTTACGAACACTACGTTCGGGTACTGGGGTGCTTATATGGCGCAGGCAGATCACCCCGTTGAGGTGTACGTACCGAATGCCCACGAGTACGATGCGAAAACCCGCCAGCCTATCGTGGTGCCCGGAACCGTAAGGCCGCATCCGCATTTCTCCCGTTGGCATGCGGTTAAGCCGCCGCATGGGGGTACCTGGCTTCTGCCTGAAGAAGGCGATATCGCGTAAAACCCTATAACTTCACTCTTTCACAACTCACTCATACTCAAGCACGGAAGATAACCCATGAACATCAAATTTCTCGCGCCGTTTAAATTTTCGCAGCGAATCGTATCTAACTCCCGTAGTTTTTTCTCTGGACGCCTTGAAAACTCGCGCTTTAAACCCCGTTTTCTAGACCCGGCGGTTCGCGGACTTCGCACTGGAAAACATCGGCTTTTTCTGGCGCAGCGCGATCTGCGTACCCGGCGTGAGGCACGTGCCCTGCTGAGCTCGGGGGATTTTAAGAACCGTTACCGGGAGCTAGAGAAAACCTTTGAGCTCCCTCCCCTGCCCACGACCAAGGGCGTGTGGGCGGTCGCGATGGTCAAGAATGAGGCGGATGTGCTCGAACGTTCCCTACGGCACCTGCATGCCCAGGGGGTGGCGCGCATCCTGGTGGTCGATAACGGTTCAGATGACGGTACTTTTGAGCTTCTTCAGCGACTTAGCCGTGAACTGCCGCTGAGCGTGGGGCGCGATCGGGAGCCCGCCTACTATCAGTCCGAGAAAATGACCTATCTGACCCATCGTGCCCAGCGAGCCGGTGCCACCTGGGTAGTACCTTTCGATGCGGACGAGTTCTGGTTCGGCGTTGAAGGTACGCTTGCCGAGGTTCTGTCCACCAGCAAAAATACCGTGGAAATCTCGCAGCTCTACAACCTGTTTCCTACGGCCTCGGGAGACCTGGTGCTCGATACAACCGCGCATTTTGACCCTAAGGTGTGCTTTAAATCCTGGCGGTCATCGGTCGTCACTATGGGTAATCATCGGGTGCTTCGGCCTGGGGCACAGGGCACCGATCGGGTGGTTATCTTACATCTGCCTTGGCGTTCACGGCAGCAGCTGCAGCGCAAGCTCATGCAGGGGGCAAAGGCGCTTGAGCTCACCGATTTGCCGGAAGATTTGGGGTATCACTGGCGTAAAAATGGCGAGCTGAGCGAGAAACAACTTGCCGATATTTGGTTGGATCTTATCGCGGGCAGGCCCATTCCCGTAAATCTTGCGTGGCAGCCGCGCGGAAGCCTCTACCCCCTAGGCAGCGATATACCGCAGGATGCGCACAGCCTTAAACCCTTCCTTGAAGCCCGGCCGAAGACTGCCTAAAACTAGCAATAGACCTGTGCCCGCCTTCCCCAAGATTGGGAGGCGGGCACAGTCCTACTGTTTTCAGGTCGATTCGCCCGACTACTCGGGAAGCTGCCCTAAACGCACCAGATTGGCGAACTCTTCGTTCTGCTGCTGCACCTGCGTGAAGGTTCCCTGCGCGGCGATTTCGCCCTGCGAAAGGTAAATCAGCTGATCCACATTGCGCACCGTCGAGAGGCGATGCGCCACGATAATCACTGTAATATCCCGCGAGATACGCTCGATCGCCTGGGTAATCTTATGCTCGGTCTCGTTATCCAGGGCGCTGGTAGCCTCGTCCATAATGAGCACGCTGGGGTTGCGGTAGAGTGCACGGGCAATGCCTAGACGCTGGCGCTGACCGCCCGAAAGCCGAACAGCATTGTGCCCGATCATCGTCATCAGCCCGTTCTCCAGGGAGTCCACAACCTCGGTAAGCTCAGCGACAGCCAAGCATTCACGCACCCGCGCCTCATCAATCTCATGCGGTTCAAGCCCGAAAGCAACCGCCTCCAGCACCGTAGAATCGGCGATGAAGACGTCTTGAGGCACATACCCGATGCGCTGAAACCACGCGGGCAGATCCTGCTCGATCGGCACTCCATTGCACAACACACGCCCCTGCTCGGTGCTGAAAAGCCCCAAAATTAAATCAACCAGGGTGGTCTTTCCCGACCCAGAGCCGCCCACGAAGGCGATTGACGTACCCATAGGAATCTGCAGGTTAATGTTCTTCAGCACCGGCTGATCACCGTCGGGGTAGGTAAAGGAAAGGTTCTCCACCGTAATAGTGATGGGCTCAATCTCACGGTTTACGTACTCTGCCTGAATATCAGAGTCGGGAGCAGGCGGAAGGTCGAGCTTCTTCCCCTGTTCATCAAGCATCCCAATTTCGCGGACAAGCTCATCGCTGGGTTTCTCACCGGAACGAATATTACCTAGGGACGCCACAATGCGCGTGTAGTTCGGCAGAATACGGATGCAGGCACCGGCGAAAAGGAGCAGATAGGGTGCGCTATCGACACCCTGAGTCATGCTCATGATCGCTAGAAGTGCGGCGATTCCGAGAATAAAAATAATTTCAAGGGTATACTTTGGAAGTTCTTGAAGGAAAACGTTCCGCATATTCGCATTCACCGAGTCCATGCGCTTGCTCTGGTACCGGTGCAGGTACCGTTCGGTCACACCGTGCATACGAATCTCGCGGAACCCAACCACAGCATCAAGCGCTGCATTCATCGAGCCGCGCGTAGCTTCCAGGATAATCTCGCCCTGCTCCTTATTTTTCCTTCGCAAAACGTATTGAAGCGCAAAGGCAGCCACGCCGAAGTAGGCAAAAGCGAAAAGCGCGGGAAGCGGCATAAGAACCAGCAGCATCACCATGAGCACCACGATGGAGAGTAAATCCCCGATAAAGCTCATTACACCATTTACGAAAGCGCTGTACGCCTGCCCCACAATGTCATTAACCGAGTTAAGCACCGCCGCTGCACCGCGCTTACGGTGAACCAGATAAGGCTCACGCATATAGCAGTTGAGCAGATTCACCGAGGTAATGCTCTGCTGGGTAGCAATAAACCCCAGACTCCAGCGCTTAATAACCAACGACAGTACACCCTTTATGACAAAGGCGAGCACCAGCGCGACGCCAAAAATCACGATAAGCTGCGTGCGGTCGGAGTTGCCGAAAAGTTCCGCGACAGTTCGTAAATACCCGGTAATAGGGGCGCCCATCGCCAGGTTAACGATAGGTAGAATAGCCGCCACGCCCAACATCTCGAAAAGAGACACCACGAAAAGCCCCAGGATATTGAGGATTAAAATATAAAATTTTCGTCCGGGAAAGAAGATTCTGAGTTTACGATAAATATTTTTCATAAAAACCTCACAGAGTGCGCGTGGATGCCTTGAGAATCATAATACGAGCGGGACGTTCGATCGCATGATGTGCAATAATCGCTGCAAGTATAGAAATCACCAAGATTATGAGCATCATCAAGATTCCCCGTGCATCCATGCGAACCATATCGCGCCCTAAAGAGGTCTTGATGAATCGGAAAATAACAATTTCATGGACCAGATAGAAGGCAAAACTCACCTCACCGAAATACACGAGAGAGCGGCGTATCCAATTCCCCGGTACCGGCTCACCAACCTGATGATGCGATTGCGCGCGCTGTATATAAGGCAAAATATCTATTTCATCTTTAACCATCGCAATACCCCATACTTCTGTACGGGGACCTCGATAGTGTACAGATGGCGTGTTAAAAATGCGGATACCACGAATTGCGACGTATTGATCTCGCCATTGTTGAGGGGTTTTACGAGCTTTGAGTGAATAGCTTAGCTGCCCCAGTTCAGTCCGCAGTGCGGTGAGGAATTTCATGAATTGTGCTTTCGTAAAACGGCTGGTGCCGATAAAAAATACACGTAAAATACGTATGTAGATTTTAGCATGCAGATCAGAATTATTTTCAGACTATGCATATTTCTACTTAATCTTTGCGGCGTATAAGACGTATTATGATACATAGTTTTTTCGCGAAAATTTATTCGCGTAAACACTACCGTCGTGTACTCTGCTCGTGCCTAACACAACATCGAGATACACGCTAGGAACCCTCCAAAGACTGACAAATTGTGTTCTACAGGTAAAATAATAGGTGAGTAGCCCTGCCCTGGAGGCAATGCAATGCGCTTCTGGAGCGTCCGAGACTCTGAAAGGTATCCATGGGAATTTTTAATATTCAGTCCCTCAGGGACAAATATCTGTCTGACTCTGGTGTACCTGCCGGGCAGGATAACCGTGAGTCCCCCTCCGCCGATACCGCTTCCGGACGCCGCCGAGCAGGAGGCTCCTCAAGGTCTTCCCTTCAGGACGGGGTCGCACGTTTGAGCGCGCGACACGACCTGCCCCAACGTTCCGCACGCAGCACCTCCCGTAGGTCACAGGATCTTCCACAAGAAGTACGCTCGCTCGCTGCTCAAAAGAGGAAAGCGCGAGAGGACGAATCCCGCTCCCAGGGTTTGCATCACACTGGGCCGGTAACGTCTAGCATTAACATACGCGCGGCACGCGATATTGCGGTCGCCGAAGCAGAAGAACGGCGTGCTGCAGAACGTGCTGCCGCTGAAAAACAGGCCGCAGAGAGGCGGGCGCAGCAGGCAGCCGATGCTCGCCGCCGTGCCGCAAGCATACTTTCTTCCGCTACGGGGGCACAGCGTTCCGTGGGCGGCAACCGTAAAAATTCTCAGGCGGCACCGCAGACGCAGTCAAGCCCGATGGTTCGGAAAACTAGGTCGATTAACATCGGCGAATTCCACGGCAAGATTTCAAAGCGTAAAAAGAAGCCAGAGCAGCAGATCACCAAGCCGACGACGAACAGCGCAGAGCTGGATCAAACGGTTCTCATGGATACCAACGATGTACAGGCTGCGGCGCAGCGTTACGCAAAACAGCATAAATCTCAGCAGCAGACTCCTCGCGTGGAAAATACTGCTGCGCGTACAAATTCTCCGCGCCCGAAGACCGCGCGGATACCCATAACCCAGCGTTCCACCTCGTCCCGTTCACAAGCACCCGGCGCAGCTGCGGCGCAGAACAAGCGCCCCAAGTCTGGCACAGCGCCGCAGAGGTCAGCTCAGGCGCGCACCGCATCCGCAAAAACAACCGGCGCAAAAAAGGTACGCCCCAAGAATTCGATTGCCAAGAACCCTGCAGCTCGGAATGCTGCCTTGAAGAATACGGTGCGCACCAACCTTGCGCGTCAAGCAAATGAGCAAATGGCGCAGCGCCAGCAGAGTCCTTCATCGGCGCAGCAGAACCAGAGCCAGCACACCCAGCAGCGCGCCCAGGCACATCAACCGCAGCGAAGGACCCACCAACAGCCAAGGCCCGCTGAAGTAGCTTCGCGTTCCTCGGTGCAGTCTAAGCCGGTTCAGTCGCATCTTGCGCAGTCCGACCCTGGCTACTCCCCCGCCAAAATTGTTGCCGCAGCGCAGGCTCGCGCACGTCAAGATGCTCAGACTCATAAAAAGCCTGAAACTCCCCAGCAACAGAGCACGGCATCAGCATCTACAGCAGCAACCCATAACCCGTGGAACAGCATTCCCACACCCCAGAAAAAGTCTGCTGCCGCTAATCCGTGGAATAGCATTCCGGCAACATCCAAGCAGACCCCGGAGGATATTCCAACGAGGCAAAAGCAGAGCGAACCCTCTATCAGCGAGAAACTTGCGAACAAGCCCGAGTTCGCGGGCTTCGATATGGAGAAGCTTCTGCAGCCCGGGTATAAGCCGCAGACCCGTAAAGAGGCAATCGCCATTCGCCGCGCACAGGAAGAACTGAATCTTCACAGTGGAGAAAGTCAGCAGTCTCAGATAGAGGAAACGCAGCGCCAGGAAGATGAAGCAGCCCGGCGCGAACGCGAACGTGCGGAAGTTCACCGTCAACGTCTAGAGGCTCGCCGTCGCCGAGAGGAACAGGCTCAGCGCACGCGCGCTGAAAAATCCAATGCCGGGCAGCAGAACGAGCAGACTCAGTCTGAACGAGAACAGCGCGAGCAGAATCAGGCTCAGCTGGCGCGAAAACTTGCTCAGCGTGATAATGCTGCTCGTCCCACGTCTAACGAGAGCACCCGCACAGAGCCCTCGCGGCCCGCTCACCAGACCTTGAAAGTGCGTGATGGCGCAAACAACACGCTCTCCACTTCCGCCCAGGATGCGCAGGATACGGATACGCAGAGCATCCAGCCAACAGCTCAGCCGACGGGTTTCCGTTCGGCTCCTGCTCAGGCATCTGTGCATCCGACAGCTTCCGTCCGTCCCGTAAAACGCGCAGCATCCCATGCCTCTCCGTTTAAGCTCGCGCCGGGCGAAGTTCGCTCGGGCGTGGTGCGCAGGCGCAGGCTCGCTCCCAGGCTCCAAGGGCCTATGGAAGCGGTCTTCGTGTGCACAGGGAACGTAGCGCGCAGTGCGGCGGCAGAGATTATTGCAAGCCAGCTCTCCGAAGAATACGGTCTGACCGACGACTGGATTTTCACCAGCGCCGGAACTTCGGCACTTTCGGGCTCGCGTGTATACCGTCACGTGGGTAAACAGCTTGACGAGCGCGGCTACGATATTTCCGGGTACCGCGCCAAGCAGCTCACCGAAGACATGGTGGAACGCGCTACCCTGATCCTGGTGGCGGAGGCGGAACACGCCGATTGGATTATCCGCGAATGGCCGCAGTACCACCACAAGGTTCATCTCATCAAGCAGGTAGCTAACCTGAAGCAAGAAATCGGTTCCGAGGCAGAACCGATCTCATACCTGTACAGCCATAATCAAGCACCGCGCTCAAGCGACAACATTGGTGATCCGTACCGTCAGGGTAAAGAGGCGGCACGCATCGCGGTCGATGAGATTGAAAACTCGCTCTTCGAGATTCTGCCGTGGCTCTCACAGGCACAGGTGCAGAACTAAAACAGCAGATTATGAGGTGCATAGCCTCTAAGTAGTTAATATCCCCGTCTGAGCGCTAGCGTTCTCAAACGGGGATATTTTCTCGATCCAATAACATCAACCCCGTGTCCGAACTGTCGAAGCTCGGCCACGGGGTGAATGCGATATATACGATTTAGGCGTGATCGTTGAATATGTTGGTCACGGATCCTTCGTCGAAAACCTCACGGATAGCACGTGCTATCAGCGGAGCAATCGATAGAACCGTCAGATTATCGAAAGACTTCTCGGCAGGCACGGGCAGCGTGTTAGTGACAACCACTTCGGAGGCACCGCATCCGGAAAGGATATCGACGGCTGCACCGGAAAATACGGGGTGGGTTGCCGCGATAATGACTTCTTTCGCGCCTTTATCCTTCAGAACCTTAACCGCACCAGCAATGGTTCCGCCGGTATCAATCATATCGTCGATCAGTACGCAGGAACGCCCTTCAACGTCGCCCACGACGGTTTTCGAGACGGCGTGATTCGGCACGTTAATATCGCGTGTCTTATGCACGAAGGCCAAAGGGGCACCGCCGAGCAGGGCAGCCCAATGCTCAGCCACGCGTACACGACCGGTATCCGGGGAAACGACGGTCACGTTCTCGGGGTTCTCAACGCGCCCGCGAATATAATTCGCCAGAACTGGGACAGCAAAGAGATGGTCGAGCGGACCATCAAAGAAACCCTGAATCTGCGAAGTATGCAGATCGACGCACATCAGGCGGTCCGCGCCAGCGGTCTTGTACAGATCGGCAATCAGACGAGCCGAAATAGGCTCACGTCCCTTATGCTTCTTATCCTGGCGGGCATAAGGGTAGAAAGGCGAAACTACGGTAATCGAGCGGGCGGAGGCACGCTTGAGCGCATCAATCATAATGATCTGTTCCATCAGCCATTCGTTGATGGGCGCCGGGTGCGACTGAATCACGAAAGCATCGGCGCCGCGCACAGATTCCTCGAAGCGCACATAGGTCTCACCGTTGGCGAAGGTATACGCAGAGGTCGGCAGCAGGTCATGCCCCAGTTCAGCAGCGATTTCTTCGGCTAGTTCCGGATGCGCCCGCCCGGACACCACTGCCATTTTACGCATCCCAGGATTGGTAATCTCGCTAGACATGATTGTGTTCGCTTTCCTTGTGAACTCGGTGTGTAAAAACTACTCCTGCGCGGCCTCAGCAGCCTGTGCAGACTCGGTTCCTTCACGATTTTTTAGAACCCAGTCATCAATATTGCGCTGGGAAGTCTCAGAAATAGCGAGCGCACCCGCCGGAACATCCTTGCGGATCAGGGCTCCCGCACCGGAATATGCGCCGTCTCCAACGGTGACAGGTGCCACGTAGATGCCGCCCGAGCCCATGCGGGTATGCGCGCCGATAACGGTTCGGTTCTTAGTAACCCCGTTATAGTTGGCAAAAATGGATCCCGCACCAATATTGGCGCCTTCGCCGATTTCGGCATCCCCTACGTAGGTGAGGTGGGGTACCTTGGCGTCCTGTCCGATCTGTGAGTTCTTGGCTTCGCAGAAGGCCCCGAGTTTTGAGTTTGCACCTAAAACGGTACCGGGACGCAAGTATGAGAAGGGGCCTACGGTGGCGTTTTCGGCGATGGTTGCACCAAAACCGTGGCTGCGGATGACGGTGGCACCAGATTCAATGGTCATGTCGTTTAGAGTCGTGTCCGGACCAATAGTTGCACCGGTGGCGACCGATGTTGTCCCGTGCAGCTGCACGCCGGGCAGCAGGGTTGTATCGTTTTCAAGGGTAACGGTTACGTCGATCCAGGTGTTGCGCGGGTCCACGATAGTTACACCATTACGCATATGTTTTTCCAGGATGCGTTCGTTGAGTTTACGCCCAAGCTGCGCAAGCTGTACGCGGTCATTCGCACCTTCAACCTCCCAACGATCCTCAATAGCGAGGGCGGCGGTGCGGTGCCCCTTATCGCGGGCTATAGCGAGCACATCGGTAATGTATTTTTCGCCCTGCGCGTTGTCGGTCGTGACCTCTAATAGGGCTTCACGCAGAACCTTGGCGTCGAAAGCGTAGATACCCGAGTTGATTTCGGTAATCGCCAGCTCTTGGGGGGTTGCGTCTTTGGCCTCCACAATGGCGGTAACTTCGCCCGCCTGGTCGCGCACGATGCGCCCGTAGGCACCGGGCTCTTCGATATTGGTGGTGAGCACGGTAACGGCGTTGCGTCCCTCTTCGTGGAAGTCCATTAGCTCGCGCAGGGTTTCGGCGCGAAGCAGGGGAACATCGCCGTAGGTGACCAACACGGTACCATCAACGAGATCGGAATTATCGAGGGCATTAAGACCGACTTCAACGGCTCGACCGGTGCCGGGGATGTCGTCCTGATCAACGATGGTGACCTGGGCATCAAAGTCGAGAATATGCTGGGCTACCTTATCACGCTGGTGCCGCACCACAACGGCTAGACGCTGAGGGTCTAGGTCTCGGGCGGCAGCTACGGCGTGTTCCACCATGGAACGGCCGCCTATCGCGTGCATAACTTTGGGGGTAGCAGATTTCATACGAGTGCCAGCTCCCGCAGCCAAAACAATAACAGCCGAAGGTGCCTTCCGATTTTCTGCGTTCACCTAGATGTCTCCTTGTTAGGTGTGGGATATAGCCGGAAGTCTACCCCCGAACTATTCGCTCCGCCACCAGGATTCGAACCTAGACAAACGGCTTCAAAGGCCGCTGTGCTGCCATTACACCATGGCGGATTATCCGCATGAACACCCGTCGGTTTGACGGACAAAGAAACGGATACTCCATAGTGTAGCAAAAATAGCAGCGTTCTCACACACGCCGCTCTGTGCCATCGTGAAGCCCTAATTTTTGCATTAACACGGTGCCTGTGGTGCCTCAGATGCCCTGGGATTTATCTCTCACCGGCGTGGTTTTCGCCGGATTTATACGAAGACTTCCAGGCGTGTGGGAGTCAGGCGTTACCCTGGATATGTGGCACATTTACTTGGCGGCGAAGCGCTGCACCTTCAGTTCCCTACCCGCACTATTTTCGAGGGGGTGACCGTCGGCATTAATGAGGGCGACCGCATCGGTATTGTGGGTCGCAACGGCGACGGTAAATCCACACTCATGAAGATTCTGGCGGGGCATCTTGAGCCGGACTCCGGGCGCGTGACGGCGCGCGGTGGCACGCGCATCGGGTACCTGGATCAGTCCGATGTCCTCAACGATTCCCATACGGTCGGTTACGCCCTGGTGGGCGATACTCCAGAGTATGAGTGGGCCTCCCAGCCGCGTATTCGTGATGTTATTGCCGGTTTAGTGCCTGATCTGCCCTGGGATGCGCCGGTTTCTTCACTCTCGGGCGGGCAGCGCCGCCGCGTAGCGCTGGCTGCTCTGCTGATACAGGAATGGGATGTGCTCATGCTGGATGAGCCCACCAACCACCTGGACGTGCAGGCAATTACCTGGCTTGCACATCATCTGAAAAACCGCTGGATCAAGAACGCGGGCGGCTTGCTTGTGGTCACTCACGACCGCTGGTTTCTTGATGAAGTCAGTACCGATACCTGGGAGGTTCACGATAATATCGTGGAACCATTTGAGGGCGGGTATGCGGCTTACGTTCTGCAGCGTGTGGAGCGCGATCGGCAGGCGGCCGCCGCGGAAGCGAAGCGCCAGAACCTGATGCGCAAAGAGTTGGCGTGGCTGCGTCGCGGCGCCCCAGCGCGCACCTCGAAACCGAAGTTCCGTATTGATGCGGCGAATGCCCTGATTGCCGATGTGCCACCGGTACGTAATACCGTGGAACTCAAGCAGATGGCGGTTTCCCGTTTGGGTAAGGATGTGGTGGATCTTGAGAACGTCTCGGTCACCTTTGAGGATTCTTCACTGCCCAACGGCAAACGTGAGGTGCTGCGTCGCGTAACTTGGAGGATTGCGCCGGGTGAGCGCACCGGTATTTTGGGCGTGAATGGTGCCGGAAAATCGACCCTGCTTGCCTTGGTCACCGGCTCTTTGGAACCGACTGAGGGGGGCGTGAAACGCGGTAAGACCGTCAAGGTTGCCACCCTCACCCAGCAGCTGGATGAGCTTAAAGAGGTTGAGAACGACCGCGTGTCTGATGTGATCGGCCGCAAGAAGCGCAGCTATATTGCCGACGGTAAAGAGATGTCACCCTCGCAGATGTTAGAACGGCTAGGTTTTACGAGCGCACAGCTTTCTACCCCGGTGAAGGATCTATCGGGTGGGCAGAAGCGACGACTGCAGCTTATGCTCATTCTCTTGGACGAGCCGAATGTGCTGATTCTGGACGAGCCTTCAAACGACCTGGATACCGATATGCTGGCGGCGATGGAGGATCTGCTTGATACCTGGCCCGGCACCCTGCTGGTGGTTTCTCACGACCGTTACCTCATGGAGCGTGTGACCGATCAGCAGTATGCGGTGATTGACGGTTCCTTCCGGCATCTGCCCGGTGGGGTGGACGAGTATTTGGCACTTTCTGCAGCGGGTCGGGGCGGTTCTGCCGCCGGTGTTACGGGCGCTGCATCCGCTCCAACAAAAAAGAATGATTCTTCGGTTTCTGGCGGCCAGGCTGCATCAACGAACCCTGATCCCAAGAGCACACCGAAAGTATCGGGGGCGCAGGCACGCGCGGCGCAGAAGGAATCCGCCGCGATTGAGCGTCGCCTCGGAAAATTGGGCGAGGAACAGAGCAAGCTCTCCGAACAGATGAGCATGCACGACCCCGCCGATTACGCCGGGCTTGCCGACCTGGGGCAAAAACAGCAGGCGCTTCAGGATGAGATCGACGAGCTTGAGATGCGCTGGCTGGAGCTCTCAGAACTCCTCGGATAGCCGCTCCCCTACTAAAAGAGCCTTGATGCGAATAAAACGGGTTCCTCAACGTTGCATTCACTATCAAGGCTCTTTTTATAAACTCGGGGAAACATCCGCAAGTTCCACAGCCATAGCCTTTAGGTCCGCATCCAGCCGGGGGCTGCGCAAACCCGCAGCCTGAAATAGCTCGGTGAAACGGTGCCGCCAATCTAGTCTTTGCAGCGCCATACGCACCTGGTTGCGGCTCTGCTCAGGTGTCCATTCGCTCACAAGTTGCGCCACCGCATCCAGCCCGGCGTGAGCATCCTGCGGGTCAATATCGACGGTCGCTCCATCCCACAGTATCTCGCGCGTGCTTTCGGTTTTAGGCACCTGCCCCACCACGGTCGCCCCGTGGGCGAGCGCGTCCGTCCAGCGCCCGGTAATGTACTCCTTGTTTGGGTGCGTGTACGATGCGGGGCTCACCAAAGTACTAAAAGCCAGTACAAACTTGGCGTCCGCGAGTGCTCTCTGCAAAGACTCGATGGATTCTTGATCGGTTACGCCGAACGGCGGGCGCCCCGCGAAGGTTATTCCCACTTGCCGGGCAAATTCTGCGGTGCGTTCATCGTCGTCATAGGCGGAGGGTTGGCGCCCCACACGAAGTATATCGGTGGTTTTCGGATGCGCCAGATGCTCATCGAATTTACTCCACACGTCTGCACCCCAGGGAAGCACCCGCACGTTTTTAACCCCGGCGCTGCGCCAATCGTGCACGTCGTCGCGGTCCGCCACAAAAACGGTATTATAGGTTCCGTTGGTGGCGATGGCGGGAATGCGGTCATCCCAGAAACTATCGATAACCCACCCGTAAACCCCAGCATAGCGTCGTGCAGCGAGGCGTGGCTGCACGATAGCGTAAAGCTGTCCGGGGTCGCTGGCGATAACAAGGGCGGTACGTCTTCCGCCGGGAATACGCGGCAGGCGCCCCAAAATTTTGGTGGCGGGTTTGAGCGATGCGCTCGGGTCAGGGGTGACGATGCGCGCGTCCAAGTACGATGCCATCAGGTGCGCCATCTCATGGATGGGCGCCCACCCGGCGCCTTCGGGAACGCCTACGATAATATCTACGTCGTGGGGCATGGGGTATTCATTTCGTGCGAGTTCGAGCGGGAATAGGTCGCGCGTAATTTTGACCTGAACTATGCAAAATGTGCGTCATCACACCGCGCGATATACCACTTAGTATATACGTTTTTAGGTATCGTCCGGGATACTTGGTAATCACCATGACGGAGTGGGTTTTATATCACAGACTATTGAGAGACACGGAGGCAATACTCAGTGCATCATAAATTCCGGGAGTGTTTTCTTCATGTGGATGTGCATAAACTGATCCCGTATAAAGAAAACACTCTCGCATTGCTCCCTACCAAAAAACACTCCGCTGACCGCCGCCTGCAGGTAGGCTACAATATCTTCAGACGGGCTTGCCACGGTGGTAGAGCCGCATAGGTCACACTCACTCACACGAATTCTCATGATTCAGAAACTCAAAGATTTGAAATACCGCCTGCATCTTATGCGGCGAGAACGCACAAATGCGCAAAAACGACGTGAACTCACCAAAAATGGCATTGTTTTTGGTGCCGGAACATATTGCGATCCTAGTTCCACTATTATGCCTAAGGTCGTAATGGGCACGAATTGTTTTGTCAATAAAGAAACTTTGGTGGGCGCGCATACGACTCTGGGAAATAATGTTTTTCTGGGGCCGCGCGTCACCATTTTTGCCGACACCCATGAATTTGGTTCTGCCGCTCAGCGCGCGGGAGCAAATATTACTCGTCCCGTACACATCAAAAACGGCACGTGGGTGGGGCAAAACGCTGTCATTACCGCCGGGGTTACGATCGGCGAAGGATGCGTGATTGCCGCCGGTGCCGTGGTGGTGCACGATTGTGCTCCCCATGGCGTGTATGCGGGCGTTCCGGCGCGGCGCATCCGTGACCTTGATACCGAAGGGAACTCGTACCCGGTAGCCGAGCAAGTGAAAGGAGACCGGTCGTGACTCATCCCGAGCCCGTAGCGGCATCCGTCATCATTCCGGTGTATAACGGCGCCAACTACATTACGCAGCAGCTTGATGCACTCGCAGCCCAAACCGGTAACCCTAGTTTTGAGGTGCTCATTTGCGATAACGGCAGTACCGACAGTACCAGCACCGTGGTCGAAAGCTACAGTGCCCCCTATCCCCTGCGGGTAATAGATGCATCCCAGCGTGGCGGAGCCAGCCACGCCCGCAATATGGGGGCGGTACAAGCCGCAGGTGATATCCTCATCTTCTGCGATGGCGATGATCTTGTAGAACCTGACTGGGTGGCTTCACATCTGTACGTACAAAACCTATATTCCCCTGTCATAGCAAGCGGGTCTCTGCTTCATGACCGGGTTAATACTCCCGAAGTTCTACAGGCTTACGGTCTTGAACCCGGCGATGATCAGAAGACTCTGAGCACACGCACCAGGATTTTCTACGACGATGAGCTCACCCCCTATGCTGGTTTTCTGCCGACGGTTGCCGGGGGTAATTTTTCGATTCCTCGCCGCGTATATCTTGAGGCCGGGGGTATGGATTCTTCGTATAAGAGTTCCGAAGAGACCGATTTTGCCTGGCGAGTGCAGCTTGCAGGCGTTCCGGCGGCGCTCACGCACGGGCCGCTTCTGCACTATATTCTGCGGGATAAACCTAAACGCATTTTTCATCAGCAGCGCGCCTACCAAAAATACAAGGTACTGCTGTGGGTACACTATCGACGGCATGGAATGCGCGGTCCCAGTACGAAGGCGTCTATCCTGGAGGTTCTGCGGCAGGCCCCTAAGCTTATAAACCCTGCAACCCGTTTTCGGGCGGCGTATCTGGCGGGCGGTAACCTTGGGGCGCTGGAGGGTATTCTTCAGTACCGCATTCTCAAGCGTATTCCGAAGCCGCTGCGGCTGGATACTGCGCCTATTAGAGGATTAAGGGACTATTCCTAAGGAATTAGAGCATCGCGGGGGTTTGGGTGGCGATCGCGTGACGGCCTCGGCGGCGAAGTGCTGCGGCGAGTTCATCAGCTGCGGTCGCGCCCTCCGCAAGAATAGCCACGGTAGGCCCTGACCCAGAGACAAACGCCTCAACCATGCTCTCATTATCCATGGTTAAAATAGTTTCAAGATCGGGTGTTAGGGTCACGGCTGGGCTCTGCAAATCGTTGCGAAGCTGCCTGCCAATTTCGTGGATGCGCGCAATCGGCGCCTCCGTCTGGGTTAGCGCGTGCAGCAGCCCCGAAGGAACCTGCAGCTCGCCAGCTTCGGGGTAACGTCCGGCGGCGCGTCCCTCATCGAGCTCGCTAAATACCTGCGGGGTCGAGAGTCCCTCCGAGGCGGCGACCAGTACAATATCGAGCGGAATCATGTCTTCAGGCAGCTCCACGATGCGCAGCTCGGTTCCGGTGCCCTCCCCCACGGCTAATCCGCCCAGCGGGAACGCGGCACGCACCACAAAAGGCACGTCGGCACCCAAAGGCGCAGCTAGGGCAAGCAGCTCTTCGAGTCCGAGGGTACGTTCGGTAAGCCGCTTCTCATAGAGATACTGATCGACGGCAAGAAGCGCGGCGGCGGCATCTGCCGAGCCACCCGCCATGCCCCCGGCCACGGGAACGGCCTTATCGATATGCAGGTGCAGGTTCAGATCGTTCACGGTGAGCCCGTGCGCCTGCACCATAGAGACGGCTGCACGATGCGCCAGGTTCGACTCGTCCAACGGCACCTCGGCTAGATCAAATTCTCCGGCACGGTGCTGCTGATCGACCAGGGATTCGGACACAATATCCAGGCTCAGGGTAATTCCCGGCTTCTGACCATCACGTGCGGTTACGGTTTCGTAGATATTGACCGAAGAAAAGAGCGTGGCGAGCGGATGGTAGCCGTCTTCGCGGGGGTTACCCACGGCAAGATAGAGATTTACTTTGCCGGGCGCTTTTGCCCGAGTTTCTAGAACATGCATTCTTTATCCATCTCCGGTTTCCCGGTCTTAACTTTCATCCGCCACTAAAGCTGGCACCCGATGCGCCGCCTGGGCAATCCGAATATACCCGTGAATATCTAACTTTTCGCCACGCTCAGTAGGAGTAATGCCCGCCTCGGTCAGGATCACTTCGGCACGAGCACCGGAACCAGCCCACGAAGCAAGCGCGGCCCGCAGGGTCTTCCGCCGTTGGGCGAAAGCAGCGTCAATCACGGTAAAGACTTCGTCGCGGTCAATATCGGCGAGCGGCTGCGGGCGCATCCTGAAACCCACAAGCCCGGAGTTAATCTTCGGGGCGGGCCAGAATACGTTTTTACCAATAACCCCCGCTTTAAAGACCTCAGCATACCAGCTTGCCTTCACCGAAGGAACCCCGTAAATCTTGGATCCGGGTTTCGCCGCCAGACGATCGGCAACCTCATCCTGCACCATCACCAAGGCGTGGCAAATGCTCGGAAATTGCGCGAAAAGGTGCAGAAGCACCGGAACCGCCACGTTATAGGGCAGGTTAGCGACCAGCGCATCCGGCGTGTGGGGAAGCTCAGTCACCTTGAGAGCGTCCATAAGCACCACATTAACGTTTTGTGCCTTATCGGGGCGGAATTTGGCGATAGTATGCGGTAGCTGCTGCGCCAATGGCGGATCGATTTCAACCGCTACAACCTGGCGCGCGGCATCTGCCAACCCCAGGGTGAGAGAGCCTAGTCCGGGACCGATTTCGAGCACGGTTTCGTCGTCGGTAATATCCGCTGCGGTAACGATGCGGCGAATAGTATTCGGGTCAATCACGAAGTTCTGCCCCAGGGTCTTTGTAGGGCGAATGCCCAGCTGCGCGGCAAGGTCGCGGATTTCTTGGGGACCCAGCAGGGGTTTATCGCTCAGATTTTCTCTCACCCTATCTATTCTACGGAAGGTTGCAGGTCTAGGTCGAAGGACGCTGCTCACTGGTGCGGGTAGTTACTTGAGAACTCTGCGTTTCTTCCGTATCTGCCAGAGAGTAGATTTGACGATGTTTTGGGCGTTCTTCAAGCGAGCTTTGGGGGCGGCGTAAATCCGCAGCTTGTTAAGGAGCGGCTGTTTTTTTGTCTGGTTTGCTTTATGGTACACAAAATGCGTCCCGTCTTCCTCGATAAGACTATTTCCTGTCCAACCGCACAGTCCTGGCTGCACAACCTTAATATCCACCCCAAAATCAGCGGCGAAAAGGGGCCAATCATCCGCCAGCCAGTATTGTGAGCCGCGCGCATCAATCTGCTCAATAATTTTCTGCGCCGCCGACCGAGAGATCAGGTACAGCCCTGTACAGGCAGTCCAATCACTAGCGCAGTACCCTAAACGATGACGGCCCCAAATAAACGGAGAAAACAACGACAACCGGGGATAAGGAGTGCGGGGGTTCATACGACCCATCTGGGTGGACCAGCCATCCGCAAAATTCACCACACCAATGCTGCGGGATTTTTCAATAACCCGAGAGACAATTTCATCAATGGAGGCGTGTATCAATGCATCGTCCTCAGCAACAAGCGCCCATTCTTCCCCGCTTTCTAGAAAATCACGCCACACATAAGTATGACTCAAGGCGCATCCTACTTCCCCGGGACGGGCTAGACGGCCTGCTCTCTTCTCAAAATAGACAGCATCAAATTCAGGGCTTTCCCCAGGAGCAGGTAAAGCACGCCCATCTATTCCCCAAAATATATCGAAACCTGCGCTCCCCGGGGCATTGAAGAAATGCTCAAGGCGATTTTCGTCCTTAAGAGCAACAACATATTTTTTCATTTTTCCTCTTTATATTTGAAACGGCAGCAATTTACCGGTACCCACCAGGGTACGTTCCAAATTTCATATCTTTAACAATTTTTATACGGTCAATATATTTAAGGCTTAGGGGGCTCGTGATCCTTCCCGCCAACTCAAGCCAGGGAATAGGATACTCCGGCATATACCCAAAAGCTTGAGGATCTCCGTAGCTCTCCAACAAGGATGAAAAATAGTCCATCCTACGGTTTAATTCGGTAAGCCATTCATCAGTAAACCTGCTATATGGTTTACACCCAAAAGCAGACATATTCACAATCGATTTATAATAGTTACGCTGGTCTTTCCCCAATACCCCACTTGCTGGTGACGAATTCCGGGAATTTTTTTCATGCGGCGCGATCACCCACATATCTGGGGTAGCATTAAGCTCCTCAAGAAGAGGTAACCAGGGCTTATCCATAGGTTTTATATCCATATAGACACCACCGTGATGGTGCATCAGGTAGGCACGCATATAGTCGGAACGCTGAATGTAGCTCAACTTCACGTATGAAGGGTGTAAAGGATACCCAGGAACTATATAGTCATCCAGATTATCTGGAGTCACCAGAATAACTTTACTCTCAGGGTTAGTGGAGCGAATAAGATTAAGTGATTTCCGACGGGCAGGCGTTATTTCGTTATCTCCTGTCCACACTACAAATATCTGGTTAGGGGCATCTCGAAGATTATCTTTAGGAAGTTGGGAATCGTAGAATAAGTGATTAACAGAGAAGGTACTAGAGTTTGGCACAACAACATCACCAATACGATGAGTGTATTTCTCAAGGTCATAAGAATATGGGTTTTTCTGCGAGTACCAACTGCGCATCTTATCTATCCCCGCGCCATCTTTGACATAATTAATCCATATATAATGTTTTATTCTTTTTGAAAAAGAAATGATTGACACAGCTTTACCCTAGTTCTCTCACATTAACATGCTATTGATACGTTACGGGATAGAAAGCTATTTATCGGGATACCACATCGCACAAAGACAAAATTTACTCCAGAAATTATGAAGTAAAGCCTTAAGGTGAAATATAGTATCTATCATAATAGCATATACGCGTGATAGTTCATGCAGGCTTCGACAAAGGTGGCACAAAAAATACTTATACCTTATGCACTGATCGTTACCATCGTCTAGAACCCCTCAATTCCCCAGCTACCGTACACACGCATCGAGTTCGCGCGGATAATTCGGCACAGGTCCTCTAGGTTCTGCTCGCGGTGCGCCGCCATGAACCGCACCGTATAGTTCGTCATGTACGAGGCATTCGGGCGGCCCCTAAACGGGTGCGGGGTCAAAAAAGGCGCATCCGTCTCGGCAAGAATCAGCTCAGGGCGTGCCATACGCAACGACTCCTGAATATCCTTCGAGTTTTTGAAGGTCACGGTTCCGGCGAAGCTCATGTACCAGCCCTGCTCATTGCACATGCGAGCCAGTTCAGCCCCGCCCGAGTAGCAGTGAAATACAGTACGCTCGGGGGCGCCCTCCTCAAGGAGGATGCGCACTACATCATCGTGCGCCTGCCGGTCATGAATCTGAAGCGCCAGATCGTGCTTCTTCGCCAGGCGAATATGCTCGCGAAAGCTGCGCTGCTGGGCCTCGGTGCCCTCTTCCCCGGTGCGAAAATAGTCGAGCCCGGTCTCGCCGATAGCTCGCACACGCGGTTCGGCGGCGAGCACATCCAAGGTCTCCAGAGCCTCATCAAGGGTACCGGAGGATTCCAGTTCGGGGGCGGTGTTGGGGTGAACGGCAACCGCCGCCAAAACCCGCCGGTCGGCGCGGGCGGCGGCAACCGCATACAGCGAGGAGGGAATATCGCAGCCGACCTGCACAATGGCACCTATGCCGAGTTTTTCTCCGGTATCGAGGGCATCCCGGGCAGTAATTTCTACTTCGCCATCAAGCAGGTCCATATGAGTGTGGTTATCGACGATGGCGTACGGCAGAGGCTCGGGTGCAGGCGGGAACACAAGGTTGCGGGACCGTCCGTCATCGCCCTTCGTGGAGCGGCGTCGGGTGCCTTCACCCGAAGGTTCCTGTGCTATGCCTCCCCCGGTCTCGTCCCGGTAAAGCTCGGCTCGGTAGGGCGCGGGAGTTTGCCCTTCTTCGATCTGCCAGCCATGCGGAAGCACGCTCGCCGTCAGTTCTTCTTCGCTCGGCATCTTATAGTGTGCCAAGGTTGCAAGGGAGTCTAAATATTCCTGGGTGAGTTCGGTTTGCTCGGAGTGGCTATGGCACACGGTATTCTCCTGTGGGCTGTGTTGAGGTGTGTTTATACGTTTGCATTTCGAGCGGCGAGGGCGGCTTCATAGAGTTCTCGTTTGGAGGCACCCGTTTCGGCGGCGACTGCGGCGCACGCATTTTTGAGGCGTTCCCCCGCATCCACCCGTTCGAGGACGAGACTTACTACGTCTTGCGCCTGCGGAGTTTCGGGAGGCTCGGCGCCAGCAACCACAATCACGATTTCGCCGCGCACCTGGGTTGCGTGTGCCCAGTCAGCGAGTTCGTTCAGGGTGCCACGCAGGGTTTCTTCATGCAATTTGGTGAGTTCGCGGCATACGACGGCACGCCGTTCTCCCCCGAAAACCCGGGCAAAATCTGTGAGTGTGGCGTCTACACGATGCGGCGATTCATAGAAAATCATGGTGCGCTCTTCCGCCGCCAGGGAGTTCAGCCTTCTTGTACGTTCTGAGCCTTTACGCGCCAGAAACCCCTCAAAGGTGAACCGTCCGGTGGGCAGTCCCGAGAGCGCGAGCGCGGTCAGTGCCGCCGAGGGACCGGGGATCACGGTCACCGACAGGTCGGCGGCGGCAACGGCGGATGCAGCAACATAGCCGGGGTCTGAGATGGTTGGCATACCGGCATCCGAGAGCAGCAGAACTGTGTTCCCGTCGCTGACCGCTTGCACGAGCTGGGCACTGCGTTCCGCCTCGTTATGGTCGTGATTTACGATAATTCGTCCCGTAGTGTGCACTCCCAGCCCGGAGGCAAGGGTGCGGAGCTTGCGAGTATCTTCGACGGCGATCACATCAGCGGTAGCGAGCGCCTGCCGTAACCGGTCGCTGGCATCTGAGAGGTTGCCAATAGGGGTTCCGCCGAGAATGAGAATACCTTCCTCACGCTCATCAGACGCTAGGGGCTGCATTGTTGTATCGGCGGAGGTGGTACTTTGTGTATCGCGCTCATACATTTCGTTTTCGCTCACTCCCCCAGTGTATCGTGTGTGCTTTTCATCTCGGAGGTGCTCTATGCCGCCATAGCGCTTAGTTCCGCATGATGCCGGTGTAGTTTTATAGATTTTATATATGGTCTGAGCCAGATTTTTGTGGTTTCAGGTATTTTCAAGAAGACGTGGAGGCTTACACCCTATAGGATTGATAGGTGATGTTAACCGCTAGTCTTTCTTTTACGAAGTCCAGAGTGCAGTACTCTCTGTCGAATCTTTTCGAGGCTCTGGGCGTCGCCCGTGTTTCGCTACCCCGTTGGGGCTGGCTTGCACCGACCCTGATTGTACTCTTAGCGGGTGTGCTGCGTTTTTATAACCTGGCACACCCGAATGCAATTGTCTTTGACGAAACCTACTATGCCAAGGACGCCTATTCGTACCTGCACTACGGATATGAAGTTTCGTGGTCGAGCGGCGTGGATCACGCATTCGCTTCGGGGGATTTTAGCGGTATCTTGCCGAACAGCCCCGAGTATGTGGTGCATCCGCCCCTAGGTAAGTGGATGATTGCCTGGGGAATGGCGATTTTTGGCGAGAACGCCTTCGGCTGGCGTGTGAGTGCCGCGATTATTGGTACGCTCTCGGTGGCACTTCTGGCGGTTGCCGGGTGGCTCATGTTCCGTTCGGTCACGGTTGCCTCTATCGCTGCGCTGCTGGGTGCCGTTGATGGTTTGATGTTTGTGGAATCCCGTCTGGCGCTTCTCGATATTTTCCAGATGTTCTGGATTTTAGCGACTTTTGTCTGTCTGCTTCTTGACCGACAAGCGGCACGCAGAAGGCTCGCGGCGAATGTCATGAAGATTGTGGATGCGCACGGCGAGTCGGGCTTGCAGAAGGTTGTTTTCGGTCCCGGCTCGGGTTTGCATCTGTGGCGTCTTGCCGCCGGTATTTGTGCCGGTGCCGCCGTAGCGGTGAAGTGGAACTCGCTGTTCTTCATTGCTGCAATGGGTGTGCTGACGGTGTTTTGGGATATGAATGCGCGGCGCATCCTAGGGTTGAAAAATTGGGGTATTGTCGCTCTGATTCGAGAGGGTATTCCTGCGTTCATTCAGATGATTGGCGTGGGTCTTATCGTCTATCTGACCACCTGGATTGGTTGGTTTAAGTCGTCAAACGCTTTCTACCGCCACTGGAGTAATCAGTTCCCCGATTCGGGTGCTGTGAAGTGGCTTCCCGAGGATTTGCGCCTACTCTGGGAGTATCATACATCCGCGTTTAAGTTCCATTCGGGGCTCAGCAGTGAGCATCGCTACGCGTCGCAGGCTTGGCAGTGGCTTATTCTGGGGCACCCGACGTCGTACTACTATGAGGCGCCGAAGTTTGGTGAAAAAGGATGCACGGCACTCAACTGTTCGCAAGCTATCCTCAATATTGGTAACCCGCTGATCTGGTGGGTGTTTATTCCGGCGATAATTCTCGCCCTAGTCATTTTTATCCTGAAGCGCGACTGGCGTTTTGGGGCTCTTCTGCTGGTTTTCGCCGCAGGCTATCTGCCGTGGTTCCTCTACCCGAACCGCACCATGTTCTTCTTCTACGCTCTCTCCTTTGAGCCTTTCCTCCTCATACTCTTGGCGGGTTGTTTGGGCGTACTTTTGGGGAATCGTACCAGTTCCGTCAGACGCGTGCGCGTGGGCGTTTTGTGCGTAGGTATATACCTGACGGCGGTTCTGCTGGTGAGCGCATACTTCTGGCCTCTGTGGACTGGGCAGGTTATCCCGTATGAACAGTGGTACGGGCATATGTGGATTCCAACCTGGATTTAGCGGAGGCATTCCCCTATACCCGGATCCAATCAGGATGCCGTACGAAAAAGGCTCTTGAGGCGAATAAGGTGTTAGAAACACCAATTTTATTCACCTCAAGAGCCTTTTTATGCCGTAGGGACGTGTGCCGGGTACCCGCTAAGCCTCGGTATCGCCGTCACGTTCGGCGCGCATCGCCTTGATTTTCTGGCGAATCTGGTAGCGCTCCTTGTAGTACCGATTTTCCTTCACGAGGCGGTACCGTGTGGGCCAGGTGAACGCCAGCAGCACACCGATTATCAGCAGGGTTATCACCACGATGGCGAGCGCCGCGTCGATCCAGAATTGCGGCGGGTATAGGCGAATGAGCGTATCACTCATGCGGAATTGCCAGTTGCCCTGCGGGAAGAAGGTCGTGTGGAAGGTGGTAAAGAGCCATTCCCAGCTGGTGGCGCCTATGATACCTAGCACCACAAGCATAATAACGGTAACCCAGGCACCGGTATACAGGCTGCGGCGAATAGTGCCGGGGGCGCGCTCCTTCAGCGAAATACTGCCGATTAAGGCCAGCACGCAGAATACCGCCACGGCGATGGTTGCGAAGAGCAAGACTCGTTTGACGTCGTGCATATGCTGAATTTCACTCTGGAGGAATGCCGGGGTGTTTGCCGGTCCGGTGGTGGCTTTCGCCAGGTAGTCTTCGGGGGCTAGGTTGGTCACGTAGTCCAGACCATAGGAGCCTAACCGCATGCGTTCGGCGAGGTCGAATCCGTAGCTGTCTTCGGGAAATCCGGGCCTGCGGTATTCCAGCCAGAGGAATGGTGCGGATGCGACAGCCCGAATAGCGACCATAAACGAGAGGAGCGGTACCGCTGCCGTGATGAGGGCGGCACGGAGCTTGAGCAGGCGTGGGCGTTCGGCGGCGGCTTCTTGTGCTGCATCTTCTTCCCACGTATTTGAGGTTTCAACGGTACGAGTTGTTTGCGTGCGGTATTTAGGGCGTGAACTCAGCGAGCCGGTTGAGATTTTTGTTCCCTTCTCCACGGTCACTAGGGTGGATTTTTGGGGTTTGTTATCGGCATCTTGACTGGGTTCTGAGGCGGGTGTATCCGGCGCAGCTGCCTTTTCAGCCGGAGCCGCGTCTTCGTTCTTTTTCTCGTCAAACTTCTGCACTAAAGTACTGAGCGTGGGGTGCTTCGGAGATCCCTTTGCCTCGCGGATAAGAGGAACAAACCCGGTCGAGACGCTGGTGTAAGTACGTACCCGCTGCCCTACGCTTTCCCCTTCCTGCTGACTCGTGTCATGTGCGCCGGATGCTAGATCGCTGGGAATATCGGGGTTGTCTGCAAAATCCGGAGCTTCGGTGTACATCTGTGCCGATACTCCCAGCAGTGATTCGGGTGTTCTTTGTGTTGCGGGGGCGGAAGCACGCGCCGCCGCTTCTTCAACGGTTTCGGTGCCGATCGCGGAGCGTAGCGCATCCCAGGCTCTCTGCCCTGAGGATGCGGTACCGCTGTGACTTTCCTGTGCCATAGGTGTCTTTTCTGAATAGAGTGGTATAGATAGGGTGTTTGTCCTATTTTCATAGGAGAAGAACCTTCCGCTGAGCGGCGGAAGGTTCCTATGAAGGTTGTGAGAGGCTGGCAGTACCTCAGGATCGTTCAGCTTTAAGCTCCACCGTGTAGACGACTCGCCATCCTTGCGGTGCGGTTAATCGTGCCGCATGGTAATCGCAAAGATCGTAAGCGTGTGGCTCGCGGTACTCGGACAGCGGGCCAATCGTCGCCGTAGAGTCAGCGTATGAGTAGCTGAGGGTCACCGTGGCTTCATGTTGACAGGTCTGCCGGGAGCAGTGTCTAACTTTCTGCATGGGTACTGTTGTGCCTTCCTAGCGCCTTAGCTTGCCTGCTTACGTAGCCGGCGACGCTCGCGTTCTGAGAGACCGCCCCATATTCCGAAGCGCTCATCATTGTCCATTGCATATTTTAGACACTCTTCACGAACGGGGCACGATTCGCAGACGCGTTTAGCGTCACGAGTAGACCCTCCTTTTTCAGGGAAAAAGGCTTCTGGGTCGGTTTGGGCACACAGCGCATCAGTTTGCCAGGCGAGCTCTCCGTCATCACCTTCAGTTCCGTACATGCCTGCAGCGGCGGCCCACATATCGAGGCCTTCGACGCAGGTAAACATGTTGCCTACCTCAACTGTGGAGGCCGCAAAGCTGCCTTCCTCAGTGGTTGCGTCAGCAACGCTCAGGAACATATTTGCTTGTTCTTCTAGGGATTGCGCGGTTTGCATAGTATGTTGGCGGGTTCCGCCTGTGCGTTCACCGGCGATACCGGTGCCCAGGCGTGAATACCCAGCACAGGTGTATGAACCCATAGTTTTTCCTTCCGTGTTCTCATTGGCTAGATGAGTCTGCGGTGATTCGTTGGTGTGCAAACGAATCTTTTTTGGCTCTGTAGATTTATAGTTTTTGGGCATGAAAGATGTTTCTGCAAATAAACCTACATAACTATTAGAAGGGCGACACGCCCATTCGTCAAACTGGACTTACAACTTTTATCCGTGTATGTGCAGATCACCGTCAAATATTTCAATGTTTATACGGTGTTAGACCACAAATTAATTACTTCATCATGAAAGTTTTGGGCGTTATCTTCTGTATATATCTGTTCCTCCATACCCCCTCCAGAACCCCCGAGATTACGCCTCAAACGAAGCTCTTTCAAACTCCTAAGCACCTAGTCAAAACAGGTTTTTTATATCCTATTCAAAACCTAATCGTGTCACTTATTACATTTTAATAACCCACCTGCAAGATATTTTATGAACTTCACACCCGTAATGCGCCCGTAATATAACTTCAACGTCCTTAAGAGTATATTTGCATCGCACGCAAATTTATGTCTACAAATACTTTCTTCTTCAACTGTTATGACGTCAGGAAAAATATCTCATGATGTGGTCGCGTGTACTGCCGAAAGTAATATCATGCATCGAAATTTTTGGGAGTTTACACACGGTAAAGTTATTCTATGGCTGAAAATTTACTCTCGACCGTGGCAAATGCCCGCTCATTCACGCGTATTTTCGATGCTCTCGCGCGTGTGCAGACTCCCGCCCTTATCTGGCATGCTCGCGGGGGTGAACGCATCGAGCTCTCCGGTCGCGTCTTCATGAATTGGGTAGCAAAGAGCGCAAATCTTCTGGTGAATGAGTGCGAAGTTACCGAGGAATCTGGGGTGCAGATTACGGGTCCCCTGCACTGGCGTTTTCTGGTTCTCGCCTGCGCGACTCTCTACGCTGGCGGCTACTTCGACGATGAAGAACCGCTTGTAGGCGCCTCAGATACCACCGATCATGCTCAGAACCTCAATAACCCCGACTATCTTCTTCTCGTTGATCGCGGGCCTCTCTCGATGCGCTACCTTGGAGACCTTCACGAGGCCGAGTCTGCGACCGATGCCGAAGTTATCGACTTCTGCGCGCTCGTGCGCAGCGAGGCTGACCAGTTCATCGGCTTGCCAGCTTCGACCTTAGCGCCCGTGGGCAATAACTTAACATCGGCAGAGCTAACGGCACAGGTGCTCTCTCGGGCACATGAACATGCTGGTCACGATTACCGTCTTCCTTCAGGGGAACGAGCATTAGCGCTTCGTCTTCACCTTCCCTCAGAGTTCGACTGGGCACCCTCAGCCCTCACGATCGTGACAGAGGCGCTTGCCTGCCTCATCGCGGGTTATGCCGTATTCCTACCCGATCCGCTGGCTGATTTTACCGCTACCGAGTTAGACCCACTCCTCCGTTCTGAGCGAGCTCTAGATCTCACCTTGGACCACCCCTAGAAAACGGCAGCGTAGTTCGCTCAGAGGGTAAAAACACTGCGGCGGATTCTCATAAAAAGAATCCGCCGCTGTATGACAGTCTATTTATTTATGAACGTTTACCGGTAGAGGGCTTATCAACATCGGTAATTTCAACATTCTGTTGCGAACGCTGGGCCTGTGCCGCAGGGTCTACCACGGGAACCGATCCGGTCAACACGCCCGTCGCCTGGTTCAGAATGTACCCCAATTCTTCGTGCTCGGTAGCGTCCCCTTCATCCACCTGTTTACGGTGCTTGCCGTAAACCCAGAAACGGTAGAGGAAGTACCGCAGAATTGTTCCCAGCGCGGTGCCGATGATCGTACCGGAGATAAACGATGCTTCCGGCGAACGCAGCCCCAATACGTAGTTAGTGAAGAACACGCATCCGGCCTCAACCAAAATGCCAAGAATATTCACAAGGGCAAATTCGATGCCCTCACGTTTCCAGTTCTCGGATCGGTCTTCGCGGAAGGTCCACAGGCGGTTCATAATCCATGCAAAGATGGTAGCCACAACGCTGGCAATTACTTTTGCCTTGGTATGTGCGTTCTCGAAAGGACCAAGCATCAGCGCCCACACCACGGCAGCGTTTACCAAGAATGCGGCACCGCCAACGGTACCGAATTTAAGTACCTCTAAACCGTAGGTATTCCACAGTGATTTAAGACGATCACCCAGTGTAGAGCGAGAGTCTGAAGCCATATTCTCCATCTTTTCTGCCCGTTAAGATGACCTGGGCGTCTGTGAGTTAAATTTTGATAGCATCCCTAAAATACTAGTACAGCCGATCCCGTTTTACCTTATTTTATTGAGTTTTATCATGCACTTCCCAGGTTATTTTCAAGTCTGCGGCGCGGAATACTACCGGTATTTGGGGGCATAAGAGTACACTTGGGTGATGTGACTTACCCTGTAACTGGACCTGTACTTGGTGTTATCGGAGGCGGCCAGCTGGCACGCATGATGACGCCCGCAGCAACGAACCTTGGATTTGACCTTCATATTCTCGCTGAAAGCCCTACGGTGGGCGCCGTGGCAGCGGTGCGCAGCGCGCCCGTGGGAGATTATAAGGATTTAGAGACTTTGCGGGAGTTCGCTCGTGGCAAAGATGTTATTACCTTCGATCACGAGCATGTTCCCACCGAATTTTTGCACACGCTTATTGCCGAGGGGGTGAATGTGCAGCCGCATCCGGATGCGCTGCAATATGCCCAGGATAAGCTCATGATGCGCCAGGCTGTAGAAGATCTTGGACTACCGAACCCGCGCTGGGCACGCGTTGAAACTTTGGATGAGCTTCTCGCCTTTGGCGATGAGATCGACTGGCCCGTGGTTTTGAAGACCCCGCGCGGCGGCTATGACGGCAAGGGCGTGATGGTGCTGGATTCTCCTCAGCACGCCCGTGAGCAGGCCGCTGCCTGGTTTGATGAGCTTCCTCACCGCACCGATTTTTCGGCGCTTTTGGCGGAGGAAAAGGTTCCGTTCACCCGCGAGCTTTCCGCTCTCGTGGCGCGCCGGGAGAGTGGGCAGGTTCTCCCCTGGCCTGTCGTAGAGACAATTCAGGTGAATTCGGTCTGTGATGAAGTAATTGCACCCGCACCGAACCTCTCCCCCGCAATTGCCCAGGCGGCATCCGATGCAGCCGTTACCCTAGCCACCGAACTTGGGGTTACCGGCGTAATGGCGGCGGAACTCTTCGAGGTTCCGGGATCTTCAGCAGGCTTCTACATTAATGAACTCGCGATGCGCCCGCACAATACCGGACACTGGACCCAGGAAGGTTCGGTAACCAGTCAGTTTGAGCAGCATCTGCGTGCGGTACTCGATATGCCGTTGGGCGCAACTGCCATGCGCGACGAAGTTGCCATTATGAAGAATTACCTAGGCGGCGAGAATGAAGATATTTTCGGTGTGTACCCGCTTGCGCTCAGTGCCGAGCCACGCGCCAAAATTCATTTTTACGGTAAAGAAACCCGCCCAGGACGTAAAATTGGTCATGTGAATATTACCGGTCGGGCAGCTGAGACTCGGGCGCTACGCGATGCCGCCGCGAATGTGGCATCTATTTTGCGCGACGGCCGCCCGCTCTAAGAGTTTGCCGGTATATTTCGCGTCCGTAGTGTCTTATTAGCTCACAGGAAGGATTGTTCATGAGCTCCCCGTACGATTCAGATAAGCCCGTTGTTGGCGTTGTGATGGGGTCAGATTCCGACTGGTCCATCATGGAAGAAGCCGCTACGGTTCTTGAAGAATTCGGCATCCCCTATGAAGCGGATGTCGTCTCAGCACACCGCATGCCTGAAGATATGATCGCCTACGGCCAGCAGGCTCATCAGCGCGGTATTCGCGTAATCATCGCCGGTGCCGGAGGGGCAGCGCACCTTCCCGGCATGCTCGCATCGGTTACCGCATTGCCCGTTATCGGTGTTCCGGTGCGGCTGAAGAATCTCGAAGGCATGGATTCCCTGCTTTCTATCGTGCAGATGCCCGCGGGGGTTCCGGTGGCGACCGTGTCTATCAACGGCGCACGTAATGCGGGACTTCTGGCGCTGCGCATCCTAGGATGCGCCACCGACGATTTCGCGCAGCAGGTGCACTCCGATCTTCTCGATTTCTCGAAGGATCTGCGCCAGAGCGCGGTAGATAAGGGAACGGCTCTGCGTGCTAAGCTCGCCGAGCATCGCGCCCAAGTTGCCGAAGAAGAAAAAGTACAGGCACCGGCGGCTCCCAAACCCGCCCCGACCGCCGACTCTACACGTGATGAAGGGGACGAACCGCAGGCTTACGTGCCCTAATGTATGGTCGTTTCTCGGTGTTATCGAGCCGTTCCGTGAAGATACGGAACGGCTCGTATTTTATCTACTCCCAAGGTCGCCTTCGCTCATCGTAACCTGCGGTTGAGGCTAAAATAGTTGGATGAGCAATATTCTTCAATCCGATATTTGGGCACGTTTTCAGCAATCTCTTGGTCATACCGTTATTCGCCACGAAGGCGAAGGCTGGTCCTATCTCGCTACCGTTGAGGGCGGGCGCACCGGCAAGTATCTTTACAGCCCCTACGGCCCGGTGGCACAGAGTGCGCAGGCTTTCGATGCCGCGCTCGACTCGCTGAAAGAAGAAGCAAAGGCTCATGGGTGCCTGTTTGTGCGCATCGAACCAATTGACTCCGCTATCTGGGGTTCGCAGGATGCAGCAGAGTTCCTGAAGGCACGCGGCGCTGCGTTGGCACCGCGCCAGGTTCAGCCTTCACACACGCAGATTATTGATCTTTCCGGCGACGAAGCTGCAATTTTGAAGGATATGAAGTCCAATAACCGCAATCTGCACCGTAATATCCACAAAAAAGGTGTCAGCATTGAGGTGTCTCAGAACCCCGAGGATATGAAGGTGCTCTTCACGTTCCTCTCTGAAACCGCCGACCGCAACGGGTTCAACCGTCAGCAGGACGACTATCTGATGCAGGTGGCAAAGACCCTCATGCCTGCCGATGCCGCGTCCCTCTATATTGCTCAGCTGACCGGCGAGGATGGTTCCAAGGAGCCTATCGCGGCGGCGTTTGTCTACGATTCAGACGATACGCGCACCTATGCCCACGCGGCGGCCTCTTTTGCGCATCGTAAGCTCTCGGCAGGCATTCCGGTAGTGACCAATTTCATCTTGGATGCTAAAGCAAAGGGTCTGAAATATGTGGATCTTTTCGGCATCGCACCCGAAGATCAGCCTGATCACGAATGGGCGGGGTTCACCAAATTTAAGAAGTCTTTCGGCGGGCGTTCGGTTGAGTACCCCGGAACCTGGGACATTCCGGTAAACGTGCTAGGCTACCGCGCCTACGGCTACGCATACCGCGCGCGTCCCGCACTCAAAAAAGCACTGGGAACCGCTCAGAAAACCGCGAAATCTACAGTAGCTAAGGTTCGCGCACGCCTGAAAAAATAACGATACTTCGGCAGCCTAGGTTCCCAGGCAGACCACGCTCGTACAATAAAGCTTGTGCCGCACTCTCAATGATTGAGAGTGCGGCACAAGCTTTATATCAAGGCGTTACTTTGTATGCGACAGAATCTCGCGCAGGCGAGAGAGACGGTGTTCAGCCTCTACCATACGTACGGTTCCCGAGGAGGAACGCATAACGAGCGACTGGGTGGTCACAATATTCTTGCCGTAGCGCACCCCGCGCAGCAGCTTGCCGTCGGTAATACCGGTTGCAGCGAAGAAGCAGTTATCGCTGGTGACCAGATCGTCAGTTGTGAGGATGCGGTCAAGATCGTGCCCCGCAGCGAGCGCCTTCTCACGCTCGGCATCGTCAGTGGGTGCTAAGCGACCCTGAATTACGCCTCCGGTGGCCTTGATAGCGCACGCGGCGACGATGCCTTCGGGGGTTCCGCCGGTACCGAGCATCACGTCAACACCGGTTCCTTCACGGCAGGCCGCAATAGCTCCCGCAACATCGCCGTCAAGGATAATGCGGGTACGTGCACCGGCATTACGAATCTCTTCAATGAGCTTAGCGTGACGCGGACGATCCAGAACGCACACGGTCAGTTCGCTTACGTTCTTACCCTGTGCCTTAGCGACCAAGTGAAGGTTCTGTTTGACGGGCAGGCGAAGATCTACGAACTCTGCGGCTTCGGGCCCGGTCACCAGTTTTTCCATGTAAAACACGGCGGAGGGGTCGAACATAGAACCGCCGTCTGCCACTGCGATTACGGAGAGGGCGTTGTCCATGCCCAATGCGGTCAGACGAGTTCCGTCGATGGGATCTACCGCAATATCGAGATTGGGGCCGATACCATCGCCAACAACTTCGCCGTTGAATAGCATGGGAGCCTTATCTTTTTCGCCCTCGCCGATCACAACGGTTCCGTTGAAGTGCACGGTCGAGAGACGGTAGCGCATCGCGTCCACGGCGGCACCGTCCGCGCGGTTCTTATCGCCTGCGCCCACCCAGGGACCGGATGCGATGGCTGCGGCCTCGGTGGCGCGCACCAATTCCATAGCTAGGTTGCGGTCGGCGTGGTTATTGTTTTCAGTCATTGCTCACCTTCGAGGTCGTTGTCATGGCCGGTTGGCTGGTTCGTTCCAGCGCTTTGAACCGGCACCTCCTGTTTACTAGCATAACGCGCCCGGCGGAATGTTCGCGTGTATTGAACGGGTTTGCGTGGGCGCATGTACCGTGGTGAACATCCGCCCAGGTGGGTGTGGGAAACGGTATGTCTTAGAGCGTATGAGAGAATGTGTGAGTGGAAAACTCTCAGAATCACGCGCATACACCGGCTGAGAGCGATGGTCAGAACGCTCATGCGCCGAAGGCTCACGCAGATGCTTCTACCGATTCATTTGTTGTGCCACAAATTACACAAAAACAGGCGAAACGCATTAATGCTCCGGCGCGCAATATGATTATTTCGATGCTGGCGATGGTGGCTATTCTCATTCCGGTGCTCTGGCTCATGCCGCAGCCGGATAAGAATCCGTACCGCCCGCAGGTGAATTTATCGCAGGTAGCGGTTGAATCTACCCAGCAGGCGGGTTTTCCGGTGGCGGTACCGCAGCTTGAGGGTTGGCACTATAACTACGCGCGGTGGACGGGTAATACTCCCGATAATATCCCGTACTTTAAGAGCGGACAGGTGACCAGTAAAAATCATTTTATTGAGTTGATCCAAGCGAAGGATACAAACCCTACCTGGGTGGCTCAACAGGTCGATAACGCCGCGAAACAGGGCACCGAATCTATCGGCGGCGTGGAGTGGGAAGTACGTTCAGCCACCTCAAAGAAAAATAATGAAAAAGTGTACTCCTACGTGGCGCAGGTGCCTCACGGTAACGGTGAGACGACAACCGTGATACTCACCGGCACGGCAGACCCGGCGGAGTTTGCCCAGTTGGCGGATGCGACGGTCGCCTATATGAAAGCGCCGACGATGACGGTCTCCCCGGGTGCATCCAATACTTCTAATATTTCGTGATCTTCTCTAGCAAAATGTACGGTCTGTTTTCGGTAAAATAGAGGGAAGATACCTCTCACTTTAAGGAGCCTTCTATGGGTTCTCGTCCGGTTCAACCCACCGCTGAGTATGTGTTGGAACGCCTGCAAGAGGGTAACGCACGCTTTGTACGGGGCGAGCTTTCGCATCCGCACCAGGATGTGGCACGTCGCGACGAACTCACAGGCGGACAGTTTCCTTTCACTACGATTTTTGGGTGTGCGGATTCGCGTACGCCACCGGAACATATCTTTGACCTGGGTCTTGGCGATGCCTTTGTGGTACGCACCGCAGGGCAGGTTCTTGATGATGGTGCCCTTGGTTCGCTGGAATATTCCATTACCCAGTTCAAGACGCCGGTGCTGATCATTATGGGACATCAATCTTGCGGGGCTGTTCAGGCTACCTGCTCGTCGGTGGAATCGGGGCAGCTTCCGGGCGGATTTATTACGCGAGTAGTTGAGACTATTCAGCCTACAGTGCTGGCCCAAGAACTTCCCCACGGCGAGAAGCCAAGCCAGTATGTGAACGAGATGGTACGGGCTCATACGTCTGCGACGGCTTCCCGTCTGCTTCAGGAATCGCGCATTATTGCCGATGCAGTTGCTCGCGGCGAGACCATTGTGCTGGGTTGCTTCTACCATTTGGATTCCGGCGCGGTCGATATTGTCTTTGACTCGCGCGAGATGAAGTAGTTCCTACGCGTTTTATATACGAGGAGGCGGTGGCCAACGCCTCCTTCGTGTTATCCACCCGAGAAAAACAACATAATCCCAGAAGCTCCAACAGGCTTTACTTGAGTTCATACGGTACCGCCACACAACCCCACAGCGTGGTGAGTATCATCATGCACGGTATTCCCCAAATGTTCCGATTTTTACACGAAGGGTATGAAAACCCGCCATTTTGAGCCCTAAACTAGAGTTATGGCTGAAAATATTGAATACCGCATTGAACATGACACCATGGGCGAAGTTCGCGTGCCCGCCAACGCACTCTACCGTGCACAGACTCAGCGCGCGGTCGATAACTTCCCGATTTCGGGGCAAACCCTCGAATCAGCCCATATTCGCGCTCTTGCCCTCGTTAAGAAGGCAGCCGCGACCGCCAATGAGGAACTTCAGGTGCTCGATGCTGAGCGCGCCCAGGCTATCCGCGAGGCGGCGGATCTGGTAGCAACCGGTGAGTACGACGAGCATTTCCCCATTGACGTCTTCCAGACCGGTTCGGGCACCTCGTCGAATATGAACACCAACGAGGTTCTGGCAACGTTGGCAACCCGTTCCCTGGAATCACGAGGCATTGAAGTTCACCCCAATGACCACGTGAATGCTTCCCAGTCTTCCAACGATGTTTTCCCCACTTCCGTGCACGTTGCCGTGACTGAGGCACTGGTCAAAGAGCTGATCCCTTCCCTTGAGGTTCTCGCTGCTTCGCTGGAAAAGAAGTCCGTAGAGTTCAAAGACGTCGTCAAATCCGGACGCACCCACCTGATGGATGCAACCCCCATTACCTTAGGCCAAGAATTCTCTGGCTACGCCGCTACCGTGCGTTACGGCATCGAACGTGTGAACGCTTCCCTGCCCCGCGTGGCTGAGGTTCCACTAGGCGGCACCGCAGTGGGTACCGGTATCAATACCCCAGCGGGCTTTTCGGCACGTGTGATTGAGCTGCTTGCTGAAGAAACCGGTCTACCCCTGACCGAGGCACGTAACCATTTCGAGGCGCAGGCAAACCGCGACGGTCTGGTTGAGGTTTCCGGTCAGCTGCGCACCCTTGCATACGGTCTGATGAAAATCAGCAACGATATCCGTTGGATGGGTTCAGGCCCGAACACTGGTTTAGGCGAGCTGCACATCCCCGATCTGCAGCCCGGCTCGTCCATCATGCCCGGCAAGGTAAACCCGGTGATTTGTGAGGCTACTATTCAGGTTGCGGCACAGGTAATTGGTAATGATGCGACCATCGCGCTTTCCTCCACCAACGGAGCCTTCGAGCTGAACGTGGGTATTCCAGTAATGGCGGCTAACCTGCTCCAGTCCATCCGTCTGCTCGCCAACGTTTCTCGCGTGGCGGCTGAGAAGATGATCGACGGCCTGAGCGCCAACGTAGAGCGTTGCCGCTTCCTGGCGGAAGCATCGCCCTCGACCGTAACCCCGCTGAATAAGCTCATCGGGTACGAGGCCGCCGCAAAGATTGCCAAGTATTCCGTGGCAAACAAGGTCACTGTGCGTGATGCCGTGGTGGCTTTAGGTTACGTTGAACGCGGCGAGGTCACTGAGGCTCAGCTCGATGAAGCCCTAGACGTCACCAAGATGCTGGGTAACTTCTAGTCCGAGCATATCGTTTTCACGCGAACAAACACTCCTAGAACATAGTTGAGGGGCCTCTACACGATGTGTATAAGCCCCTCAACGTTTGAGCTAAGACCCGCGGTGCGGGCGGATAGATAAATCTCTATCTCAGAATTTTGCTCGGTCTATTTGCCTTGTTCGTACTGATAGATGAGTTCCGCGAAGTCGGCGCGAGTAACGGCGCCATCGGGCTGGAACCAGTTTTCGGACCAGAAAACAAGACCCCTCTTCTTCAGCCAAGTACTCTCCCGGTAGAACGGGGAATCAGCCGTCATATCGGCATACAGGGATTGTTCCGGTAGGTTCACGCCAGGTTCCCCAGCGTAACGGTACAAAAACGCAGCCATACTGGCGTGAGATGCAGCCGCCTCGGGGCGGAAATGACCGTCACTCCAACCGAAGCTGATACCGCTTTCACGTGCCCAAATAATCTCCCGGTAATGCGGGTGTTCCGGGGTAACATCCACATAGGGAGACTCCTGCGGAAGAGTAACCTGAGGGCTTCCTGCCAGGCGGTAGAGGGCCACAACGGATTGTTCGCGGGTTATAGCATCGTAGGGGCGGTAATAGCCGTCCGCGCTATCGACAAGCTGCCGCTGCGAAGCCCAAAGAATCGCATCGCGATGTGCGGTACGATCGCGCACATCCTTGAAATCCGATTCGGGTGTAGGTTTCTCACCGGGTGCGGGTTTGGGGTTTGGTGCGGGTTCGGGGCCCGGCTGAGGCTCTGCCGGTTTGGGATTTGGAACCGGTTGATCCGCAGTCGTTAACGGGAGCTTTTGGTGGGCTTCGAAGATAACATCGTCCTTCGGGTCCTTTGGATATACCCCCGTACTAAGCTCGTATACGTGCCCGGTTTTGAGGGTATTCGCGGGAATGGTGAAGGTGGTCTGGAAGGTACCGTCGGTAAAGCCATCGTAGAGGTCTTTCTCTTCCACCCGGTAGGTATAATCCACTGGATGAGTGAGAACCGCGCCCGTTGGTTTGCCAGTCTTCTGGTCTATCTCGTTAATAACGAGGTTCATACTCTGACCCTGTATCTCGGCGTTGCCAGAGCCATAATATCCAGTACCGGTCACAGTAATCTCGGTATCGATGGTCGGGTTCACAGCGGGAACGCTCACGTTCAGCTGCGGTGCTTTACTCTCCGAGGAAAACTCAACATCCAGGTATTCAGTCAAAGCGTTGTTTGCCAACATTCCGTCGGGATTGATGATCTGGGTTCCGATGCGATAGCTGCGGCGTGCATCCAGACCTGCCGGATAGGGAAGCGCAGTTTCAAAGAGGCCGCTCTGCGAGAGCTCCTCGGCAGAAACTTTCACCGATGACACGGTTCTTTCCTGAGTAACAACCTGACCTCTGGGCCAATCACCCTCAATAAGAGAAACCTGCAAGTATCCGCCTTGAGGAATAAACTTTGGGTCATAGCCGGTACCGCGCACCTTCACGGAGTCTTCCACCAACGAGTTAGGCTTACCCTCGACTTCCAGATTGGTGTTCTGACGTGCGACCAGCACCGGTGCCTGGGTGTTGTATGCCGTGGTGGGCAAGATTTCATATCCTTGCGCCTGCTGCGTTGTCGAGGTCAGGGTACTGCTGACGACGTAATCGAGTTCCGGATGGAAATCGTTCAGCGGCAGCGGCTGGGTATTCAAATAGACCTCAAAGGTTCCGTCATGAATCTGCGATGCGGGAACATTCACATACCCCAGGTTATATACGCCGTATTCCGTAGTGAAATATGGGGAATTAGCTGGTGTATCTGAAGGGGTAACTTTGAGGCTGACCTGCTGATCTGCCGCCACACCGTAGAAACCGGTTCCTTTGATTTTGAGCGTCTTCCCGTAGTAGGGGTTGACTTCATCGGGGGTTTCGACCACGAGCTGCGGAGTTGCTTGAGGTTCCTGATCGGCCACAACCTGCGGGGTCACCGTAGCGGTGGATGCAGGGGTTGAAGCACCAGGATCGGTGACAGCTCCCGCTGGGGTCAGCGGAAGCACTAAAGCGCCTGCCACCACGAGGGCACAGGCGCTACGTCCGAGAGCATTTCTGGCTCTTCCGGGCGATTCGTTAGGTGAATTGTTTGTAGGGTAGATAAGAGACATTATTATTCTCCATTTGTATAGATGTGGTTGGGAGTGAGCGAGTTAAATCTCTCAACACTCATATTCACCTTATCAAAGCTTTAACTCAAAATACAGGGTTTTCCTATTTAAAAATTTCTTCTGACACATAATTTAATTCTTATCCTAGCAATGCACACACTATAAATATTACCCACCCATCCAACCTACTTCCCTGAAATATCAACGATATATACCCCATAAAGCAACATATACTTTTCATAAATACACCACATGCTCATTATCACAATGTTATGCACAGGTTTATTTTTAACGGTGTGTTGCATCTGAAAAATACATAGATATTTTCGGTGGTAATCTTCTATAATTTACAGATTTTAGATTTTTACAAGAAGCCGAAATTAATGCATAAAACCCCCATTTTTATTTTTCTCAGATATGAACAACGGTAAATACGAGAAAAATACTTAGATACAACCTTGGGAGTACACACGGTCTCCAACGCATCACACACAGGTATACACAGGCGCGCAGCTCACTTGCCTTGAGGACACGAGAGGGAATAATTTAGCGATTACCGAGAGGATTCAGGTCCATCTTTGGGTGCGTGAGATACATAGTCAAAACGGCAATGTCCGTCATAGTTCAGCGCCGCATCAATGCGGTCAAGCATCCGCTCAGAGAGCATAGAACGCTCCTGAGGATCCGTCACATCTACCCATCGCACCTGGGAAGATTCCTCGTCATTCACTCGTGCCTGCCCGGATACCCACCGGCACAAAAACGTGTGATCTAAAAACTGGCAGCGATCCCCGTTGCTAAAGCGCATCGCGGGGTCAGCCTTGACCTGAGCAAGCTCTAGAACCTCAATACGCACGCCCGCCTCCTCATAGGCTTCACGTATGCAGGTAAGCGCCGGGTTCTCGCCAGGATCGACAATACCCGTCACGGGAGTCCACCTGCCGTTATCGCTGCGTTTAACCAGCAGTACCTTGCCATCCTCATCGCGACGGATCACTGCGGTAGCGCCCGAAAGCCATAAATATTCGTGACCAATTTTCTTGCGTAAATTCACGATGTACTCGGGGGTAGGCATCAAAGATCCTTTCGTCGATCGATGGTTTTGGCCCGAGGCCTTTAGAACGATAGGAATGAGTAGCTTGGCGCCAAAACCGCCGCTATCATTCCTATCAGCATAAACGGTCCGAAGGCTATGCGGGTGCGCCGTGTAACGGACCTGCTCAGTACCAAAACCACGGTGCATAATCCGCCCACAATAAAGGTCACCAATGTTGCCCACAACAGGTTAGCCCACGAGAAGTAGCCGATGAGTCCGCCCAGCGCGAGAGCAAGTTTCACGTCCCCTCGGCCCAGCGCCCCGAAGGAGAGCATTCTCATCAGGACGTAGAAGGCCCAAAGTACGAGACCACTCCCCCATACACGCAGGATAGTTCCCCACTGTCCGCTCAGAGCAGCAATAACCGGCAAAGCGGTGTGGGTGGCAAACACGAAAGGGAATACGATGCGGTTCGGTAGCCTGTGTTTCCGCAGATCCCAGCCCCACAGTTTTACCGTGCACCCGGCTGCGTACAGCAGGTAAAGAATCAGCAGAATACCGGCGATCCAGCCGGATACTCCCTGTGTAAAGAGTTTCGAGAGTTCTTGAAGCATGAGTGGCTAAGATCCAAAGCGGCGGGTGCGACCCGCATAATCCCGCAGGGCACGCAAGAAATCTACCCGCGTAAAATCAGGCCAGAGAGCCTGGCAGAAATAGAATTCCGAGTAGGCGCTTTGCCAGGTCAGAAAGCCCGAAAGGCGCTGCTCACCAGAGGTACGAATCAGCAAGTCAGGATCGGGCATATCGCGGGTGTACAAGCGACGCGAAATATCCTCGACGTTCAGGGTACCTGCCAGATCGCGCATCGAGCGGCCCTGAACCTCGGCGTCAAGAATAAGTTCACGCACCGCATCCACAATTTCTTGGCGTCCGCCATAGCCAACCGCGATATTTACGCGCACCCCCGGCAGGGGCGCGGTCTCTGCTATAACCCGCTCTAGGGTGTTGCGAAGCTCGTGGGGAATAAGGGAAACATTACCAACCGCGTGCACGGGTCCCCGCTGCGCGGTATGCAGCCGCTGCAGAAATTCGTCGATAACGGCAATAAGCCCGGTAAGTTCATCGGCGGGTCGCTTGAGATTTTCGGTCGAAAGCATATATAACGTGACCTGAGGTATGCCCAAATCGGCGCACCAGCCCAGAAAGTCAATGATGCGCTCGGCCCCCGCCGCGTGCCCCTCACGGGTGCTCAGCCCCCGCTGTGCAGCCCAACGCCGGTTGCCATCCACCAGCACACCAATGTGTGTGGGAAGCATCTGCGGGGTTAAAGAAGTTGCCATAGAGCGTTCATAGACGCTCGGTTCCGGGGAGGTTCCCGGTTCAGAGGGAACCCCATGCACGGTAATAACGGGCAGCGCCAGAGTATCAGCGGGTGCCATGCTGATCGTCCTCGGACTCTGTATCCTGCTGGGCTTGGGCTTGCTCGGCCTCTTGAGCGGCTGCATATTGTGCACGGTACCGCAGACGGCGAGTACGCCGGGTCATGTCGATGCCAAGAATAATGACGAGGAGGGATAGCGCCGCAGTCGCAAAGAAACCGCCAATACCGGGCGAACCTGCAACGGACCCATCGGGGTTGGCGGCTGGGGTGTTGTCTGCTGCGAGCGCAACACCGTGAGCGGCAAATGCCACAAGGTCGGGGACTGTGGCGAGCGTATCAAGAATGAGGTGGCTCATGACTATCCTTCTGAACATTCCGGTTTCTAGCGGTAAGCCGGTCATGTGTGATTGTCTAAGTCTTCATTCTACCGCGTGACATCTTGTATATTCCCGCCTGAGGTTCATGTTTCAGCTGGGAATGCGCCAAGAGTTTAGCTATGTTCACAGTACTCAAGGCCCGCAAGCCTCTGCATCGCCAAGGGGCACCGCATGATCGCTTACGGAGGCTGTAGGCTAGAAAAATATACCGTCACTCAGGGAATGCTCCGGCAGAGTTACCGGAACCCGCGAGTCGATAAGTGTATAGTCCTCCCAGGGCCAAATATGCTTCTGCTCATCGGTAGAGATCGCAAAGAAAATACCTTGCGGATCCACCTGTGAGGAGTGCGATAAAAGCGCCTGATCGCGATGGATGAAGTAGTCACTGCAGAGAATTCGCGTGGTGGTTTCGTGCCTGGTGCCGTCTTGGGCATCATTGAAACGGTGCGCCATATGTTCGATGAAACCTTCAAAGACGCTCTCGCCCCGCTGATCGAGCAGGTACTCGTGCAGAGCGACGGTGCGTTCGGGGTTGAAGGCACGATCATAGTAAAGCTTTAGGGGTTTCCAGGGTTCGCCTTCCCCCACGTATGCTTCGGGGTCACCAGCCTTTTCGTAGGCCTCGACGGCAACCTTATGAGTCATGATGTGGTCGGGGTGCGGGTATCCTCCCACCTCGTCATAGCTGAGAATAATATGAGGCCTGTACTCGCGTACGAGTCTTACCAACGGTGCGGCGGCCTGTTCGAGAGGCAGTGTACCGAAGCTGCCGAAAGAAAGTGGGGGAAGAGGGTCGCCTTCGGGCAGACCGGAATCCATGAACCCTATCCATCGATGTTCGATGC
This sequence comes from Rothia sp. HMSC065D02, assembly GCF_001815285.1. Lineage (NCBI taxonomy): Bacteria > Bacillati > Actinomycetota > Actinomycetes > Micrococcales > Micrococcaceae > Rothia > Rothia sp. HMSC065D02. Next base: position 141,144 of record NZ_KV820074.1, read on the forward strand.
CTAAAATCTCAGCAGCACGGGCCATTTCGGTGCGGCGTAATCCGGGCAGGTCACGGTGTGCTCTGGGAGTGTTACGAATTTCTTCGTTGAGGATGTCCCCGCGTTCACCGCCTGTCATGGTGGCAACCATATAGCGGGCGCCGCGGGAGGTATAAGCGGCAGCGGTCGCGGAACCTTTAGAGGATTCGTCGTCCGGGTGAGCGTGGACGGCTAGGATGCGCAACCCTGCGTATTCCTCATCAAGAGGTTTAAGATCCTGCACTGCGGGATGTTCAGGCAGAATTGCTTTGATTTTTTCTAGCGCGTCGCTCACGTTAATCCTTATGATGACAAAGGGCTTATACTGTGGGGTTTAAAATGGTAGAGATTAAGACCATCTCCTAAAAGTGTAATCATACAGAAATAGCGCAAGAAAACCACTCTAAATGAAGCATTATGACGGTGTAAAGTATCGTGATGCAGACCATCTTCTGTACCGCATCGTCCACTAGACACCACGAGAAGAAAGCTATGACAGATCCTTCACACACGCAGGCGAGCGAAACGGCAGCTACCGGTTCTCATGCCGATACCCTAGCGCAGCGCTATGGCGCCAAACCTGTTCGGCAGCGTGCCCTCTCCACGCGAATGTGGGTGCTTCTTGCTGCCTGTGTTACGGTTGTGGCGGGCGCTTTTGTGGTGTGGGTACAGATAGATTCTCAATCCCGCCCAAGTGCACGCGATACCGGGTTTACCCTCATCAGCAATGACGAGGCGCAGGGACGTTTCGAACTCTCTAAAAACCCACAAGACACCGCGGTTTGTTCGCTTAAGGCGCTTAATTCTTCCCGTGTTGCGGTGGGATGGGCCGACGTCGAAATTGGTCCTAACAGCGCAGAGCAGGGCAACACCCGAGTCACACAACACAGCGCGAACCTGCGCATACTCTCGGAGGCAACCACAGTTACCGTGGATTCCTGTCGGCTTAAATAGGCGTATCACACCCACGATTCGGTGAGCGCTCAGCGAAATGATACACGCCCTAACACTCAGATATTTAGGGCATGTGTACTTTCTGCCCTAGAATAGGGTGATACTTTCCAGGGGAGAACCCCCAGACCAACGCGCCGGTTTTATACCGGAGCATAACCAAAGGAGAAGCATGGCTGAAAGCAACGGCGCATGGCTCACTCAGGACGCATACGATCGGCTGACTCAGGAGCTTGAATATCTCTCAGGTCCGTATCGTCAAGAAATCGTTGACCGCATCGCCGCCGCTCGCGACGAGGGAGACTTGCGTGAGAACGGCGGATACCATGCGGCACGCGATGAGCAGGGTAAAAACGAAGCTCGCATCAACCAGCTCAAGCATCTTCTGGAAAACGCCCAGGTCGGAGACGCCCCCAGCGATGACGGTGTGGTTGCCCTCGGCATGGTTATTGAGGCCGAAGTAGCTTCCCGTTCCATGAAGTTCCTGCTGGGCTCTCGCGAAATTGAGGAGACTCTGCCCGCCAACTCTGATTTGAAGGTCTTCTCGGAAAAGTCTCCGATGGGTGCGGCGATTCTGGGGGCCAAAGAAGGCGATGAAGTCACCTATCTTGCTCCCAACGGCAAGGAATTGACCGCGAAGATTGTTTCAGTCAAGCCTTTCCAGGGCTAGAATCACGAAGCTTTAAACGCACGGTGGGGTTCGGTTATATGACCGAACCCCACCTTTATATCCTGCGGTTTTATGCCAGATGACCTCTCAAAATTAGTACACCACGATGGGTTTGAAGCCTTCTTCCTCCAACGCCGAGATAACCTGACGGCAGTGTTCCACGCCTTTGGTTTCCATATCGATCGTAATGGAGACATCGCCCATCGACAGGGAACCGCCTACGCGCGTGTGATCCACGCCAGTAACATTCGCGTCATTCTCCGAAATGATGCGCGAGATCGTCGCCAACTCACCCGGACGGTCTGAGAGCATCATCTTAATCGTCATATACCGGCCCGCCGCCGAAAGACCACGCTGAATTACCTTCAGCATGAGCATCGGGTCGATATTGCCGCCCGAGAGCACACACACGACAGTTCCCAGATCGCCGTATGTTTCCTTGAGTTTGCCGTTCATGAGCGCCGCCACCGGAACCGATCCGGCGGGTTCAACCACCAGCTTATTGCGCTCCATCAAGAAGATAAGGGCCCTGGCGATATCGTCTTCACTCACCGTCGCTACATCGTCGACAAGCTTCTTGATAATGGAAAACGGCAACTGACCGGGGCGTCCCACCGCAATACCATCTGCAATCGTCGAGACCTTCTTCAGCGGGACAAGCGCATCCGCAGCCAAGGAAAGCGGATATGCCGCCGCATGCTCAGCCTGCACACCAATGATGCGGATCTTTTTACCCAACTGTTCTTCCTTCGCACGGACCGCCGCCGAAAGACCAGCGAGCAGGCCGCCTCCGCCAACACCTACAATGATGGTATCGACCTCAGGCACCTGTTCCAGGATTTCCAAACCGATCGTTCCCTGACCCGCAATAATATCTTCGTTATCGAAGGGATGCACAAACACCGCGCCGGTCTCTTCGGCATAGCGTTTTGCTTCAGCCAGTGCCTCGTCCACGGTCGTACCGTGCAGTTCGACCTCGGCACCGTGGTCGCGGGTTGCGGTCACTTTCGGAAGGGCCGCACCTAGGGGCATGTAAATACGCGCCTTGATACCCAGTTTTGCCGCTGCGAGAGCAACACCCTGCGCGTGGTTACCCGCAGATGCGGCCACCACGCCACGTTTCTTTTCTGCATCGCTGAGTTTTGCCATGCGCACATAGGCACCACGCACTTTGAAGGAGCCCGCGCGCTGCAAATTCTCACATTTGAAGAAAACTTCTGACCCCAGTTTGAGACTCAGGGCACGAGAATGCGCCACAGGGGTTCGCTCGATAACCCCGTCGAGGAGCGACGCTGCTGTCTCGATATTCTCCAGGGTTACGGGTAGATCGGTTAGGGGTGCGTTCACATCGGATCCGTTCTGTACGCTCTCATCAGCTTCTGCCCTCTATTTTAGGCGATGAAGAAGCCTAATACAGAACAGAAAAGCCCGCGTTGTTCATCTCACGCGGGCTTTTCTGGAGGGAAACTGCACAATTACATATCGTCTTTGGAAGGCGAGACGGTTTTAGTCGCCTGTGCAGGGCTAGTCTCAGGTACGGTGCCTTCGGAATCGTCTTCACCACGAATCGCTTCCCGGGCCTGCGCAACAACCTTCTGCGCTTTTTCTTCACGCTTCTTTGATTTCTCACGGCGCTCAACCTCATGCGGGAAGAGGAATTCTTCACGGCGCAACTCCGGGTCATCCTCCCACTGCCGTGCAGCCAAGTAGCGCACAACCGAGTTCACAACGGCGAGCACGGGAACCGCAAATAGTGCACCCGCTGCACCGAAAATCATGGACCCGCCTGCCACCGCAAAAATCACGGCGAGTGGATGCAGCGAGACCGCTTTACCCATGATGAGCGGCTGCAGAATATGCGATTCAAGCTGCTGCACCAACAGCACAATGCCGATCATAATGAGCGCCTGAACCGGTCCCAAAGCTACCAGCGCCAGCAGGACGGCGACCGCTCCAGATATAAGAGCACCAATAACCGGGATGAAAGACCCTAAGAAAACCAGAACGCCCAGCGGAATCGCCAGCGGAACCCCCAAAATGGCAGCGCCAACACCAATGCCCACAGCGTCAATAGCGGCCACCAAGATCTGCACCCGCACATAAGCGCCCAAGGACTTCCACCCTGCACGACCCGCACCGTTCACCGCATCGCGTGCCTGTTTCGGGAAGAGCTTGACGATAAACAGCCAGATGCGCTCTCCCTCCATCAGGAAGAAGACGAGAGTAAAAAGAGTAATAAGCACGCCAGTGGCAAACTCCGCAGCGGTAGAACCAACCTCTGATACGCTCCGCAAAACGGTTGAGGGATTATTACTCACCACGTGCTCTACCTGATCAAGGATCTGGTTAAGCTGATCAGCGCCCAGCTCATAACCCATGCCCTTAAGCCAGTCCACGAGCTGCTGATACCCTTGAATGGCGTTGTTGGTAAGCGAGACAAACCCCCGCACAAGCTGCTGCCCGGTAAGGGCCAGTAAAGCGGCAATTCCTAAAATCATGCCGAGTTCGGCAATAGCGGTCGCACCGCCAGCACGAATACCGTGCTTACGCATAGCGTAGACGGCGGGGCTTAGAAGCGCAGCCAAAAGCGCAGCTACCATCGCCGAAATAATCAGCAGAGACACCTTTGAAAGCCCCTGCCATACAAGCCACACGGCACCGACCACCACGATCAGACGCCACGACCATGCCGCTGCGGTATTAAGAGCGTAGGGTACGCCGGTACGGGCTAATTTCTGTGCCCGCACATCCTGTTCACTCTCCCCTGCCGTTAGGTTTTGATGCGTGCTGCCGGTGTTCTGTCCGGCTACGGATTCGCTCACTCAAATCTCCTGAAAAGTCGGTGCTATAGAAATCGTCTCTCGCCCATGCCGTTGCTGCGGCATATAGTTATTCCGCAAGTCTAGCAGGCTCAAAACAAAGAATCGGCGGCACCCACCGGTTGTGAGTACCGCCGTATCCTCAATGCTGTTAGTCCCTGTTGACCATTTCGTTGATGTACATGAGAATACGCAGAATCTCAATGTACAGCCAGACCAGCGATGCGGTCAGGCCGAATGCCAAACGCCACGACTCGCGCTCGGGAAGACCTGCTTCCACCGCCTCGGCAGTGTTGGTGAAGTCCAGCAGAAGCGAGTAGGTTGCCATAGCAACAGTAAACAGCCCCACAATCAGACCCAGCGGAATACCGCCGATGCTCAGGCTGCCCAGGGGCGAACCAAACAGACCCGCACCAAGCCAGGAAACAATGCCGTAGATCAGGTAAGCGAACATGCCGATCATGAAGATCTTGGTCATCTTCGGGGTAGCACGGATCTTACCGTTTGCGAAGAGAGCCAAGGTAAGACCGGCGACAATCACGCTTGCCAGCAAAGCCTGAATAGCGATGCCCGGGTAGCTCTTATTGAGCAGACCGGATATACCACCCAAAAGCAGGCCCTCGGACACGGAGTACAGCATAACCAGAGCCGGGGAAACCTTACGCTTGACGGCGTTAACGATACCCAGGATCAGACCTGCGATAAGGCCCACGAACATGAGGTAGGGCAGATACCAGGAAACTGCGGCACCGAGCACCACAAGAGCCAGGTTCAGACCGGTCTTCATGATCACATCGTTCATGGTGAGGCGGTCGCCCTCGGCAACGGGAGCATAGCCGGGCTGTGCATACGGATCGTACTGCGCCTGCTGGTACTGGTCATAGTTCGCTTGCTGCGGCTGACCATACCCGTAGGTCTGCTGACCGTACTGCTGCGGTTCACTGGAGTAGTTCGGCTGTGCCTGATACTGACCCTGTGACGAGGAACCACCCGCACCAAAACGCCCGAAACGGGGATCGCCTTGCTTATTTTGCTTGGCGATTGAATTAATAAACGGGTTACCCGCCATCATTCTCTCCTTCGGTGAGATTTACAAAGAGTTTCTCAATATTCTATCGAATTCTGAGAGATTCCGGGGATTATTCCTCCATAAAAGCTCATATTCCAGGGTAATTTTGAGGTGCCATCATGTTTTTTTCACCCTAAGCTGTACTCCCCCACAGTTTAAGACTTCTGCAGGGTCTCAAAATCATGATCCTCCTCAAACTAGCCGGTTGTTGATTCGCGAAGCAGCCGCAAGTGAAAGCAAAGCCAGAATTAGGAAGCCCACCAGCAAAAGCATGAGAGTGGTGAATGCTAAGGGTAACGCGCCGATAACAGGCCCCAGGCTTGCTCCCACAAACAGAACAAAGCCGTTAAGCGCCATGCCGCTGGCACGATGCGGTGCCACCGCATCGCCGTAGAGAGTAATCATCGAGGGAATCGCTAAAGCAACACCCGCAACATAGATAAGGCTGCATATGACGATGCCAGCAAGTACCTGTGCGCACAGTATCTCGCCCAGCAGCCCAAGAATAGATAAACTGTACCCAAGCTGCGCCACGCGAAGTACTCCGTATTTTTTCGCACAAGAACCCGCATAAAGACTTATCAGCATTGCCGGAAAGGCAGCAAGACGCACCCAAACAATACCTGATGCAGCAACTCCTAGTGTTTCAAGATGCCGCCCCAGCCCCGTATACAAGGCTACGAAGACGAGAAGAAGGGTAATGTGGGCAAGACCGTACAAGAGGAAAATAGGCTTGATACAGAGGGAACCGAGAGTTACATATTGTTTCCACAACGATGTCGTTTGTCCAGTGCGGGGGCGCTCAAGCATCGTACATAGAACTAGGGAAACGGTTCCGATAAAAATAAGACCGCACAGCCCGAAGAACCATCGCCAGCCAAGGCTCAGGGCAATAATAGAGGCGAGTACTTGCCCGAAAATTCCAGCCGCTAAGAACGCAGTGGACATTGCACCGATAGCTCGTGCTCGCCCGGCAGGCAGTACAGATTCCGTAAGATACGCTAGGGCGACAGGTGCGAATCCGGCGGCGGTCATACCTTGGCAAGCCCGCAGAATAGAGAGCATACCGAGCGTAGGAGCGAAGGCGCATCCAAGAGTGGTTAGGGTAAGCACGCTCAGGGAGATCGCTATAATCCTTTTTCGTCCGTAACGATCCGAAACCGGTCCCCAGATAAGAAATCCCACAGCGTAGGCAAGACTGAAGCACAGCGACAGGGCGAACGTTGCGTCGGCTTGAAAGGTAGACGAGACCGGGGTGAGCAACGGTATAGAGGCGTATAGCTGCGCCAGAATGAACAGCGCCGTAGACACCAGAATTGCTACTGCAGTCCGTGTTGCGGGATATTCTTCAGAGGTTGAAGATACCGATGCAGCGGTATTCATCGTTGTATTCTCTATCTTGTGGCACATGGGTAAACTCCAATCCAACGGAAACGTTGGAATTAACCCTAGTACCATTAAGATGTAAATTGCAACCATAACGTTGGAAGTGTCGAAAGCGAGTATTACAGATGATGGCTTGGGATATCGAAAGTACGAAACAAAAGATCAAAGGGGCTGCTCTGACCGAATTTACCGCGCACGGCCCCGACGGAACGACCGTGGAGCGTATCGCCAAGAGGGCGAAGGTCAATAAGGAGCGTATCTACAACTATTTCGGAAATAAACAAAAGCTCTTCAGGGGCATTCTGCGCGAAGAGCTAGACCAGGTTGCCGAAGTCGTCGGTCTTACGTCGCTTGCCACCGAAGATATTGGTGATTACGCGGGACGCATGTACGACTATCACCGTGAGCATCCCGATCTGTTGCGTCTGCTGCGCTGGGAATCCCTCACGATTGACGGCGAAGTTCCCCACGAAGAATACCGGCGCGACCACTACACCTTCAAAGCGAATGCGGTGCGCGCTGGGCAAGAGGCAGGTTCCGTCACGGACGATATAGACGCCGCCTATCTTGTACTTTTTATTCTCGCTATCGTGGGTTGGTGGTCGGCTATGCCGCAGGTATCTCGCATGCTCTGCGGCGAACCTACCGAGGAAGAGCACCGCAAACGTCGCGCCGCCGTGGTGGAGGCAGCGCGGAGGCTAGGGCACCCACATTGCAAGTCGGATAAGAGCTAAACTCCTTTATTGGTACGGGGGCTTACCCGTCTAATTCGTCGAGCATGCTCTCTAAATAGTCGAGCACCGCACCGTCATTATTCGAGCCGATCACCCGCTGGGACACAGCCTTGAGCTCGTCTGAAGCGTGGGCCATTGCCACACCGGTACCGGCTAACGAGAGCATCTCAAGGTCGTTATCGCTATCGCCAAAGGCTACTATCTGAGTAGGGGTTATCCGCAAACGATCACACAGGTCTTTCAGCCCCGTTGCCTTATTCACACCGGCACGCACCAGGTCGATTGCACCGAAACCACTAACGAGCGGGGTTACCGTCTGCGGCAGGGTGCGCCGTAACTGTGCTGTAGCATCCGGCAGATCCCGATGCGTTACTTGCAGAGAAAATTTGATGGGAACACCACGCACCTGCTCGTAAGAACTAATACGCTCGGTTCCGGGATAAAACATACTGGCAAAAGCGAAGGGATCGATATTCTGCGGCAGCGGCTTACCCTGCACCTCAAAATAGTCCCGGATAATGTTCATAACCGTTTTTTCGCGGTTTTCCAGTATAAAGCTGCTCTCTTCCGTACACACAACGATCCCAAGCTGAGGCATACCGTTCAGTATCTCGTACACACGCGGCAGATCCTCGGCAGCAAAATGATGCACCGCAAGTTCCCCGGAATCATCCGCTACATAGGCACCATTTTCTGCGATATAAATAATGTCTCGATGTTCAAAACCATGCATATACTGGCGTAATTTCGTGTAGGTATTTCCGCTTGCCACCACAAAATAAATTCCATGCCGAGACAAGCAGGTTAGGATTCTCTCAAAACGCTCAACATCGAACGTCTTATCATCATTCAGGAAAGTACCATCCATATCTACGGCAACCATACGCACGGGCTTGTTACTGCGGTTTTCCTGCTGTGTGGGCATTGGGGTTCCTCTAATAATCGGCATGTACAAAGGCTACGTTTATAAACACAAGCTGACTGTACGCGGGAGAGAATATCGTTCTGCTCCGCACATTTCTCCATTAATTTTAGTTTCTTTATATACACAAATCGTGTGACATCACCAAAATTCCCCCTTTACGGGCGTTTTCTTTCTATACTGTGAAAAGCATTCACTCTATGCACACATACAATCTCTAGGAATCATTGATGTTAAAAACACTGCCATCGCGCTCTGACGCGCATGTTTTTTGGTCATCTGCATCAGATCAAGGGCGTTCCTTGAAACTCGGTACAAGATTTTCCGCAGCTTTTCTAGCCCTAGGACTTGCGCTGAGCGGATGCTCCTCTGAAACTATCACAATTTCTGAGTCTACCGTCTCTGCGTCCAGCACCCCCTCAGCGAACGAACACTCTTCTACTTCTTCACAAAGCACGGAGGCCTCACAGCAACCCACGGTTTCCGCGCAGGATTCGGAACAAACACCCACCGTGACCGAGGTAGGTGAATCACCCGAAGAGAATAATGCCGATACTTCGACGGCTCATCCGGGTTCCCAAATTCGCCCCGGAACCGTCACTATCGTCAATCCTGATACCAGCTCCGTTGAGCCTCAAGGAACGGCGCCTATAGGATCTGACGAGGCTAGTGAGGCCCTGCGCATCCTCAATACCCTTCCCGTTAAAGGCCGCGCCCCTAAGACCGGGTACTCCCGTGCCCAGTTCGGAGATGCCTGGAGCGATATCGACCGTAACGGATGCGATACCCGCAATGACATTCTCAACCGGGATCTCACTGCAAAACAGCATAAAAACTCTCGCGGATGCGTGGTGATCTCGGGCATTCTTAACGATCCTTACACCGGGAAGGTCATTAATTTCATGCGTGGGAAAGATACCTCGGAGCAGGTTCAGATCGACCACGTTGTGGCGCTTTCCGACGCCTGGCAGTCGGGTGCTCAGGAGATTTCAGCTCAAGAACGCTTACAACTCGCCAATGATCCCGAAAACCTTCTGGCAGTTGATGGTCCTGCGAATCAGCAGAAAAGCGATTCGGATGCCGCCACCTGGCTGCCAGCAAACGCATCATTCCGCTGCTCTTATGTGGCACGTCAGATTCGGGTGAAAGCTAAGTACCACCTGTGGGTCAAACCAGCCGAAAAAGAGGCTATGATCAACGTTCTTACACCCTGCGCAGGAGCCGCAGAAGCACCACCAGCTCCGAAGCCTGCGCCTGATACCCCCGCTCCTGTAGTCCCGGCGAGTGCCCCTGCTCCTGTGCCCCAGGTGGATGCACCTCCCGCGCAGAACCCCGCCCCGGCTTTGGCATTTCAAACCTGCGCTGATGCCCGTGCCGCAGGGTATCGTAATATGCACCGCGGTGCACCGGGATATTCCGAGCATCTTGACCGTGACGGTGACGGCATAGCATGCGAAGCACGCTAAGTTTCTGAACGTTACCTCCGTCTGCGCTCCCCTACAGATGCATAAACCCCCGCCCCGACAAGCAGTCAGGGCGGGGGTTTACTGTCACAATTCTTCATCTTGAGGCCCATATAGACTCTTTAAGAGTGCAGCATCACGCCGAACCTGTGTTTAAGCTGTGTAGAACCTATGTAAAAAAGATTTATAGATGTTTACCTTTGCTTGATAAAACTTTACCTGACAACCTTGTAGTTATGAAGAATGAAATAACTAAATCTGTTGGCACCCTAATTTTCCGCGTAGCGCTGGGCTTCACCTTTGTCATGCACGGTTTCCAGAAGGCATTCCTGATCGGTCCCGCAGCAGAAGGTGCAGCGTTCGCCAAAATGGGTATTCCTGCACCCGAGCTTTCGGCGTACTTTACCATTGGTGCCGAGCTTATTGGCGGAGCTCTCTTGATCCTTGGTTTAGGAACTCGTTTTGCGGCCGCCGCCATCGCAATCGCTATGGCAGGTGCTTTTATTTTTGTTCACATCAACGACCCCTTCATCACCGATCAGAAGACCGGCGCAGGCTTCGAGTACGTTTTCGTCTTGGGCATGGCAGCCATCATGTTCATTCTGACCGGTGGAGGCAGGTACTCACTAGATTCGTTCTTCAGTCGCAATGAGGCTTAACCGCCTGAGCGTTCTTCCAGAACGTATCTATCACTCATTCGTCTACCCACCCGGAAGGCGCCGTCGTCGCGACGGTGCCTTCTTTATATACCGTGGATTCTCCCCTACCCAGCGATCCCATGATTCTCATAAGGTAGAGATACGCTCGCCTCCCAAGGCATACAAATAGCCCGTCGCATCCGATAAAACATTTGGATGCGACGGGCTATTATAGCGTGCCCCCAGTGGGACTCGAACCCACACTGGACGGATTTTAAGTCCGCTGCCTCTGCCAATTGGGCTATAGGGGCAAAGTCTAAACCCGCAAGACCATTACTAAGAATAGCATTAGTTTGCGGGTTTCGACGCTTTAAGCTCGTTAGAGCTTTGCCTTAGTCTTCGCCGGTGCCGTTCCGGTAGCCTCTTGGAAAGCGAGACGCGGGGAACGCTGGTGGCGAATTGTCGTGGTGTCACGACCAAAGAGCTGGTTGAGCGCCCAGGTCGTCATAACGCGCACGGTACGCTCGGTCGTGGGGATTGCAGAACCGTGGTAGCCGCGGTGCATAATCCATGCGAGCGGACCTGCAAGGGTCTTACCTTTGAAGTTTGCAACGCCCTTCCACAGACCTAGACCGGCAACCACACCGATGGTCTCATGGTAGTAGTCGGTCAGAGGCTCGCCGCGGCGTGATGCCAGAATATTCTTGGCGAGAACCAAAGCCTGGCGAGATGCGTGCTGTGCGTTTGGTACGCAGAAGCCGCCCACGCCGCCTCCGGAAAGGTCGGGAACGGCAGCGTTATCGCCAGCCGCCCAAGCGCCCTCGACCACGCCATTATCGCCAGCCACACGCAGATCTGCGTTCACGCGAACGCGACCGCGCTCGTCGATCGGGAAATCAGTGTTCTTGAGCATCGGCGATGCAGCAACACCAGCAGTCCAAATGAGCGTATCGGTATCCATCTCACCAGCGGGCGACTTATCTGTCATGTTGATGAGCTGCAGGTGACCGTCGGTAGCGTCCGAGAGGGAGGTATTGAGCAGAACCTCAATGCCGCGAGCGCGAAGCTCAGCCACAACCTTCTCGGCACGGTCTTCTGGAACCTCCGGCATGATGCGCGGCGCAGCTTCGATCATCACGAAGCGCAGGTCAGATACGCTCAAACGGTCGTTACGATTAACAGCCTCGCGAGCCATGTCTTCCAGTTCGGAGATGGTCTCAACACCGGCGAAACCGCCGCCTACGACGACGACGGTCAGAGCGCGACGGCGTGCATCGGGGTCATCCAGTACGGAGGCAACCTCAATACGTTCCAGCACCCAGTTACGCACGGAGACGGCTTCTTCGACAGTCTTCATGCCGATAGCAACTTCGGCAAGACCGGGGATTGGGAACGCACGGGTCACGGCACCGGCACCAAGAATGATCTCATCATATTTCAGATCGAAGGGTTCGCCATTGTCGATGGGTTCAACCGTAGCGGTACGCTCTGCATGGTTAACGGAGACAACATGCCCAGGAATTAACTCGGTATCGCGCAGGTGCTGGCGGAGCGGAACGGTAGCGTTACGGCCTTCCATCGAGCCCGCAGCGACTTCGGGCAGGAACGGCTGGTAAGTCATATAGGGGTTGGGCTCTACGATGGTTACCACGCCACCGGTCTGTTTGATAGCCTTCTGGATTTTCTTGGCGACGGTAAAGCCTACGTAGCCACCACCGACAATAAGAATACGGGGACGATCCTGTGCCTTATGAAACGACATATATTGCTACTTCCTAGATTTTGTTTACCCACTGCGCTTTAGCGCGCGAGCACTCAATGATACGCTCACATGTGCTTCCCAGAGTGCAGGATACATGGACATGTGAACGAACAGAAATTCTTAAGCTTTCTCCGTAAGCCCCGATGCTCGGTACCGCAAACGCGAAAACACTATTTTCCTGCATGTTGTATACCGCTATTTTACGCGCTCATCCCGAGGAAAACACATTTATGCAGGTATACGAAGCAAGGAAAAATGCCCTTGGATGATAACGTTTCGCGTTTACGCGCCGAGGTTTTGCCCCGTCAGCGGGGTTACGTTCCGCATCATGTAGCGCGTCCTTAGGGTGTTTTAAACCTTTGCTTTACCCATAGACCGGGTGTTAGGAGTCACGAAGTTTTCTTCCATATTTTTATCGGAGTTGTTTATTAACTGCGTGCTTTTCACCACCACTATGAGGAGCTAGGGTTCTGTGACTCAGGTTCGTGAGCCGATGAAGGCTCTGGAACGCCGGATTCCGGTGCGGCGGGTATTGAGGAACGCCCCGAAGCGGCACCCTGCAAACGAAGGCGCGACGAGTTAGCCGTCTTCTTGCGCGGCGTGCGCATATTATGCTTCTTCTGTGCGGAAGCGACCTTTCGCGGCGCTGATGCTGGGCGACCGTTCTGCCCCGTAGGATTCTGTACGGATGCTGAGCTCGCTGCCTCGTCAGGAACATCTGGAACACCTGTTTCCGGAACTTGGCGCTTAATCCCAGAAATATGTGGCAGACGAGGTTTCCGATGCGGGGGTAACGGGCCCCTGCCGAAGTGATGGGCTCGATGCTGTGCCATACCGTTCTTCTGAGCGGGTCGGTGCGAAGCTTTCCCGATCGTATCTGCCGATACCTGTGACGCTTCAGGATCGGAGGATTCCTGCCCTACGGTCGAGTCCTTAACCGGCTCGGCGGGACTCTGCGGGGTGCGAGATACGCCCTCGCTCTGAGCTACAGTCTGAGCCAGGGCAGGTTTTTCTGATTCCTGAGGTTCAGGTGCGACGGGCTTTTGCTCGGGTGCAGGCGCATTCTCCTGGTCCGCCGGTTGAGTCGCTTTCGCGGGTGCGGCAGGAGTCTGCGCTACCGTATTGTGCTGGTCGGTCTGCTGAGACTCTGCCGGTTTCTGCGTCTGAGGTAATGGCTGTCCTGTAGCCACCGTTGACTGTTCAGCCACGCTTGATGCTGATGCCACAGGTTGTACTGCGCCGACGTTCTGTGCCGAGTCAACATTGTGCTCCGTTGTGCCAACGTTCTGCACGATGGCAGGAGGCTGCGTGGGCACGGCGCTCTGCTCGGTACCCGCTGCAGCTGCGCTCTTTTGACCCGTAGGTGCATCCTGTTGTTTATCTAGGCTCTGATCCGCCGCGGGGTGGGGATCGAGGGTGGAGGGCGCCGACGGCATCGCGACTGCGGCGTCTGGTGCCGGGGAGGGAATAGAGACAGGTGCAACCTGTGTTTGTGCCTGCGCAGCAGGCACAGCAGTCTCAGGTTCGGGGCTCTGGGGCGCGCTGGCAGCGGGCGTATGAATGGCAGGAGCGACCGGAGCAGGAGCATCCGGAACAGCAACCGAAGCCGCAGAAGGCGTGGAATGTGAAGCTTGCTTTGGCTCACCGTGCCCGTGCAGATGAGGATGCGGCACTACATCGCGCACATTAACGTGCAGGCGATGCAGACGACGAACGCTGCGTACCGTGAGCAGCCCCAAAATGACAAAAAGAGCCCCCACGATGATAAACGGCAAAAATCCGCGATCCTCAACCGGGCGGCTGGGCTCTGGAATCTTCGCCTTAACGATAGTCTCGCCTTCTTCATGCACCGGTGTGGCCGAAGCATCGGCGGGAGTTGGCGCAGGTACCTCTTGACGGCGATGCACTGCAATCCATGCCTTCAGCGACCCTAGCGGATTCTCCGTAGCATCCTGCGGGGTTGAAGGGTCCAGAGCCATCAGCGGATTTATGATGCCAAACCCATACACCGGGTCACGCCCGACAGCGCCAGTGTCGTCGGCACTTTCAGTAATACGCTGAATAATCTGAGCCGCGCTCAGATTGGGGTACTTAGACTTAATCAACGCAGCAAGGCCAGAAACCAACGGAGCGGACGCCGAAGACCCCGACCATATCATGTACTTATTCCCCGGTGCGGCAGCAATCATATCGTTGCTCGGCGCCGTCACACCAATAGAAATACCCTGAGTCGAAGAGCCCTTGGAAGCCTCACGCTGACGATCCACGCCGCCAACCGTCAGAACCCCCGGAATAGTCGCCGGGGCACCCACCTGGGTAATACCGCTGCCACGGTTACCGGCGGATGCTACGACGACCACGCCCTTCTCTTCGGCGTAGGCAAAAGCATCGTCCCAGCTCTTGGGCCAGGTCGTCTTATTCGAGCCAATAGAAAGATTGATGACCTGCGCGCCATGATCTACCGCATAACGCACGGCGGCGGGAATCTGCTCATCAATACTTTTCTCAGCATTCGAAACCATATTAAGAGAAATAGGCAGGATCTTGGCATCCGGTGCCACACCGATAACGCCCGCAGGTTTACCGGGCTGACCGGCAATCTTAGGAATACCGGAAACATTATGACCGTGACCGGCAATCAGGGATGCTACTTCGGTGCCGTGCATGGGTTCTACACCCAAGCCCTGCCAGCCGTTAGGAGATCCCTCGCCAGAAGCGTCATAACCCTCCAGCACGTTATCTACAAGATCCGGGTGGGTGCCGTCGACGCCGGTGTCAATGACGGCAACCGTCACGCCCGATCCCGTCGATTGTTTCCACGCATCCACAATCCTGTAGTCGGTAAGCCAATATTCGTGCTGACGAACGTCGTCCTTACCTAGAACGGCAGCTTCAGCGGGAGTGAGCGTTATAGGGGTTGGTGAGGCCGTCGGAGCGGCAGATGCAGGAGCTCCGGACAGGGCTAAGCCAGTCGCAAGCGCCCCGCATCCGAGAAGCGCTACGACCCGACGTATGCTTGTGCGCGTCATCATGGCGATGTGGTTGGAACGCGTCATACCTGTGTACCTACCGTCGTTGGGTGTTAGTTGTACATGCTTAACGTACCTGGGATAGTGCTATGCCGTCCAGAATGTCATGTTCGCTCACCGTCACAGAATCGATGTTTCCTTCGGTGATCTCACGCAGACGAGTCATGATACGGGCGTAAATGGTAGCGCCGGCGCCAATAACATCAACTCGACCGGGGTGCATATACCCCAGTGCGGCGCGCTCCTCGCGGGTCATAGAGCGCAGCATCTCTGCCGTTTTCTGCACCGTATCTACAGAGATGGAAGAACCGTTAATAGCCTCGGAATCATAGGTCTTTAGCCCCAATGCAGCGGCGGCGATCGTGGTTGCAGTACCGGCAACGGCGACGGCTCGGGTAGCCTTTTCAAGGGGAACGCTCTGCAATACGGTGTCGATTGCCGCATCGGTGTCAGCTTCAACACGTTGAATCTGATCCGAGGTTGCGGGAGCAGATGCCATATGCCGTTCGGTCAGGCGCACACATCCAATATTCACGCTTCTTGCCGCCTGCACACCGTCTTCGGTCCCAAGCACGAATTCGGTAGACCCACCGCCCAGGTCAAAAACTACAGTCTTAGACTCATCAGCACCGACCGCCAGAACCGCGCCCGCAAACGACAGTTCCGCCTCTTCGTCGCCGGTAATCACCTCGGGCTCAATGCCCAGAATGTCACGAATACCATCCATAAAAACCTGACGGTTTCCGGCATCGCGGGTGGCACTCGTCGCCACGAAACGAAGCTTCTTGACCTTGTGTTTACGCAAAAGTTTTGCGTATTCCCGCGTTGCCTCAAAAGTGCGGTCCAAGGCCTCTTGAGCAAGCCATCCAGTGGCATCAACCCCCTGCCCCAGGCGGACGATACGCATCTGCCGCACCACGTCGTTGAGGCGGGTTACCGTGCGACCGTTAACGGTGTCGGTGCTGGCGTCAGCGATCAGAAGACGGATAGAGTTGGTACCGCAGTCAATTGCGCCAACACGCATAATGGGCTCCAATCCACGCAAGGCGTGAGGTTCTTAAGGTTATCTAGCCTGCCGCAGATTAATGCGTCGAGCTACTTACATATTAGGTGCCCGTACCGGTTACAGGGAACGGCACGGGCAAAGTTCTTAAAAATGGCTGAAATTAGGCATCCCGCCATGACGGTGCACATGCGCAAACCTGCGGGGTCCACCAATCGGCGATCTCATCCAGACCCCAGTCCCCCATAGGGTTAATGCCGCAGCCCACCGCCAGGGTGTGACCAATCACGGCATGCAGGCATTTGACGCGCGTGGGCATCCCGCCCGCCGAAATATTCTCAATTTCGGGCACCTCATCGGTTCCGCTGATCAGACGTATGCGCTCACGCTCGGCTAGGTAGTTTTCGTGTGCTAGGGTGTATCGGTTCGCAAGCTCGGTATCGGCCGCGAGCGCATCGGTCATCTCGTACATGAGGCCCCCCGCTTCCAGGCGGGATGCGGCCGCAGTAATCGCCGGATGCGCCAGGTAAAACACGGTTGGGAACGGGTTCCCGTTTGATAGCCTCGGTGCTGTAGCGGCAACGAGCGGGTTACCGCATACACAGCGTGCGGGAATCTCAATAACATCCCGCACGGTACGGCCCAACTGTGCTGAGAGCACTCGGATATCTTGGTCGGTGGGCGTCAAGGTTTCTACGGTAACGCCGAAACCCTGCGGGGTGCGGTTTTTGAGGTCTTCTACAGTGCTCATAGATCTTTCTTGAAGAATCGGTACGTCAGGTTTTATCGTACAGCACAGTTCACGTGTACAGCCGTACCGGCGTTACTTATCAGCAGGTTTAGGCGAAGGAGTCTTACCATCGTTCAGGGACCCCCAAAGTTTGTTCGTCCACGAATCTTCGGGAGCATTTTTCCCGGAGGCAGAGGTGCTGTCAGCCCGGCCGTCATCCGAATCTATACCGGTGACTGTATACGGGGTATCGCCCGGCGCCACATAGAATAGGCGGCTGCGCGCCTGCTGGCGCACATAGTCATCGTCTTGCCACCAGGTTTTCTCAGCTTGAAGCTGCACGTTTTCCTGTTTGAGCTCAGCAATGCGAGCCCGGGTAGTGTTAATTTCCCGCTGCTGATCAACATAGTTAGTCAGCGGGTATGCGGTACCCAGCAGGAGCACCGCGATCATAATAAGAATGCCCAAAAATTTTCCGCTAAAGCGATGCGCCGCGACGGGAGTCTCATAATTCTCATCGTCATCGTGTTCGCGGTGGATGCGGCGTTCACGTGCATCGCGTTCCCTATCGGCGCGATGTGCCCGGGTACGGGCACCGAAGAAGCTGTTAGCGGCGCGCATCCAAGCGGGGCGCTGCAAATACGAGCGTTCTTCAACGGTTCGATGGGTTGCGGTGATGTGGGGTTCCTTCGCCGCAGGTGCAGAAGATTTGACGCTCGCGGACTTAACCTGTTGATTGTGCGATTCACGATGCGCTGGCTGCGGGGGCGGCAGGGTGGCCTTCGAGCGCCGCGCAGTTGGCTTCTGTTGAGCCCGCTTATCTGCGGTGTTGGTCGTGCGGGATGAACCGGGTTTATGCGCCTTCTGCTTGCGAGCACGGGATTTACGGGTGGATGCTGACGCATCGGAGAGGCTTTCGCGCGCGGCAGCGGACTGGCTGCCACGTGATGTGCGACCTCGACGCAGTTCCTGCCCCGCCGGGCTTTTGCGTCGTTCACGTCCGTCGCGCTGAGCCATCATGTAGTGCTTTCCTTCCCTGCCCCTAAGTCTCTGGTTACCATTCTAAGCTACCGTGAACGTTCAGACGGAGTTATCCCCCGAAAAAGTGATATACCCGAATTATTGCTGGCACATTCCCCTAACCCCTAGGGAAAACTGAGCTGTTAGATTCGGAGGGATACATGTTCAAGAACCATAAAGCGCGCCATCGTCGTATGCGCCCTTCTAGAGAGAAGTCTACGAAGAAAAAACAGGAGATAAAAAATCTGGTGCTCTCGCAGGTAATGTACCAGTCGAGAGCACCAGATTATGGTGGTATGCGGTTCTAGTGTCCGTATACTATCGCGTTACGCCTTCTTGAAGCGGGGGAATGCTGACTTGCCAGCGTAAACAGCGGCATCGCCCAGTTCTTCCTCAATGCGCAGCAGCTGGTTGTACTTTGCCACGCGCTCGGAACGTGCGGGTGCACCAGTCTTGATCTGACCCGCGTTAGTCGCCACAGCGAGGTCGGCAATGGTGACGTCCTCGGTTTCGCCGGAACGGTGAGAAACCATGCAGCGGTATTCGTTGCGCTGTGCCAGTTCCATAGCGTCCAGGGTCTCGGTGAGCGAACCGATCTGGTTGACCTTCACCAGCAGAGCGTTTGCCGCACCCTCGTTGATGCCCTTCTCAAGGCGCTCGGGGTTGGTCACGAATAGGTCGTCACCGACGATCTGAACCTTGTCACCAATCTGCTCGGTCAGGGTCTTGTAGCCTGCCCAGTCGTTCTCGTCTAGCGGATCCTCGATGGAAACCAGCGGGTACTTCGCCACAAGATCAGCGTAGTATGCGCTCATCTCTTCGGCAGACTTCTTCTGACCCTCGAAGTCGTAGGCACCGTCGTTATAGAACTCGGAGGATGCCACATCCAGTGCGAGAGCAACCTGCTCGCCGGGCTTGTAACCAGCCTTCTCGATTGCCTCAATAATGAGGTCAAGAGCCGCAGCGTTGGATTCAAGGTTCGGTGCGAAGCCGCCCTCATCGCCCAGACCGGTGGAAAGACCACGGTCGTGCAGCACGGACTTGAGCGAGTGGTAGACCTCAACACCAGCGCGCAGAGCATCCGAGTAGTTCTCGAAACCGATGGGAGCAATCATGAACTCCTGAATATCAACGTTGGAGTCTGCGTGAGAACCACCGTTGAGGATGTTCATCATGGGAACGGGAAGCACGTGGGCGTTGGGACCACCCAGATACTTGTAGAGGGGAAGGTCTGCGGACTCTGCGGCAGCCTTAGCAACGGCGAGAGAAACACCCAGAATTGCGTTAGCGCCGAGTTTACCCTTGTTGTTGGTGCCGTCCAGAGCAATCATGGTTGCATCAACAGTACGCTGATCAGCGGCGTCGATACCGATAATTTCTTCCGAAATCTCTTCAATAACAGATTTGACGGCGCCCAGAACGCCTTTGCCTAGGTATACGGACTTGTCGCCATCGCGACGCTCGACTGCCTCCCACTCGCCGGTGGATGCGCCCGAAGGCACAGCGGCACGTGCGAAAGCACCATCTTCGAGCAGAACCTCAACCTCAACGGTCGGGTTGCCGCGGGAATCCAAAATCTGACGGGCGTGAACTGCGGTAATAACAGCCATGAAATTGCTCCTTAGAGAGTACAGGATATGACGGCTCGCTCCTGTGATGTTGGGCGAGTCCCGTTGCCCTAAATTTTACCAAAACTCCCACACAAACACACTAGTTACCACGGGATTTTTTGCGATTCCTGAGGGTATCCAACACCTTTAGTCCCTTGTAAACTCGCCTCTCAAAAATCATTCCCCCTGTGGGCGCGGCATATCCTCGCACCGCAGGCACCAATTCGAACCCCAACCGATAACGACAAAGTTCCTTATCACACTCTACTAAAACGATTGAACATCTTTAGAGCCAGTTTCTACATCGCGCAACACAGATAGATGTGTAGTGCTTTATGCCCCACCCACGAATGTAACCAGTGGAGCTCTACTTCAGGGCATAAAACAGGCACCTTTAGATGCAAAAAGACTGTCGCCTCCAAAGATGCCTGATAAATACTCTTCAGCCTACGCGGCCACGAGGCTATTGGTTGTACTCAATAAACTTACGGGTGTAAGTACGCAGGGCACGTTCCGCATCCAGCCCATTCTGACGCGCGCGGCACACAAGCGAAAAAAGTAGCTCACCGAATTCTTCCTCACTATAGGTAAAAGGAAGATCATCATCCAAGGAGGTAGGCTCCGGCGGAAGCACAATGTCGGCCTTGCGAGCCTTAGCAATCGTCTTCTCCGCTAGGGCCAGTGCAGGAAGATGAGGCGGAATGCCGTCAAGCGGACCTCGATCGGATTTCTCCGTCTTCTTAAGCTCATCCCAGAAAACCTGCTGTTCGGCGGCGGTCATCCGAGACTCGTCCGAAGAATCACTGAAAACATTCGGGTGCCGATCGTGAAGCTTTGCGTCCAGACCCTCGATCACCTGCTCGATCGTAAAGCCGCCCGGTTCTGCCGCCGCAATATCGGCGTGGAAGAGAACCTGAAGCAGAACATCGCCCAACTCTTCGCGTAGAAGCTGCAGGTTTGTACCCTCGGGTGCCTCGACAGCTTCCACGACCTCATAGGATTCCTCAATGAGGTATCGAATGAGGGACTGATGAGTCTGTTCGGCATCCCAGGGGCACCCGCCGGGGGCGCGCAGGGTTGCCATCGTCTGCACCAGACGCTCAAAGGCTTTCCCAGCGCGTGCGGCAACCTCAGCTACCGTTTTCTCAGAAACTCTATCTTCATTCACGGGCGGGCTTCTCCTACATGCTCCAGTGAGTCAGAGCATTCGCCATATGCGCCGGAATCTTAGCCCCCAGACGCGGGAACATGCGCAGTTCCTCTACGTAGCGATCGGCCTCAAGCTGGCGGGGGTACCGTACGAAAGCCTGCTCATTCGAGTAATCGAATGCAGACTGCACGGGCACGCCCGGGGTGAATGTCAGGCTCATGGCGAGTGGCGACCCTTCACCTTCGCTGTAGGAATCGGCCTTGAGCGTGGGAATACCCAAATCTTCTTCCGAAACTAACTCGAAGGTTCGTACTTGCTCCCAGAATCCGTTGCGGCGCACATGGGTGAGCACATCGTAGTAAGAGCCCACCGAGCGCACCCGGATCAACACGGTCGTTGCATCCTTGGCGCTGCCATTCTCGCCGAAGAGAGCTTCGGTCACCGGTGCTAGATGCTCGATCACCTTGGCGTCGGTAAGTACTAGGTTACCCTCGGCAAGCGCATCGCCAGCGAGCACGGAGGAATGTGCCTGATGCGCGGGGGTATCCGGCTCGGCTTCTGCAGGAGGCAGATCTGCGGATTCATGCTGCGCGGTCTTACCGTTTGCAGTTGATTCTCCGGACTGAGCAGCAACAGCGTATGCGGTCTGCGCGGCAGGCGCATCCTGCTTATTCGACGCCGATTCCTGAGGCTTCGTGTCGGTCGAGCCTGTCAGCGAGTCCTTCTCGACTTCGGGGACGAGAGCGAGGTCATCCACATGCTTGGGCAGTGCAGAGGAACTGTCGGTACTGGTGGTGCCAGCCTGGGATTCCTTCACCGCAGCCTGAGTTACATTCGCGCTCTGATTCTCCGAGGTGTAACCCTCAGCAGTCTTGGCATCACTCTCAGCCTTGACGGTGCTTTCGGAGCCAGCCGCCTTCTGTGAGTCCTCGCTCGTCTTATCAGTAGCGGACTTCGAGCCGGTACCCGAGGTCTTCACCGCAGCGGAAGTATCCGCAACGTCTTCCTTCGCGTTCGATGCAGTCTTCTTTGCTTCGGAGGATGCCACGATAGTCGCCAAAGCCGCCTGCATGCTGTTGAGTTCTTCTTCGTCTTCAGAAGATTTCTCAACCTTGGTTTTCTCTACCTCAGCTTCGGGGGTGGAGAGGCCGGAAGAGTCCTTGGCTGCGGATACGCCAGACACCGCCGATTTCTCGGATTTCTCGGAGACAGCACCGGCTTTAGCACTGTCAGTCTCGGTCTTGCTCTGCTCAGCAGCTTGAGCATCGTGACGACCGGTGACATTCTGCGGATCCGCATCGTAATCGTATTCGTAGCGCGAATCCTCGCGGTCACTCTTCGACGATGACGCGATCCCGGCGGCTGTCACGCCTGCGGTGCCAAGGGTACCTGCAGCGAGTGTACTCGAACCGCTCTTGGTCGATTCTGCTGTAGCAGAATCAGACTTTGCAGTATCTGCTTTAGCCTTCGCAGAAACTTCCTGCTCCTTTTCGTGAGCGCCAGAGGACTTCTTCTCGGAATCTACGGTATGTTCGGATTTCTCAGACTTCTGTGAATCTTGAGTATTGGCTTTGTCGGCATCAGCAGACTTGACGTCCTGGGTGTGGTTTTCAAAATCTTTCGCCTTCTGAGGCTCAGCAGCCTTAGCCTGTTCATCGCTCTTATCCTGAGCGAGCTTTGCCTCAGATTCCTTCTGCGAAGAGGTATCATCGGAGGAATCAGCCAGCGCTGAGGTCTTCGCGGTCGACGTTTTCTGATCTGCAGCATCGGTGGATGCGGTGCTCTGGTCGGCGGAGGCCTTCACCGACTCTGCGCTTTTCGCTGATGAGTCTTTCTGTGAAGCCGACTCTTTCTCGCTCGTTTCGAGAACGTAATCCGTGGTGTAGCTCGATGCATCGGCGGTGTTCGTGTACGAAGCCTGTACCGCTACTAGCCCGTTCTCGCTGGGGTTTGCTACCACGAGGGCACGGTTCCACACCCTGCCCGCGTCCTGGGCTCGCACGTAGAGCGAGGCAATCGACGAGAACCACGCATCGGTCGGAACCACAACACCCTGTTCGACTTCGCTGCCGCGATGGAAAATCCGGTAGTGCATATCGTCGCCCAGCTGACGCAGTTCGTATGACACCTTCCCGGAGCCGTATCCGCGCATCGCAGTTACGAGGTCGTGCAGCGGATTCTCGGGGGTGAGAACCTCCGCCTTTTCGTTCCCTTCAACGGATGCTGCTGCATGTGATGATGCGACTGCGGCGCCGTTCTGAGAGGCTTTTTCATCGCGCGCAGTTTTTTCAACGTCCTGTTTCTTGGAGTCTTTATCTGTGGAAGAGTGGGCTGAGACCTCATCTGCCACGGTCTTCTCGTGCTGTACAGCCATCTTCTCGGCAGAGGTCTTCTCAGCCGAAGTTTCGACGCTGCGATTCTTCCCGGGAGCCAAGGTTTCAGGGTCGTTACGGTCATCAAGATGTTTGGCAGAACCCGTGGCTCCCGAGCCGACAAACTCGATCTTGTCGGACTTCTTCGAGGCTGACGGGGTGCCCGAAGACTCCAACCCGCTCGTCGCCTGAGCCTCAGGGCTAGGTGACTTTTTCTCGTGTGCAGAGGCTTTTACATCCGAAGCAGATTCGGATTCTTGGGGTGTGGACTCAAGCGTAGACTTCGAGTCGGCGTTCGCTGTCTTCTTATTGTTTGAGTTCTTAGACTCAACACCGGGCGCGGGCACGAAAGCAGGCTTCTCTTCGGTGTCGGTTGGCACGACTCCTGCGGCAAGTTTCTCTCGCTCACGATCCTCAACGTTCGGGGTCTTGATGTCCGCAGATTCTTTCTCTGCAGAAGAAGACGGGGAGGCAGCCGCATCGGCGTGTGAGGATACTGAGGAGGTATTCCCCTCGTGCTCGGTGCCGTATTTCGTCTCGTTAAATTCTTTAAGTGCGTCCTGCACGTTTTGTTTCTGGGAGCCTGCTTCACTCTGTACCGACGCGGTACCCGAAACCGACGCTGCGTTCGATGAGGGAACCGCAGTGGCGGAAGAGTTAGTCTCAAATGCATCCGCAGGCATACTCGTTGCGCGGTATTCAGAAATCTGGGGTGCACGTTTCGGGGCGGAAGCGTCGGGGGCCTGAGCTGATTCCTGTGTGAAAGAACCCGTCTGAGCGGCATCTGCGTTCGCAGCCTGTGAGGAAGCGCCCACGGTTTTCTTGCCTTCTGCTGACCCGGAAGTCCTCGCTTCGCCTGCTGTGGACGCCGAAGGCTCAGCAGAAGAGCCGCTGTGCTGTGCAGACTGTTTCAAAGCATCGACGTTAAGGTCAGAAGTATCTTTGCTCTTCTGCTCTTCCTGTTGCATGCGAGTGCTCTCAGCCTGCACAAACCGGCGCAGGGAATTCTCCCAACGCTGCTGTTCATTCACACGTTCCGCGAGGGTACGATCCGATGCCTCTGCATCGGAGTTAGGGAGGGCGGATTTTACGTCGTCAGCCTGTGCTTCTGCCTCAGCCTGGGCGGCTTTCGCCTGCTCTTCCCACTTCTTCTTACCGATTCCAAAGAATCCCACAGAGTTCTCCCACTCGTCAGCTGTTCGGCGCCCCGCAATGACGCGGCGCGGTTCGGTCATCCCCTATAGTTTATCCTGCAAATGTTATTCATGAGTGGGTATGACGCAGGTTTTGACGTTCATGCGCGGCTTAACATCGTTTTTTCTAGGGTAGACATCACTATTTTGGTTTTTCAGGCGCAACCCCACTCCCCCGGCAGATGCCCGCTATTTCGGCGATGCACCCACACTTGACGTATTCCTCCTGTGACGAAACCCGTTCTTTCATAAAGTTTTCGTAAAGATTTGGCGGAGACCCCCATAAATATTTCTCTGTGCTGGGCGCTTCGGCGCCAGTGCCCGGCATATCCTCTATTACAGGTTGTCCGTAATATTAACGCGCCTCATCCCGCACCGGGTTCGCGGCCTTCGCAGCCTTCGCGAGCTCAAAACGCACGGCACGCAACGCGGTCGCCGCCATCACGCGCACACCCACACCAATCGCCTGCTCATTAGGAGCGTAGTCCCCCTGATGTAAGTCGTAGACAGGATCTTCCGGGGCGCGAGTTCCTAGGCGGAACATCGAGCCTGGAACCTCCTGCAGAATCCACGCGAAGTCTTCTCCACCCATTGATTGCTCAACCAACACGATGGACTCTTCGCCTAATTCGGCGCGCGCCGCGTTTTCCAACATGGTGGTTTCCGCGTCGGTATTGACGACCGGGGGCACGCCGCGGATATGTTCGACCCTTGCCTGTACACCGAAGGGAACCGCGACCTGCTCGATTACCTCGTCCAGCAGGTTGCCCGCCTGACGCCACACCTCAACATCCAGACATCTCATAGTGCCCGCCAAATAGCCTTCAGCGGGAATAGCGTTCGGGGCAACCCCGGCGCTCACCTGCCCCCACGCGACCAGCACGCCGGAACGCACATCGGTACGGCGTGTGAGCACGGAAGGAACCTGCACGGCAATTTGGCTCATCGCGTAGATAAGGTCCTCGGTCAGATGCGGCCGAGAGGTATGACCACCATGGCCGCTCAGGTGAATCTTAATCGTGTCTGAAGCACTCGTAATCGCCCCGATGCGCGTGCCGATTTTCCCCAGTTCAACCTTCGGATCGCAATGCAGGGCAAAAGCACGCGGGATATTGCGTAAAAGACCTTGCTCAATCATCTGCACAGCCCCGCCCGGCAACTGTTCCTCTGCGGGCTGGAACAGGATGCGCACGCTGCGCCCCAGCGGAGTCTTTTCGTTCAGCTCGTGAAGCGCCAGAGCAACCCCGAGCATGACGGTCTGGTGAATATCGTGCCCGCAGGCGTGCATCACCCCGGGGATGGTCGATGAATAAGGCAGATCCGTCTGTTCGACGATGGGAAGCGCATCAATATCGGCGCGAAGAGCTAAAGCAAACGGCCCGTTTCCGATATCGACGTAGCAGCCGGTGCCTTCGCAGGCGATAGGGTTCAGCCCTGCCTCACGCAGCGTCGTCATAATGCGTTCAGTCGTTTTCACCTCGCGGAATGAGAGCTCCGGGGTACGGTGCACCTCGCGGCGGAATTCCACAAGGGTAGGCATCATGCGAGCCACCCAGTCGTCGAAGACAGGGGTCGAAAGATCGTAACGTGAGTTTGCAAAAACCATAGTTCGAGAATAGCGCGAATCCACACCCAGTACACACCTTCCGGCTGCCCTCTTACGTTCGTTGAAGTTTTTGTACGCGACGTGACGAATCATCGCGTTGTGTGGCGGGTTTATGACATTATGACGGATTGTGACGAGGATGAAACCGCCGTCTGCAGACACAGAAATTACCTAGTGAGCGCCAGTTCGCCCTAATATCGCAAACAAAATGCGGTGTGGGCGTCACCAACCTTGCGCCCACACCGCATATCTTGTGTCTCTACGAGTTCTCCAACCGCTAGGCTTAGAGGGCTCGCGCCAAAATAGCCTGCTTGACCTCGGCAATAGCCTTAGTGATCTGAATGCCACGCGGGCAAGCCTCGGTGCAGTTGAAGGTTGTGCGACAGCGCCACACACCTTCTTTATCGTTGAGGATTTCCAAGCGCAGATCCCCAGCGTCATCACGTGAATCGAAGATAAAACGATGCGCATTCACAATGGCAGAAGGACCGAAGTACTGACCGTCCGTCCAGAAAACAGGGCAAGAGGAGGTACAAGCCGCGCACAGAATACACTTTGTGGTGTCGTCGAATCGGGCGCGTTCTTCCGCAGACTGCAGACGCTCACGTTCCGGTTCATTCGAGTCATTGATGAAGAAGGGCATGATCTCGCGGTACGCCTGGAAGAAAGGCTCCATATCGACAATCAGGTCCTTCTCACAAGGAAGACCCTTAATCGGCTCAACGATAATGGGCTTGGTAATGTCCAGATCCTTGAGCAGGGTCTTGCACGCTAGGCGGTTACGTCCGTTGATGCGCATCGCATCCGACCCGCAGATACCGTGTGCGCAGGAACGACGGAACGAGACCGAGCCGTCGAGTTCCCACTTGATCTTGTGCAATGCATCCAGCACGCGGTCGGTGCGGTACATGGTCAGATTGAAGTCATCCCAGTATGCTTTATCCGATACTTCGGGGTTGTAACGGCGCACGCGAATCGTCACGTCATAGGTGGGGATGTTCCCGGAGTCTGAACCGGACATACCTTCAAAGAGCTTGACCGATTCCGGTTCGGGAGTTTCGTGTTCAGCCATTTTAGTACTTACGCTCCTTGGGTTCGTAGCGAGTGTAGACAACGGGCTTAGTATCAAAACGCAGACCCTGCACACCCTCAAACTCAGACTCGGGATCTAGATAAACCATCGAGTGCTTCATGAAGTTCACGTCGTCGCGCTTCGGGAAGTCCTCGCGGTAGTGACCACCTCGGGATTCCTGGCGGTGCAGTGCGCCCACCGACATCACCTTGGCGAGCTGTAGCAGGAAGCCGAGCTCAACGGCCTCCAACAGGTCAAGGTTGAAGCGCTTGCCTTTATCCTGAATCGAGATATTTGCGTAGCGCTTTTCGAGCTCGTCGATGGCGGCGAGAGCCTTACGAATGGTTTCTTCGGTGCGGAACACCTGCATATCGGCTTCCATTACACGCTGTAGCTCGGTGCGGATAGCGCCAACCTTTTCGGTGCCCTGACCGTCACGAATACCGTCGAGCATTGCGAGAGTGCGATCGGCGGCATCGTCCGGAACGGGCACAAATTCTGCGGAGGCTGCGTATTCTGCGGCGCGACGACCAGCACGCTTACCGAACACGTTAATGTCCAGGAGTGAGTTGGTTCCCAAACGGTTTGCACCGTGCACCGACACGCAAGCAACCTCACCGGCTGCATATAGTCCTGGAATAGTCTCTTCGCTGTTGCGGTACACCTCGGTATCGTTGTTCGTGGGAATACCGCCCATCGCATAGTGCGCGGTGGGGAACACCGGAATAGGCTGGTGGTGCGGCTCAACTGCCAGATAGGTACGCGCGAATTCGGTAATATCCGGCAGTTTCTCGTCGATATGCGCGGGTTCGAGGTGAGTGAGGTCTAAGAGCACATAGTCTTTATGCGGTCCACAGCCGCGACCTTCACGCACCTCGTTCGCCATTGCACGAGCCACGATATCGCGGGGAGCTAGGTCCTTAATGGTCGGTGCGTAACGTTCCATGAAACGCTCGCCCTCGGAGTTACGCAGAATACCGCCTTCACCGCGGGCACCCTCGGTTACGAGAATACCCAGGCCCGCAAGGCCGGTCGGGTGGAACTGCACGAATTCCATATCCTCTAGGGGAAGACCTGCGCGCAGGGCGATTGCCATGCCGTCGCCGGTGAGGGTATGCGCGTTTGAGGTGGTCTTGAAGATCTTGCCGCATCCGCCGGATGCGAAAATCACGGATTTCGATTGGAAAACGTGTACTTCGCCGGTTGCCAGGTCGTAGGAGACAACACCTGCAGGTCGGGGGTTACCGTTTTCGTCTTCTGACATAATGAGGTCGAGCACGTAGAACTCGTTGTAGAACTCGACATTGTGACGCACGCAGTTCTGGTAGAGGGTCTGCAGAATCATATGACCCGTGCGGTCGGCAGCGTAACATGCGCGACGCACGGCGGCTTTACCGTGATCACGGGTATGCCCGCCAAAACGACGCTGATCGATGCGCCCCTCGGGAGTACGGTTGAAGGGAAGACCCATTTTTTCAAGGTCGAGCACGGCGCCAATGGCTTCTTTCGCCATAATCTCTGCCGCATCCTGATCGACAAGGTAGTCGCCGCCCTTGACGGTGTCAAAGGTATGCCATTCCCAGTTGTCTTCCTCAACGTTGGCTAAAGCGGCGCACATACCGCCCTGTGCCGCACCGGTGTGCGAGCGGGTGGGGTATAGCTTCGTCAGCACCGCGGTTCGTACGCGCTGCCCCGCCTCAATAGCGGCACGCATACCTGCGCCGCCAGCGCCAACAATCACTACATCGTACTTATGTACCTGCATGATGCTCTCTCTCGTATGTCAAAAATCTTTAGTGTTTTACCCTTAGTGGGCCGGGCAGAAGCTAGGCAGCAGATTAGCCGCCGCACCCGAGGGGCAGGGATCAAAAGCAAAGATCGTGAGGGTTCCAACCAGCAGCACAAAAGCGGATGCCGCGAAGAGAATGATCTTCAGCCACACACGCACACGATCCTTTTCGGCGTAGTCGTCAATGACCACGCGGATGCCGTTGGTGCCGTGGAGCATAGCCAGCCACAGCAGCAGCAGATCCCAGATTTGCCAGAAGGGGTTTGCCCATTTACCGCCCACGAAGCCGAAGTCGATCGCGTGAATGCCGTCCCCCACCATGAGGTTCACGAAGAGGTGCCCGAAAATCAGGACCACCAACACGACGCCAGACAAACGCATCCCCAGCCAGGCGAACATTTCAAAGTTGTTGCGCTTGCTGGAAGAGCGGTTGTATTTCACACCATCAATCTTGTTATCGCGCAGGCGAGGAACCGAAACGCGTGATTTGAGTGGAGTAGACATAGCTTAGTGACCTCCAAGGTGTGAGAAGACGATCGGCAGGTGGCGAGCCGCGAATCCTGCAACGGTAATTGCCCACAGGAACAGAACAACCCACAGAATCTTAATGTGCGGGTAGGTAGCCTTTTGATTGATCTCGGGGGAACCGTCTTTGCCTTTGCTCATCACATGCTCGACTTTGGCGTTAGTAGCTGTTCCCCAAAAGTCGATAAGAATAATGCGAATACCGTTGAAGGCATGGTACACGATGGCTGCCACAAGCGCAGTCTCTCCCAGACCCATCACGGGGTTTTTGTAGAGACCGAGAACGCTGTTATATGCCTCGGGAGAGATACGGACAACGGCGGTATCAAGTACGTGAACCAGTAGGAAGAAGAATATAGCGATACCTGTCACACGATGAGCGACCCAAGACCACATGCCCCATCGGCCGCGGTACAGGGTCCCCTTTGAACTATTCAGCACTGAATAACCTCCTGTCGCCGCTGAGACGACGTCGGGGTCTGTGTGTTTAACCTCGGCGGGAAGCGCGCTCAGCAACTCCTGTGATTTCATATTGTTAGTTTCAAGATACCAGGTAATTCACAGGCTTATTGACACCTCGTCTCCTTATTTCACAAGAAACTACAAGGTTAATTACGAAATAGTTATTTTGCGATACCCCTCCGTGAGCTGAGTTCATGCGGAACTAACCTTTACCTAATGTGATGCATCTCTTGATATTTTTTATCTGAGACTTTCCTGGAAATCACTCTAAGAATTCGGCATATTACAAAAGCCCCCGGTATTCTGGAACTGATGAATACTGCATTAACCCGTTTCCGCCCGCTTATTCCAGCTGGCGGTGTTGGTTCGCGTTTGTGGCCGCTTTCGCGTGCTCAGGCGCCGAAGTTCCTTCTCGACCTCACAGACTCAGGTAAATCGCTCTTGCGTGATACTTACGATCGTCTCATTGATTTGAGCAACGGCTCCGTCATGGTCGTGACCGGCACTTCTCATGCCAACGCTGTAACCCAGCAGATTCCCGAATTACGAGCCTCCGACCTCGTCTTGGAGCCCTCCCCGAAGGATTCTGCAGCCGCTATTGGTTTAGCGTGCGCTATTATTCACGAGCGTGAACCGGATGCGATTATTGGCTCCTTTGCCGCTGATCACGTCATCAACCCCGTTGATGAATTTCAACGCGTGGTGACCGAGGCGGTTATCACGGCAGCTTCAGGAAAGATTGTCACTATCGGCATTACCCCCACCGAGCCGTCGAGCGCGTTCGGATATATCAGAGCGTGCACTCCACTGGGGCTTGCTCACGCACCGAACGCCCTTGCGGTCGAGTCTTTTGTTGAAAAACCCGATAGCGAAACCGCGCAAAAATACCTAGACTCCGGGGACTACACCTGGAATGCCGGCATGTTTGTGGCACCCGTATCCCTGATGCTGCAGCATCTCGAAAAGAACGAGCCCGAGCTTTACGCCGGGGTTATGAAGATCGCCAAGGCTTGGGATACTCCCGAGCGTGAGAGCATTATGGAACAGACTTGGGGCACTCTCCCCAAGACCGCAATCGACTACGCCGTTGCTGAGCCTGCCGCTGCTGCTGGCGATGTTGCGATGGTCCCCGGCTCCTTCAGCTGGGACGACGTGGGAGACTTTGATGCCGTTGCTCGTCTTAACCAAGAGAAGCATGGTGAAGGTCTCACAATTCTCGGTGACGAAGACAATGTGATCAATCAAGGCTGCAGCGGCATTGTTGTCGCGAACAGCAACC
Organism: Rothia sp. HMSC065D02; assembly: GCF_001815285.1. Classification (NCBI taxonomy): domain Bacteria; kingdom Bacillati; phylum Actinomycetota; class Actinomycetes; order Micrococcales; family Micrococcaceae; genus Rothia; species Rothia sp. HMSC065D02. The sequence goes on from NZ_KV820074.1 coordinate 172,416, forward strand.
GCAAGATCTCGGTGATTGGCCTTGACGATATTGTGGTGGTTGATACCCCCGATGCGCTCCTCGTCGCACCGCGTGAGCAGGCTCAGGCCGTGAAAGACACAGTTGCCGAGCTCAAAGATCGCGGCTTGGCTGATCTTCTCTAAAAGCGGCCATCGCTTAAATAACCACGCCGTATGGCGTTTATAACATTCTCAACACTCACTCATCGGGTGGATCGGCATGATATTCGCGCTGATCCACCCATTATTTATATCCCGGCTCTTACTTATTCAATAATGATTCTCATGTGTGATAGTCTCTGTGTATGTCCAACACACGAAAATCATTTTTGACGTCACTAAGTTCACTCGGTCTCGTATCCTCCCTGCTCCTTGCAGGATGCGCGGGCGGCACATCCTCTGCAGGCTCCTCAGAGCCTTCTGCAGGAGCATCCTCAGGGGATTCAAACGCAAGCGCCTCGCAGTCTCCCATCGTTGAAGGCAAAGGCGCGTCAACCCGCCTAGCCATCACTTATGACGGCGGCGTGATGGTGTACGACGGTAAAGATATGAAGCTTCTGCAGGATATTCACAAAGATGGTTTCCTGCGCCTGAACGATGCGGGTGATAACCGCCATCTGATCGTAGCCGACGGATCCAGCTACGCCTTCCTCGACACCGGCGCATGGTCGGTAGCACATGGTGACCACTCACACTACTACACCACCGCTCCCAGCCTCTCGACACTGTCGCTTCAGGCCGACCACACCGGGCATGTTATTGCCGATAACGGTAAGGTTGCGGCATTCGCAGACGGTACCGGTACCTTCGACGTATACGACCCCGCAAACCTGGTATCCAATAAACGCACGGCAACTAACCTTGAAACCAAGCAGGTTAAGCTCCCCAATCCTCACCACGGATTCGCTATTCCCCTACCTAATGACCAGTACCTCGTAGCAGTCGGAGATTCCAAAACCCGCACGGGCGCAGCCGTGGTAGACGCTAACGGTAAGACCATAACGGAGAACAAGGAATGCCCCGGTGTACACGGCGAAGCTATCGCGCGGGATAATACCTTCACGATCGGATGCACCGACGGCGTACTCATCTACCGGGACGGCACTTTCACAAAGGTGACAAACCCTCAAGATCCCTATTCACGCTCGGGCAACCAGGCAGGAACGGCGGACTCCCCTTACGTTCTGGCGGATTATAAGACGGATAAGGACGCCAAACTTGAGCGCCCTGAGAAGTTTGCCATCATTGATACGGTCAACCGCACGCGAGAGGTATATTCGCTCCCCAAAGGAGTCAGCTACACCTTCCGTTCCATGGGCCGCGGACCTAACGGCGAGGCTCTGTTGCTTACCACAGATGGTAAGCTGCGTATCTACGACCCAGCGAACGGCACCGAGCTTGGGTCTGTACAGCTAATGAATACGTGGACCGAGTCAGAAACTTGGCAGGATCCTCGCCCGGCATTGTGGGTAGACGGTAAAACCGCCTACGTAACCGACCCTGAGACGAAGAAGCTTCACGCGGTATCACTCTCGGATGCTTCTCATCCAAAGACCCTCATGAGCATTGATCTGCCGCAGGTTCCTAATGAACTCAGTGGTGTCTCTTCAGCGAATGCTGCACCCGTACCTGCGGACTCCCACTAGGAAGAAGTGAGAGAGTCCAAGCCCCGATACCTGAACCGGTATCGGGGCTTGCTCTGTAGGTATATATTAAGATTGTGGGGCGCAGCTAAGACTTAAGAGATAGTGCTCCCAGAGGTTCCCAATCAGCGCCATCATAGGCATACACGTGCAGAGTATCTACCGTGAACGAGCGTTCTTGTTCCGGTAAATCGTCGAAAAGCCGATGCGCCTGCCGCACCTGATCCGGCGTCAAAGAACGCCCCAAGGTAATATGCGGAACGTAAGGAAAAGGCGATGCCCACTGCCCTAACTCCTGCACGCACGCGCCATGAAGTTCGGCAAAAGTATCGGCGCCTAAGATAATGTCCAGATACTCCACCTCAGAGTTTGGGCGGAAGGTGCACACTCCCCCAGCACAAGCCTGCACCGTACCAATTGCGGCGAGTGAATGCGCCAATGCATCCGAACGCCAGTCGTTCTCATTCTGCTCGGTCAGCTCACTAACATACACAGTCACATGATTACTCAAGTCTGCGGGAAGACTCATGCCGGTTCTCTTCTTCCAGTCCACAAGACGCTGCCCCAACGGTCCGTTCACGTGGGCGATCAGACTCAAATAACGCTGCCCGGGGTGAAGAGTGGGCGATTCCTCAGTGTGTGATAGATTCTCGCAGGTGTTCTTAACAGTCACAGCGTACTTCCTTCGGTCTAGCCGCGCTGTGCGGGCAAAAAACCCACTTTATCGTAGACATTCTCGATAGTAACAGTCGCTATTTCACGAGCTTTCTGAGCGCCCAGTGCCAGCAAGCGGTCAAGCTCGGCGGGGTCCGCCATAAGCTCTAGGGTACGCTCACGCAGGGGCGAAAGTTTCTCGACTACAACATCCGCCAAATCAACCTTGAGATGACCGTACATCTTACCCTCATAACGTTTGACGAGAGAGTCGATGCTCTCGCCAGTCATCGCGGAATAAATCGAGAGCAGATTAGAGACGCCAGGTTTCGCCTCACGATCATAAGCAATAACGGAGCCGTCGTCGGTCACGGCAGACTTAATCTTCTTCACAGTCGCCTTCGGCTCATCCAAAAGTTTGATAAGACCCTTATCGGAGGCGGCAGATTTCGACATCTTCGAGGTCGGCTCCTGCAAATCATAGATCTTGGCGGTTTCCTTCATAATAATGGGTTCGGGCACCACGAAGGTTTCGCCAAAGCGCGAGTTAAACCGTTGCGCCAAGTTGCGGGTAAGCTCTAGGTGCTGGCGCTGATCCTCGCCCACCGGTACGCTATCGACCTGGTACAGCAGGATATCCGCAGCCATCAGCACCGGGTAGGTGAATAACCCCACCGAGGCGTTATCGGCACCCTGCTTCTGCGATTTGTCCTTGAACTGGGTCATGCGTGATGCCTCACCAAAACCCGTGAAGCAGTTTAGTACCCAGGCAAGCTGCGCGTGCTCGGGCACCTGCGACTGCACGAAGAACGGGGAACGCGCAGGGTCAATACCGGCGGCAATATACTGGGCGGCGGTCAGACGGGTGCGTTCGCGCAGGGACTGTGGGTCTTGGGGCACGGTGATAGCGTGCATATCGGGAATAAAGAACAGGCACTCGTTGGCGGGGTCCTCCTGCAGGGCAACCCAGTTGTTCACCGCGCCAATATAGTTGCCCAAATGCATCGAATCTGCGGAAGGCTGCGCACCGGAGTAGACACGCACACGATCCAAAGACGCATTGGGAATGAGTGATTTATCCTGTTTCTTTTCGTCAGACATGATAGATACTTTCTTCAAGGGGCGCACGATGCGGACGGCCGGTTAGCCAGCGCATCCGGCATCTTATCGGCGGGTGAATTCTAGAACTGATAATCGACGACGAGCGGCGCATGATCGCTGAACCGTTCATCATAGGAGACGGCACGATCAACCGTCGCTTCCACGGCTTTCGCAGCGAGCGCGGGGGTAGCCATATGGTAGTCGATGCGCCACCCGGCGTCATTATCGAAGGCTTTGCCGCGGTAGGACCACCAGGTATAGGGCCCGGGCACCTCACCTGCGAGTTTGCGCGCCACGTCTTCATAGCCAATTTCGCCAAAGAATTTATCGAAGTATGCGCGTTCTTCGGGCAGGAAACCGGCGCGTTTCTGGTTTGCCTTCCAGTTTTTAATGTCGAGCTCGGTGTGCCCCACGTTGAGGTCTCCCACAATGAGCACGTGATCCGAGTGCTGAGCGAGTTCGGGCAGGCGCACAAGCATACGGTCGAGAAAGCGGTATTTGTCATCCTGGCGGGGCGTTCCAACCTCACCGGAGTGCACGTAGGCGCTTACGACGGTCAGGGTTCCGCCGGTGGGCAGGGTGTAGTCCGCCTCAACCCAACGGCCAGCGTCCGCGAAATAGTCTTCGCCGATCGTGGAGCGGGTGGCGACAGGTTGGTTTTTCAGCAGTTCACCGTTCGCATTGGGGTGCTTGCGGGTTGCCACCAATACCCCGGCGCGTCCTTTGGCGGCGGCTTCGGCGTGCAGAATATTCCAGTCGTCTTCGTTGAGAAGTTCGCGCACGATCTTATCGGGGGCACGAACCTCCTGCAGACAGAGAATATCAACGTCGCGGCCAGCGAGCCACGTGGCCATATCTTTCCTGTAGGCGGCACGAATACCGTTGACGTTCACACTGGCGACGCGCAGAGTTTTAGCGGCGCGGCTCATTCTTCACCCCTCATTTCGTCGTTGACCATTCCCATCCCATTGGACGCTGTGGTGTTAATAGTATCTAAAGCCCGCTCGATCATGGCGCGAGATTCTTCGCTGTCGTCCGTGAGGTAGTTGGCAATTTCGCGGGACTGCACAAGCACGATCTGAAAGCTATGGGCAAGTTTATCGGCGAGCATCGCATCCGATTCTTCGCGGTGGATGCGGCTAAGTTCGGCACGATCCTGTTTGATGGACACCAGCACGATACGCACTAAGTAGACGGCGAGCGCCAGCCACCCGAGAATAAGGCCGGCCAGGATCCAACCGAGCACGCTGTTGGCGTTGAAAATTGCTAGAACGAGAAGAAGTACAAGGAGCCCAACGCCGATGCAGGACCCAATAATGGCTTTACGCACGGAGGCGTTATCGGAGTCGGCGGTGGTCACAGAATTTTGCTCGCGTGTGTGCATAACATCAATTATGCCAGGATAAATGCCTCGACATACACGTAGTGCAACGCTTTTAGGGCCGGATAGGCGTAAACTATCTGTGATGACTCATTCACTCAACTTTTCAGGTTCTGTCTCTAACTCGGGTTCCCACGAGGCACCCGAGGTTTTTGCACGTGGTTCTATGATGGAGAACGCTGAGGAACTTCACGACGATCCCACCATGCTCCCGCCGGTTCCTGGCCCTAAATATGAGCAGGTTATTCGCTACCTGGAACAAAAATATGTAATCCCGGGTTCTCCCGGAGATAAACTCCCGACTGAGCGCGCTATTCAGGAGAAGTTCAAGGTAAGCCGCCAGACGGTGCGCAACGCTATCAAGGCTTTGCTGGAGCGCGGGCTTATCTATAACGTTCAGGGTTCTGGAACGTACGTTGCCGATCGTTCTCAGGGAAGCTATATTCCGCGGGTATGCTCGTTCGCCGAAGATATGGAGCGGCGCGGGCTGCAGGCTTCGACCAGAATGCTTTCGACCCAGTGGGTTGGGGCGACAGAAGAAATTTCACGTCATTTGAGTGTCACCATAGATTCTTCAGTGCTTTTGGTTAAACGTCTGCGCTTGGCTGAGGGCGAGCCTATCGGTTTTGAGCTCGCCTATTTAGCCCCGGAGGTTGCAACATCCCTGCTTGAAGCGATGTCCTCCGGCGGTTCACGCAAAGATCCTCACGATAACTGCGAGTACACAATCGAACACGGCATGATGCGCATGGAAGCAACCCTGATGACCGAGGCGGATGCGGAAGCCTTCAATCATCTGCCAACCGTGGGTGCCGCCGCGTTCAAGGTGACCACCACCAGCTATACCTCGCAGGGTTCACCCGTTGAGCACAGCGTGACGCTCTATAAAGGGGATGCCTATTTTTACGAGATGCTGCTGTAAAAAACTCCACAGCAGACATATGACATGCGATACCGGTGCCCGAGTGCGACAACAGTATGCACCCGGGCATTGTCGTACCTAGCGTGTTTCACAATGGCGCGCGGTTATCCTCAGAGCCCTCTCGCGTGCTGCGGCACAGAACGTTGAGCTGACGGCCAGGCTAGTTCTTCGCTACCTGACGTTCTGCGGTCTCCACAACATTCACCAGCAGCTCCGCGCGGGTCATGGGGCCCACACCGCCGGGGTTCGGGGACACCCAAGATGCCTTCGCGGCCGCCTCGGGGGAAACGTCACCGAAGAGTTTCTTCTTACCGGTTTCGGGGTCTTCGGCACGGGAGACGCCCACGTCCAGCAGAATTGCGCCATCCTTCACCTGATCCGCTTTGAGCACATGCGGCACACCCACGGCGGCGACAATAACATCCGCCTGGCGCAGAACCTCGTCAAGGTTCTGGGTACCGGTATGCGCCAAGGTCGCGGTTGCGTTGATCTCACGGCGGGTCAGCAGCAGCCCCAGAGGACGACCCACGGTAATACCGCGACCGAGCACAACCACATTCTTACCGTTCCAGTCGATGCCGTGGCGTTTCACCAGCTCAATCACGCCGTTCGGGGTGCACGGCAGGGGCGAATCCAACGGCTCCGAAACGTTCAGCACCAGCTTGCCAAGGTTAGTGGGGTGCAAACCGTCAGCATCCTTCTCAGGCGCGATCTTCTCCAAAATACGGTTAGTATCCAGGTGCTTGGGCAAGGGAAGCTGCACAATATAGCTCGTGCAGGCAGGGTCATGATTGAGCTTATCAATCTCGGCTTCAAGCTCTTCCTGGGTGATATCGGCAGGCAGATCCACACGGATCGAGTTAATGCCGATCTCCGCGCAGTCGCGGTGTTTAGCGCCCACATAGGAGTGTGAGGCGGGGTCATCCCCCACGAGTACCGTTCCCAAACCGGGGGTAATACCCCGTGCCTTGAGCGCCTCAACGCGCTCAGTCAGCTCGGATTTAATGGCGGCGGCGGTTGCCTTACCATCAAGAATCTGCGGCATAGCAGTTTTCCTTTCTCTTCACGTCACGGATTCATCCGTGAGAGGTTTACACACTGGGCAAAAGACCCCGCAGACGCTTTATAAAGCGTACAACGGGGTCTTCATAAGTTTTACCAGCTCTCACTTCCCACATAGAGCGGGTATTTATCACAGAGCTTATTCACGCGCTCGCGCAAGGCGGCGATATCGTGCTGCGGCAACAGTACCGAAGCGATAATATCGGCGACCTCGGTAAAGCCTTCGGCATCGAAACCGCGGGTCGCCAGCGCCGAGGTACCGATGCGCAGCCCGGAAGTCACCATTGGCGGGCGAGGGTCGTTCGGCACCGCGTTGCGGTTAACGGTAATACCCGCGTCGTGCAGCAGATCTTCAGCCTCTTTACCGGTGAGCTCGTGGTGGCGCAGATCGACCAGTACCAGGTGAACGTCGGTACCGTCGGTGGCGATGGAAACGCCCGCATCGCGCATATCCTGGTGGGTCAGGCGCTCTGCTAGGATGCGCGCCCCCTCAATCGTGCGTTTCTGGCGGTCTTTGAACTCTTCGGTCGCGGCAACCTTGAACGCGGTCGCTTTCGCGGCAATCACATGCATGAGCGGTCCGCCCTGCTGCCCGGGGAATACCGCCGAGTCGATCTTTTTCTTGAGCTCTTCGGTGCACAGGATAAACCCGGAGCGGGGTCCACCTAAGGTCTTGTGCACGGTTGACGAAACCACGTGGGCGTGCGGCACCGGGTTGGGGTGCAGACCCGCCGCCACCAGACCGGCAAAATGGGCCATATCAACCCACAGGTAGGCACCAACTTCATCGGCAATCTCACGGAATTTCGCGAAATCCAGCTGACGGGGGTACGCCGACCATCCGGCAATAATAACCTTGGGACGCTCAGCGAGTGCGAGCTGCCGAACCTGTTCCATATCGATCCGACCGTCTTCGCCTACCTCGTAGGCAACAACCTCGTAGAGCTTACCCGAGACGTTCAGCTTCATACCGTGCGAAAGGTGCCCACCGTGAGCCAGTGAAAGACCCATGATCTTCTCACCGGGGGTCAGCAGGGCGTGCATGACGGCGTTATTCGCCTGAGCACCGGAGTGAGGCTGTACGTTGGCGTGTTCGGCGCCGAAGAGCTCCTTAACCCGTTTAATAGCCAGGTCTTCGACAATATCGACGAATTCGCAGCCACCATAATAGCGGCGACCCGGGTAGCCTTCCGCATATTTATTGGTCAGCACTGACCCCTGCCCCTGGAGTACGGCACGCGGCACGAAGTTTTCGGAAGCGATCATTTCCAGGGTGTTTTGCTGGCGCTTACGTTCCAGATCGAGTGCTTCGGCGACCTCGGGATCAAGCTCCGCGAGGGGAGCCTCAAGCACGGTTCGAGTCTGCTCAGTCATACCACTCCTCAAAGTGTGAATCTGCATAAAATGTGATGAGAGCTTATGATGTGACTCTCATCTTACCGTATAGGTTAGCGCCTGCACAGATATGACGCCCACCGTATGAGACGCCATAGCAAGGGCTCTTTGGCATATTCGCAGCAGTCCTTGCGAGCGAGTTTTCCATGCCGAACCGTGAGTATTGCCCCGAAAGATGCAGGCGCGCGCAGGCGGCGCATCTACACCGGGTTATTCCTGGGTCAAAATAGCGGCTGCATACGCAAAATAGGCTTCACGGTTTTCTTTTCCGAGAAGCTGAGTCTGCACCACATAACCGCTAAGCACCGAAAGCACCGCCGCACCCATGACATTAAGCCACTGCTCAAGCTCTTCAGCGGTTACATCGAGTTCGCGTTCGCCCCAGGCACGGTAACGTTCCATTGCCATGGCGCGCAGTTGATGCATTTGCTCCCCCACTACGGCGTTGATAGCGGGCATTGAGACGGCCTCGCCCCAGGTGGCGAGCAGAAAGCGACGGGTTTTCGCCGTGTCAAGAATCTTCAAGAACCCCAGAACATAATCCCACGGAGAATCCGCACGCACTTTCTCGAAGGGAGCCATGTCAAGGCGTGCGGCCTCTACCATGATCTCTTCTTTCGAGGAAAAGTGGTTGTAGATAGCTCCTGCAGAGAGCCCGGTGGCGGCAATAATCTCGTTCATCGAGGTCTTTTGATACCCGCCTTTAATAAAGCACTCACGGGCGACATCGACAATCTGTATACGCCTGTTCTTTTTGTATTCTTCACTGACTTTAGGCACGTCTTAATCCTATCGAATATTTACCCCGTATGCGTGCCAACCCAACCCGTGCACACCATAAGTTTTGCAGTCGGATTGGGTTGGCAATATTCACCGTGCATCAGCCTACCTGGCTGGCGCATTCGATTGTTGAGACAATGCCGGAATTTAGTGGAAGAAGTGGCGGGTTCCGGTCAGGTACATGGTGACGCCCGCATCCTTCGCGACCTGAATAACTTCGTCATCACGGATCGAGCCGCCGGGGTGCACGACCGCGCGGATACCGGCATCGAGAAGAACCTGCAGGCCGTCCGCGAAGGGGAAGAAAGCGTCGGATGCAGCAACCGCACCGCGGGCACGCTCCTGGCCTTCTCCGCCGAGTGTATTGGCGCGTTCAACCGAGAGTTTGCACGAATCTACACGGTTAACCTGCCCCATGCCGATCCCCACGGCGGCACCGTTATCGGCGAGCATAATCGCATTGGACTTGGGAGCGCGCAGGGCACGCCACGCGAATTCAAGGTCACGCAGAGTGGCTTCGTCGGCAGGTTCACCGGCGACCAGCTGCCAATTCTTCGGGTTATCACCCTCGGCGTTAAGACGGTCGGCTTCCTGGAAGAGCGCACCGCCGGAAATCGAACGGTACTCGATAGTCTCACGCCCGAATCCTTCGGGAAGCACCAGCAGGCGCAGGTTTTTCTTGGTTTCCAGAATTTCGAGGGCTTCCGGCTCGTATCCGGGTGCCACAATAACCTCAGTGAAAATATCTTTAACAGCCTGCGCCATACCCTTGGTAACCGGGCGGTTCGCGGCAATCACGCCACCATAGGCGGACAGCGGATCGCAAGCATGAGCCTTAGCGTACGCATCGGCAATCGGGTCTGCGGCGTCAGGACTTGCAATTGCAATACCGCAGGGGTTGTTGTGCTTGATGATGGCGACCGCAGGCTCATCAAAATCGTAGGCGGCACGCAGGGCGGCATCGGCATCCACATAGTTGTTGTAGCTCATCGCCTTGCCGTGAATCTGATCAGCCTGGGCGATACCGGGGACTGCTGCGGGGTCTACATACAGAGCCGCACGCTGATGCGGATTCTCGCCGTAGCGCAGGGTCTCGCTGCGTTCAAAGCCCAAACCGGCATACGGGGGCCAGAAGTTAGCGTCTTCGTCCTGCTGGAACTGCGCGGCGGTCCAGGTAGCGACGGCGGTATCGTAGGCGGCAGTATGGGCGAAGGCGCCGGCGGCCAGGCGGCGGCGTTCCTCCAGGGAAAACCCGCCATCCCGAGCGGCGTTTACGGTACGTTCGTAGTCTTTGGGGTCTACCACGACGGCAACCGCATCGTGATTCTTCGCGGCGGCACGCACCATGGAGGGGCCGCCGATATCGATTTTCTCGATAATAGCGTCTTGGTCGGCGCCGGATGCCACAGTCTCTGCGAAGGGGTACAGGTTCACGACCACCAGGTCAAAGGGCTCAACGTCGAGTTCGTTAAGGGTGTCGATATGCTCCTGCTTGCGGCGGTCGGCCAAAATACCGGCGTGGATGCGCGGGTGCAGGGTCTTCACACGCCCTTCTAGGCACTCGGGGAACTCGGTAACCTCGGTAACTTCGGTGACGGGCACACCGGCGGCGGCGATCGTGGATGCGGTCGAACCGGTAGACACCAGCTTCACGCCTGCCTCGTGCAGACCGCGGGCGAACTCCGCCAGATTAGTCTTGTCGTACACGGAAATGAGGGCGCGGCGCAGGGGCAGACGATCGAGCTTCTTCATAGACACTAATTACTCCGTTGCTTCTTGCTCGGTGAATGGGTGGTACCCCGTGGCGGGGTATTAATACTGCCCGCATGCACCGGGATGCGGCGCCGTGCGGGCAGGAAGTTCTAGGGGTTTTGAGTTTTGGGGAGGGCAGCAAATTCTTCGAGGGTCCGCACCAAGAGCTGACGTTCTTGCACCTTGATGCGCTCATGCAGGCTTTCTTCGGTGTCACCAGCTTCGACGGGCACCGCGGCCTGGGCGATAATCGTGCCGGTATCGACCCCGGAATCCACGAAATGAACCGTCAACCCGGTGATTTTAACGCCGTGGGCGAGCGCATCCCGCACACCGTGTGCCCCGGGGAATGAGGGCAGCAACGCGGGATGAGTGTTGATAATCCGGTTCTCGAAGCGGGCGACCAGCTGCGCATCCACAATGCGCATGAACCCGGCGAATACAACGTAATCGGGGGTGTAGGAAGCGATTTTCTCTTCGAGAGCACGGTTCCATTGCTCGCGGTCAGCATAGTCTGTCGGTTCGATCAGAAAGGTTTCAACCCCGGCTGCGGCAGCTCGGTCAAGGCCGGTGCAGGGCTTATCTGCGCCTACGGCGGCGATCTCTGCGTTTAGCTCGCCAGCCTTTACGGCGTCGAGAATAGCTTGCAGGTTAGTACCGGACCCGGAGACCATTATCACAATTCGCACAGCAATAGTTTAGCGCATCACATAGCGGCTGGGTAGCACCTATGCCACGGGCACCGCACCAGAAATTCTTGTAGTTAAGCCAATTCCGAAACGATAAGCTGGCGGCCCTCGCCCAGTCTAGATTTTCAGGGTTTCACGGTGATTCTCATGCCCGCAGACCGCCGCAGGGAGGTACCCTTAACCTATGTCAAATATGCCCCCGTCTTACCCCCAAGTGCCGCCGCAGCAGCCGATACCGCCTGCGCCGAAGCGTCCGCAGCTCACCCCTAAGGAGCGCCGCCGCAAGCTGATGCGCAGTTTATGGCTGTTGCTTGCAGGTTCTATGCTGACCCTATCGGGAACCCCCTTCTTGCTGAGCCCCTTCCCCCTGTTTCTTCTGCTTTTTGTCTTGGTATTTTTGGGGATCGGGCTGACCATTATGGCAATAGTGCGCAATGCCCAAGGGCGGGGGCCGTGGATTCTCTACGTTGCCGCGGGGCTGAGCCTTCTTTTTGCGGGATGGACGCTTCTTTCGGGGCTTGTCATGGCATTGAACCCGGATGCGCAAAACTATCGGCAATGCTACTCCCATGCCCTGACGGATACCGATATGAAGCAATGTCAAGAATCCTTCAACCATGCAGTGCGCGCCAATACTTCTGTTTCGATCGGTCAGCCTGCTCCATAAGCCCTTCTTGGGGGAGATTTTCAAATAATTGTGCCGAGTGAATCTTAAGGATTCACTCGGCACAATTGCTATATTCCGCTATACTTCTAGCCCTCTAGGTGTTCCCTATATATCGCCATATCGGGCGCGAAAGTTATTTTTTCCTCTTCTTCTGCGAGGATTTCTGACCCGTGGCGGGTTCTTCCTCCGAAGATTCATCCTCGGTCGACTCAGGGGTTCCGAAGATAACAGCCATCGCCTGAGTAGGCGTGAGCTGACGCTTCTCCTGAACGGTAGTCTCGTGCGACTGCTCCGAACCTTCCGTACTCTCCTGATCGGATGCGGATGATGCGGCAACCGGGCGCGGCACGGCAAAACGCTTATACCCGGGCTCGTGGAACTCCGCTGACGAGGAGGCCTTCTGCGACCCAGACTCCCCTGTACGAACGCTCTGCTCCCGTGTCTCCCGATCGCCCTTAGTATCACCGCCATTACCGGAGGTTTCGGGGCGCGGAACACGGTTAAAGACCGGCTTCCCAGGGGCTTTCTCACGCTTGCCGGGCTTGACCGTGCGCGGCGCGTCCTCGGTACCCCCACCGGATTTCTCAGAGGTATCAAGTTCCACGGTGGGTTCATCCGCTCCCGACAGCTCGATGGTTTGTTCGTCAGATGCCGCATCCTTCGAGTCCGCAGCTTCAGCGGAACCGTCTTCACGCAAGGATTCTTGCTCCGTTTTGATACCTAAACCATGCGCTCGCTGTGCTTCTTCCTGTTCGGCAAATTTATTGAGTTCTGCACGGCGGGCGTGCACCTGTTTGACGCGTTCGCGCCGCTGCTGAGCCCGCTCACGCGCCTGCTCTTCACGTTCTTGTGTCTCGCGTTCCTGCTCATCGTTCCTGAGCTGTTCACGCTCCGCCCGCGCCGCACGGCGCTGCTGCAGCATCTCGCTCATGCGACTGCCCAGGTTGGGACGTTCATCGGCAAAACGCGGCAGCTCACGACTGCTATCAGGCAGAAGCACATGGCACAGCAGGTTACCCAACGCGGTACCCGCGCCCAAGGTTATTGCGGTCGCCACGGCGAAAGCTGCGGGCGATGCGCCTACCTCGGTAAAACGCCCCACACCCAACGATCCGCTGGAAATCCAACCCAAAATATAAGCCCATACACCGCAGAGCACACCCACCAGCGAACCCAACACGAGCGAAGAAAGCGGCAGCGCAATCACCCGGTAACGTACCTTCATGGTGATCCACTCGTCCACGTGGTCTTCGCCTTCACGCAAGAACCACCAACCGGCAACGGCCCCGGCGCCCAGCGAAACCGCCAGACCCGCATACCCGATCCAGCCCAGGCTCTCAGGGATAGCACCCAGCACCGGGAAAAGTGGAAGATCGCCCATCGTCGTCTGCGACCAACCCACATGCGTATCCACGCCGAAGGAGAACCCGGCGCCGGTAGTCCACGACATCGCATAGATCACCAAGTTCGGGAGGTAACCCAGCTGCAGCAGGGTCACCGCGAGCGCGCCCACCGGCCCAGCGTGAAGTTCCTGGTAGATCGTTGCAATCTGCGACCAGCGCATCATCATGGCAACCACCAGCACCAGGGCACCGCCCATGATCAACGAAAAAATCGCCACCATGGAGGCACGCACGATCGACCACACATAGGAACTCGCCCACCGCGAGTACTGGCTCATCTGCGAAATCTGTTCAGCGGTGTTCACGCCCACCATACGGGCGAGCGAACGCGATTCATAGTAGCCGCCCCAGATCAACCCGACCAGTACCACGATCTGCGGAATCAACGCCGCACCAACAATACCCAGCAGGTGCCGTTCGGTGCTCGCCCAAGCAAAAGCGACGGCAGCAAAAATACCGTAGGCAGCGCACCCTAAGAGTACGGGTTTGAAGAATTCCCCCTCATAGGATGCGCGCGCCAGTTTTCGCCCAGACCTAAAGCATAAGAGCACCGGAATAATACTCAGCCCCATGGGCACCAGTGTGAGCATGCCGTGCGGCAGAATAATGCCGAAAGCATTCGGAATATTCAGCGGCACACCGTGCATGAGCAGCCACAGGTGGGAGGCAAGAGTTGCGAGTGCGGGAAAATCCATGCGGTTAAAACCGTTGGTAAACCACACCGCCATGAGCAGAACGAGCACAAGCCCGAAAGAAAGCGCGGCGGTAAAAACTAATTCAACGATGCCCTGCAGCCAGAGTGGCATAGGGGCAGAATACCGGGATGTAGAAGAGCTACTTTTCATCGTTCTTCCATCATGCCATGAAACCTGCCAGCGCGTGTGAGCCTGCTGGGCTTTCGGGGAAATAGTTCCGGTTAAATGGCGGCTAACCTTCGTTAACCGCTCACCGTGAACATAGGGGTTACACGAACGTTACTGATGCGCTCTCACCGCCGCGACAGCGCATACAGCTAACTGTGCCGAGCATTTCTCACGGCTTTCTCGAACACGCAGGTACTCCCCCGGCGCTTACGGTGAAAATACTGTGCGGAAGATTAGTCTTCAATCCACGGATTCACCGCGGGCACGCCCCAGGACCGGTACACCTCAGCCTTTGAAGAAACGATTTCGAGGTCGTGAGCTTGGGCGCTCGCCGCCATCAGACCTTCGAGGGCGGCGGTGGGCAGGGGCTCGGCATCTTTACGTCCGTGACTGTGGGTACCGCGCGGAGCGCTGCGTCCCGCCCATTCGAGGCTTACACGGGCATCCACGTTAATAATGTGGTCAGCGAATCTGTCGAGAAGTTCGGCAATCCAGCGGTCGGTTTCCGGGTAGGGGTAGAGTCCTTTGAGCTCGCCCACGCTCAGCACCGAAATGTAGAGGTGTTTATAGGCGCGGCGGCGCAGAAAGGCAACAACTTTGGGATCTGGTGTGGCTTTGCGGATCTCGGCGAGAACATCCGAGTCGAGAAGCAGTCCTGAGGCGCTCATACCCCTATGCTACGCGCAGACCGGCATATTCGACGGCGGGAATACCCTCGGGGTTGGGAAGAAGCAGAAAATTGAGGAATTCGTCGCGCTTAGAAGAAATACGTGCGTAGTCCTGAATGCTTACTGCCTGGTAACCGCCGCGTGCGGGCACGGATGCGGCACGCAGATTTTCCTGATAAGAGCGTGCAGGAGTAAGGGGGGATGCTGGAGATGAAGAGCTGTTGTACATTGACAACCATGCGCCGAATGCGCGTTCCTTTCGCGTTGCTCTTGCCTGTACCAAGTGCCACCTGAGGCGGCGAATACAAACCACTTCGTCATCCGAGCCACCCGTGAACATGGGGTTGGCGTTCGACCATAGTCGGAGCTTATCAGTCGAAACTCTTGAAGCTGAATCCAGATTACAACAGCTTTCAGGAATCTGTAAACGCCCGAACCTGTCAAATCCTTGTGATTTACATAACGCGATTATGAATGCATACCTGTATATAGCTGCCTCATGGCGGCGTAGTGTGAAGTTTTGGGCCTTCAGAGCAGGTCTACACATTCGAGAAAAATCACGGCACACTGGGTAATGTACAGAAATTTATCTTGCCTCTGATATATCACCATGTCACGCCCACTTTACGCTTCCGGAAAGAAAGAGTGATAACTGTGAAAAAGACTGTACAGATCATGGGGATAGTGGCCGCAATTTTTCTGATCATTGGGTTTGGCTTGTTCATCCTGGCCGGTTGGGGCTCACTCGTAGAGTATCATGCCCTCGAATGGAGGGGCGTGCAGCATAAAGGAGCAAGTCCCCTAACGCGAGCAACCGGCAACCTCAGCTACTGGTTCTTAGGCACCGGCTTTCTTACTGGCTTTATCGCCTTGATTCCGTTCTTCACCACGGCGATCAGGAACTCCCGCAAGACGCACAAAAAGTATCCTAAACAGGCTCAAGACCTCCTGAAAGATGGTCAGAACCAGATTAATTCATAGAGTCAGTATCTAAGGAGCGCCCATGAAAAAAGCTATCTACATAGTTGGAGCAACAACTGCGGTGGTCTTCTTTTGTGGCATAGTCCTGTTTATTTTAGGAGAATGGGGCGCTCTCGTGGAGTATCACGCCTCTGAATGGAGGGGTATTCAATTCGAGGGAGCTAGTCCGCTCACACGCGCAACTTTAAATATAAGTTTCCGACTCTTAGGTATCGGTTTCCTCACCGGCATTATCACCTTAATTCTGCTCTTCACAACGGCGACCAGGAATGCACGCAAGGCACAAAACAAGCATGCTGAGCAGAATAAAACACCCTTGGCAGAAGGTCAGAACCAGATCGATTTATAGAGCCAGTATCTAAGGAGCGCCCATGAAAAAAGCTATATACACCGTTGGAGCAGTAGCCGCAGTACTTCTGGTTATCGGGTTTGGATTGCTCATCCTAGCCGGCTGGGGCTCACTCGTGGAATACCACGCCTTCGAGTGGAGGGGCATCGATCCCGCAGGAGCAAGTCCCCTCGTCATGGCGACTAATAATCTGAGCCTATGGTTTCTAGGTATTGGCTTCCTCACCGGCATTATCACCTTAATTCTGCTCTTCACAACGGCGACCAGGAATACACGTAAAAAACGCTCAGCGCATCTTGGACAGACATCATAACGAATTACCGCGCGCTTTCTTTAACACCCTTGAGATAATGGAACGGTGAGCACGCCAAACCCTTTCCCTGATATCCCCGTCACCGTTGCGCAGATTATTCGGCAGGCGGGGCATAAGGCATACCAGCGCGGGCTTGCTTATGCCCGTCAGCGTGAAGTGGTGCGTTACACCTACGACGAAGACGAAAACACGCTGGAAGGCCTGGTGAATGGGAGCACCCCTATTCCTTATGAGGTAGATATTCGCTTCTTCCCGGGTTCTGACGCCGATTCCAATCTTTTCAACGCACGATGCACATGCCCGGTCACCGCCGACTGCAAGCACGCCGTCGCCCTCATGCTCACCGCACTCGACCGCGCCAAGACCGCGCGGAAAGCCCTCGACAATGCGCCCGGTGGTCGCATCCGCCAGTCTATGAACCCGGAGAACCCAGAGGATACCGTGCGACAGGTGGCGGAGGCAGCCGACGATCCCCTGGCGGCGTTACGCGCATCCGGGGCGATTCGTTCAGCAAGCTCGCTCACCACCGATCCCAAACCTCTCTCCCTGAACGACCACGAGAATATGCATTCTTCGCCCTCGAAAATTTCGGTGTGGCGGCGCGATATGGCACAGGTTCTCGCTGCCCGGGGCGAAGCATCCGGTATTGATTCTGCACGGGTTCCGGGGGCGCTCGACCTTTCCTTCAGCATTTCGGGTTCGTATGCGCGCGGGCGCAATATTCCCGGTGCAACCCCGCCTATCAATTTGCTGGCGCGACCGCTCATGCAGTCCAAAACCGGGCGCTGGATCAAGGGCGGGCTCAGCTGGGAGACCTTCGCGTCCAGCGTTGGTGGGCCGGTCGGTCGTCACGAAGTGTACCCTGAGCACGAACGGTTCTTCGCTGAAATATACGCTATCGCGCGCCCGTGGCAGAATATGTATTCTTCGCATCGGGACTGGATTTCGCTCACCGCCACGAACTCCACGCTACTGTGGGATGTTCTGGCTCGTGCAGAGCAGATCGGCCTGCCGATTCTTCTCGAAGGGTTTGAGGTAACCACGGCAGTTCTACCACCCGCCCAGGTGAGGGTACATGCCGGAGCTGTTGAGGCCGAGTCCCGACAGAACGCAGAGGCTGCCGTGAGCGAAGATTCCACCCCCGACTTGGCTCTTCATGCCGCCTTGGGGTGGGAAACCCGCGAAGATAACCGGGTGCGGCAGCTCTGGTTTGATGCCGCACACTGCCACCCCATCGGCTCGCCACGCTCAGGATTTTTCGCGCTCGGCGGTCTTGTGCAGCGTATTTACGAGGAGCAGGCGCAGCGGATGCATTGGAAAAGCACGCGCAAGGGCGCCTTAGACGCGCCGCATCGCGATGTTTTTCAGGCTCAATCTTCGCAGCAGGCGGAGGAGAGCTCGGACGAGAGCGAAAATTCTGAAACGCAGACGGTCGGGCTCATTCCCGAGCTATCGCCCGAAAATGCTGCGACGCCTACTATTCCGGACCTGCCGGAGGGTCTTAACCTGGCGTTTATTCCGCTTGCCGAGCCCTTGGGCGCAACCGCAGAATCCTTGGTATCTCGCGGCGAAATGCGTATTCCGGCAGACGAGCGCGAGGCTTTTCACCGCGAGTTCTTGCCCACCCTCACGCGGGCCGTCCCGTTCCTTACCCCAGATCCGGCTTTGGCTCTGCCGAAAGTTCGTTCACCCTATTTGGTGTTTGAGGCGCATTTTGATGATGAGATTTCGCACGATGCGCTCCTGAATTGGTATTGGGAGTACCCGAAGAACCCACTCGATGAAGAAGGCACAGACTCAGGGGTTCGCCGCCTACCGGCGCTGGGTTTGGGCACAGAACGCGACGAACGTTTTGAGGCGCGGGTGCTGCGCGCAGTACGGTCGGCGACCGCATCTAACCCGGTGTTGGCAGGCGGGTTTGGGGAACGCCGCTCTCAAGGGTGGGAAACCCGCGATATTCTCGCTCATGTGCTACCCGCCCTGCGACGTATTCCCGGGGTTCGCGTGCGGCTGCTCGGTTCCGTACCCGAGTTTACAGAGGCGACCGACGCCATGATTGAGGTCAAGGTGACCGAGGGTAATTCGCGTGACTGGTTCGGGCTGGGTATCGCTATTAAGGTCAATAACTGGACTGTGCCTTTCGCCCAGGTTTTTGAGGCGCTCGATCGAAATCAAGACCGTATTCTGCTGGGTAACGGCACCTATTTTTCACTCAATCGCCCGGAGTTTTCGGCGTTGAGAACCCTCATTGAGGAGGCCCGCACGCTCAACGAGACCGGCGGTGAGCTGCGTATTAACCGGCATCAGGCGGGATTATTCTCTGAGCTGGAATCGCTCGCTTCGAGTGTGGAAACCGTGGCTTCTTGGGATGCCCAGGTTAAGAGTCTGCTTGCCCTCGTGGAGGCCGCCGACCGTGCGGGTGAGGCTACCGGTTCCGAAGAAGTTTTAGAGAACGAACATTCCGATTCTTTACCTGTTTCTTCCGGCGTATTTTCAGCGAATCACCTGCCCTCTCCCCCGGGTCTTACCGCAGTTCTGCGACCTTATCAGCTTGAGGGTTTCCGCTGGCTCGCGTTCTTGAGGCAGCACCGGCTGGGCGGGATTCTTGCCGACGATATGGGCTTGGGCAAAACCGTGCAGGTGCTCGCTCTGCTTGCCCAGGCGATCGCCGAGCATGAGCAACGCGCCGATCACACCGAGTTTGAGCCTTTCCTCGTGGTTGCACCAACATCCGTGGTGGGTAACTGGGCGCAAGAGGCCGCGCGATTCGTACCGGGTGCGAAGGTGGTGATTATCACCGAGTCTACGAGCAAAAGCGGCAAGAGCATCGCCGAGCTAGTGCAGGGCGCGCATCTGGTGCTCACGAGCTATGCGCTGTTCCGCCTCGACGAGGACGGATACACAGAATTCGGTAACTATGTTCCCGAAAACACAGAGAACGGTGCTTCCCCGCGCGCAGGGTGGGGTGCGTTGATTTTAGACGAAGCGCAGTTCGTGAAGAACACGAAGACTCGCGCGTGGAAGGTGGCGCGTGCCCTGAATGCGCAGGTGAAACTCGCCATCACGGGAACCCCAATGGAGAACAACCTCATGGAGCTTTGGGCGCTCTTGGCGATTGTGGCGGATGGCTTGTTCCCCTCGGCGCGCATGTTCCGCGACCTATATGCGCGCCCTGCCGAGTCCGGTGAAGACCCGCAGGTTATTGAGAAGCTACGCCGCCGGGTTCGTCCTCTGATGCTGCGCCGCACGAAGGATGTGGTCGCCGCCGATCTCCCCGAAAAGAACGATGTGCGGGTAAATGTGCCGCTCACGACGGCGCATCGGCATATTTACGATATGCATCTGCAGCGTGAGCGGCAGAAGGTGCTCGGGCTTTTAGAAGATATGGATAAGAATCGGTTCACGATTTTTCAGTCGCTCACGCTTCTGAGGCGGCTGGCGCTTGACGCCACGCTTATCGACCCGGACGAATACGCCGGGGTGGCTTCCGCCAAGCTCGAATATTTGGTGGAGCATCTGCCCTCGCTCTTAGGCGACGGGCACCGGGTGCTGGTGTTCAGCCAGTTCACGGGGTATCTGCGCACGATTGCCGAGCGGCTGCAGACTGAAGGCATCGACTACCTGTACTTGGACGGCACAACCCGCAACCGCCCACAGGTTTTGAAAGATTTCGCCGAGGGTACGGCGCCAGTGTTCCTGATTTCGCTCAAGGCGGGCGGGTTCGGGCTGAACCTGACGGAGGCAGATCACTGTTTCATCATGGATCCGTGGTGGAACCCGGCGGCTGAACAGCAGGCGGTGGACCGCATCCACAGGCTGGGGCAGGAACGCGATGTGCACGTGTACCGACTGGTGGCTGAGGGCACCATTGAAGAGAAGGTCATGGATTTGAAGGCATCGAAAGCGGCGCTGTTTGATGCGGTCGTCAACGACGGCTCCTTCGCCTCGTCCCGGGTGGATGCGGAACAGATTCGTGAGCTTTTCACCCCGACTGATTCCTAACTCCCCTGCTAAGAAGGCTCTTTATACGCCCATCGCCGCCTTATACGTCAGGTCAAATCCAGCCGTTAGTACGCGCCGTATGAGCAGCCTCTACACGTGAAGTACAGTGAAGAAGTTGAATGGCTTCAGATAGGTAATTCTTCACAGTACCGTGAGAAAGGTATAGTTCCCGTGCAATTTGATTGACGGTTTTTCCTTCCATAGTCAGTTTCAGAACATCCTGATGTCTGGGTTTGAGTGGATTAGCTGGCAGCGTAGCACCACTAAGAAGCAGTGCAGAATCAACCACTACCTTCCCAGAATGTATATCCCGAATAATGTTTGATACTTCTTCAGCATCTTGATCTTTTGTTATAAAAGCACAAGCACCGCTTTCAAGAGCACGACGAACGTAACCAGGAGATTGAAAAGTCGTCAGAATAGCTATTTTCGTGTTTATGCCTTGCTTCTGAACCTCATCAAGAACATCTAGACCGTTAAGTTTTGGCATTTCAATATCAAGAAGCGCTACATTTGGAATATATGTGACAATACTATCCAGAGCTTCCTGTCCATCTCGACAAACACACACAATTTCCAAATCTTCTTCTTCATCAATGAGACTGGCGAGCGCGCTACCAAACATCGTCTGATCATCAGCTATAAGAACAGTAATCATAGTTTTATGCCCCTCCAGTAATGATGTTAGAAGCTGGGATCCTAGCTTTGACTTGGGTTCCGCCCTCAGGTGCGGCACCAAGAGTTGTCTCTCCGCCTATATGTTGAATGCGGGTATTCATATCTGCTAAACCGGCACCGGTATTCCGCGTAGAACTTTCTTTCAGCCCTATGCCATCATCCGCGATAATAAGCATATAGTCGCCCGAAGAATGTTGTTTTAAACTCACCCAGCAATTTTTTGCGCCGCTATGTTTAAGAACATTGGTGATAGCTTCAAGAAGTACCCAATACAGTGCTGTGAGGGTACTTGGGTTAAGGACCTTGAGAACATTCTGCTGAATATCCATGTGGGCTTGAATACCACGATATGACAGTAATGACGGTACAGCATTGAGTTGATGCGAGAAATCAACTGTGTTAAAGCCTTCTACAACGTCGCGTAAATGGGCTATAGAAGAACGTGTCATTTTCTGTATCTCACGTGCTTCATGTGCCACATCTGAATCAAGAGGTTTTAAGGTACGTACCAACTGTTGCAAACGAATATTAATAACTGTTAAATCATGCCCAATAAGATCATGAAGGTTCGCCGCAATCTGGGTCCTAAACTCTGCCTGTAGGTTCTGTTCACGTAACTCTTGGTTCTGTTCAGCAATATAAAGTTCTTCTTGAAGCCGCCGGTGTGATACTCGGCTAATCCGAAGATTCATGAAGAGAAACCCCACGATGGCAACAATAGCTGGATCATGGGAACTGGTATTGATCTCCCCGCTAGGTTCTAAAGTCTGCAAATAGTTAAGAGCCACAACAACTGCCAGGGTTGTAATAGCCGCTATTTTTGTATTCCTTACTCCGGTAACTGCTATAGCACAACATAAAATCCCCACTGGGAGCATAGATTGCTTAATGCCTAGAATACCTACTAAGGAAAAGATAATAATAATGATAGAAACAATACTATAGATCTTCCCTACGGTAGGACGCTGGATTCTGAGGTACCCAATCCAGATCACAGCAAGCACAAGAGCACACCAAGCCAGAGCGGTCCATATACCGTAAGTATCAAACATGGGTGTAAAACCTTACCGTAGAAGCTAGGAACTCACGAGAATCTCGCCCACAGGAACCAGTCTATCGGATGAAATGCCTGTGAGCGTTTCAAACGCGCGGGCATCGCCACCGCCTAAAGGGCATACGTTGAGTGGTATTTCTTCCGCAAGCAGGCAGGCCGTTTGCATCCATGCTCCTACGTGTTTGAGGGTAAGAGAATATGCGACTCCTTCATACGTTGAAGTCACAAGGTCAAAATCAGCAGCTAATAAAACAAGCCCCTGTACATCTTCAGTCTTTAGCCTTGCCGAACTTGCATAGGTACGCAATAGACGCATGTACGCGCTCTGAGTTTTCTCCTCAACAGCCGCAACCTGTTCATACTGACGAGTATGCAGGTTTGCATACCATAGCCCTTGTTCCAGCCCTTCGATATTCTGAGCAATGATGAAGGGGTAAAGCTCGTGAAGAGCGCCACCGCTGGGAAAAGGCAGCCGTGTTATATTTTCACTCTTATGGGAAGTTTCACGCAGGCTTTCTTCCAACAGTGTTGTCAGAGATTCAAGACTTAACGAAGGTTTTTGCGGTATGCGCCGGGATGTTCGTTGTAGAAGCGCCTGATCCAGAAGAAGTTGGTGGCGGCGAGAATCAACTTTGGGGAAGGGAAATTGTCGAAGAGAAGCCAAGCCTTTGAGCAAGGTTGTGTTGTGCTCACGTGTTCGAGTAGCGCCATACCCTCCGGTTGCCGTATCAAACCTGGAACGTCGGTACATAAAATAGTCATGAGGTTCCCAACAGTCCCAAGGACCATATTTATGATGCTGTTCTTCAGGCGCAAAAATCCCTATAAATTCCAGAATTTGGTGGGTTACGCCACCCGTCATAGCATCTAACCAGGCTTGGGCATTGAGAGTTACTCGTAAAGGCCGATGCGCTATTTCAAAGCGAGTATTTCCATTCATCCCGTAAATAACAACGCCCGGCGTAAGAGTGCAGTCAGTATGACCAAGCGGATAATTTGCCTCGTCAAGAACAGGTTCCAGCGCGTCTTCAGTCAGCAGGAGCTCAAAGCCAGAAATCTCTATGCTTGCTCCGGTTTCAGGGTTGATAAGACGTTGTATAAGGTTTCTTGACGAGCTCTGTCGAGTCAATATCAGAGCGACCTGCTGTGCAGATACGTCTAAGTTCTGAGCCCAGTCTTCTAAAGTTCCGAACTTTTCATTGTTTTGAGGATGCATCTGTTTCAGCTGATATTCACAATGAATCAAAGGTATTTTGTGTGGATTCAGGTGGGTCTTTGTCACGGGGTAACTCCCTCTAGAAGAACATGGAGATCGGATTGAGGTCAGTTTCTTGGGTGGGCTGGGTAAGCCATCCGCATTGAACCGGAACATCGTAGAGTCGTCCCGCCGCTAAGCGCCTCCACCACGGACGCAGCCCCGGGACTAGAGCACGTACTACAGGAAGCCCAATATACGGACGTGTAAGCTCTTGAAGGTACACAGGTAAACCGACATCTTCCAGACGCGCAATAATACGTTGGGGGTCGGCTTGCTTCCACGGTACATGCTCTACGTTAAGTGCCTGTGGATCAGGTACAAGATGAGGATTATCGGCTAGTTTAGCGTTTTGAAGCCAATGACTAGCAGCATCATCTACCGAAATTTTAAGGAGGTCTAGATCCATACCTTCTGCGGTCCTAAATTGCGTTGGCAGGGCGCACATAAACTGCAGAGCCTCTGTTACTGCACGGGTTGCGGCAATTTCAGGGTTAGGATGCGCGCCGAACCCCAGAATGATCTGATCGGACACACCCCCAGGTTTAGGGGCTACAGCGGCAGCTACAGGAATACCTATGTCTGTTGTGATATCTAGAATCTCTAGGTTACGGCCGATACTTTGCAGCCATTCTCGGGTACGCTGAATAAAAGGGGTATCCGTAAACTCGGGTGCCATTATCTGGCGGGGAATTTTGTTGTACCACCAAATAGCAACGGCATCGCGCTCAATAAGTTCAAGCAGAGCCTGCGCGGCGGCATCGCCTGGGGTAGAACCGCTTGCGAGACCGTTTGAATCTGAGCGCATCATTTTCTGTCCAAGCGGGCATTTTGCACCTGGCAGCATCGCTCCGTGATCAAACATGAATAACGAGTACGCTGCAGGAATCCAGGCAGTTTCATCACATGCGGGTCGCCAAACAGGCATCCAATCAATCTCTGCTGTGGGATCGAATTTTTCTGGAACCCAGTGATATGGATCCTTCACTTGGTTGAGAACATCCCGTTGCTCGTATTGATCCTGAGAGAACTGTGTCAGGGTTCGAGGGTCTAGAGCGCGCTCCCTCAAGTCTTTATAGCTGGTGTGTAAACGGGCTTCAGTGCCGTCAGAGATCGCACTATGACGTTCAATAGCTTCTGCCAAACCGGATACTCGGGCACCTAAATCGGTGGTTCCTTTACCCGAAGAACGACCGCGTAAGCTACGTGTGAATTCTTCAGAGCTACCGTGATTGAGTGCCCAGTTATGTCCCGCCCCATAAACGTGTACCAAGAGTTCTTCGTCCTCAGGTACCAAACGTTTAAGGCTTGACACGACTCCTGTTACATCAGATACAAGATGTCGATAGGTTTCCCAGGTCTCTCGGGTAGATTTTGCGCGTCCAGCGTCGTTGACGGGATTGAAGCTCAGGTCAATTTTTTTAGCCTGCGCGTCAAGGTTCAACGGTTGAGCTTTAGTAGTCTTGGCACCCGTCATGACGTAGTGCGCCCCTTCAAAGAGACCGTTTTTAAAACGTAAGACTGTATGCTCTGCGGGCTCTGATGTCTTCATTCGCTGAATTGCCAACCAGATAAGCGAGCGCACCACGGAACGCGGAGTCACTGAGGCCGCCCCCATAACATTGTCCAGAAGTTTACCGCCCGAAAGAGCATACTGTGCGTTAACTTGAAGACTATGCTTGAGCTGATCATAAGGTACGCTCGATGAAATCCCCAGCACTGGGCTTATGAGAGCATCCGCTCCCTGTAATTGCACTAGGCAGTACAGATGCCCCGCCGCCTCATACTTCCTAGACAGCTTTTCGACAGCGGGAGAAATCATATCTTCGCAGACAATCACCGTTGGCAAACCCGAATTCACGCTAGGAGCCGTGTGCCCATCAATAACCCGTATGCCGTCTTGAGGCGAGGCAGAGAAAGACTTAAGAACTCGGGCATGAGTAACGTCAATAATCTCAATATTTCCCTGCGTAGTATGGTCTGAAAGTTGAGTCTCAGTCATAATAAGCCCGCGATACTGCAGCTGAGCCGCAAGAGCAAACATGAGTGGAAGATCCGCTGCCCAGCGGGGTAAACGCATCATATCTTCCAAGGTTTTCCCGTCAACTTCAGCGATGAATTCAGCCTCAGGTCCTTCAAGCAGCACTGTTGTTTCGGGCGAAGAAGCAACAACTGTCGTGCGATTTTCCCGGGTCTGCTGAGTAAAGTGGAATTGTGGGTTCCTTACATATCGTTCAGTTCCTTGGGGATATAGCTCAGCGGTCTCAGATTGGTTATCTAACGATGCGGTTATCATAGTTCTCTCCTAGTGTTGTCGGGGATCCCACCGGAATTTAGTAATCGCAAAAATAAGTGAAACTGCACACCATAAACCGATAACAAGCATCCCTTGAGTACTGATGAACTGGGTTCCTGAAGGGATGGTTAATCCAGTGTCACTTACCTGCGCGTGTGCTACATCGAGCCCGAACCACGCGGAACGTAATGCATCCGTTAAGTGCACAAGGGGAAACCATCCTGCGAAGTCTCGTAGCCCAGCTGGGATAGTCCATACAGGTTGGAAGATACCTGAGAGGAACATCAAAACTAGAGCGGGCGGCAGCAGCATAATCTGAGTTGCTTCTGCACTGGGAATAAACGATGCGTACGCAGCACCGATGAGCGAGAGCACCACCGTAGTCAGCAGAATAACCAATACTGTCAATGGAATATTTTTAGGCATAGGCAGGTGATACACCGCCATACCAAAGACAATAAGGATTAAAGTACACGCTAGGGCAATGATGGATGCAGTCACAATGTAACCAGCGATTACTGCGGCGTCCGATGTGCTCCGAAGTCGCAGGCGTTTCAGGAGAGAGGTCGAGCGCTGCGCCGCCATATCACCTGCTACACGCACAAATGTACCCATCAAGAGCGTGTAGCAGCATAAGCCCACGATAGTCCAGCTTGCCATTGTTACGTTAATTCCCTGCTGAGCGGGAATATTAGCCTGTCCTGAAGATCCACTGGCGAAGAGCACGATCATCATAATGGGGAAGGCTAAGGTGAAAAAAACACTCCGCATATTGCGGATAAAGACGGTCAGCTGCATGGCTATTTGCGCATACAGACTTCGTGTGAAGTTTGAGATTGTGGCACTCACGTAAGTGGCCTTCCTAGTCTGTGCGGGTACTACCTATACCCTGCGGGGCATCCGTAGATCGCACAATGCTGCCGTACGCGTTTTCAAGTGAATAGTCGCTGAGCGCAAAATCAAGGACAGCATCACGATATGCGGATGTTGCAAATAAGTTTTGTAACCCTGTTGGGGACTCTACATCGAATGAAACCGTGGCATCATGAACACGTATATTCTTGTACCCGCTCTGCGAAGAAAGTTCTCCACCAAGGGCTTGGGCGTTCTGGTAGTCTGAGAGTTCTACCCAGCCTTGCCGTGTGTGACTGTATTCTTTAGCAATCTGCGCTGGGGTTCCGCTCGCAACAATCTGCCCGTTAAGGAGGATAGAAAGTTGCTGACAGAGAGCCGAAACTTCATCAAGATAGTGGGAAGTAAGCAATATGGTAGTACCTGTTTCGGCAAGGTTCTGTATAACCTCCCACACATCTCTACGTGCTAATGGATCAAGTCCAGTTGTGGGTTCGTCAAGAATAAGCAGAGAAGGGTTGCCCATCATAGCCAGATACAGGTCAAGTTTGCGCCTTTCGCCACCGGAAAGCTCATGGATTCTGCGATCCGCTAGTTTCTCAAGATCGAAAAACTCAGGCACTGTGTATTCTGTTGCAGACATATAACGCTGCCAGCAGGTGACAGCATCTTTGACTTTGAGCCCAGTCGGGAATGCCGCTTCCTGCATCACAATACCCATATGTGAACGCACAAGGGCAGAGTTACGATGCGGATCAACGCCGAGGACCTGCATCGTACCGCTTGTAGGTTTAGAAGATCCGGTGCACAAATCTACAAAGGTGCTTTTCCCTGCGCCGTTAGGCCCGAGAATACCGTGAACTGCTCCCCTTTCGACCGCGAGGTTGACGCCTTTAAGCACCTTCACATCACTATAATTTTGGTGAATGTTCTCAGCGATAACACTGTATTGCTCATATCCCTGCATAAAGATTCTCCCCAGAGATTGAAGGTATAAGGTGTACTGGCATTTGGATCCACGTAGAGTTGATCATCTCCGGTAGTGGTTCGGGATTTTCACCAAGCCGTAAAGTACACGCAGATTCTGCGATTTTATGGGTAACTGCCCCCATGAGAGGACGGGCGATGGGGAATCCGAGGCATGCGTGAGGTCCCATCCCAAAGGTTACTTCTGACGCATGCGGCCTGCCGGGCGTAAACTCATCGTGGTTTGGGAACATTCTGGAATCGTGTTGTGCGGCATGAAGTAAACACACGATTAATTCCCCCGCATGAATAGACGTTCCACCTATTTTGGTATCGACAGTAGCGAGGCGTCCTAACGCTGCGGTAGGCGTGTATAGGCGCAGTGCCTCATCAACCATAGCGATAGAGTTCTCGTAATTTAATGTTTCCCAAAGGTTACGCTGTGTCAGTACGGTCAAAACGTTAGTCATAGCCCATTGCAGGCTCTCATGGGTGATTGAGGCGAGCATACTGACAATTTCGACTGCTGCATCGTGGGGCATACCGTCGTGACGATACTGATGGTAGAACCCTCCTGTACCCATAACGTCTTCGGCGAAGAGCTGATGCGCGTCTGGAGCAGAGAGTTTCCCCTCTCGTTTGCTCGGGACAGTACCCCGTTTTCGGCACCATCGAGAAAGCTCGATAATATCTCCTTCATACCCGATGAGAACACTAATCAGGGATACCGCGAGATCATCACACCACCCTGCAAGATCTAGCTTTTTCGACTGCGTGAGCATCGTGACGGACTGCTCGATAGCATCTCGACAACGTTCGACCGCTTTCTTAGAATTCGCAGCGGTAAAAGGAGTACGTAGCCTTTTGCGCATCTGGCGAAGAGGGGATCCATCCATATGCGCTAAGAACCTTTGCTGAGTTTGAGGAATCTGAAAATCTGCAGGTTCAGGTTTCGTGTAGTGTGCCTGGGACTGCATTTGACTCAAATATTTTTGTCCTACAGCAGAGAACCTTTGGTCATCATGCAAAACCGTTTTGACACTCTCAAACCGAGTGGCCAACAAAACGCCAGAAATATCTGATGCCCCAATACCCTCAGGAGCGTGGCTCTGCCAGGCTAGAGCACTCGAAATGGGAGATTCGTACCAAGCGGATGTAAAAAGATGCGGGGGTTCAGGCATCTGAACTAATCCGTTGTCATATGTAAAAGTCATAGGAACGGCCACCAATGATTGGCTGAAGCGTTAATAAGCAAAAATCCGACGAGTAACGCTCCACGAAAAACCCAACGACCTGTTGAACGCTTTTTCATGATTTTCCTTCACTGTGTATCCGGGGTGGGAACCAGGCTAGTACTCAAGCTTTAATAGCCTGGTTCCCGTCGTTGTTTATAGCCCTTCAGAACTTAGCAAGGGCAGCAGCAGCACCAGCAAATACCGTCTTCAGGGGATTCGGTGGTATCAAGATCTTCTTCGACTGCGGGAGCGATTGCGATGACGAGTTCTTCCCCGTCATTAACAACCTTGTGGTGCCCCAGAGTTAGGGTTTCATCTTCTACCAGGCGGACCTGAGTTCCTGCGGGAACAACGCCTGCTTCAGCCAAAACCTCGCTGGGATTTGCCACAAGTGCACGGCGGTGAGCGGGGCTACCCGCTGCCGTCCCGAAAGTACGTGCCGCTGCAAGAGCATTGACTTTAGTGGTGACTAGTGCAGTCATCATATTCTCCTTAGAACACCGATTGGATAGAAGCCTTTTCTATCCCGGCTATTCCAGTCTCTCGAAGAAGACTCTCTACAGGCAGTGCCGTAACGTCAGTAAGAATGTATGACTATAGTCATGTGACTTGCTGCTCGACAGGAATCAAATCCTGTTTATCTCTACAGCTCATACTTTTTGTACTTTCTGAATCTAAAAAGGCTCTTGATAGCGAATAAATCGGGATTTTTCACGCTTTATATAAATTACGGGCTCTTTTTCCGCGCCTGGGAGGGGCTTACCGGTTTCGCGCTGGGCTGGATGCGCCCGTCACCCTAGCGTGCGAGCGCATCCAGGGGTACCGTTGAAAACGTCAGTCCCCATCAAATTTCAGGAGAAGTAATGGTCAAAAACATCACGTTCAACGACGGCAACAGCATCCCTCAGCTCGGGTATGGCGTGTGGCAGATTGAGGATAATGGTGCCGCCGATGCTGTCGGTACGGCTCTCGAAACGGGATACCGCCACATCGATACCGCATCTATCTATGGGAACGAGGTTGGGGTAGGTCGCGGTATTGCCGCCAGCTCCGTGCCGCGCGAGGATATTTTTCTCACCACCAAGCTGTGGAACTCGGATCAGGGTTTTGAGAAGGCTATTGCCGCGCTTGATGCGTCGCTAGAGCGGCTCGGCACCGATTACGTGGATTTGTATCTGATTCACTGGGCTATGCCGCAGCAGGGCACCTATCTCGATTCGTGGCGGGCGCTCATCGAACTGAAAAAGCAGGGTAAGGTGCGTTCGATTGGTGTCTCTAACTTTCCGCAGGCTCAGCTGCGCGAAATTATCGCCGATACCAGCGTGACCCCGGCGATTCACCAGATTGAGCTTCACCCGTATTTCTCGCAGGAAGATATGCGCGCGGTGCATAGTGAGTTTGGTATTGTGACCGAGGCTTGGTCGCCGCTCGGTCAGGGTGGCGAGATTCTGAAGGACCCGGTGATCGTTGAGATTGCGGGTAAGCACGGTATCTCTCCGGCGCAGGTTGTGCTCGCCTGGCATCTGGCGAAGGGGATTGTGGCGATTCCGAAGTCGGTTACTCCTGCGCGCATTGCCGAGAACTTTGCGGCCGCTAATGTCACCCTGGATACGGCAGATATTGCGGCGATTGATGGGCTTACGCGGAAGGATGGTCGCATAGGCCCCGACCCTGAGAATCCTAAATTCTAGGCGCAACGTACCGCGAAGCTTTGCCGTAAGTTGTTGCGGCTCGATGCCGGAAAATTTTTAACCATATTTCGTGCGGAGGCGGATATACGATAGCGGCGCAGTTCTGACAGCATGACTGGCAAGACCGCCCACGGTCGCAGACATAATGCTGTCAGTTGTTTGAGCACGCATCGTTGTATCCGCCTCCGCCCGGTGAAGCATGCTGCCACCCCTATCAAGAACGTTTATTCGTTTTCTTATGCCCCGCATCCGAGCGCTCCGAGCCACCCTCATCTACCAGTAGCGAGAGCGAAATACGGCGGCGAGACGCATCCACCTCAACAACTCTCACGGTCACGATATCGCCGCTTCGCACAATATCGTGCGGGTTCGCAACATACTCGCGGCTCATCTGCGAGATATGAATCAGCCCGTCTTGGTGCACCCCGATATCGACGAAGGCACCGAAGGCGGCCACATTCGAGACGGTTCCCTCAAGCACCATCCCAACGGTTACGTCCTCAAAGCGAGAAATATCCTCAGAGAAGTGTGCGGTACGAAATTCGGGGCGCGGGTCACGCCCGGGGCGGCGCAATTCCTCAAAAATATCGCGCACGGTGTATTCGCCGATGCTCCCGTTCACGTAGTCGGCGGGGTCGAGCGCGGTGAGCGGATCTTCCCCGTTACGACCGATAAGCCGCCCAGATTGCCAGAGTGCCCCATGTTTCCGCTGTGCATCGGCGATAATACGCCGCGCCACAGGGTACGATTCGGGGTGCACGGCAGAGGCATCCAGCGGTTCGGTACCGTGCAGGATCCGCACGAATCCCGCCGCCTGTTCATAGGCTTTAGCCCCTAACCGAGGCACGTTCAGAAGCTCTTCCCAGGTGGTGAAAGCCCCGTGTTCGCCCCGGTACGCCACGATATTTTCAGCAATCGTGCGGTTAAAACCAGCAACACGCGCAAGCAGTGCGGCGGATGCACTGTTCAGGTGAACCCCCACCGCGTTTACGCAGTCCTCAACCGTATTATCGAGGGCGCGTCTTAAAGCGGTCACGCTGACGTCATGCTGGTACTGCCCCACGCCTAAAGACTGGGGATCAATTTTGACGAGTTCGGCAAGCGGGTCTTGCAGCCGCCGGGCGATCGAGACCGCCCCGCGTACCGTTACGTCAAGATCGGGCAGCTCTTCGCTGGCGAGTTCGGAGGCTGAATATACGGATGCCCCCGCCTCTGAGACGGTAACCTTCTGCGCCGCCTTATACCCCTGAGAACGCAGCTTCGCCAGCAGTTCGGCGGCGAGTTTATCGGTCTCACGTGAGGCGGTGCCGTTGCCAATGGCGATAAGCTCCACGCCGTGGGTGAGCACCGCATCTTCAAGGGCAGCGAGCGCACCGGCACGGTCGTATCGAGGCGCGTGCGGGTACACCGTGAAAGTTTTCAGCACGTGCCCGGTGCCGTCAATAACCGCGCATTTCACGCCATTACGCAGCCCCGGATCAAGCCCGAGGGTGACTTTTTGCCCGGCGGGCGCGGCAAGCAGAAGGTCGCGCAGGTTCGAGGCGAAAACGGTGATGGCTTCGCGTTCTGCCATCTCGAAGAGGGCGTTGCGTATGCGGTCTGCCAGGCGGGGGTGCAGCCGTTTACGCCATGCGGTGCGCACGGTTGCGGCGAGCCAGCCGAGCACGCGGTCTTCACTGTCGACGGTGTTGAGAACCTGCACGGGTATGCGCAGCGCGGAGGCGACTTCACGCTCGTATCCCGAACGAACGTTCTCGTAGTTTTCGGCAAGGGCAAGCGCAGCAGCACGTGCCTCACCACGGAGTTTGCTCAGGGGCGGGGCTGGTGTGGCACCGTCAATACTGAGCCGCACGATTCCGGCTTCTTTGGCGCGAAGCAGGGCGAGAACCCGGTGCGGGCGAATACGCCTAATGCTATCGGAGAAGTCGAAATAGTCGGCAAATTTTGCCCCTTCGGCTTCCCGCCCAGCGATAACTCGACTAGAGATCGTTCCGGTGGCAACCATTCTTTCGTGAAGGCGTTCGGCGAGCGTTGGGTCGGTGAGTGCCCGGTCGATCAGGATAGCGCGGGCGCCGTCAAGGGCTTCTTCCACCGTTGTAATTCCGGCGTCTTCGGATTTTCCGGCATCGGCCGCCTGTTTATCGTCGGTTTCATTCGGTTCATCCACATAGGCTGCGGCAATATCGTAGACCTCGGCAAGGGGAACTTCGAGCAGGTCTTCAACGAGCGCCTCCAGGCCTGCCTCCCGGGCACGCTGCGCCTTGGTAATGCGCTCACTCCGGTAGGGTGTGTAGAGCGCTTCGAGGTCTTGTTTACTGGATGCCGCCCCCACCCCCGTGATGAGCTGTTCGTAGGTGAGCGGATCGATCAGCCCGTCTTCGCGGCGTTGGGCGAGCGAGCTGAGAATATTCTCGCGGCGAGTTTCGAGCGCGCGCAGGGCATCGAGCCGGGTGCTAATAGCACGCAGGTGGGTGTCGGTGAGCGCGCCCGTAGCTTCTTTGCGGTAGCGAGCGATAAACGGAACCGAAGCCCCGGAGTCGAGCAGGTTTACGGCGGCACGAACACGCGTGGGTTTGAGGTCTAGTTCCTTAGCGAGCATCGTTAGGATGCTGGTGTTCGTAGCTTCGGTGCGCTCGTGTTTTTCGCTCATTCTCTCAGTTTCGCATTCTCGGGTCTGCTGTGCCAGTCTTGCGGGGCGTGGGGCGCAGGGTATGTTGCGCATCGGAGCGTAATAAATTTTACAGCTATGGTCCCGCATCTAGAATAGGTAATAACATCACATCGCTATTTTTCAGATAGTCCGGCGATTGTGCAGAAGTTATGCGCCGGGGCATAGAAGATGACATGACGGTAGCCGGTTCACGGTGAACTGGCTGAAATAGCCGCCTGAAAGAAGGTTTCGCATGTATGGTCGTGCTGACGATCGCGCACAGGCGCCTTCACGTTCGTCTTTGCCGCCGGGGTACGCCGAATTTCATCAGCAATTTGGCACACTGATTACCGCCTTGGCTGCGCAGGGCTGGACTCCGAGCGAAACGCACCGGCGTATTCGTGTTCTTTTTCCGCAGGTTAACCGGGAACATCTTGATTTTGCTTTAGATTCTGGCATGTGGGAGTTTGGTTCGCATGGCGAGCAGACTCCCACCCATGTTTTGCTGGCGACCGCCGTCTGGTATGCGGTGGCAGAGGCTTACGGTCTGGCGCCGGATGGTTCCTACGCCGCAACAACTCTGGATGCAACGGTCATGGCGGATATGCTGCGCTTATTGGAGAGCGCACGGGTTTCACCGCAGAATATCGCCCTGATTCTAGGGAAGGTGGGCGCTGGGCTCAAGTACCTGGCGCTGCATCCGTATACGCAGCTTGATGAGCTTACCTACCGCGATGTGTGCCAGCATCTTCCGGCTGAGTCCCAAGACGTGGCACACGGTTCGTTTGTATGGCCGCCCTCCTGCGAGAGCATTCGTGATCAGCTGGGTGATGGCGGATGGTCAACCGCCATGCTGCGCACCGGTGTGTGCCCGCCCGATTATGCGGAGTACAACTGGCAGCTGAGCGGCACTTCGCTCACGGATATGGAGTTCCGCAACCAACTGGGCAGTTTCATGAGTTACTGTATTCGGTATGATCGGCAGCCGACGGTGCTTGCCTACGGAACCTGGTCTACTATGCGCAGTAATCTGGGCCGGGTGCCGTTTCTGGCGGCGGTGCGCGCGAAGTACGGGTCGTGGCATACCGCCTTGCAGGTGGGCCGCACAATGGTGACCGATGCCCTGCAGATGACGAAAAGTGAGGTCGCGCCGGTGCGGGTGCCGCCGCATCCGCCCAGTATTTCGCCCGAGCAGCTTGCGGTGCAGGGCATTGGGGTTGTGAAGTCTGAGCAGACGGTTTCTGCCCGCGACCGTTGGGACGAGGTGACGAACTCACTCGGTCAGCGTTTGGCGAGCCTGCCCTGGAGCAGGCATCTGCGCACCTACTATGTGCTCACGGGTGCCGCGCATGCTAACGCGATGCCGCTTGTGTGTATCTACCGCTCCCCCGCCGGGTTTCTGTGCGAAATTGCGATGGAGGCTGAGGTTCTGCCCAAGTTCAGCACCGACTACCTGCGTTCGCACGGGTGGGCGGCGCCGACCCCCATGCAGCCTATGTGGAACCGGAATGTTTTTGACCCTCATGAGGCCGCGCAGGATGTGGTGCAGGCAATGCGCTGGGGTATGGGCTGTTCCCGTTGGGACTACTACCGCACGGATGACCTGGTGTTGGATGCCGAGGATACCTCGGGTACCGAGGCCGGTTAATCCGGGGCGCGGATTCTTCCGTTTCTCCTCCCCTATCACGCTAAAAGGCTCTTGATGTGAAAAAGCGCTAGTAACGCCGCCCTATTCACATCAAGAGCCTTTTTATACCGGAAGTAATGCGGAACAGATATCCGCCGAAGTGTCCTTACTTGTTGTTCTTCGGTGCCTTCATATCCACCACCGGATGCGACTGCGTAATACTGGTCTCCGGGATTTCGGGGTTGATGCTGTTCTTCACAAACCACCCGATAGTCAGCAGGATAAACCAGATGGGCATGAGCATCAGACCGGTGAGAGTGTCTTTATCGGTAGCAAGAATCCCGATGATGAAAGCAAAGAACGCCAACACGATCCAGCATGCCACCACGCCGCCGGGCATGGGATAGGTGGTTTCCCGGTGCAGGTTGGGGCGCTTCGCGCGGTAGCACAGGTAGCTGACGAGGATCATCGACCATACGAAGATCACAAGTACCGCCGCCATCGTGGTGACCAGCGTGAACGCCTCAATAATCGAGTCGCCAGCATAGAGCAGGGCGATGCTGGAGAGTAGCAGAATCGAGGTGAGGAACAGCGCGTTGCGGGGCACGCCGCTCCCGGAAAGGTTACCGAGGAACTTCGGGGCGTAGCCTTCCTGCGAAAGACCGTACACCATGCGCGAAGTCGAGAAAATACCCGAGTTCGCCGATGATGTTGCCGAGGTCAGCACCACAATGTTCACGATATGCGCGGCAATAGCAATACCGGCGAGGGTAAACATGGTCACGAAGGGGCTCTTGGCCGGATCAATTTCACGCCAGGGGTTTACCATCAGAATAACGATCAGGGCGCCCACATAGAAGATGAGAATACGAACCGGCACGGAGTTGATAGCCTTCGGCAGGGTCACCGTAGGGTTCTGGGTTTCGGCGGCGGTAGTACCTACCAGCTCGGACCCCATAAAGGCGAAGACCGCGATCTGGAAGGCGCCTAAGAATCCGGTGGCACCGTTGGGGAAGAATCCGCCATCGTTCCACAGGTTGGCTACCTGAGCATGAGCACCGCTGGGCGTCGTGAAGCTCGTAGCAACCATAATGGCACCCACGATAATGAGGGCGCAGATGGCAACAATCTTAATCATGGCGAACCAGAACTCGATCTCACCGAAGTTCTTCACCGAGGGCAGGTTCAGCGCCAGCAGCGCAATAATCACGACGAGTGCTGGAACCGCTTTCGGTAAATCGGGCCACCACAGCTCGGTATAGCCCACGATCGCGATAATATCTGCGACCGCAGTGACCACCCACATAAACCAGTACGACCATCCGAGGAAAAACCCTGCGGGGCGCCCGATCAGGTCGGTAGCAAAGTCTGAGAATGACTTATATTTCAGGTTTGATAGAAGGATCTCACCCATCGCACGCAGCACCAAGAAGATTGCGGCGCCGATAACCATGTAGACCAAGAGGATAGATGGACCAGCTTTAGAAATTGCCTTACCGGAGCCCATGAAGAGCCCGGTACCAATAGCACCGCCGATAGCAATGAGCTGGATGTGTCGGTTGCTCAGCCCGCGGTGCAGTTCTTCAGCATTATCTGTCGTGTCTGCCGCCGATGCGGCATTATCGTGAGGTTGCTGCATGACAGTTCCTCTTTCGTGGTTGGGTCCCGCAGCCGAGCGGGACAGCCCCGGCTTTCGGGGCGGCAAGTGCAGCACTCAGCCCGTAAAATACGGTGAGCTATCACAACTTTTGAATATATATTCTACATAACAGGGGCGGTATTGTGTAATTATCTCCAGGAAGTGTGTCGCACATCTATAGCATGCATCACGAATAATAAATTCTTTATGTCGAAGTGCAAAAAAATTTCGGAAGAAATCTACGAAAAACCCTTGACAATAAGCCTTACTTTCAGAAAACACGGCACGCGTGAGGTACGTCCCTTTGCTGCCCAACTCGCCACATCCTCAAAAGAAAAATTCTCATCATATATGATTTCTATACAAATTTAAGAATATCTATACATATTAGGGCCTGTTCTGGTACATGCCGTATGTCATCGCCCCATAAGACACAGCGGGCGGGATGCCGCACGTTTTCTCTACGCGCCGCATCCCGCCCGCTCATGAGGAAGAAATAAACTCGCTACTCAGATTCCACCCGTGCCGACTCCGCAAGAAGGCGCTTACGCGCGTGACGGCGCACCATAATCTCGTACCCAAGCTCAACCCCGATAAACCAGATAGGGCTGAGCGCCAGAGCCAACCCGGTTTCTGGCTGCAAACTCAGGGCGTAGATCATCAAAGCGAAGAACACTAAACCAACCCAGCTCATCGTGCGACCGAACGGCATCTTATACTGCGAGGCTTCATGCCGTTTAGGGAACTTCTTGCGGTATACCAGGTACGACACCAGAATCATCGACCACGTGAAAATACCCATAATTGAGGCCACCGAAGTCACGACAGTAAACGCTTCCAGAAGCTCACGCCCAAACGCCAGCATCACCAGACTGAAAAGCAGAAGAACCGTCGTTAGGTACAGGGCGTTCGTGGGCACGCCGTTCTTCGAGAGCTTCTTCAGGAAGGAAGGCGCATTCCCATCCTCCGCCAGCCCATACACCATGCGCGAGGTCGAAAAAATACCTGAGTTCGCCGAAGACGTTGCCGAGGTCAGCACCACAAAGTTAATGAGCGAGGCGGCAATTGACACACCCGCCAGTGAGAACATCCCCACGAAAGGACTCATATTAAGGTCGAGTTTATCCCAGGGAGTCACCGCAAGAATCGCCGACAGCGGCAGCACATAGAACAGCACCATGCGCAGCGGCACGGCGTTAATTGCGCGCGGCAGGGTGCGTTCGGGGTTCTTTGTCTCTGCCACGGCGGTACCCACCAGCTCAGCGCCCACGAACGCGAACAACGCAATCTGGAACGAACCTAAGAACCCCGTCAGACCGTGAATAAACACCCCGTTGCCCGATGGTCCCGGACGATCCCACAGGTGCGTGATGGAGGCGACCGTTCCATCCGGGCTCGTAAACCCGAACACGACCATCACGGCACCCACGGCAATAAGCGCCAGAATCGACACGATCTTAACCATGGAGAACCAGAACTCGATCTCACCGAAGTTTTTCACCGACGGCAGGTTCAGTGCCAACAGCGCCCCGATTACGATAAGCGCGGGAATAAATGAGGGCAGCTCGGGGAACCAGTAATGCGTGTAATCCGTAATCGCCAGCACATCCGCAATACCCGTGGTCACCCAGAAGAACCAGTACGACCAACCGACGAAAAAGCCCGCGCGAGTACCCAAAATATCCGACACAAAATCGGTGAATGACTTGTACTTCGGGTTCGATAGCAGAATCTCGCCCATCGCACGCAGCACAAAATAGATAATGATGCCAATAATCGCATAGACAAATACGATGGAAGGTCCCGTGAGCGAAATAGTCTTCGCCGATCCTAAAAATAACCCCGTACCAATTGCACCGCCGATAGCGATGAGCTGGATATGCCTGTAACTTAATCCACGCTTCAGGCTCTCTTCACCCGTGGAACTCTCATTCTCGGTAACTGTATGCTTGGAAGGCCGCTGTGTCACTATTCCTCTTTTCTGTGTGTGCTCTGCCCTGCGGGCTACAACCTCAACAGGAAGCCCCGACCTTCGGGGCATCACGATGCAGTTCAGATTTTCGCACGAGCACGGCTCACGGAAAATCGCATCGTTACGCCATGACTACACAGAATTCTACCCGCAAAAGATGCATACCTCGCATGAACCTTGGCTAAGCCTATGCTATCTGGGGGTGGCGACACGCCGACGATGCTTCTCTCAGCCAGCACTCTCCCCCGCTAAAACGCTGAAAATAATGCTTACCGCAAAAATTATGTTAAAACTTTACGATTAAATAAACTTTCCTGAAGTTTGCCGCTACAATTGCAATGCCCGGTGCGGAAACACCGCATCACTCATCTCATCACAAAACATCAGGAGGACACTCACTCATGGGTAAACTATCAAATGCTGCACTGCGTCTCACCACGGGCGCACTCATTCTTGATGCAGGCGTCAAGAAACTCGGCGCCGACGAAGGTACCTACGCATATCTGCAGCAGATGGCGGCATCCGGCGTTCCCGCCGTCGCCAAGCTCGATCCCAAAACCTTCGGTAAGCTTATTTCCTACTCAGAAACCGCACTCGGCGCTACCCTGCTGACCCCCTTTATTCCTTCCCGCCTCGCGGGTGCTGGGCTGACCGCTTTCAGCGCAAACCTCATGACAATGTACTTCCGCAACCCTGATATGCATGATGGCGCATTCCGCCCCACCCAGGACGGGCAGCAGCTCGCCAACAACATCGTGATGCTCGGCGCGGGTCTGGCGTTGCTGTTCTCCGGCAAGAAGAAGTAGCCTGCACGGCGAATTTGCGGTCGCAAAGGCCAAACGGGGGCAGTTTCTTCATCCGTATGAAGAAACTGCCCCCGAAATTTTTAACAGTGCCTCCCTCCACGCGCCGCTACGTTATCCTGATAGGTATGTCATCTAACGAGCAGAACGCGCAGACCACCGCATCGGCCAACGCCGATGCACCCCAGACGCCCGAGAAGAAAACGGTACCGCCCGAGTTCTTCCGCCAGCCCTACTCCTTCGTGCGCCGCGGCGACCGCCTGACCTCGCGCCGCCAAAAAGCGTGGGACACCTACTCCCAAACCCACGTGCTCGACATACCTCGGCTGCGGGCAGATACCTCTGTAGCCCCTGAAGCCACCTTCGACCCGGTCACAATCTACGGGCGCGAAGCCTACCAGGTTGTCGAGATCGGTTCCGGGCTGGGCGAAGCAATCGTGCACCGCGCCTCCGAAATGCCCGAGGCGAACTTCCTTGCCGTTGAGGTCTATACCCCCGGCATTGCGGATCTGCTGCTCAAGATGGGGCAGGCCGGGGTTGAGAATGTACGCGTCGCTCAGGCTAACGCCCCCGAACTGCTCGATAACATGCTGGAAGAAAATTCGGTTGATGAACTCTGGGTTTTCTTCCCCGACCCTTGGCACAAGTCACGCCACCACAAACGCCGCCTGGTCTCCCCTGCTTTTGCCGACAAGGTTGCGCGCGTGCTCAAACCGGGCGGGATCTGGCGCCTTGCTACCGACTGGGAAGAATACGCTCACGTGATGCGCGATGTTATGGAGGCGCACCCGGATTTCGAGAATCTGCATGCCGGTGAAGGCGCTACCGAGGACGACCCCGTGGGCAGTTGGGCGCCGCGCTGGGAGGGGCGCATCCTGACTAGCTTTGAGAGGAAGGCTCGTGAGGCGGGCCGCCGTGCCCACGATCTGACGTACAGGCGTAAATAAGTTATCTGCTTGGGAAGGGGTAACGATACCACTTTGCCCTTGCTCAAACAGTCGGAGGCGCATTCGCTTCGCTGCGTTGCCTCCGACACTCGCATGTAGGCAAAGGATATCGTTGCTCCGAAAAGGCTTACACCGTAGTCAGGTCAGGCACGCCGCCCGCCTAACACTCGTAAAGGGTGAAGTAAGCACGTGGCTAAGCTGGCATGTCACGTTACGTTGTCGTTGATTGAGAACCACCCACGGCAAAAACTATTTCTGCCGGTACAGTACCACTGCCGAGGAGCGTTTGCGCGGTGCCGGGCGCTGACCCCGCTGGATGTTCACCACATCCCCGCGGGTGCTGGCTGCGAAAACTCGTTCCGCCAGCCCCAGCTTGGCGTGCGCATCCTCAAGCTGAGCCTGCAAGCGGGCAATATGATTCCGGTGTTCCTCAACCATCTCTTCAAGCTCAATAATCCGGCGGATTCCCTCAAGCGAAACGCCTTCCTGCGAGAGCTGCTGAATACGCTGAAGTAAATCCACATCGCGCTGCGAATAGCGCCTGGCCTTGCCCGGCGCACGCGAAGGCTGCACCAGCCCTAGGCGGTCGTATTGGCGGAGCGTCTGCGGGTGCATACCCGCCAGCTCCGCCGCCACCGAAATCACAAAAACCGGCCGGTCGGCGCTGTAGGCAGACGCCGATGACTGCTTATTATGGGCACTCATAAGCTACCTAACTTTCTTCAAAAGGTCCTCACGGAGGTTCTCCTGCGGCGCCAGGGCAATGAATTTCTCGAAGGCTTCCTTCGCTTCATCGCTCAGGTTCTGCGGCAGGTGCACCTCAGGGATCACCAGCAGGTCACCGGTGCCCGACTTGGTTTTGAACCCGCGTCCTTTCGCACGCAGTTTACGACCCACGCTGCCGGGAGTCAGCCGCAATTTGACGGTTTTACCGCCGGGTACAGGTACTTCCAGCACACCGCCGTTGACGGCTTCATCCAGGGTCACGGGGGCGCGCAGCACCAGGTTGTTTCCCTCGCGGCTGTAGTGAGGGTCATCCGAAACGCGCACGGTCACCATCAGATCGCCGCCGGTGCCGGGGCGACCCTTGCCACGCACACGCACCTTCTGCCCGTCCTTCACACCCGCCGGGATGCGAGCCTCAGTACTCGTGCCGTCCGGAAGGAACACGGTCGCCTTGGTGCCCGTGTACGACTGCGGCAGGGTGATGCGCGTGCTGGTGGAAAGGTTGTTGTCCTGCGGGGCATGCTGGCGCCCGCCGCCGAAGCCTTGAGCTCCCCCGAACCC
This sequence comes from Rothia sp. HMSC065D02, assembly GCF_001815285.1. NCBI lineage: Bacteria > Bacillati > Actinomycetota > Actinomycetes > Micrococcales > Micrococcaceae > Rothia > Rothia sp. HMSC065D02. The sequence continues at coordinate 213,992 of NZ_KV820074.1, forward strand.
GGTGGCATCGCCAAAATCGGCACTCGTGAACCCGGCGGTACGGCGTGAACCGCCCGCTCCTCCAGCACCGCCGCCGAAGAGTCCGCCGAGTAGGTCTTCAATGTTGATACCTTCGGCACCGCCGCTGGTTGTGAAGTGCACGTTTTGGCCGTTAAATCCGCCGAACCCACCGGCACCACCAAATCCGCCAGCGCCGCCTCCGAAACCGCCGTTGGCGAACCCTGCGGCACCGTATTTACGAATCTGGTCGTATTCTTCGCGCTGCTTCTTATCCGAGAGTACATCGTAGGCTTCGGAGACTTCCTTGAATTTCTTCTCCGCTGCCTCGTTCCCGGGGTTCAGGTCCGGGTGATATTTGCGTGAGAGCTTACGGTACGCCTTTTTAATATCAGATTCAGAGGCGTCTTCTTTCACGCCGAGCGTTTTGTAAAAGTCTTCTGACAGCCAGTTTTCGCTTGCCATGTAAGTTCTCCTTCCCCGTCGTACGGGATTCTTGTAACGCCCTACAGTGGGCACAACCTTAGTTTTTTATCCTATATAAAGTTTAGTCTACTAGACTCAATTTTGGAAGAGAAATCCCGCAGAAAACCGCGGAAATATACGGCAAACGGGCGGGTTCTCATTTTCTCAAGAACCCGCCCGTTGTGTGCTCTACGGAGCGTTTACTCGGCGACAGCCACCGCAACCTGGGCGGTGCGCACCACGCGATCATTCACGCGGTACCCGTATCGCAGAACCATCGAAATGTGGTCCGGCTCTACCTCGCTAGTTGGCTGCTGGAGCACCGCCTCGTGAATATTCGGATCGAAGGGCTCGCCCACCTCGCCGAAACGTTCCACGCCTTCCTTCTTGAGAGAATCCTCAAGTTTAGCGGCGATTGCAGCGAAGGGACCTTCCTGCAGGTCGCCGTGCTTGCGTGCGGCGTCAATATCGTCGAGTACCGGCAGAAGCAGCTTCACAATATCGCTCGTCACGAAGGACCGCAGCTGTTCCTTCTCGCGGGCGGCACGGTTCTTGAAGTTCGTGAACTCCGCCTGCAAGCGAAGCAGGCTGTCCAGGCGTTCTGCCGCGAGTTTCGCATCCTCTGAGGGTGCTTCCTCACTCGGCTCGGGGGTTTCCCCCGCCGCAGCCTGATCGGTTGCGGCAGGGGCTTCCTCGGCCTCGGGGTGACCTTCGGCGGCGGGGGCGTTGAATGCCTCCTCCAGCGGGTCGCCCGCAGTGTTCTCGTGTTCAGCCATGATTACTTCTTCTCGTCTTCGTCCTCGTCGATAACCTCGGCATCTACCACATCTTCGTCATCTTCCTTGGAGGAAGAAGCGGAGTCTGCGTTAGCCTCTGCCTGTGCGGAAGCGTACAGAGCCTCACCCAGTTTGGTCTGGGATGCCTGCAGCTTCTCAAGAGCGGACTTCACGGCATCGTCGTCATCGCCTTCAAGAGCCTTCTTGAGCTCATCGACATCGCCCTGAACCTCAGTCTTGACGTCTTCGGGCAGCTTCTCGCCGTTCTCCTTCAGCAGCTTATCAACGGAGTATGCCACAGACTCGGCAGCGTTGCGGGTGTCGGCTGCCTCGCGGCGTGCCTTATCCTGCTCTGCGTGAGCCTCAGCATCCTTGACCATGCGGTCAATGTCTTCCTTCGAGAGGGAGGTACCGCCGGTGATGGTCATGGATTGCTCAGCACCGGTGCCTTTGTCCTTTGCGGAGACGTGCACAATGCCGTTGGCGTCAATATCGAAGGTGACCTCAATCTGGGGTACGCCGCGCGGTGCGGGGGCGATACCGGTCAGCTCGAAGGTACCCAGGTTCTTGTTGTCGCGGGTGAATTCGCGCTCACCCTGGAACACCTGAATCGACACGGAAGGCTGGTTGTCTTCAGCGGTCGTGAAGGTCTCAGAACGCTTGGTCGGAATAGCGGTGTTGCGCTCGATCAGCTTGGTCATCACGCCACCCTTGGTTTCGATACCGAGGGACAGCGGGGTCACGTCGATCAGCAGAACGTCCTTGCGGTCACCCTTGAGCACGCCAGCTTGCAGGGCTGCACCCATTGCCACAACCTCATCGGGGTTAACACCCTTGTTGGGTTCACGGCCGGTGAGTTCCTTCACCAGGTTAGCCACGGCGGGCATACGGGTGGAACCACCCACGAGCACGACCTCGGAAATATCCGAAACCTTGATGCCTGCTTCCTTAATAACGTCTTGGAAGGGCTTCTTGGTGCGTTCGAGCAGGTCGCTGGTGAGGTCCTCAAACTTTGCGCGAGAGAGCTTCTCGTCCAGGTGAATCGGGCCTTCGGGGGTTACCGAGAGGTACTGCAGCGAAATGTTGGTGCTGGATGCGCTGGAGAGCTCCTTCTTAGCCTGCTCAGCTGCCTCCTGCAGACGCTGCAGAGCGATCTTGTCTTTGGAGAGGTCTGCGCCGGTCTTGGACTTGACCTGCTCAAGCAGCCAATTCACAATGCGCTGATCCCAGTCGTCGCCACCCAGGCGGTTGTCGCCGCTGGTTGCGCGCACCTGAATGGTGGAGAAGCCGTCTTCGTCCTTGCCAACTTCAAGCAGGGAGACGTCGAAGGTACCGCCACCAAGGTCGAAGACCAGAATCAGTTCGTCTTCTTTACCCTTGTCCAGACCGTATGCCAGTGCAGCTGCGGTCGGCTCGTTCACAATGCGCAGAACGTTCAGACCTGCGATCTCGCCGGCTTCCTTAGTAGCCTGGCGCTCGGCGTCGTTGAAGTATGCGGGAACGGTGATAACCGCATCGGTCACCTTGTCGTTCAGGTATGCTTCAGCATCGTTCTTGAGCTTCTGCAGAATACGTGCGGAAATTTCCTGCGGGGTGTATTTCTTGCCGTCAATTTCCGTCGTCCAGTCGGTGCCCATGTGGCGCTTGACGGACGAGATGGTGCGATCAACGTTAGTGACCGCCTGGCGCTTTGCTACGCTGCCCACCAGAACGTCGCCATCCTTGGAGAATGCGACCACGGAGGGGGTGGTGCGGGCGCCTTCAGCGTTAGGGATAACTTCCGGTTCGCCACCTTCAAGGGTGGATACGACCGAGTTAGTGGTGCCGAGGTCAATACCAACTGCACGTGCCATGTTTTGTACTCCTTAGTGTTATGCCCCGCTTCTTGGCGAGGCGGGTTCCTTGGTTAAATCTTCGGGGCGTAAGGGGTTTTTAGACCGAGCGCATGCACGGTGAAGATGTGCTGGGATGCTGCCCGGTGAGTGACCCCTTGAGCCTCATGTACTCAAGTTTTACACATGGCTGGACGAATGTCAACAGACTTGAGTGAAAAAGACTCAACTTTTTGAAGTCTATGCATATTAGGATTGAGGCATGGAGGACCAACGACCTAGTCAATCCACCTATTCACAGAGGACAAGCCCCTCTTCAAATACCGTTTTATGCAAGCCTTTGCTTCCGGTACCATTAGATGAATACAGGGTGTATTACTCTAATTCACCCATACAGTAGAGGAATTTTGAGGTTTCCAACCCGAGAACATCGGAAAATCTCAAGACACAGAGGGTACTGAAATATGATCAAGAATATTCGCGAACGGAACGAGTCGGTCAAGCCACACGATTTTGAGCTCAAGAAGCTACGAGCCGCGCTACCTGGGTATTTCGATAAAAACGGAAATTTTAAGTTTGATCGTCTTCAGGACACTCTACAAGGTAACGACGTAAACCCTACCAAAGAAGGCTACGAGCTCAAGTTTCTTGGAAAATCCTACGCGAAATATCTAACTTCCACAGAAACCGAAACAGTTATTGTTCCCGATCTCAAGCATAACGCTGAGCCCGAGAATAGGGACTCCGAAAACCTCTACATTGTGGGCGACAACCTTGACGCGCTCAAACATCTATTAGGATCCTACGCAGGCAAGGTAAAGTGTATCTATATTGATCCACCCTACAACACGGGGTCGGACGGCTTTGTTTACAATGACGATTTCGGCTTCACCCCTTCCCAACTCGTCAACAAGATCGGCATTTCCGAGGAGGAGGCACAACGAGTCCACGACTTACAAGGAAAATCTTCCCATTCTGCATGGCTAACCTTTATGTACCCTCGCCTATATCTGGCAAAAGAATTACTTAGTGACAACGGTGTTATTTTTATTAGCATTGATGATAATGAACAGTCAAACCTAAAAATGCTCTGTGATGAAATTTTTGGTGAACAAAACTTTTTAGCAAATATTGTATGGGAAAAACGATTTACCCGAAGCAATAATGCAAAACTATTTGCATCAGTGACTGAATATATCATAACAATTAGAAAAAGTGAATCTGTAAAGTTTCTCCGAGCTTCACGAACAGAAAAGTCAGATAGTTTATATTCAAACCCTGATAATGATCCCCGAGGACCTTGGACAAGCGTCTCATACGTCAATCCCGCTTCAAAGGAAGAACGCCCAAATCTTGCATACATAATAAATAACCCATTTACTAAAAAAGATATAGTGCATCCAACAAACGCATGGAAATATGAACTATCTACCTATCAAAAACATGTAAATGAAGATCGGCTATGGTGGGGAACAGATGGCAGGAACACATATCCGAGGCTTAAGAGGTTCCTTTCAGATGTTTCTGATGGCATGGTTCCTGTAAATCTACTACATTATAAAGATGTGGGTACAACTGATAAGGCTAGTTCTAATCTAAACACCTTAATGGAAGGCAAAGTATTTTCCTTTCCTAAGCCAGTAGATTTACTCCGAACGTTACTCAATATTGGTGCCCCCGAATCACAAGATATTGTCCTTGATTTTTTCTCTGGATCTGGAACGACTGCGGAGGCAGTTTTAAAACTCAATTCTGAAGATAATGGAAATCGTAAATATATTATGGTGCAAATTCCTGAAGAAATTGATTCTTCAAAACCTGCCTATAAGGCAGGGTATCGTACTATTGATGAAATTGGGTGCGAACGCATCAAACGCGCCGCTGAAAAAATCAAATCTGAGACCAACGCAGACATTGACTATGGGTTCCGCCTATTCCGACTTGAAGAACCATACGGCCAAGTTTTAGACGACCTTGAAGCTTTCAATCCAGAGCAGGGAGATGCGCTGTTCTCTGGTGACTATGTCTCGAAGTTCGATAATTTAGATCAGCAGGGAACACCAGGACGCGATACAATCCTTGCTACTTGGCTCGTCCAGGACGGTTACGGTTTGACAGCCGACACTCGCCAAGTAGAGTTGGCTGGATATTCTCTCGATGTTTGCGGGGATTCTGCCTATATTATCGAGCCGGGTCTAACAAGCGACGATGTCAAGTCAATGGTCACTATGATCGAAAATGGCAGCCTCAATATCTCCCGAGTAGTTGTTTTCGGTTACTCCATAGAATTCTCTGTGATGCACGAGTTGAAGAAAAATCTTTCAGTCCTCAAATCAGGAAAATCCATGACCGTAATTGAGAGGTTCTAGAGATTATGCAGATCAGGCTTCAAACTCTCGATCACCAACGGCGTGCGCTCGCGGCATTAACACACGTCTTTCACGGTGTAGATATAGACCGTAAGTCCATCTTAGAAGCGAACCCTGTTTTCGACCCTTCAGACCCGCAGATAATTCATAATATCCATGAACTGCAAAATGGCGCGGTTAAGGATCTAGCATCTATCCCTTCTTCCTGGAGGCAAAGGGCCACTGACAACACTCACATATTGGGTGTTGATACCAAAATGGAAACAGGTACCGGTAAAACCCTGGTCTATACCCAGTTTATGTATGAGTTAAATAGGCTCTACGGATTCACCAAATTCATTATCTTGGTACCTTCAACCCCTATCAAGGAAGGCACCCGATCCTTCATAACATCAGATTACGCCCGCCAGTACTTCGATGATATTTACGAGGGTCGTGTTAATCTTCGCCTAGACGTATTGGAATCCCAAAAACGTTCCAAGGGACGCAAAATGTTCCCCAGCGCAATCACTGATTTTGTGCAGACATCGCGCCTCACAGAAGGACATATCTCCGCACTCTTAATGACCGATAAAATGTTGCAATCCAAGGCGACAATGGGCGCAATATACGATCAGACCGTCTTGGGAATGTCTTGCAATCCCTATGAGGCACTACGCGAAACCCGTCCCATTGTTATTATTGATGAGCCGCACCGGTTCCGCCAGGAAAATAAAGCTTATCAGACAATCGTAAATGAGCTACAGCCTCAAGCGATCTTTCGTTTCGGGGCAACTTTTCCTGAGAAAGATCCTAAAGCCAAAAGCAAATCCACAGATTATAACAATCTTGTTTTTAACCTTGGCGCTGTCGAAGCTTTTAACGAACAACTCGTTAAGGGCGTTGCTGTTCAATATCCAGAGGATACGGGTCAAAAATCCACACGCTTACGTTTAACAAATATTTCCAAATCCAAGCCAAAAACCGCTAACTTCGAGAATATTGATACCAAGAAGACCCTAACCTTACATGTTGGTGATTCCCTCGCAGAAGCCAGTGGAGATTTTTCTGGAATCACTATAGAAGATATAGGCAAAACCGAAAATGCCGCCATCAAATCAGGCGTTACCCTGTCTAACGGACAGATATTAGCCGCGCGAGATACCATTACTGCGCAGGTTTACTCAGACACCTACCAGGGGGTGATGATGAAACGTGCAATAGATAATCACTTTGAAACCGAATGGGAAAATTTTCAGCGTCATGTCAAAGTCAAGACTCTCACTCTGTTTTTTATTGATTCCATTACTTCCTATCGAGGTGAAGGTGGACCCGGACACCTACGTCTACGGTTTGAAGAGCTACTCAAGGACAAACTCAAGCAAGAGATTGAGCGTCACAACCAAAAGTCTTCTGATTCAGCGGTAAGGCGGCAATATGTAGAGTACTTACAAGCTTCACTAACGAATCTACAAGCCACTAATGGCGGATATTTCTCAAATGATAATTCTTCACGTGATGAAGATATTAAAAATGAAGTAGATAAAATTCTTCGCGATAAACAATCCTTGTTATCATTTACCAACCCGGATGGAACTCCTAATACCATGCGTTTTATTTTCTCTAAGTGGACTCTGCGTGAAGGCTGGGATAATCCGAACGTTTTCCAGATCGTTAAACTGCGCTCCTCAGGCTCCGAGATCTCTAAACTCCAGGAAGTAGGGCGCGGTCTACGACTACCAATCGATGTTAATGGAACCCGTCTTTTCAATGAACAGTTCTATCTCACGTACCTAGTTGATTATACAGAGAAATCCTTTGCAGATTCACTTATTTCTGAAATTAATAATGACGTAGGTACTCCAAACCTATCCATCATAGAAAGCATTCCTGAAATCGCAAAGAACATAGGTATGACAGAAGATGAATTAGCTAAAAAAATACAAAACAGTGGATTTGTAGACTGGAAATTTAATTTACTTGAAGATAAAGAGAATGAGTTCTATAAAACGTTCCCAGAATTTGCTATCGGTAAGGTTAAGTCTGATAAAGTATTGTCTAAAGATGAAAAGGTCAAGGTAGGCATCCGCAAAGATCGTTATTATGAGCTAAAAGAGCTTTGGGAGACAGTAAATGCCAAGTGCTATCTAAGCTTGAAAAACCTCACAACAAAAGAAATTGACAAGTGTCTTGATGATATATTAATTAAAGATATTTACCGTGGCCAAAAAGGACGTATTACCCAAGAAAAGCTTACTACCGGTGAAAATGGAGCTATAACTGCATTATCTTCAACGAAAGGTATCTTCGATGTATATGATACCCTACCCTATAGTGAATGGCTCAAACAGGCACATAAACAGACGTACCTTCCTCTCGACCGGATTCATGCAGCTCTTGTACGATATAACGCCACAAAGAAACTACATGATTTTTTCTTCAATAAGAGCACTCTGAACGAGTTTGTCACACAGTTTAATGACTGGATGCAGAAGTATTTCATCAACAAATTCTCTTATACTAGTATTGGCGGACCTTTGGGGAAAACTGCTCTTACTGACGTGAATGGTAAACCGCTTGAACATATTGTCCAAGGTAACATTGGTATCTACCGTGATCAGAATGCTGAGGTACCTGAGAAGTTTCTCTATGATGCTTTTGTTTACGATTCGCACAAAGAGCAAGAAAATATTCGTGACTCCATCATGGATGAGATTGTAGTCTACGGGAAAATACCACGCCGTTCCATTAGGATACCGCTTTATTTTGGAGGAACGACTAGCCCCGATTTCATGTATGTCCTCAAAACTAAGGACGGCAAACTATCGCTAAACTTTATTATCGAAACTAAAGATTATAATTCCATGAAAGAAGTTAGCGATATAGAAGAATTACGATTTAAATCCGCTCAGGAGTTTTTTAATTCCATTAGAGAAGATAACCAAAATATTCAGATAACATTCTCTCCACAGCTCAAACGTGATGGTATTCAGGAGATGCTTGAAAATATACTTAGGACACCCCAGCAGAATAGTCAGAATAATTTAGACCAATGATGCAGCTTGGTGAGGATTACCTAGCCCTGGAGGGTGGGTGCTACACCCCAAGCTGCGTTATTCGCGGATGCCGATATTTTCCGCGCGTGGGCTCGCCGCTGGCATACACTTAAAACCATGTACCGCATCATGACTGTCTGCACCGGAAATATTTGCCGCTCCCCTGTGGGCGAGTACCTGATTCGTGAGCACGCGCGCCAGGCGGGGCTTGAGGTTGAGGTCGCGTCCTCCGCTATCACGGACTACGAGATCGGCAACCCCATCGACACCCGCGCCGGGCGCATACTCACCGCGCGCGGCATCGACCCCAGCGGGCACCGCGCATCCAGATTCGTTGCCGAAGACTTCGACCGCTACGACCTGATTCTGGCGATGGACACCCCGCACTACCTGCACCTCAAACAGCTTGCGCGCACCGAAGACGACAAAGCCAAAATCCGCATGATGCGCTCCTTCGACCCCGCAATGGCGGGCAAAAACCTGGACGAGCTGGGCATCTACGACCCCTGGTACGGGCAGATGCGCGACTTCGAGTACACGACCGAGCTTATCGACACTGCGGCGCGGGCGCTGATCGCCAAGCTGAGCGCGACCCCGCAGGAAAACTAGCGCATGGGTGTGTGGAGTATAGGTTTCGGCAACGGCTACGAGACCAACGACGTTGAAGAAATCTTGGAATTCTGCCTGAAAACATACCGCGGACTCGCCCTGCCGCCCACCGACGAAGACGGGATACCGCTCGATACCAACGCCCGCAACGACGCCGCATTACCGCTTATCATCGGTATCGACGGGCGCAGCGGAAGCGGCAAAACAAGGCTCTCTGAGCTCCTAGAGCAGTCCTTATCCGCCGAAGGAATCGGTGTGCGCGTGCTCAACCTCGATTCCATCTACCCCGGCTGGGACGGGCTGGCTGAAGGAACCAAAACCTGGCGAAAAATCTCGCGGAACCTGCGTGAAGGCAAGCCCGCCAACTACCGAGAATGGGATTGGCATGCGGATGCGCCCGGCTCCGAGCACACGATCAACCCCGTCCAGGAAACCGTCATCATCTGTGAGGGCGTGGGGGCGATCGCCGGTACCTGCAATGTGCGCATCGTGGTGAAGGCACCCGACGAGCTGCGGTACAGGCGGGCAATAGACCGCGACGGCGATATGTACCGCCCGCACTGGGAACGCTGGGCGGCGCAGGAAGAAGCCCTCCTCGCCGCATACTCCGCCACGTATACGCAGGCGGACCTCATCTACCGCACGGCGTAGCCCTCTGCCCTGCCGTTTGCTGTGCCCGTGCTTACCCTCCCCCGATATAAAGAACCTTGTTCGTGAATGAAGAGTTATAAATCCCGCTTTACGAACAAGGCTCTTTTTATGTGCCCGGCGGCGACGAAAAAGTTTAGCGCGCACGCCACTTACGCCGGATGCGCGCATCCGCTAGACTAGAAAAGTTGCGTTTCCAGCCGGGTATATTCGGCGCCGTTACGCGTTCATAAACCTAGAAAGCACTCTACCCGTGTCTTCGTCACAGACTACCTCTCAGCAGGGCCATGAGCACCCTGATCACGTTAAAGTTTCCTTCGGTATTCCTGCCCCCGTTATCGTCACCCTTGCCGCGCTGACCGCTATCGCTCCACTGGGTATCGACATGTACCTGGCTTCGCTGCCTACGGTTGCCCGCGACCTCAACACCACCGATGCCGCCGCATCTATGACCCTCAGCGCCTTCATGATAGGCATGGCGCTCGGGCAGCTTATGATCGGCCCGCTCTCCGATAAAACCGGCCGCCGCAAACCGCTTCTGATCGGTTCTGTAGTCTGCTTTATTGCGACCGCACTGTGCGGATTCTCGCCCAGCATTGAGGTCTTCATTGCGGCGCGTTTTCTGATGGGCTTCAGCGGTGCTATCGGCGCAGTACTCGCCCGCTCCATCGTTGCAGACACCACGAAGGGGCTGGCAACCGCCAAGCTCATGGGCGTCATGATGATGATTAACGGGTTTGCCCCCGTGCTGGCGCCACTCTTTGGCGGGTGGGTGCTGTCGTGGGGCACGTGGCGCAATATTTTCCATGTGCTCACTGTAGTGACTGCGCTGCTCATGCTCGCCGTGATTTTCATTCTGCGCGAGACTCTTCCCGTTGAAAAACGGTACAAAGGTACCGCGCTGAGTGTCTACTCCGAGATTCCGAAAGTGTTCAAAATCCGCCGTTACATGGGTTTTTCCCTCACCATGTGCTTTGCCTTCGGCGCAATGTTCTCGTATATTTCGGGTTCCACCTTCGTGCTCCAGAACATTTTGGGTCTCAATGCCGGGCAGTTTACCCTCGCCTTCGGGGTGAACTCCCTCGGCATTGTGGCAATGAGCTCGCTGGCAACCGCGCTGGTTGGCCGTATCGGTCAGCGCGTGATCGTCAATATCGGCGTGATTTCTCTCCTAACGGTCTCAACTCTGCTGACTATCTCATTCGCACTAGGTATTTCGCTGTGGCCCACCCTGATTCTGCTGTTCTGCCTCACCTGCTCAGTGGGCCTGATTTTCGGTAACTCCTCGGCACTGGCGCTAAACGAGGCACGCCATATGGCGGGCAGCGCATCCGCCGTCATGGGCACCATTCAGGCGCTTCTGGGCGGACTTGCCGCGCCCTTGGTTTCGCTGGGCGGCGAGGGTTCCTATATGCCGATGGCGTTCTCAATTCTGGGCTTCGCACTGATGACCGCGCTTGTGCTCTTCACAACCCCGCGTAAGGACGCCGACTATGCGGCAGACGGCGGCGAAGGTGGGCGCTAGAGCTTCGCATCGAGCGTATTAAGACATTGATACCCAAGAAGCGGGTTTTTGCCGAAAAGATGAAAAATATCATCACTTTCGAGCAAAAACCCGCTTCTCCTCGTAATCGCCCTAGCTGCTGGTATTCTGATAAATCCTAAGATTTTAAGGAGGCTGACCGTGAGCCCCAACGAAAACCTCACAAGTGCAGAGATCATCGAACGGTTCAACCACTTCTACGACTGCTGGCTGGATTCAATCACCGTAACCTATGCAAATGGAACAGCTGTTCGTCTGCGATTCTGCGCGGTGGACTGGAACCATGTAGACGGCGGCTGGGAGAAAGCCGCTAACGACGACGTCTGGCGGCATGTCACCGTAACCCTGAAAAATATTTCGGACTACCGGGTACAAGGCCCGTTCATCAGCATATGCAGCGGAGTTCATACTCTCGAACGGGACGGCAAAATCGGGCTCGACATCGAAGGATATAACGACAACCCCGAAACCTTCGAGGACATCGCCGAGGCAGACATATACTTTATCGCCGAAAGCGCCACCTGGGAGCTGGGCCCGCTCGGCGTGCACTGCTGTGAGGGCACGTGAGCCACTACACTGGAAACATGACTAATTCCGTGATGCTCCTAAATTCAGAGAACCCGCAAGGCGTTGCCGTAGACCCCACCCAACCGCTTATCGGCGTGGAAGACCAAGGATTTACCCGTGGCGACGGCGTTTTTGAGACCATGCTCGCCGTCGATCGGCGGGTGCGAAAACTTGATATGCACCTCGCCCGACTCGAATCTTCTGCGCGTATGCTCGACCTGCCCGAACCCGACCTGCACCAGCTTCGGGATGCGCTGGCAAACCTTCTCGCCCAGGCCGTATTCGGTGCCCACACGGAACTTGGCGAAGAGCATATCGTCAAAATCATTATCTCGCGCGGGCTGCCGAATGCCTCTGCGGGAATGCCCGCCGGACCATACACCCTGCTCATCGCATCCCCGGTACCCGAAACTACCGTGAACCAGCGGCAGAACGGTGTGAAGGCCATGCTGCTGCCGCGCGGGCACGACCCCGCCGACAACACCGCATACCCGTGGCTATTGGCGGGCGCGAAAACACTATCGTATGCGGTCAATATGGCGGTTTTGCGGTATGTGCACAGCCGGGGCGCGGATGATGCGATTTTTATGACCGACAACCGCCGCATTCTGGAGGGGGCAACCTCGTCGGTGCTGATGGCGCGTATCGAAAATGGTGTAAAGACGCTGTATACCCCCGAACCGAACCACGGAATCCTGCCCGGCACTACACAGGGCGCTATTTTTGAGGCGGCGCGGCGCGACGGCTGGGAACTGGGTTACGGTCCGCTGTACCCGCAGGATCTTTTCGAGTCAGATGGGGTATGGCTCGCCTCCTCGGTGCGTCTGCTCGCCCCGGTCACGCATCTGAACGGTACAGCGTTAGCGCACGATGCGCAGCTCACACACCGGTTCTTGGAATACCTGGCACAGGGCTAAGGTACAGGGAGCGGCGCAAGGCTGATACTTGCGCCGCGCCTTTACCCCGGTTTTCAGGCCCGGAGTACCTAGCGGCAACTTCAGTGCGGCTACTGCCACAAGAAACGCAAGGTTCCTAGTCCCAGCGAAACCCCGTAGGCGCACGCCACGATCACGGCGGCGGCAACCGCAACATACGCATCACGCCGGGAATAGGCGGGCACGCGGGCCCAGGAACGTTTGCCGGTACCGAAACCACGCGCCTCCATTGTGACCGCAAGGCGCGAACCGCGGCGAATTGCCTGTACCATGAGCGCGAAGGCCTGCCCTGCACCGGTTTTGATGCGCCCGAGCGGGCCCTGACCCGCACCCAGCCCGCGTGCACGCCGTGCCTGCCCCAGCGTATTCCACTCCCCAAATAGGATGCCGACAAGGCGTAACGCCGCCAACGCGGCAAGCACAAAACGGGCGGGCAGACGGAAAGTTTGGGCGAGCGAATCGCCCAGGTCGGTTGGGTCTGTTGAGAGCACAAACGCGAAGGTCGGCAGAATCATTGCCAGGGAACGAATCATCATCGAAAACGCCGCCGCGAGCGACCCTTCCGTGATGGTGTTCAGCCCAAAATCGAGTAGTACGGCACCGGTTTTATTGACCAGAATCGCCACACTCCAGCCGGTGGTCAGCACCGCGATCAGGATAGGCCAGCTGCGCGCCAGCAGATTCACAGGCCGAAACCCGACCGCAATGAACCCCAGCAACTCCAGTCCAAAGATGATAGCCGCGGTTACCTGGTCTTGAATGAGGATTGCCGCAAGAACCAGCACGCCCGCAACCACTAATTTGACACCCGCGTTAAGCCCGCCAAACCAGCTGTTGCGCTCGGCACTCGGCCCGAAAAAATCGGTATTCATGCGCTACTTCCCTTCCTGAAGACTCCGGTCTGCGGGCTCATGCGGCAAGCTTTCAAGCGTGATGCTCCGCCCGCCCAAAGCCGCCGTAAATTCGAGATCGTGAGTCACCGAGATCACCGCAACCCCCTCAGTAAGAAGCCCGCGAATCAAGCGCACCAGTTCGCCCCAGGTGCTCGCATCCTGACCGAAAGTCGGTTCGTCAAGAATCAGCACGCGCGGCGCCGTCGCCAAAGCGGATGCAACCGACAGCCGGCGTTTTTGCCCGCCCGAAAGCGTGAACGGGTTGGCATCTAAAAGCCCTTCTAAACGCAAGCGTTCGGCGAGGGATGCGGTGGCGGCGGCGAGCGCATCCTCATCAATTTTTTCGCGGCGCAGGGCGGCGAGGCGGCGTGGCCCGAGTTCGAGTTCTTCGCGCACGCTGCCGCGCACGAATTGGTATTCGGGTTCTTGGAAAACGTAGCCGATGCGCCCCAGCAACTGGGCGGGACTCCAGGAGGGAATATCCCAGCTGGCGGCTGTTTTCTCGCGGGTGAGGGAGCTTTCTGCCGTTGGGTTTTGGTCGAACTCGCGCAATGCTTCGTGGGCGTGCAGGGTTCCGTTGGGGGCGTAGAGAAGCCCGGCGAGAGTGAGTGCGAGGGTTGATTTTCCGGCGCCGTTGGGGCCGAGAATGCTCAGGTGCTCGCCTTCTCGAATGCTCAGGTTAATGCCCCCGCGCAGGGCGGGAATATCCAGGGGTACGGATGCGGGTTCCGGCATGGTTTTGAGCTGTCGTCGGCGTGCCCTTAACTGTTTCTTGCTCGGGAATTCCCGCGTAATCGCAAGGTTTTCGGCGCTTAGGAGTATTTGCCCGCTCGGTGCCGCAGCGGCGGCGGGTTCGGGAACATACCCGGGCACCCACACGCCGTTGGCGATGAGGGTTTCGCGGGCTTGGGCGAGCACGGTTTCGGGTGCACCGTCGTGGGTGATGCCTCCGTCGGCACCGAGCACGATAACGCGGTCCATATGCTGCGCCCACACGCCTACCCGGTGTTCGACGACGATCAGGGTGGCACCGGTTGCTGTGACCGCCTGCACCACGGCATCGCGCACCTGTTGAACGCCCTCGGGGTCGAGGTTCGCGGTGGGTTCGTCAAGCAGAATGGCGCGCGGGTGCATCGCCAGGATTCCGGCGAGCCCCAGGCGTTGTTTCTGCCCACCCGAAAGCGCATTCGTGGGATGCTCATGCGGCAGGTAGTCGAGCCCGACGGCGGCGAGCGCATCATCAACGCGCGCCCAGATTTCTTCGCGTGCGACCGCAAGATTTTCGGGGCCGAAGGCTACGTCATCGCCCACGCGGGCGAGCACGACCGATGATTCTGGGTCTTGCTGCATGAGCCCGATGAGTCCGCGTGCGTCTTCGGGGTCTACGCCGTCGATGCGCGCGCTACCGCTTTGGCTCTGCCCGTCGTGATCGTGCAGCACCCCGGCGATAGCGTGCAGGAGCGTTGATTTTCCTGCGCCGGAGGGCCCCAGCAGCAGTACTTTCTGCCCGGGTTCGATGCGCAGGTTCACGTTCGAGAACGCGGGTTTTTCGCGCCCGGGGTGGTGCCAACCGAAGTTGTGAAGGTCGATTGCGGCACCGCGGGCGGGCGCATCGGGGGCGGTACTGTGGGGTTCGGTCATGGTTGCACCCTGGGTTGCGGATGGTTCAGGATGTTCCGCATTGAGGGTTTGAGCGTTGAGATAGGCTGTGACATACGCCTGCCTGTCTATTATCCGCGTGCGGTACGTGCCTGCACGCCGGAGGCCAGTGAGGCGAGTACCCCGGTTTTAGCGAGTGCTTTCGTGAGTCCCCAGGAGAGTACCCCGGCGAGCACAATTCCTGAGACGACCGCACATACCACGTAGGTGACGGCTTTGAAGATTTCCATGTCTGGGTAGTAGATGATGATTTCGTTGACACCCATGAAGAGCCCGCTCAGTGCGCCCGCGAAGGCTGCCGAGCTGAGGTTCCAGATGCGGTATCCGAACACGGCGAAGGCGATTTCCGCGCCGATTCCCTGGAAGAATCCGGCGATGAGGATTGATTGGCTCCAGGCGCCTCCGGTGAGGAATACGGAGATGACGGCGGCAACGATTTCGCAGTAGAGCGCGGCGCCGGGCTTGCGGATAAGGTACCCGCCGAGCACACCGGCGAGCAACCACATACCGGCGACGATGGGGCGGTATTCGGGAACCGCCGCGAAGAGCGTTTTAGTGGCGGGGTCTACGGCAATATCCCAGATCCAGAAGATTACCGCGCAGGCGGCGGCGACCACAGAGACGATGACGATTTCATTGACCCGCCAGCTGAGGCGAGATTTTTGAGACATATTTTCCTCCCATGATTGGAAGGGGAACATCCACACCCGTTGCGGGTGGGGTGTTGAGAAAACATATTTCGACTCCCTACGCCGGTACTAACCGGATCAGGTTCGAGGGTCTGCGTTGCACTCTCAGCGCCCGTCTGCGGCGCTCCCCTGTCGTGTTGCTTCGAGAGTTCGAAGCCTATAAACGTTTACATTCTATGCTGTATGAGTCGTTTTCTGTGAGTTCGTTGAGTTTTTGAATCGGTTTATGACAAGAACGTGCGGCAGGTCGGTAATATGATTCCTTGATTTGCCGCTGGTATACGCCTTTCAGACCGGCAATACTGTGCTTTTTCTCACGTTCTAGAGTTTTTACCCCGATTTTTCGTGTATACGCGCGTTAAAACAGGTCATGTTCTCTGCATCTGAGCCGCAAAGCCGATAGGCTAGGGATAGTCACTTCTGATTTTTGAGGAGAAGATATGAATCCCGTAGCAAAGATTGCTATTACCGGTGCCAATATGGCCGCCGCCGCCCTGACAAGCAAAGGTCTTGGCGCAGCGTGGAAACGTGTGACCGGTAACGAACCTCCTACCATCGGCCCCGAGTCCGAAGACACCCTGCGCAATGTTATTGTGTGGACCGTCATCACCTCCGTGGTGGGTGCCCTGGTAAGCGTCGGTATTGCCCGCGCACAGCGCCGTTTCTTCTCATAATTTCACGGTGTAATTTGGGTGGATGCGCCACCCCCGCAGCCTTCACGCTGCAGCGGTGTGCGCATCCTTTCGATGTGCTGAATAATCTGCCCGTTCAGAAGAGAATAAGGCGCTCGGCACGCTGGAAGGCGATGCCTACGGCAGTGTCGCCGGGGTAAGCTACGAAACCAGCACCAGATTGAGGGCGCATAGCTGCGTCTTACACGAAAGTGAACACATCCGTTATGACTAGACGCATTCCCGACCACAGTACCAGCCGCCGCTCAGTTGCATCCTGGGTGCTGTGGGATGTCGGCTCGTCGAGCTTCGACACCATCATGATGACCTTCATTTTTACGGTCTACCTCACCAGCTCTTACTTTGGCTCAACCGAGGACGCTTCGGCGGCACTGTCACTGGGATTGACCATTGCCGGGTTCTGTATTGCCTTTTTCGCTCCGGTTTCGGGCCAGCGCGCCGATAAATCCGGTAAAGGTATTTTCTGGTTAGGTGTTAATACGCTTTCTCTGGTGGCGTTCTCTGGACTGTGTTTTTTCGTATTTCCCGATGAAGCGCATCTGTGGCTGGGCGTGATTCTCGTATCTGCGGCGAGTGTATTCAGCGAATTTGCGGTTGTGAATTACAACGCTATACTTCCGCGCATTTCAACCCCGAATAATATCGGTAAAATCTCTGGGATCGGTTGGTCGGCGGGGTATGTAGGCGGCCTAGTGGCCCTAATTATCGTGTTGTGGGGCTTCGTACTTGAGCCTAACGGACTGCATCTGAGCACCGACAACGCCTTCAATATTCGCGCAGTGGCACTGTTCTCCGCCCTGTGGTGCCTGATCTTCTGCACGCCTTTGCTAATTCGGATGCGCCGCCGCGAACGGGTGCTCCCGGAGGTCCTTCCCACAGGTGAACTCAGGTTCTTAGAACGCGGCCTAGCCAGGCTTTCTCCGGCACGCCAAGGCGGTCTTTTTGCAGCCTACAAGGAGCTGTGGCGCACCATTATGCGGCTGCGCACCACGGCACCGCAAACCCTTTATTTCCTGTGTGCCAGCGCTATCTTCCGCGATGGTTTAGCCGGTATCTTCACCTTCGGCGGTGTGCTGGCGGCTGGTTCCTTCGGGTTCAGCACCTCGGATGTCATTATTTTCGGTGTTGCCGCCAACGGTGTTGCCGCCGTAGGCGCGGTGCTGGGCGGGTACCTGGATGACTATCTGGGGCCCAAAAAGATTATTATTTTCTCGCTGGTGGCCATCCTAATCGCCGCCGTACCCCTGCTCTTGTTCCCCTACCCCATGACCTTCTGGATTTGCGCACTCATTCTCGCCCTCTTCGTGGGGCCCGCGCAGTCCTCGTCGCGTACCTTCTTGGCGCGCATCGCCGATCCCGGTACGGAAGGCGAGCTCTTCGGGCTGTATTCGACAACCGGGCGTGCAACCAGCTTCTTGGCGCCCATGCTGTTCGGGCTGTTTGTCACGATTTTCAACGCCCAGGTGTGGGGTATTGTCGGCATTATGATCGTGGTGTTGGCGGGTCTGCTCATGACCCTGCCGCTAGAATCGCCACAAGCGCTGCACCTGCGCAAGGCACGCCGCGCCGAAAAGAAAGCGGCCAAGGCGGCGCAGCGGTAGTTCTTTACTCGTCCCCCCCCCAGACCTGCAAGTCTTAACCCACGAGCAGATAATATTTTGACGGGCAGATAACAATCCGTTATCTGCCCGTCAAAATATTATCTGCTCTCGTACTGGGTTTGTTTAGTTCGAGTCTTCTTCGGTATACAGCGGATCATCTACGGTGCGCATTGTGAGTATGCCGCTATCGGAGAGCTGCTCAACGACCTGGCGATGCGCGTCCTCGGGTAGCCCTTCAAACAACTCACGCATGACTTCGTAGTGTTCCCGCACCGTCAGTTCGTGAGCGGCGTTAATCCAACACTCCGCCGCGAATGCAGAAAGCTCATCCAGTGAATCTCCGTGATGCAGTAGGAATCTTTCTCCATCCACCAGGTACCCGGTGGTGCCGAACATGCGCTGAAGAACCTGCGTGCCGTTAGGGTATACGTTCGGCAGACGGTCGGGTACCTCAAAGGTCTCGTAGTCGTCCACTCTATCGGAGTTCGGGAGCACAGCATCTTCGGCGAGAAGTTCACGCACGAGCGGCTCAATATCTTCAACCTCGGAATACACCAGCCGCCATACGCCGCCGCACTGCTCAAACAGGCGAATAATCGAGAGCACCCCCTCGGGGTTGAGCGCCACGCCGGAGGTCTGCTCGGCAATCGACATGAGCGCATCCCCCAGGCTCACACGCTCAAGATAGGGCTTCGTGGGCTCGTCAGTGCGCCCCACTATGACGACGCGAGCGGCTGTATAACTCGTATCCTCACAGTTCGCCGCGTTCAGACCCAGCTCCACAGGGTTACGCTGTTCCTTTGGCTCGTCGTCAGAGACCACCAGCGACAGCGGCTTCGGGTAGGGGTAAATCTCACGGTCGGCACCCACGATCGTGGTTTCGTCCGTCAGATAGGTGAACTTCTTCCCCAAATACTGTGCGGCGGTCGTCTTCCCTCGCCCCGAAGCACCCACCAGCACCAGCGCGCGCTTCGTGGCGGGATCGCCAATGGCGGCGGCGTGCAGCATGGTGCGCTTACCCGCCAACTGCTGAATCATAGCAACCGTCAGATTAGACGTCAGAGTCTCCAACGCCTGCTTCTCGTTCTGAATATTAAGAATCTGCAGAATCCCAAACGGGTTCACCAGGTCGGGATGCTCATCAAACAGATTCACGCTCCCATCCGTGAGCACAATAGCGTGCGCCACAGACTGGGTTGCCTCAAGGGCATCGTGCACACTATCGAAGAGGCGCGGGGATAGGCTCCCCCAGGTCTGTACGATCTGCTCGCGCAGCGCATCGGGAACACCGGGACCAAAAATAACCTTCAGATCGGCACCGGCAGGGTTTAAAGCCATTGTCTTGAACGACAAGGTATCTCCTTGAAAAAATCATGCGGACGGCGACTAGTCGCCAGATTTCTCAACGGGGATCTCTGTACGGTGAAAGTTCAGGTAACTGCGCGATGCGGTCGGCCCGCGCTGCCCCTGGTAGCGGTTTCCGTATGCGCCGGAACCATACGGATGCTCAGTCTCGCTTGTGAGCCGGAAGAAACACAGCTGACCGACCTTAGACCCGGGCCACAGCATAACCGGCAGGGTCGCCATATTAGACAGTTCCAGGGTCACGTGCCCTGAAAATCCGGGGTCAATGAACCCTGCGGTTGAATGGGTCAAAAGCCCCAAACGCCCGAGTGAAGACTTACCTTCCAGGCGAGCCGCCACATCCGCAGGCAGGGTCACCTGTTCGTAGGTGGAACCGAGCACAAACTCGCCCGGATGCAGAATAAAAGGCTCGTCGGGGGCAACTTCCACCAGGCGAGTCAGTTCTTCCTGCTCCTGCGACGGGTCAATATGCGGGT
Organism: Rothia sp. HMSC065D02; assembly: GCF_001815285.1. Taxonomy (NCBI): domain Bacteria; kingdom Bacillati; phylum Actinomycetota; class Actinomycetes; order Micrococcales; family Micrococcaceae; genus Rothia; species Rothia sp. HMSC065D02. The sequence continues at coordinate 234,143 of NZ_KV820074.1, forward strand.
ACTTATGGTTGTCAAACAGACGGAAAAAGCGGTCGATGCGCACATCGACGCTCGCCGGCTGAATCATCGAATCGTCAAACGGCTCAAGTACGATACGGCCGTCAGCAATTTCTCGTCGAATATCGCGGTCTGAAATAAGCACACTCTAAGGATACCGACTCCAGACTCCATACTTCACCATTGCTCAAAAAGAACAGCCAACAAATCAAAAATAAAAATCTGCGGCAAAGTGTGCGAACCGAGGCAGCACACGCTACACTAGGTTAAGTCCGATCACGGATGCGCGGCTGTAGCTCAATGGTAGAGCGCACGCTTCCCAAGCCTGATACGCGGGTTCGATTCCCGTCAGCCGCTCCACTTGTGTCTCCAGCCTAACGGCTGGGGACCTCTTTTTTAGGCTTCCAGGAATCGCTTCCAGGCGCGGATTTGGTACCTCGCCCGCTCGGAGTCCGCACCCTCCAGCCCGTCAGCCGCTCTTAAAAGCTCTGCTATTTACCAGGGCTTTTCATTTTCCTCAGCTAGCCCCGCGAGCAGGTAGTTTTTGACCCTAGCAGGTAGTATTTTCCTACCTTTTCGGTCAAAAACTACCTGCTCGCGGATTCAGGCAGCATGTCAAAGCAATAAAAACGCCGCCAAGAACCACGACGAAGGTTCTGTGCTAGCCTGAATGAGAAATATCTGCGTGTGCCGCATCGTCGCAAAATCACCGCAACGCCCGCGTGAGCACGCAGGAAGTACTACTTTCACAGTCGAATCGTGGTCCTATGACAACCAACAGCACCGCCGAAACCGCCACCCCCTTAGACCTTTCGCTGTACCTGGTCACCGGCGAAAACCCCGTCGAAACGGTGCGGCGGGCACGGCACGCCACCTGCATACAGGTGCGTTCCAAACCCATCAGCGCCCGCGACCTGTATGCCCTTGCCGAAGAGATTGCGCGCATCGCGCTCCCCCACCAGAAGATACTCATTGATGACCGGGTGGATGTTGCCCTTGCCCTGCGCGCTCGCGGGGTGCGCATCGACGGGGTACATATAGGTCAAGACGATCTGCCCGTCGCCGATGCCCGCCGTCTGCTGGGCGAGCACGCCATTATTGGTCTCACCACCGGTACCCGTGAGCTTGTTGAGCGCGCCAACACCGTTGCGCACCTGATCGACTACATTGGTGCCGGGCCGTTCCGCCCTTCCCCGACCAAAGCCTCGAACCGCCCGCCGCTGGGTATTGAAGGGCTGCGTGAACTTGCCGAGCTCTCGAAGGTTCCGGTAGTCGCCATCGGCGATATTTGGCCACAAGACTGCCCGAGCATCCGCGAAACAGGAGTTGCCGGGGTTGCAATGGCACGAGCCTTCGTGGAAAACCCGGAGTTGCAGGCATAATCATGGCAGAGGCTATTACCGTGGTGGGCGGCGGAATTATTGGGCTGATAACCGCCTTTGAGCTGACCGAACGCGGTCAGCAGGTGCGCGTCTATGACCCAACCCCCGGCGAGTGCGGCACGGGTGCCAGCTATTTTGCGGGTGGAATGCTCGCGCCTATTGCCGAAGTGCAGTTTCAGCAGGATGCGCTTTTCCCGCTCATGGTTGCCAGTGCGGATGCGTACCCTTCGCTCATGCGCAGGCTCGCCGCAGTGACGGATGCACCCACCGGCTACGATACGACCGGCACGTTGGTGGTGGCGAGTGACCGTGCGGATGCGGCGCATCTACGCGATGTTTCTGACTATTACCGTTCGCTCAACCGCAGTGCTGAGGCGATTCCCGTGAGCCGGGCGCGTGTCCTAGAACCTGCACTTGCCCCGGATTTGGCGGGTGCGGCGTTGATTGAGGGCGATCATCAGCTGGCGCCTCGGCTGTTTATGCAGGCTCTCGTGAAGGCGTTGAGGGCGCGCGGGGTCGAGTTTGTGCGTGAGCGTGTGACTGATCCGGATTTTGGGGATATTGTGTGCACCGGTTTGGGTGCGGCGGGGCAGTATCCGCTGCGGCCGGTCTACGGTGATATTCTACGTTTGCAGACACCGCATCCGCTGGTGGAGCATGTGGTGCGCGGGTTCGTGAACGGGCGACCCGTTTATGTGATTCCACGGCCTGGCGGTGAGGTGTGTATCGGTGCGACAAGCCGCGAGGACACGCGTACCCGCCCCGGTGTGGACGGCGTGTATCAGCTGCTCAAAGATGCGATTCGGGTGGTTCCTGCGGTGGAGGAATGCGAGCTCATTGAGGCGAATGTGGGGGTGCGCCCCGGGACCCCGGATGATCTGCCGATCTTTGGCTATCGCATCACGGCGACCGGGCGGCGGCAGCTGATCTCAAACGGGTACTTTCGGCACGGAATTTTACTGGCGGCACTCGCTGGGAAAGCCGGTGCGGAGGTGTTTTTGGGCGAGGATATTCCGCCGGAGTTCGCGCCCTGCTCGCCGAAGAGGTTTGAGCGCTAATACGCGATTTGCTACAACATACCACCAGTTTGTGCACCAGAAACGAGAGGAATAACCCATGAAAATAACCTATAACGGCACATTATTAGACATTTCGACCACGAATCTTGAGGCGCTGATTCTTCAGCAGGCGGGCACCGATCAGGGGGTCGCCGTCGCACTCGATGGTGCTGTGGTGCCGCGTTCACGGTGGGCGAGTACCGAAGTGCCCGAGGGCGCTAGGGTCGATGCGCTGACCGCAGTTCAGGGCGGGTAGAGACCATGATTATTGCTGAGAAAGAGTTCTCATCCCGGCTCATTATGGGTTCTGGGGGCGCCACCAGCATGGACCTGCTCGAAAAAGCGCTGGTCGCATCCGGAACCGAGATGACCACGGTCGCGATGCGCAGGCACGCCTCGGGTACCCCTATTTTTCCGCTTCTGACCAGGCTAAATATTGCGCCTCTACCTAATACGGCGGGGTGCCGCACCGCGCGCGACACCGTTATCACCGCCCGGCTCGCGCGCGAAGCCTTGGGGACTCAGTGGATTAAGGTTGAGGTGATTAGCGATGAAGACACCCTGCTGCCGGATGTGTGCGAGACCGTGACCGCCTGCGAAACGCTGGTGGCAGAAGGGTTCACGGTCATGGCGTACACCTCTGATGACCCGGTGATCGCCAAACGTCTAGAGGATGTGGGCGTCGCGGCGGTCATGCCGCTCGGCTCACCCATCGGCACGGGGCTGGGCATTTTGAACCCGCACAATATTGAGCTGATTTGCTCCCGCGCCACGGTTCCGGTGCTGCTGGATGCGGGGGTTGGCACCGCCTCAGACGCCGCGTTTGCTATGGAACTGGGCTGCTCGGGTGTGCTGTTGGCCTCGGCGGTCAACCGTGCGCAGGACCCGGTGGCGATGGCGCAAGCCATGAAAGCCGCCGTTGAGGCAGGCTATCTGGCGCGAGGCGCGGGCAGGATTCCCCAGCGCGAGCACGCGAAGGCTTCCTCCCCTGCGGAGGGTCTGGTGTCATGGATGTGACCTCACATGATCGCCCTTCGGTGCCTGAAGTGCCGCAGATTCTAGCGCCAAAGAACCCCGCGCAGGCACAGGATCTCGAAGCGGAGCGTGTATCGCGGCAGGATCGTCTGCCTGGTTTCGACCAGCAGGCGGTTGCCAATGCGCATGTGCTCGTTATCGGTGCGGGCGGTCTGGGGTGCCCGGTGGTGCAGGCGCTTGCCGCCGCCGGGGTCGGGTCGATTGCGCTCGTTGATCACGATGTGATTGAACTGTCGAATCTGCAGCGCCAGCCATTGTTCGGTCTCGCCGATTGTGGCCGGGCGAAGGCTGAGGTTGCCGCGCATCGTGCCCGCGAGATCGCCCCGGCGCTGAGGGTGACGGTGTATCGGCGGTACCTGGAGGAATCCTGGATTCTTGACCTGTTCGCCGAGGAGAACCCTGCGGTGATCGTCGATTGTACCGATACCTTTGCTACTAAATATCTGATTGCCGACGCCGCCGAGATAACCGGTATTCCGCTGGTGTGGGGGTCGGTGCTGCGGTATCAAGGCAGCGTGAGCGTCTTCCGCACAGGGTCGGCGCATCTGCGCGATCTGTTCCCCACAACCCCAAAGACGCTGGAATCCTGCGCCGAGGCCGGGGTGCTGGGCGCTACCACGGCGGTTATCGGATCGCTCATGGCGACGGAAACACTCAAGTTCCTGGCGGGGCTGCCGACGCTTGAGGGGCGGCTGCTCACCTACGAGGCGTTGAGCAGTACCTTCCAGAATTTTGCGCTCTCCCCAGACCCGGAGCGTGTGCCCGTGACGGATTTGAGCGCCTATGAATTGCCGAAAATTCTGCTGGATGTGCGTGAGCAGAGCGAACGCGAAATCCAGGTGAAGTACCCGGATTCCCTGCACCTTCCGCTGTCTGCAGCTACCGAGGATGCAGTGCGCGCCATGTTGAAACCGTTCGCCGGGGAGCCTGTGGGCGTATTTTGTAAGTCCGGGGCACGCGCAGCGAAGTTTATAAAGGATTGGGATGCGGTTGCGGAAGAACACAATATAACGCTGGTTGGAATTTAGTATTTATATTTTCTCTTACTGAAAAGATCCTTGATAATGAATAATCAGCAAAATTTTATTCATTATCAAGGGTCTTTTAAATATATAACAATATTGAATAAATTATAGATAGCTTTCATGCATACTTTAGTGGATTAAAACTATGGTTGCAATCCTCCGATAATTAATTTTAGGGTGGAAATGCAGGAATTATCCGCAGTGCAGACGAAAGGATGCATTATGTCACTCGAAAACACCAATCTTTCTCGCCGTAAGCTCCTCAAAGCAAGTGCTATAGGTGTTCCCGCCGCAGGCATGCTCGCCTTCGGCTCCACCCTCGTGACCGCAACCTCCGCAAACGCCATCTCCGCCGACGGCTGGTGGGGGTCCGAGACCTCGCTCGGGTTGCAGGAATTCATGAACACCATCATGACCGCAACCGAAGATGGAGAAGTAACTGCAATCCCCACAGTTGTTGACGGAGTCATCAGCTCCCAACCTTCGAGCATGGCACCTGCTTGCCCCGGAATCATCGGCGGCTGGGAATGGGTAGAATCCAATCAAGCAACAGGCTCCCCCACTATTAGCGTTATGAACGCATGGCTGGATGGCGTATCCCCTAAACAATATGCAGGATTTAAGGCCGGTTATACCTGGAAGGGTTCTTCCAAGATCGGCTACGGTATCATCAAACGCCTACAAGCACACTACAGTGTCTCTCAGGACGGTCGCCTCGACGGCCCATCCCAGACCATCATGGCCCTGCAGAACGAAATCAACCAGTACGTCGGTTAACACCTTCTAGCCATATAACGATCGACTACTGGGAGTCGATAATAAGAAGACTCTTTATTCCGCTAAAGCGGATTCTCATGCTTTAGTGAAATAAAGAATCTTTTTATGCAGCAAGTGAGGAAATTATACTAATCGATACTCAGCATAACCTTGGGGCGTTCCCGCTCCCCTGCTTCCAATCGCTCGAAAGCGGCCTGCGCATCGTCGAGGCTGTAGCTGCAATCGATGAGTGTGCCCAGCTCGTCCCGATGCTCCCGCACGAACTGCGCGGCAGCCGCATAGTGGTCGATGCCGTGACGGATGCCCACCAGGTACTGCCCCCTCAGGGCAAGCTCCGAGGCGTCAAGATCGGTCTGCACAGGCGGGAAACCAATCAGCACCGCCGCACCTCCATTCCTCAGCAGGGACGGCGTAGCTTGCAGCGCCGCAGCAGAACCGGAGCACTCCCACACAGCATCCCAGTCTCCGGCGGGGAGCGCGTCCACCGTTTTATAGGCCCTAATCCCAAGCTCGGCAAGATGCACGGGCTGCGAGGGATCAACGACCGCGACCTCAACGGGGTACTGCTTGAGTACCAGCGCCGCGAGGGTGCCGATCGTGCCACCGCCCAGCACGAGTACCCTATCGCCGGGTTCTGGGGTGGCTTTCGCTAGACCCTCCAAAACCGTCACAAGAGGTTCGATCAGAATATATTCGGGATGCGGCTCTGCACCCGAACCGTCGTCAATAACGGTCAACACATGCGCTGGCATTACAAGCTTTTGTGCCGCTGCCCCGCCATGCTTATAGAGACCGACTTCGCGCAGGTTCGTGCAGAGGTTACGCCGCCCACGCTGGCAGAAATCGCAGGTCAGGCAGGGAATCATGGTGCTTCCGGTGACCACGGCACCGGTTTTTAATCGACTGTTGTGAGCGGTCTGCGGCGGGGTCTCAATCACACCCACCCACTCATGTCCGTAATGATGAGGGTACTCGGTCAGACCGCGCCGCAGATAGTTTGAGGTACCGTCGTACAGTTCAAGGTCGGTCCCACAGATGCCCGCATAGGCAACTCGAATGAGGGCCTCATCGGGTTGTTGGGGGTGTGCATCTTTAATATCGCGCGCTTCGACGCTCCGAATTCCGGTGATAAAACTGGCTTTCATCATTATCTCTCCCTGCATTCTACTGCGGTCTCTTTAGAGTATCGATCCACAATAGACGAGTTCAAGGAACTATAACACCGCTGGGGCATAATATTTTATTTTTCGTACATCATTCATTAAATAAACATATTATACAACTCTTTAAAATGCTTAAAAATTTTATTCGTATATAATAATATTTCGCTCATGAATATACTCAGAAAAAGTTTAAAAAGTTTTTATTTAACTTTATAGAAGAATAAATTTAGGGTTGATATTTGTCGATGAATCCTTTTACAGTGAAAATGCAGGAATAACCTGCATCACCGATGAAAGGATATTTTCATGTCCCTCGAAAGCGCTAATCTTTCCCGCCGCAAGTTGCTCAAGGCAGGTGCCATAGGCGTCCCTGCAGCAGGTGTGCTCGCCTTCGGCTCCACCCTGGTCACCGCAACCTCCGCTAACGCCATCTCCGCCGACGGCTGGTGGGGTTCCGAGACCTCATCCGGTCTGCAACAGTTCATGAATACTGTCATGAACGCTGGCCTTGTCGTTGATGGAGTCATTAGCTCCCAGCCTTCAAGCATGGCACCTGATTGCCCCGGAATTGTCGGTGGCTGGGAATGGGTACCTAAGGGGCAGGAAATGGGTTCTCCCACCATTGCTTGGATGCAAAAATGGCTGCGTGCAGAGTCAGTAAGCGGCACGATTTCTTCATATGATGTAATCCTCTTGGAGACTCACTATAATATCAATCCTAAGGATGGTCGCCTCGACGGTCCCTCCCAGACAATCATGGCTCTCCAGAACGAAATCAACCAGTACGTTTAATTTAGACTCTTCGTACAATTCCTAGCTGGGGCGCTTTTCTTCTTATGAAATGTACCCCAGCTAGGTATTTGTTATTTGTCTCTTTACATATCT
>NZ_KV820074.1:241564-273470 GCF_001815285.1 Rothia sp. HMSC065D02
GCGCTAGGCGTCCCTGCCGCAGGCGTGCTCGCCTTCGGCTCCACCCTAGTCACCGCAACCTCCGCCAACGCCATCTCCGCCGACGGCTGGTGGGGCGAAGAAACCAGCGCGGGACTGCAGCGGTTCATGAACGCCGTCAGGGGTGCTGGTCTTATCGTTGATGGAGTGATTAGTTCCCAGCCTTCGCACATGGCACCTGCATGCCCTGGAATCGTCGGTGGCTGGGAATGGGTAGAGCCTAGGCAGGCAGAAGGTTCCCCCACTATCCTCCACATGTCATTGTGGCTAGGACTCAATAACATCGAGTACCCGGTTCCCAGTATGATCAATAATACTGTTATCGAAAACTTACAGAAGCACTATGGTATCTCCCAGGATCGCCGCCTCGACGGTCCCTCCCAGACCATCCAGGCTCTGCAGAACGAAATCAACCAGTACGTCGGTTAAGGTTCTACAGCTAAGCATCACGCCAGATGGGTAGATGCTAAAAAGGCTTTTTATTCCACTAACGTGGCAGAAAACCCGCTTTAGTGGACTAAAGAGTCTTTTTATGCGACCAGAAAGAGACCCGGCAAAGAAGCGTACAGCGCCTACGCCAGCGTTACGGACCCGCCGATGCAGTTGATAAACACGCTGGGCTGCCCCTTCGCATTGTGTGAGTCGCCCGGTTCGCACGGCTGATCCAAAATCTGCACCTTGCCCGAAACATCCTCGATCCGGTACCCCGGCATCTCGGTGAAAGTCCCGGTCGTTGTCACCGAGCCGCCCGTGACCGTGAGAGTCGCATCCTCAGCAACCGTACTGTCTACCATCTTCACGGACGAAGATTTCGCGGTCACCTTCGCGTGTGTAAACGATGCGTTCAAACAGCGAATAGTGCCCGTGGTCGCCGCCAAATCTGCGTGCGTGGTGCGCACACCCTCAAGGCGGCATGTTGAGTTTGTCTGAACCCGCAGAACGTCAAGAAAAGAATCGTGTGGAAGGCTGATAACGATCTTCGGTCCCCCAAAGGATAAAAACGAGGTGCGCTTGGCAAACTTGGATTTCCAGTAGCGTTCCCGCTGAACAATCTGGATAACACCATCTTCGGTGCTTACGTCAAAAAGTTCTTCATGCGGTAACTCTGCAGTCGCATCCTGGGTTTCTGCTGCGGTAATAGCGACCTCAAGGTCGAGTGCTTCAACAGCTAAAGACACGGGCTCAGGCAACGCGATAGGCATACACTTAACTCCCTATTTTTTATCACGGTGACGAAGGCGCGACCCGGCGCACGGCCTGGGCATCCGGCGCTGACTCTGCCAGTCACCTAACACCTTCATGAGCTATTCTACCCCGGTATTATTCCGACTCCGAACACGATAGAATGTGCTTCCCTCCCAAAATTTATGCCGCCGGATGCGCCCCCATATCCGCCGTGCAGACCCTCACCAGGCGTAAAATCTGTGGTAGACACAAACTCACTCAAACTTTCAAGGAATCATGTCTGCTTTTCCGAATGTATCTTTTCTTCTCTGTACGGCGCTGATCACGGTTACCCTGGCGGTGAGCGGGTTCGCCAAGGCTAAGGACCCTTCCAGTACCGTCACGGGTATTCTCAACCTGGGGCTTGAAAAAATTGCTCCGCTGAAGCTTACCGCGCGCACACTCCCCTGGGCCGAGCTGCTTCTGGCGTTAGGGATGCTCGCAGCACCGGGCGCTCTCTTCACCGTAATATCGGGCATCTCTCTGATGCTCATGTTGTTCTACCTGATCGTTATTGCGCGGGCGCTTGCCACAGGCCGCACCGCGGGGTGCAATTGTTTCGGCTCAAAATCCGCCGCACCTGTGAGCCGCTATACGCTCATCCGCAATATCGCGTTGGCCGCCGCCGCGGCTGCCGTTTTTGCCGCATCGTTGGGTTCAGGTCGGGCGCTTATCTACGAGCTGTACAGCCTCAACGCCGCTGATTGGGGCTGGGTGCTCGGCGCCGCCCTGATCGCCCTCACCATGTGGGCGGTACAGCGCGGCGAGGCATTGGCTGAGCCAGATTTCGGCGAAAGCGACGATAACCATCTTCTGCTTCCCGTCTATGAGGATCGCGGCGACGGCGAAGAATACGTGCGCATGCCCATTCCGTACGCAACCCTGCATACGCTCGACGGCAAGAATTTTTCGATCCGCGAGCTCGCCGAGCTCAAGGCGCGGGTGCTGTTCTTCGTCTCCCCCACATGCGGCGCTTGCCTGTCGATTTTCGACAAGCTGGCGGACTGGGCGCACAAACTGCCGCAGCTTGAGCTGCATCCTGTTTTCAGCAGTGAGAGCAACGCAAAGACAGCGTCTGTGCCCGAGAGCATTACCCCGCTGATAGACCCAAAATTTGCGGCTATGCACGCTTTCGGCCGCGGCACCCCGCTGGCGGTAGTACTGGGCTCTGACGGACTGTTGGCGGGCGGGCCGGTGCGGGGCGCATCCGATGTATCCGATGTTATGGATCAGTTGATTGAGGAATTCACCGGCGCCGAAAACTCGGATGAACACAGCGAGCAGAATACCGTCGGGCAGATGCCCTAGGAGGCGCGTTCTTACCCGTATGCGGTACGATACCCCTACGTTTGCACACACGCTATCTATTCATCTACCACCGAGGAGAATACGGTGTCAGCATTGAGTTTTAACACCCCCGGCGAGCGCGAAAAGTCGCTCTGGCTCATCAAGAAAGAGAACGATCCGGCACATTCGCAATGGTATATCGACCGTTTTAAGGCTATGGAGGCTGAGGGTAAGGATATGGCGGGTGAGTCTCGCCTGGTAAATGCTTTGGCTTCGCGCGGGGCGAAGATTCTGGATGCTGGTTCCGGCCCGGGCCGTGTGGGTAAGCAGCTGCATGCGCTGGGGCATCGGGTGACCGGCGTTGATATTGACCCTGAGCTTATTGATGAGGCGCGCCGCGTATGCCCGGAAGCCACCTGGGTTACGGCTGATCTGGTGGATTTGCCGCAGGCTCTCGGGTTCGAGTCTGATGCCGGTGAGGATGGTTTTGAGCTGATCGTATGTGCCGGGAATGTGATGGGTTTTCTTGCGCGTTCAACCCGTAAGCCGGTGTTGGAGAATTTCCGGAAGGTGCTGGCACCGGGTGGGCGCGCCGTGATTGGGTACGGTTCCGGTCCCGGTCGTGACTATGCGTTTGCTCAGTTTCTTGAGGATGCGCGCGAGGTCGGCCTGAATGTTGATTCGACGTTTAGTTCCTGGGATTTACGTCCGTTTGCCGAGGGTTCCGAGTTTATTGTGGCGGTTCTTTCGCGGTAGGCGGCGCTCAGGCGGCACGCTTTATGGCTTGTAAAAGCGGTGGTGCGCATCCTGGTTTTGTGTAGGATGCGCACCACCGCATTTTTCTCTCTCCGCCCCGTGCAGAACGCGGGAATCGTAGCCTCTAGGGGATCAGGTGGATTGAACGTGCCATATCTTCGGGCAGGATTGCGGCGCCGCCCAATATAGCCACGATAAGTACTGCGAGAATTGCCATAGTGGCGGATTTCCAGCCGGGGTGCAGTTCAGTGAAGGTAATCAGGCCGTGGTGCAGCCGGTCAATATCGAGAACGTTCGCTTTTTTATAGACCGTGGTCTGGTCGGAAAGTTTCGAGGCCACCGTAGACATAGTCTTGGCATCCCACACGCGACCATCGAGGCGAAGAAGAGACTTTCCCTGCTTATCCAGCACCCACATGCTCGGGAAGCTGCGGTACTTGAGCTTGGCAACAACGTTGCTGAGGTCTTGCCCGTGTGCTTTCTTGCCGTAGAGCTTTTCCACGAAGATCGTGTGGTCCATATCTTTACGTTCCACCGCATGCCAGCCAAAAATTCGGGCGCGAAGCACATGGGTTTTGGTGATTGCCACGATCGTGGGTTTAAGCACCGAATACAGGCTTAGACCCGCGAAAAAACAGATGATAAGCACCAGCACCAGGTACGGCAGGGCGGGGCGTTTATACGCTAAGAATGCGATCGCGGCGACGAGGGTGATGGTTCCCGGGAGCGCCGCCTCGATGCGCCTGCCGTAGGATCGCATGCGGGGGTGGAAGAGTTCTAGAACATCGCCATATTTGGCGGGAATTTCGTGTGCGCGTTCTGCCATACACACCACTTTAGCGGGCGCACCTGCCCGACGCTAAGATTTTCGCCCCGCAGTGTCAAACCTGAGGGTTCGTGCGGGTACATAAATCTGCCCGGTGTCAGGTGCGCCCGCGCGGTGCGGTACGCTGTAATCATGCACAAATTTTCTCCCGTGGAACGGGTTCTAGCTACCTGGGTTATCGGCGTTTTCGTGTCGGTAACCCTTGCTTTTGGTGCGCTCTTTGCTCTGAATCGGCTGGTGTACACCCCCACGGGTCAAGTTCAGGAGTATTTTAGAGCGCTGCAGGACGGTAATGGTTCGCATGCGCTCGGTATTTTGGGGGCGCGGGTACCTGAGGGTGACGGTTCTCTTCTCGATGGTGAGGTTCTGAAGAAGTCGGTTTCGGGGCTGTCTAATATTACCTATGAGGTAGTGGAAAGCAGCGGTGACGGCGAGCATGCGACGGTGCGAGCCTCCTACACCTTGGACGGCGCCCAGGAACACACCGATTTCAGACTGCGTCATGTGGGCGATCACTGGGGTCTTTTCCCGCGGTGGGAGATTGAACCCGGCGAGCTGCCCGAGCTGAAGGTTTCTATTAAGGGCGTACAGGCGGCGACCGTGAACACCCGCAAGGTTGCGGTTGATGACGGTGAGGCGACGTTCCCGGTGCTCTACCCCGGAAACTATTCCATTTCTTATGATTCGACGGTGTATACCGCGCAGCCGTACTCGCAAAAGGTACTCTCAGCGGACGCAAATTCGCAGGTTACGCTCGATTTGAAGGCGAGCGATCAGGCCCGGGAATCCGTACAGCATCAGGTGGAGAATTACGTAAATTCCTGCACCGAGCAAAAGACTCTCTACCCGAGCGGCTGCCCCTTCGAGTACACTTTCCCCGGGCGTGTGGATGGCGAGGTGACCTGGTCGGTCACGGAGTATCCGCATCCACACGTGACGGTCACCGCGAATGGCGAATGGAACGCTGACCAGGCGCAGGGCAAGGTCAAGGTATCCTTCACGCAGCTTGACCTGTACACGGGCGAGCGACAGCCCTTTGAGAAGGAAGTTCCGTTTACCATCAAACCGACAGTGAACGTCAGCAACGGCACGGCGGTGCACGTAAGCTTCTGAAAGCTTTTACCCTGGCTTAGTTAATCCCTCGCAAATCCAGCACGAGTTCGCTCTCATCCGCGGCATTACCGGTGACGATGACCGGAATACCCCAGTCCTGCTGGTATAGGTGGCATGCGGCGTGCTCGGGAATATCGCCGTCGGGGGTGCCGTCGCAGGCAGCGGCGCGGGCGGTAATGTGCAGCACCGCCTCCTGAATTTCGGGGTTGAGCACGAGGGTACGACTGAGTCCCTGGGAGGTACCGGCACCGTCCAGCAGGAAATTTTCGGGGGTGGATGAGATTTTCAGCTGGGTCGGGTCTCCCCAGCGGGTATCGAGTTTCTGCCCGGTCGGCACGGTAAACCGCGAGGTAAATTCGAGGGTTCCGCCGGTAAGCTTCGTGGCGGGCCGGGCGGTTGTAATCGCCCCTTCGTCCACTTTCTGCGCCTGCGCCGGAATGGCGGCACGCACCAACTGATGCGCATTGGTTTCCACAATTATCAGGCGGGGATCCTCACCCGGAATATGCTCCACCAGGAGGTCGGCAGGTTCGGCGAGTCCACGCTGCAAGGTGCTCAGTTCCTTCGCGGCAGGATCCCAGCGGCGAATCGCACCGTTATAGGTGTCTGCCACCGCAATAGAGCCGTCGGGAAGCTCCGCGAGCCCCAGCGGATGCTGCATGCGGGATGTCTGCGAGTCACCGTCCACAAACCCGAAATCGAACAGACCCAGCCCTACAGCAGAGGTCACCTGTACGCTCTGGCGTCCGTGATCATCCCGCGTAAAGGTTACGTGGCGCAGCCCGCTGGTTTCCGAGCAGACGACCCACAGGCTGCCGTCACGCGCCTCGATAATGCCGGAGGGCTGGGCAAACCATGCGTCCTCGGCGGTACCGTCCTGCAGCCCTTCAACCCCGGCGCCCGCAAAAATACTGACGGTTTCAGAGACGGGGTCGTAGCCGAAGAGTTGGTGGGTACCAGCCATCGCGATCACAAACTGCCCGGCTGCACGCGAGTAGACCGCATCCCACGGGGATGAGAGGGCTACAGCGGTGGCGGGCGCATCCGCGGGGATATGGTTCGCGTTGCCCGTGACGGCGTTGTCTCCATCAATCACGCGCTGCACGCCGTTGCCCGCAAGGGTACGAACCTCGCCCGTGCGCAGGTTCAGCGAGCGCAGCCGGTGATTCACGGTGTCGGTGATCAGTACATCGTACCCGAGTTTTTCACGAAGTTCGGCGGGTACCAGGGCAAGCCCTTGCGGTTCGTTAAAGCGTGCAGTGGTTCCGGTCCCATCAGCGTAGCCTTTTTCGCCGTCCTCTCCCCCGCCGTAGGTTGCCAGTACCGTGTTGAGGTCCTCGGCAACCTGCAGGATGCGGTGCCTAGCGGTATCGGACACCAGGTAGGTGCGTGCGCCGGTGCCAAACAGGTTTTTGGGCCCGAACTCTGTGGGAAGTTCGATAGCTTTCCCCGGGAAAGCGAATGTTCCCTCGGTTTTGGGCCGGGGCACATAGGGACCGTCGCCTCGATGCAGGGTACCTTTTGCTTCGTGTTCGGCAACGAGCTCACGCACGAGTGAGGTAAGCCCCTGCACGTGCCCCTCCCCGGATAGATGCGCCACAATATATCCTTCGGGGTCGATGACCACGAGTGTGGGCCAAGCGCGGGCGGTGTAGGCCTGCCAGGTGGTGAGTTCAGGGTCGTCGAGTACGGGGTGTTTGATGTCGTAGCGGTCTACGGCTGCGGCAAGCGCTACCGGGTCTGCCTCATGCTCAAATTTGGGGCTGTGCACGCCCACGGTGACGAGCACATCCGAGAATTCTTCTTCGAGGGGGCGCAGCTCGTCAAGCACGTGCAGGCAGTTAATGCAGCACAGGGTCCAGAAATCGAGAATCACGATTTTGCCGCGAAGAGCCTGCAGGTCTAGGCTCTTCTCGCCGGTGTTGAGCCAGGATCGTCCGATAAGGTCGCTGGCGCGCACGCGCACGGTTTTCTGCCCGGTATGATCTTGCCCGGAATGCTGGTTACTGGTTTCGCTCACGATTCTCTCCCCTGTGGTTTCGCGCCCAGACCCCGCTTAGCAACAGGGTGCGCTCGTTTCCACCCTATTATGCCAGCGGTGCGGGCGTGTTCACCGGGCGGTAAAAGTTTATGAACTCACCCCGCAATACGCCGTCATATTCTGTCATAGAAGAGGAAGACACCACCCAGGTTTTACCCCATGCGCATACTAAAAAGCCCTTGAAGGTGAACGAAGTGTTAGAAACTCCGCCGTATTCACCTCAAGAGCCTTTTATCATCCCCTAGCGAAAGGGAGGTTATGCAGGTTTAGAGCTTACGCCTTTGGGATCGGCTGCAGGCGGCGCAGCTGAGTTACGTGCTTGGGCTCAAGTTCGGCAATGTTGTGCACCTGGAGCAGCTTCATGGTGCGGCGCACCTCGTCGGAAAGGATCTCGATGGTCCGGTCCACGCCGCGGCGGCCACCGGCCATAAGCCCGTACAGGTAGGCGCGACCGATCAGAGTGAACTTCGCGCCCAGCGCCATAGAGGCGACAATATCGGCACCGTTCATAATGCCGGTATCAACCATCACCTCGGTATCCATCCCTACTTCACGCACTACCTCCGGGAGCAGGTGGAAGGGTACGGGCGCACGGTCCAGCTGACGACCGCCGTGGTTCGAGAGCAGAATGCCGTCTACGCCCAGATCGGCGAGTTTCTTAGAGTCTTCGAGGTTCTGTACGCCCTTAATCACGATCTTGCCGGGCCACATTTCGCGGATAATCTTCAGGTCTTCATAGTTGATGGAGGGGTCCATCGCGTTATCCAGAAGCTCGCCCACGGTGCCGCCGGTCGAGGAGAGTGAGGCGAATTCCAGCTTGGGCGTGGTCAGGAAGTCGAACCACCACCAGGGGCGCGGAATCGCGTTCAGCAGGGTCTTCATCGTCAGATGCGGAGGAATAGAGAAACCATTGCGCTTATCGCGCAGACGAGCGCCAGCAACAGGTGTATCCACGGTGAAGAAGAGCGTATCAAATCCTGCTTTGGCGGCACGCTCTACCAGTCCGTAGGAGATTTCGCGCTCGCGCATCACATACAGCTGGAACCAGAGGCGGCCATTGGGGTCTGCGGCGCGCACATCCTCAATGCTGGTGGTGCCTAGAGTAGACAGGGTGAAGGGGATGCCCGCGGCACCTGCTGCACCGGCGCCAGCGATCTCACCTTCGGTCTGCATGAGGCGGGTGAAGCCGGTGGGAGCGATACCGAAAGGCATGGCGGATGTACCGCCTAAGACCTCGGTGGTGGTGTCTACGGTCGAAACATCAGTGAGCACGCCGGGGTGAAACTCAATATCCTCGAAGGCCTGGCGTGCACGATTCATGGAGAACTCACCTTCGGCAGCGCCATCGGTATAGTCAAAAGCGGCAGCTGGGGTGCGGCGTTTGGCGATCTTGCGCAGATCATAAATGGTGAGGGCTTTTTCGAGGCGGTTCCCGGCGAAGTCCAGGCTGGGCTTCTTGAACGTCATAAATTCTTTGAGTTCGCTGGGCTTGGGGAACTGACGTTGTACCATGGGGCGCCTTCTTTCTGCGGGGTTGCCGCTTCATTGCTATACGAGGTTCAAAGCGTCATATACCGCGATATAACGCAAAAGTATGGTGTGTGTTCATTCACAGTTATGGTCGGACCACACAATGCCCGTAATCTTAAGCTAACCCATACTAATAAATAAGGCAACCCTTGACTTATTAACCAGCGCCGAGTGCTACACACCGTTTTTGAGGCGGTTTTTCGGGGGAAGGACCCGCAAACCTTGCTCTCGCGACGCTGCGAGACGAGTGCATCTGCGACTTTTTGATCAGGTGACAAGAATTTTCATTCTTGTCTCACCCTGAGATACCCGGGCAAACTGCTATTTTTATTCCGCCTCGTAAAGACCTATTATCAGATATGAATATGCAATCACCGTGCAAGGAAACCAACCATGACCCAACCCAAAGCCCGCCGTGGACGTCCCCCAAGCCTAACCCGTGAGCAGATTGCCAAAACCGTTTTAGACGTAGGCTTTGCCAATCTCACGTTTGCCGCCGTTCGTGACCGTCTAGGGGTAGGGGAAACCACCCTATATCGCTACGCACCGGACCGCGACGAACTGGTACGTATGGGGCTCGAATATGCCTATTCCGGTATTGAGGTTCCTTCCTTTGAAGGTCCCTGGCGTGAGGTTCTGAATGCACACGCCCTCAATACCTGGCACAGCCTTGAGAAATACCCGGGCGCGGCAACCGAAGTGGCACGCGGCATCGTTCCCCCCATTGCTACATACTTTTTCGAAGAGCTTTGTGTGATTCTCATCAAACAAGGTTTTTCGGCAAAGAAGGCCGTTCTCACCTGCGATATGCTGCTGGATATGGTTATCGACAGCAGACGAAGCGTTGAACACAGCGATGCGTTTATTGCTGAAACCGGCGCTGGACGTGAAGAAATTCGGCATCAGATGCAGCGCAATTCAACCGACCTGCAGTCTTTCCAAGACCCAGGTGCTTCCGCCGAGCGTCAAGAGATTCGGACTATTCTGCGGGATTCGGTGACCTCGGATCCCTTAGAGTGGCTGCGGCATAAAATGACCATTCTGCTCGACGGCATCGAATACTCGCTCAAGTCATAACGAACGGCTTCATCTGCCGATACCCTGTCTTATGTGGCGTAGGGGTGCCCCTCTGGGGATCCCCTATGCCCTTTATTTTTACGCCGCGAGTATGTTCAGCAACAACCGGGTTCAAAAACTTTGCTGCGGGTACACCACACGCGGCCACCGGTGACGAAGCTTAACTACGAAGGTAGCTTGACCGCGTTCGCGAGGGGCTTGGAAGAGCGAATGAATGAAAGTCGTTTAGGAGCCGTGGCGCGCATCCTCTTCATGCAGGCGCTCAAACATCTCGTTGTAGGCATTCAGTTCGGCGTCCCCATCACGGTCGGCCTGCCGGTCAATGCGTGCGGCAAGTTTCTTATCTGCCATAGACCATTGGAAACCCACCGCGATCGCCACGATCATGGTCGGAATTTCACCGATACCCCACATGAGCGCGCCGCCCATCTTCTGGTCGTCCAGCGCCGATAAACCCCAAGTACGCCCCAAATTGCCGAACCAAGAAGCTTCCAGGAGCGCCTTGGAGTTCATGATCGAGATGCCGACGAAGGCGTGGTACCCCAGGGTTGCGATCAGCATAATCAGGCGCATCGGGTACTGGGGGCGATACGGAATCGGGTCAATGCCGATAAGCACCAGCATGAAGATATAGCCCGTGAGCGTAAAGTGAATCATCATGAATTCGTGCCCGATATGGTACCGCAGCATCACCCCGAAAAGCGGCGTGAAATAAACGATAATAATCGAGCCCGCAAAGTTTACGGCGGCAAAAATAGGGTGCGTAACAACTTTCGACCACCCCGAATGCACGATGCGCACAATCCACTCACGAGGGCCTCGCGTACCGTCCTGACGGGGTTCCAGTGCCTTAAGCAGCAGCGTTACGGGTGCGCCTAATACGAGCAGAATCGGCACGACCATCGTGAGCACCATATGCTCAAACATGTGCACCGAAAACAGCACACGCGAATATACGGCGGGTGGACCGGAGGTGATGTAGTTCAGCACGAGCAGCCCTAAAATCCAGGAGACAGCGCGCATCACGGGCCAAGAGTCACCCGCACGACGTACCTTCACGAACGCCCACAGATATACAATCGCCAGATACCCCAGCACAGCAACCCAGAACCAGTCCCAGCGCCACTCGGTGAACCAACGCTGAAAATGCGGTTCGGGCGGCATATCGTACCAGGTGATAATGCGCACCGGCGTGGCATCCGGCGCGAGAGTTTCCGGAACCGGCGGCGGTGTACGTGAGAGCGAAGCCCCCAGTCCGGAGGCTGCCCCCATGATCACGAGCTCAGCAGAGATGGCGCTCCACAGGGCACGCGTGCCGCTCATCTTACCGGCAGAGAGCGCGGGAATCAGATAAAGCCGATGTGCTGCTCCGATTACCCCGAGCAGAAGCGTTAACCCCAGTTTGAGCAGCACAATCTTGCCGTAGTCGGTGCCTAAGTCCCGCCACGACGACATGCGCACCCCGGCGTTCGTAATGCCCGAGAGCAGCACGAGAATGAACCCGATGAGGGCAAGCAGCGAGTAGCGGCGCAGTACCGCCTGGGCCATCGGCACGCGACGAGATGCCGCAGTGTGTTCGCCGCGGTGTGCCTCAACAATGGTGCCGGTGCCCGCATCCTTACCCGAAATACCGCGCGAGATAAACGCCAGCGCGATCAGCCCACCGCACCAGATACTCACCCCCAGCAGGTGCAGTCCCAGGGAGTTGACGGCACCCATATGGTCCTGCCCGCCCGAGGAGTGCCCCGAAAGCGCCATATCCGCAATACCGACGAGCGAGATCATGAAGATGAAAAACAGTCCCATGAGCGAGCGCACCCCGAAACAGGCGGTGGCGACCACGGCGGCGACCACAACGGTCATACCTTTTTCTTTGCCCGCATCTAAGGTGGTGATATAACTGATGAGCTCACTAGCGTAATCGGTGCCAGAGCCAATGGGTCGCCCCGAAATATCGGCATAGGAAAGAATCAGAACGGCAAGCGCCGCGAGAGTCCACAGCACGGCGGAGGCGGCGGCAAGATTCAGCACGTCGGCGAATGGTTTGTACTCTTTATCGACGGCGTTTTTCGTGGTGCGTTTGCCTCGGTGTGTTCCGGCGGCATCGGCTGCATAGCGGGGAATAATGCCCATCGCGAAGATCAGCGCACCCATGGTCGTCGCCATCGAGAAATTATGAATAACCTCGGAAATAGGCAGCGCCCAGCGTACAAAACCGCCAGCATCGGCAAGCTCGGTCGCCGAGTTCGCTAGGGTTAGCCTTAACGAGACCAGCAGAGTCAGCAGACCGACCCCTACATAGGCGGTAATCCAGGGCGCGGACAGCCCGGGACGCACGGTGGTGCGCTGAGGGCCAGCCTTGGTTTTCTGCGGTTGTGAAGACGTAGTAGCCATAGTTCTTTTTCATCTGTGGTGTGTGCGATGGTGCGTGTTAGGTATGCGCGTAAATCTTGGGCGGCTAGGTGAAGAGGCTTTCGCCGATATACCCGCCTTCCTCACGTACCCCGGCGGGAATTGCGAACACGGCTGATCCCACCGGAACCGTCCATGTGTTAAGCATATCCAGTTGTTCAAGCCGTTTCTGAATAGGCACAAACTGCGCCACCGGGTCTGCCTGGTAGGCCACGAAAATCAGCCCTGCGTCCGAAATGCCGCCGCTGATCTGCCCGTGTTCTGAGAACCCTGAGGCGTTGAAGACCGGTTCGTCATAGTTATAGCCGCGCCGCAGGATGCGCTCCCACGGCTTCTTCTCAAGCTCGGTGCCGTGCGCCCGGCGAATATGCGCATACGGGGCGATTACCTCAAAGCCCAGATTATCGAGCTTATCAAAGTCGGGGTCATCAAATTCATCATTACCGGTCAAGGGCGCGCCGTTAGAGAGCTTACGCCCGATAGCGTCTTCACGAGCGGGGGTATCGACCTCATCCCAGGTATCCAGATTCATATGGATGCGCCTAATCACCACGGAGGTACCGCCCGGTTCCCATGCCTGCGGGAAGTTCTGCTCAGCGTTCCCCTCGCCCCACACGATCTCGTGTGCCGACCCGCCGCCGCGCCCAGGTGTCTCGTGAGGGTCTTCGACCGGGTTCACGGTGCCGTCTACCTGGCCGAAGAGATTACGCGGAGTGCCCTGACCGGTACCGAAGGCACTCAGAAAGCCCTCTTGCACCCAGCGGATACGCCCGAAGGAGCGGGTGTCTTTGGTGAGCATCCGCTGGGCATGCGAGACCGTCAGCAGATTATCCCCACAAATCTGCAGGAGCAGATCACCGCCGTTCCACTTCTGCTGCAATTGGTCGATCTTCGGGAACGCTGGGAGAGGTTTAAGCCACGCCGGTTTTTTGGCGGGTGCCACAATATCAAAAATCTTTTCGCCAAACCCGAATGTGATAGTCAAATGTGCGGGAGCCTGCACAAGCTCAGGTTCCTGATCTGTCAGCGGAGTCTGCCCTGCAGTCAGGGCGGCCGCATCGGAGGTCAGAATCCTCAACAGACGCTGCACCCCAGAAGCATCCAGCCCATCGTTCAGATCAAGAGCAATAAAACGCGCATGAGCCTGCGCCGGGGTCATAATCCCGGCCTGCTTATCGCCGTAAAAATTCACGGTTTGAGTGGTCAGCGCCTGCTGCGCGGGTACAGTCTCGTGCGCACCCGTTTCATGCCCCGGCGCTATCAGACCGCGTGCGCCAGCCCCAACGGCAACACCGGCGCCCACCCCCAGGAAAGCACCGGCGAGCGCGGTACGACGACGCACCCCTGGGGATTCCGCAGACCGGCTGTCATGATGTCGCAAAGAGTCCTCAGCTGCCGATCCTTCAGATATCCCGGCGGTACCCTCCTGCGGCTCGTTGACCTCCGCCGAAGAAGGCTCATGCGGAGGCTGCGGGGTACCCATCCTGTCATTCTCCGCCGTCATAATCTTTCATTCCTCTATGCCTGCGGCTATCTCTCATGCGCGCTATCGGCGCCTCAGTTGAGTGGGGCAGGATGCGCGGTGCCAGTCCCCCAAATGTTGTGGTTTCGTGCGCCGCGCATCCTGCATAGGCTCGGTGGATGTGTTCAAAACACCCGTTGCCGAGCGCTGCGGCTACTTACACTGCGGTTTTGCGGATGCGCTCCCCGAGGCTTCGCCGCTCATATGGTCGTGGTCGCCGTGCTCACCGTGTTCATGCGTACCATGTTCATGATCGGAGTGCTCGCCATCCCCATGACTATGCTCATGATCGGAGTGCTCGCCATCCCCGTGACCATGCTCGTGGCTGTGCTCGTGGCCGTCATGAGAGTCACCCGAGGCCGATGCGGATGCGTCCGCCGAAGCTGAGCCGGTGGACTGTGCATCGCCCTGGTATTCTTCCTTAGCGCCAGAGTAGTCACGTGCCTCAGGCTTGAACTCCAGGGTTGCGCCATCCTCAGTCTTGAGGGTTACCGTGGTGCTGGCACCCGCTGAGAGCGAGCAGTTCAGGCCCATCAGCATAATGTGGTTGCCTCCGGGCTTCAGCTCCAGGGTCTCCCCCGCTTTCACCGTAAATTCCTGCACCTGCTGCATCTTGGTGCTTCCGTTAGAGTCCTTAACCGTGGTGTGCAGCTGCACTTCATCGGTCGCAGTCGATGTTGCCGAGACGACCTTCACATCGTGATCGCTGGTATTGGTAATCTTGCCGAAAACACCAGTCATACCACCGTCGGTTGCCTTAGCCCAGGTATTCTCAATCTTGATCGGGCCTGAAGACGACTGTGCCGAACCGCTTGCCGCTGCGCTGGAAGAGCTCGTTGCGGATGCGCTCGAATCCGAGTTCGTGTTGGTAGAGCCACAAGCGTTCAGGGTAAGAATCCCAGCGAGAGCTACGGAGCTCAAAGCCATCAGCTTGTGGTGAGCCTGAAATTTTTTCATGATCTTTTACTCTTTTCTGGCGGTAAAACCCGCCTGTGTGTGCGAACAATTCTTCGGCAGGCACATGCGACAGTTCGCGGCGTTCGATTATTCTGCGACTTTTAATCGCGCGTGCCGCAATCTGCGGGAAGATCCCGATGCGGCGCCTGCCAATGGGCGTGACGTCCGGAAGCTGCCCGGTAACGTCACGGATGTACAAGGTATTATGCGGAACGTTTTTTGAGCAGGGCGAGAATCCCCACGGCCAGCACGACGAAGACACCTACACCGCCGCCAATCAGCCACCAATTCACCCCGGAATCGGAATCTGACTTAGTGGAGTTCTGGGTATCAGCTGCAGCCTGCGAAGATTCGCCGGTGCCCGCATCCTGCGGGGACGCTGCGGCTTTACCTGCGCCAACGCTGAACGTATAGGTTCCCTGAATAGGGTGCCCGTCCGAGGAGACTACGCGCCAGGTGACGGTATAAGTCTCGTCGGCGCTCGCATCCTTGATCTTGAGCGGCTGGGTGACGGTCGTTCCCTTCACCTGTGGTTCGCCTTCAGCTACGGATGCGCCGGTCGAATCGACCACGCGCACGCGGTTTCCGCCCTCAATATTCATGAGGTTCGCGCTGTAGGTCAGGTTCAGCTCGGCAGGTGCCTGCGTCAAAGTTGCGTTCGCGGCGGGGTCGGAAGAGACCAGTTCGTCATGCGCCTGCGCTGCGGCACCGCCGAAAAGCATCAGGCTGGCGAGCAAAACCGCCGCCAGGGTACGCATCATGGTGCGCATATATGTAAATCCTTTATCTGCATCGAATGCCCATGCTGCATGCGCTTTCACGCTCGGTTTCAGTCGAGGAAGGTGTATACACTCACGCGAGCCAGCCGGTGGGCAGACTCGTAGCACGGGCGATGGTTGGGGTTACGCGGGGTTTCCCAAGACTGCAGGCGGTCCTCGCTCCACGCGGGAGAACGCCAGCATCAGCCGACGAAGATAAACGGATATGACAAAACGTCCGTATATACGGGGAAAGACAGGAAGCGGCGCCAGCACCGGAACGCGCAGAGCGGACTGCAAACGTGTATTCAGATAACAGTGTAAAGCCCACAATGCCTGCGCGAGAGCGCGTTCACCACGGTGCAAAAGTATAAGGCTTAGTAGGGCTGCAAGAGCGTGCACCCCGATCATAGTGCCAGTAGCGTGCTGGGCGACGGCGTGACTGAACCCATTCCCGTGTTCAAGGGCGAGGGGTGTTCCGGGCGCATGTGCATGACCGTGCGCGTAGTTTCCTTGCAGTGCCACCACACGATGCGCCGCCTGAGCGGATCCGTGGGATAGGTTGAAAACACCGTGGAGCAGGGTTTGTACGGTGAGAGCGCCTGCTGCGGTGCCCAGGTAGAGGGCTCGCTGCCGTGAGCGCGTTATACGTTCGAGAAGCGCTAGAAGTCCCAGAGCGGCGAGCGCCCCTAACGCGGTACAAAGCGCAAGAATCATCGGATGCGCGACCCCGCCTCCGGCAAGAGTATGCCCTGCCGAGCCCAGCAGAACCGCAGATGCCGAGATAAGCCAGGCACGCATCACACGGGCGCCTCGCCTAGTAGCGGTTGCTGACTGTACCTCACGCGGCGATGATTCCCGTTCGGCACAGTCTTTGACGGCGAGAAGGCGGGTATGAGGGCGCGTCTTTGCGCGTGTGTGCATGTTCCGCCCCCTCGCTCGTAGTCGTCATATGCGGGTGTACCCGCAACCTGTCAATATCCCACATTCTACCGGTTTGTCAGCTGACCAGGTATTTCACGGCGAAGATGTGACATGTTCGGCTGGTTAACGTTTTGAGCGCCACAATGACGCGCATCCTCACGTTCAAGGATGCGCGCCATATGCACAGATACACCGAAACTCGCCTGTTTCGGCGGCAGCATACCGCCGCAGAGGGGCGAATGCCTCAGGTTACTGCTTTTGCTGTTGCTGAGGCTGCTGTTGTCCCTGCTGAGGCTGCCCTTGCTGGGGCTGTTGCTGCTGTTGTTCCTCCGGCGGGTTATCCATACGGGCTCCACCTTCGCTGCCGGGCTTCGTCTGCATCTGACCACCGGTACCGCTCTCACCGGTCTGCATGTTGCCGCCAGCTGAAGGGTCTGAACCAGTGCCGCCGCCGGATCCGCCGCCATTCTCCATCTGTGAGCCGCCGCCAGAATTATTTTCTGCGCCCGAGCCGCCGCCAGCGCCACCGCCTGAACCGGAGTCGCCTGATGTGCCGCCGTTGTCCGTGGTCACGGATCCCTGCGAGGCTGATGAACTTGACGATGTAGATGCTGAGGATGAGCTTGAGGAGGAGTCACCACCGGAGCTGCCAGAGCCACATGCGCTCAGCGCCACCACGCCAGCAACAGCCAGGGACACAAAAACAGAAGTCTTCTTGGCGATCATACGCCTATCCTTTCTGCCGGTAATTGTTGGTTCAAAACCCACCCTCTCACACACCTAAAGTATTTTTCAGGGATTTATCCCAGGTGCGGAACGTTTTTATGCTATGAGCCGTAAATACATTGCATTTCCATAAATATTTTCGAAATGGCGTGCATAAAATTATGTAGTTTAATTGCATATCCAATGGTTAAATTCCCCCATCATATTTATATCTTCCGTATTTTTAGCAGAAATAAGGCGCGCATCCTCAAACACTAAGGATGCGCGCCAAATTACACAGCCGCCTCACGGCTGCCCGCAGGTACTAGCCCGCAGTGGTCGGGTTGAGAGGCGTTTTAGGAGTTGCCGCTCCCGGAGTATTGGGAACCACGGGAAGATCCGGCAGGTCGGTGGGTTTTTCGGACGTAGCCTGACCGTTAACCATCACATTGTAGGCGCCGTTGTACTGCACAGCCGTCACCGTATTGCCTTCGTTCTTAACCCAGGAGCCGTCGATGCCCACCAGATCGGTGTGACCATCGGAAGCGTCGGTCCTAGTCCAAGAGCCATCGTAGTAGACCGTAACCGTATCGCCGTCGGGTTCAGTAGCAGTCCAAGAGCCGTCTTCCGAGACCAGAACGTATCCCTCAGATCCAGGAGCGCCATTGGCGCCACCACCCTGTGCGCCGCTACCGTCAGCACCGCCTCCAGAGTTAGGAGCGGTGCCACCCTGGGCACCGCCGCCACCCTCAGCGCCAGAACCGTTCGCTCCGCCGCCTGATCCGTCACCGCTGCCCGATTGTGCGCCACCCTGAGCGCCGCCACCGCCTTCAGCACCCGAGCCTCCACCGGAGCCGCCCTCGTTGCCTGATTGTGAGCCAGAATCGGAACCAGATTTATCCTCCGACCCCGCGCCGTCGCTAGATCCGCTACCAGACCCCTTCTCTGAGTCTGCACCGCCGCTAGCATCAGAACCGGCACTGGAGTTTGCCGAAGCATCGCCGCTGGCGCCACCGCTAGCGTTCGAGGAGTCTGAGCCGCCGGAAGCGGAAGCTGAAGAGTTTGCCGATGCGGAACCGGACGCACCGCTTCCCGCGGAAGAGCTTGAGGAGGAGCCGTTAGAATTGTCCGAGCCACAGGCGCTCAGCGCCACCATGCCCGCAACAGCCAGAGATACAAAAGCGGAAGTCTTCTTGGCGATCATACGCCTATCCTTTCTGCCGGTGATTATTGACTGGTTTTCAACTCTCTCACACACTGACGGTATTTTTCAGGAATTTTCCCCTCCCTGTGGCTCTTTTTATGCTAAGAGCAATAAATAGACCCTTTAACGCATACTCATTTCTAACCCAAACAATTAACTGTATTTCCTTGTGTTATTAAAATTAATTAATATTTTAAAATATTTACCCTTCTCTTAGACCTCAGAAAACTTAGAACATACCTCGCACTTATACAAGCGTCTCTTATGGTTTCGGGGTTTTATTTTGCCACCCTTTATCCACACACCAAAGCGGTGCGCATCCTTATCATAAGGATGCGCACCGCTTGAATTATCGCGCCGTATACCGTGATGCTACGTCCGGGTGGAGCCTTCTAGACCAGTAGTTACCGTAGCGCGTCAGAGGCAACGCACGGCATATCGACTCTCTATCTAGAATAATCTAGCCGGCAGTGGTTGGCTGAACTGGGGACTTAGGAGTTACAGCTTTAGAGTCGCTTGGTTTATTGGGCAGATCCGGAAGGCTTGGCTTCTTCGTGGACGGCTTGCCATCTTCCTGAACGGTGTAGCTGCCATCAGCGCTTACAGCTGTTACATCACCACCATCTTTAACGGTCCATGAGCCATCGGAACTCACAGTGGTAATATCGCCATCAGTCTCGGTGCGAACCCATGAGCCGTCAGAAGCCACGGCGATATTATCACCATCAGCCTCAGTGTAAGTCCACGACCCATCAGATACAACAGTATGCGAACCGGCCCCGCCACCGTTATTGCCAGCGGATGCGCTCGACCCCGAGCCGTTATCCGCTTGCATTCCGCCGTTAGTACCAGCAGATACCGTGGAATCGCCGTTCTTCATCTGCATATTACCGTCAGCCCCAGCGGTAACAGAGGTATCACCATTATTCACAGTGACCGAACCGTCAGAGGCGGAGACCTTGGGAGTCGCAGATGCAGAAGCGGATGCCGATGAAGAGTTCGAAGCGTTATTGGAGTTATTGGCACCGCATGCGCTGAGGGCTACAACGCCTGCTACAGCTAGAGAAAGAAGGGCGGAAGTTTTCTTGGTGATCATGTGCGTAGTCTTTCTGATGATGAATTACTGTTCAGTACCCGAAAATTTCGCGTCACAAGACTGAAATTACAGGAGCTATACCCTACCGGGAATACCTTTATTCTACTGGTTCTAGCTATGTTGAGCCTATGTAAACCTGTGTTTAACCTAAGAAACTTAAAAATTATCTTAAGGTTTTTTATACCTATTTCAGGCCCCCAAATTCCCGCGGAAGTAAAGGGGTGGGGTATACCCCCGTACCACAGGCTCTTATCGCAGGCAGATGAAAAGCCGAAGCACCGCATCCTAGCCTTGTGGATGCGGCGCTTCGGTTCCTGAAAGTCCTCACGACAGAGGTCGCAGTCACAAACTATTGCAGAGCATACGAGGGCTCAACCGGGGTCTTAGGCGTTACCGCCTGAGGGTTTGCAGGTCTTTCAGGCATCTGAGGAACCGTAGGTTTCGTAGTTCCGGGCTGCCCGCCTTTCTTCACAGTCGTGTAGCCACCATCCGCCTGCACCTTAGCCTGGGAGCCTTGCACTGTTCCCTGCTCTGCAATCTCGATTCGAGCTTTATGGGTCCATGACCCATCTGCCGACACCGCAGTTTCCTCGCCCATAATCCCGGTTTTAGTCCAAGAACCGTCAGCATTGACTTTCACCTGCAAACCATCATTGGACACATAAGACCATGAACCATCCGAGGAAACCTGTGTGGTTTGTTCCTCCATACTGCGTACCGTAACGGACGGAAAAGGCTTAGGAGTTTTCGACACCGATGGAGAGGCGGCCGAACCGCTGGAACTATGAGCAACGCAAGCGCTTAGCGTCAGAGCAGAAGCAAATGCCAGAGCAAGACTCGCTATAATTTTTACAGTTTTCACGTGTTTTCCCATCTCAGGGCAGAAAGTCAGCCGTTTTTATTACCCGCGCCCCTGCCAAACAGCGCGCTTAGGCTGTGCTGGACGAGCCGTCCCCCGTCCAGGATACGTGGGCGCTGGGGGCGTGTAGGACGAAATTCGCCATCCATTAGAGGAGTACCATTCGCCGTTATCGGTGACGCCGAATTCGCTTCCATTCGGATACTTTTGCACCCACGATCCGTCGTCGTACACACGAATTCGGGTTCCATCGGCATTCTTGCGTTTCCACGAGCCATCGGAATCAACTTTGATAGTGCTTCCATCCGCAGCGGTCTGAGACCACGAACCATCGCGGTTCACCTTGATACTAGAAGCACCGCCATTTCCCTTGTTGCCGGTAGATCCTTGCGAACCGCCATTTTTATTTGCGGATCCTGCTCCTCCCTGACCTCCAGAATTTCCCTGCTGTCCGGAGTTACTTCCACCAGAGCCGTCAGCCGGCTTCGCCGCTTCATCGACATCCTTATTCGCATCTGCACCACCAGCTGCTGCGCTTTCCTCAGGAGAATTAGCAGCCGGAGATTCGGGGGCTGTTGCCGCATCTGTGAGCGTGGGAGCATTCACGGCTTCACCTGTAGTATTACTCTCGGCGGTTGAAGAGGGAGTAGCATCCGCAGGCTCGGGGGTTGCGGTTTCAGTCGCCGTCGCAGAAGGGGATGAACTTGCCGAGGAACTGGGACTTGGAGACTTAGATTTCGTGGGAGAAGATTTTGAGCTTGAGGAGCTGCTGTTGGGCGATAATGTTACGGAGGAAGACGCCTCATTTGAGGAGCCGCAGGCGCTCAGGGCAAGAATACTCGCCACAGCCACCGATACAACGGCGTAGGTTCTCTTCATGCTCATTGCATTTCTTTCTATAAACCGGTGATGACGTCCCGTTGCGACCACCCAGACGTTCAGCATGAGCGCACCACAGCACCGAAAAATATGGTGTTATAGCGATCCCCACTGAAGAGCGTCGTTGCGGGATAAATAGTCCTTCCGGAAGAAGGGATACATCTATTCTAAAGGTGTTCCGCTTCTTGAAGCTATCCATTAACACGTTTCTTGAAAAATATCACGTTAATTTCTGCGGGTACCCTCAAGAATATCTTGGGAAACACTTCAAAATCTCGGACGTGAAACTACAGATTAAAGCTAATCAGCATTTTTATATATATTTTCTTTACACTTACGAGAGTTCTATGTGAAGGTCTCCATCCTCCCGACATACAAACCCCTGCTCCACAAGGAAAAACTTCATTCGCGCATCAAGAGTCATACACTCAACGACAAGAAATGCCGGAGCACAAGAAAACTCAGCTTAGTAGAGTATCACCCGAGCAGTCGACCACAGAGATCTTTGTGCAAGGACCATTTGATTTATAGATATTTTGAGAACAGGGTGAAATACTTATAAAGTTTATATATAAAGTATTTAATAATACTTACATATTTATATCATTTATAGTTATATATTGTGTATACCAGTTTTCCGCACAGAACCGCGTCTTAACGCGGAGCTGCAGGGGCTACCGGAGTTGCCGCCTCCGGATTATTGGGTTTTCCAGGAATTGCAGGGATTTCAGGCCGGTCTTCTTCATCCTCAACAATGCCATTCTCGGAGACTGACCACGAGCCGTCGGCATTAACCGTAATAACCTCGCCGTCATGGTCGGTCTGGGTCCATGCGCCGCTTGCGCTCACTCTAATGACCTCGCCGTCGCTCTTGATAACCTCCCACGCGCCGCTCGTCTCAACGGTGATTTTATCGCCTTCGGAGTTCGTGTGGGTCCAGGAACCATTCACATTCACCTTGGGTTCGGTTGGAGATCCACCATTGTTACGTTGCGCGGGCGTATTGTTCCCGCCGGTTCCGGGCTGATTCTGATTAGTATCACCATTCACCGAGCCGCCGGAAGTATTTCCTTCTCCCCCATTACCCTGGGTCGCGGCGGGGGCATGGGCGGGATCTGCCGAAGAGTTAGAGGTTGCCGAAGGTGAAGGTTCCGCAGCCGTACCATGTGTTGAGGGGGATGCAGTCACTGTCACCACGGCGGGAGTCACCGGATCCTGAGGTTCGGAGGATGCACACGCGCTCAACAGACCAAGCCCTGCAAGGGCTAACGGAAGAGCACTATACTTTCTCGGTACGATGGTCACGGTATGTCTTTCTGAGTGTTTCTGTGTCATAACAGGATATATTTTCAGGCTGCAACATTACTTACTACTATTTTAGCTAACCTGATTGAGACTTTTAGGTGACAAGGTGTTGCCCGCTTTTCTTGGGACGAAAGGCATTACAGCGTAATGTTGCGATGCGTAAGATCGACGTGAAGTTCTTAGAAGAATAAAATTCCGTCCCCGGTAGTCTATCCCGTCTTGACAACCTTTTCAAACGGAGTTTGGTATCGGGCGTTATCACGAGACAGAAGCTCTCAGACAGAGAAAACAAACCATAAACATAGGGGCTCCCACCGTGTGGTGGGAGCCCCTATCAGGTCCTAGAAGTCTCAAGAAGTTACTTCTTCTTCTTGGAGGTGGCCTTGGTGGCCTTCTTCTTGGTAGCGACTGCTGCCTTCAGCTTGGAGCCTGCGGTCAGCTTCACACCGTGACCAGCGGGAATCTGGATGGTTTCACCGGTCTGCGGGTTGCGACCGGTACGAGCTGCACGGTCGGTACGCTCGATAGCCAACCAGCCGGGGATGGTGATCTTCTCGCCCTTAGAGACGGAGGTCTCGAAAGCCTGGAACACTGCGTCGAGCACTGCGTTCACGGTTGCCTGGCTCTTGCCAGACTTCTCTGCTACCTCTGCAACAAGTTCGGTACGGTTCTTAGCCATTTGGGGTGCCCCTTCCTGAGACTTATCTTTTTCAGACTAAGTCGAGCTGCTTTTCACGAGGAAAAATAACTCGCCTAGGTACAAAATACCAGAAATTACCAGCTTGACTTAGTAATACCGGGCAATTCGCCACGGTGTGCCATCTCGCGGAAGCGTACGCGGGAGATACCAAACTTCTGGAAGGTACCGCGCGGACGACCGTCGATCTGGTCACGGTTGCGAACGCGGACGGGAGATGCGTTGCGGGGTAGCTTCTGCAAAGCTACACGTGCTGCTTCGCGCTCCTCGGGGGTAGCGTTCTCGTTCACCAGCGTCTTCTTCAGTTCTCGACGCTTCTCGTCGTAGCGAGCTACGATGACCTTGCGCTG
Source organism: Rothia sp. HMSC065D02 (assembly GCF_001815285.1). Taxonomy (NCBI): domain Bacteria; kingdom Bacillati; phylum Actinomycetota; class Actinomycetes; order Micrococcales; family Micrococcaceae; genus Rothia; species Rothia sp. HMSC065D02. Next base: position 265,105 of record NZ_KV820074.1, read on the forward strand.
CTCGTTACGAGCGATCTTTGACTTCTTAGCCATTCTTAGCGCTCCTCTCGGAAGTCAACGTGCTTGCGAACCACGGGATCGTACTTCTTTAGCACCATACGGTCAGGATTATTGCGGCGATTCTTACGGGTTACATAGGTGTACCCGGTGCCTGCAGTGGACTTGAGTTTGATAATAGGACGCAGGTCCTTAGCCTTGGATGCCATGTACTAGATCTTCTCCCCGCGTGCGATGATTTCTGCGACCACGGCATCAATGCCACGAGCATCGATAACCTTAATGCCCTTAGCGGACACGTTCAGGGTCACCTTACGGCGAAGCGAAGGAACCCAATAGGTCTTCTTCTGAACGTTCGGATCGAATCGACGCTTATTGCGGCGATGCGAGTGCGAAATGCTGTGTCCAAAGCCGGGAACAGCTCCGGTCACCTGGCAGACTGCTGCCATGTTTCACTCCTTATTGATTGACTTTTCTGACGGATGCGCAGTCGATGTTACTCGTACGTCCCGTCACCAATGTAGAAGCACCGGGTTATTCTCCGGGCTAGAGTGTTTGAGACCGGCATCTGGGTGAGATCCAGATGTCAATCCCCGCCGCGGGAAAAACGGTGAAGCATAATTTAGTGTCGAGAGGCGTTTCCACCACTACGAACAGCGTTAAATTCTAGGTAAATCCAGCAACTCACGCAAGCCTGCACGCCAGAAACTCCCCTTAAAAACCAAGGATTTTTTGGATTTTGAGGGGTAACCATTTGATACAGACTTCTTCCGGGCACGCCGAAAGGTCGCGATAGAGTTACCCGCTTATTCTACCAGTTCTCGCTGTTTCCTCAAGTCACAAGGGAGTTTAAGGTAGTTCATGACGAAGTTTTCATCCCTTGTCGATATCCATGTGACAAACGTCTAATTACATCGTTGAAATTTTAAATGTGAGATTAACATCTTAACTCGTAGAAACCCGTATTTTACGGCATACGGCAGGTTATTCTTCGAGTTCTACCGGCTCGCCAAGACCAGCGGCAGGAACCAAATTCGGGTACCTCGCGCTTAGTCCATCCCCCAAACTGCGCCCAGTCAGCTGCCGGCCCATCCAAGGCAGAGCATGCGTTCTTACCCAATACGCACTTTCGGCAACTCTCTCACGCAGCGGCGGAGGCTCTTCTTCACCGGCGATAAGGTCCACATCCTGCGCCAGATGCCCCAGCCCAAGCTGCGTCAGCACATGGTATGCGAAGCGCTGATGCCCCAACTCATTCATATGCAGGCGGTCGTCAGCCCACAGCCGCCAGTCCAGAAAATCGTCCATACGCCAGTAATCGATAATGTGCACACCGTATTTATCCGCCACCGTACGCAGAAGCTCGTTATACAGGGCGGTACGCGGGCGGGTCCGAGCAAAGGGTCCCTCTCCCTTCACGTCCAGACCCGTAATTGTCAGAACCTCGATTCCTTCCGCGCGCAGAGCCGCAAAGGCTCGCTCTGCGTGCGAGATAATCTCATCTATATTCACGTTTAGGCTAATAATATCGTTGCCGCCGCCGTAGAAGCTAACGAGGTTCGGTCTCAGTTCTAGGGTGGCCTCCAGCTGCTGCTCAACGATCTGGTGCATCAAAAGCCCGCGGATCGCCAAGTTAGCGTACTGCGCCTGAGCATCGACTGAGCCGATAGTTTCCGCAACGCGATCTGCCCAGCCGCGCACCTGGTTGGGACGGTCGGTATCGACATCACCCACGCCTTCGGTAAACGAGTCGCCCATTGCCACATAACGCACAGGTTCGCCGTGCAGTCTGGCATTTTTATCGAGTTTGAGCATGGTAGGTACTTCCTAACTTTTGGTTTTATCTACCCGCCAGTATCCCATGAATAATATGTCTGTCTTAGGTATTGACCGCAGACATCCAGCTGCGTGCGGTTTCAGGCAGGGCAAACCAATCGTGCAGCAAACTCAAACATACCGTAACCGCGTTTTGTTCGGGTTTCTCGCTCCTGTTTTATAAGCCTTATTTCACGGGTTCACGTCGTCCAGTATCTTCTGCGAAGCGTGCGCAGACCGATGATGCGGCACCACCACCACGCTCCCGTCACTAAACGGATCAGCAACCTCGGCCTTGAGCCCAAAAATATCGTTAAGATTTCTGGAGGTCAGCACCTCGTGAGCAGATCCGCGACTGACGATCTGCCCGTCCTTCATGGCAATTAGATAGTCTGCAACGCGAGCGGCAAGATTCAGCTCGTGCAGCACCATAATCATGGTGGTTCCGCGTTCTTCGTTCAGGTCCGCCAGTAAATCCAGCAGCTCCACCTGATGTGCCAGGTCAAGGTACGTGGTCGGCTCATCCAACAGCAGAATATCGGTCTCCTGCGCAAGCGCCATCGCAATCCACACACGCTGGCGCTGACCGCCGGAAAGCTCGGTTACTTGGCGTTCGGCGAGCGACATCGTATCGGTGGCCTCTAGGGCCCAGGCTACCGCCTCATCATCTTCGGCACTATTACGTTTGAAAAGCCCTTGATAGGGGTAGCGCCCCCGCGAAACCAAATCGGCAACGGTAATGCCTTCAGGCGCAATAGGATGCTGCGGCATAAGCCCGACCATGCGTGCGAACCCCTTCATGGAGTACTGATGCGTAGGCTTACCATCGAGCAAAAACTCGCCGTCAAGGGGATGCAAGAGTCGCGAAACACCCCGCAGAAGCGTGGATTTACCGCATCCGTTGGGGCCGATAATGGCGGTGACCTTGCCCTGCGGGAATTCTAAGCTCAGGTCTTTGACGATAGGCTGTGCGCCGTATCCTAGGCTCACGTTGTCTACGCGCAGAGTACGCTCAGTTACGGTTTTCATGATTTACCTTCCTTTCGGTTCTGCACGAGCAACCAGATAAGTATGAGGGTACTGAAGACGCCATAAAAATGCCTACAGAAATTTTATATGCCGGAATAGGTTTGCGGCTGCAGAATCAGCGCATACCACGATCACGGCACCTACTAACACCGGGCCTAAGAGTGTGTATCTTCCTGCGTATGAATGAAAGCTTTTTCATGTCCCGTGTGAAGACCTTAGCCAGAGAGTCCCTTCACCTTCAACGAGCACACGTCGTTCCTTCTCCCCTGCATGATCATGATATCTATATGATGTCTGCAAAATATGCACATGAAACTTCATCGCTGCATAGTAAACGTGCGGCGGCCGCCGTTCACCGAGGCTTCAGACGTACCGATGCCGTGCCTTCCGGTAAGAAGACACGGCATCGTATATTCTTGGCACGTGTTTAGAGCGAGAGCATGCCAGTGGGTATCCAGCCACCCTTGGCGGCGCGTTCAAGCATAGTTTTCGCCATAGTACGCCCGTATGCCTTGCTCACATGGTTCTCGTCTATGTACACGTAGACGTTCCCGACAACCGGTTGGCACATTCCTTCCGGGCAGTACAGGTCAGTCATATCTACCAGCACCGCGCCCTTATCCTTGTATTTGTCAAAGACCTCTTGGGCGGGGTTCTTTTCAGCCAGTTTCTCAGAGACCGGGCGCGCGCAGGATTCCAGGTCGTCTCCCGCCTTCTGTGCGCATTCGTATACGTTGTAGTCGTACCGCGGGTTATCGCGCACACCGACCACCTGTATTCCGGCGTCCGTGAATTTCTTGACCGTTTCCTCCAAGGCCGGGTCGATGCGCTCCTCATTAGACCGCGCCTCCGCGATGGTTGCGATAATCACCACGGTCTGCGGCTTACGCTGCAGAATTTCTTCGGTGACGTCTCGGTTAAACTCGGCGCACTCGTTCGAGGATGATGCATCCTGCTGCGGATACTGGCATCCGCCCAAGAGGATCGACTGCATATTAACTTTGGACTGCTCGGCAACGGGTTTGAACATGGCCATTGCCTGTTCCGCGTGGGAGTTACCGACGACCATCATAAGCGGCGAATCATCTGTTCCGTTCTTCTGCGAAGAGCAGTACTTCTTGAGTGAGTCATGAGAGAGGGCAAAATTGCCTTCGCATTTGCCGTCGCTCAACATCTCGTATTGATTCTTCAAATCACCATTGGGGATAGGGTCGTCGTGCATGAGTGCCTGATCTGTGCCGATGGCGCGAGCACCTAGGTGATTATCGGTTGCAGTCTGGGTCTGCGTTTCTGCCTGAATGCTCGCCTGAGTATTGGAGTAGTTTACCCACGCCTGCGCACCGGCAAGAGGTATTCCTGCCAGTAAAAAGGTTGCGGCCAGGAAGGCAAGCTGATCGGCCCATGTTTTGACCGCGAAAACCCTCTTAAACCGCAGTATTTTCATCAGCCAGGGAATGAAAGGGTCTTTACGGTAACGCAGCGGTTTCTCCACGAACTGGATCAGAACCCAGGCTAAGCCAATAGATACCGCAATAATGGCGGTTCCTTCGAGAAAGTTCACGTGGGGTTTCTCTACAGCGGTGCTGTACAAGATCAGGATGGGCCAGTGCACTAGGTACAGGGCGTAGGAGATATTGCCGAGACTCTGCAGAGGTTTAGAGACCAGCCAGCGGTCTACACCCCACCGACTGTTGGTACGGCCCGCCATAATGACGAGAGCACCTGAAACTACTGGATACAGCGCTAAGAATCCGGGAAAGGAGCGCTGCACGGGCAGGAAGGCGCCACAGGTCACAAGCCCAAAAACGCCGATCCACCCCATGATGACGCGCGCCTTCTCAGGGGCCTTCCATTTGAGGGTTACCATGGCGAGCAGCGTCCCGACAGCAAATTCCCAGAGACGGGTGCGGGTATCGAAGTATGCGAACCCCTGGTTTGTCTCGGTTTCAATAATCGAAAACGTCAAAGATGCCACAAAGACCGTATCGAAAACCAAAATGGTTGTCGTGAACAGATTCCAGCGGAAACGATGCACAAGGTATGCGACCAGCGCGAAGAGCAACGGCCACAGAATAAAAATCTGTCCCTGAATAGACAGCGACCAGAAGTGCTGGAACGGGGTTTTCGATGCCGCGTTTTGCGCATAGTAATCTACCGAGTTAAAAGCAAGATGCCAGTTCTGGTAGTAAAAGAGGGATCCCTTCGCATCCGCGAGCATATCGGCCCAGCGGCTTGGCGGTAGGATAAAAAATGATGCGATGGTCGTTCCCGCGATGGTTACGGTCGCTACCGGAAGCAAGCGTTGGAACACGTGTAGCCAGTATGTGAAGAGGTTAAGCGGCCTGCCCTCGTTGATTTTGCGCATATTCGAGAGTGAGAGCAGGAACGCCGAGATGAATAGAAAGACGTCCACGCCGCCGGATACCCTACCAAACCAGACATGGTATAGCACTACCAGGAGTACTGCGAATGCACGCAGACCCTGAATTTCGGGGCGGAATCCCCGAGTTTCAATAAAGTTTTCGAGGGGGTAAGAGTTTGAGGGTGATGATACAGTCGGGGTTTGCGCCGCTTGCTGATGCATTGCGGGTTGACCTGCTGCCATAATATCGCGTGTCCTGTGCTGCTCTGTAAATCGGTGTGTGGTCTCATATAATGCTAACGACCTGTAAGGGGAAAGTCCCGATTCAACGCATCAGCTGCGTAACGCATGAATCAGGACTTTCGTGGAGCCCCCTACCGGATTCGAACCGGTGACCCTCGGTTTACAAGACCGATGCTCTGGCCAGCTGAGCTAAGGAGGCAACGTCTTCTAGTGTACAGCAAACGCACAGGGATGCTAATTCAAAAGTGGATGTTATGAAAGTTTATCGTGTTCACTGTTTTTATATGTGTCTGCTTAAACGCTGTTTTCCCGTATCACTATACTTTTTGAGTCTTTTAGATTTCGAACTATGTTCATACGGCTCAGAAAATGTTAGACGGTCGATGAGCCTTAACAGAGATGCCCTCTCATGCAAAATCATGCATTGGAATCTTAGACTAGTGTGTCAGTATCCTTTGAGGTTAAAACACAATAGAAAGGATTCGCCCGCAGGCTTAGCGCTTGCGGGCGAATCCTTTTATATTACTGCTGCGGGTTATTGTTATTCTTCTTGGCGTCGATCTTCCCCTGAAGGAAGCCAGTGAAGTCATTGCTGGTGTATTGTTCACCATCCACAAAAACGGTCGGGGTGCCCCCAATGTCGTTCTTCGAGGATTCTGCGGTCACGACATCCACAAGAGAACGCCACTTGTTATCGTTCATATCCGAACCGATATTTGCACCGTATTTAGATGCTATATCGGCGATCTGCTGGTTGTTCAGGTCGCCGGTTCCCTGGTGACTAAACAGTTCTTTCTGGAAGTCCAAAAATTTATCTGCACTCACCTGGTTAGCAACGGCGTATGCGGCGTTAGCGGTACGTGCCGAGTACTGGGTGGGCGAATTCTGATCGAGGAAGGTCAGGTTACGGATTTCGAGTTCGATATTACCCTCTTGAACCTGTTTCTTCAGTTCCTCGCCGTACTGATCCTCAAACTCATGGCAGTGCACGCAATTGTAGTCTTGGAAGATCGTCACGCGCACCGGTTTACCGTTCTTAGAGGCTTCATCCGCCGACTGAACGCCGAGTGGCAGCTTCTTGCCCGCCTGCGGGGTACCATTCACCGAGGGAGTGTAGGAGGCGTTAGAGTCCCCTAGTTCCTTATAGTTACGGGTGTCTCGTGTTGAGGAGTTTTGGACGATTCCGTCCTTAGTCAGCACAATTCCGCCGTACTCATTCGAACTCGCAGGCACAGGACCCGATTCGGGTACTTTATTGTTCTGACCATTGATATAAACAAAGCCAATAACGAAAACAATAACAACGACTACGCCGAGTACGGTAAGTTGTATCCATCGACGGTTCGTCGCGACATTGCCACGCTTTGATTGTTTAGCCGCAATTTGGCGGGCCTTCTCGCGGGCGTCCTGGGACATTGCCTGCTCCTTTATCTTGTGATCGACGCGGTGGATGCGCCTACCGCTAACCCGTTCTAGCCTACCGAAGGTTGTTGGTAGCTGCCAGTCATGGCCAGGTTTTCTACACTTTGTGTCGCGTTCTCACGCTCACAGCTTATTTTACGGGGCAACCACAGTCACCTGCGCTGGCTATAAGCCGCGCGTACCATTATAAGACTCGTTATTCTGCGGGATAGCATCTCAGGATAAACCTAGCGGTATGAGCAAAAGCAGACTTGGTGCCTTATAAATTGCCTCGTTCCCCTATTCTCCGGGTGACATGTATGTATGTGAACCATACCTTTCCAGAGACCCCCGTTTATAGCTCATAAGTTCCACGGATAAGACCCTCATACTGCAAGACTGCGTTACCAAGGAAAGATCGTAGGACAGCTTCGACCGCAGACCGAGTCAGAAGTCGAGGCTAGCAATAAACCCCATATTTACTAAAACAGCTTTTAACCAATTAGTTTCACCCTAAGATTCCAGGGGATACTAGCATGCGATGGCTCTACTACAATCAGCTTAGTTTCATCGGCGATGTCAATGTCTCATGCTGACAGTATCTTACTTGCTTAGCCACAATTTGACGAGCCTTATCACGGGCGCCTTGGGACATCGCCTATCCCTTTATCCTGTATTCACTCCCCTGTGCACTTAGCGGTTATCTACGTTGTGATCCAGCCGTTCTTCTTCATGAGCACCCTGCTAGTGGACAAGCCTCGCAGTACTTTATGGCTACACATGCCACAAGCAGTGTTCCTCAGCGAGCTTCTAGCAGAGTATCGGCACCGTCAAAACCTCCAGAACCGCTATAGCTGTTCGAGTAATCATGCTCTACACTTCCGTCTTGCTTAGGGTTTTAGCGGGTAAGGGATACGGTGTAAGAGCTTCAGAATACGGCCCACAGTTCAGGTTAGGAACATTAGAACAGGCACACATTCTATTCCGTAACCCAATTTTCTGTCTGCATAGACGATATAAGAACGACGCGGCTATGGCGACATATGCCATAATCTGCACCAAAGTAGATCCCGTCGAGCTGTACTTCGTAACAGGGGTGAACGGGAGTATGAATACATGACGTCCCAGTACCGGCTTACATATACAGCTGGAATTGGCGGGTACTTTTACGGGGCTTTGCGTGTTGAAAGCTAATGCTGGTATTCCAGGCGATAAAAGCATAGCTAATTCCGTTGGGTGAATTTGAGGTGTTGAATGGTTGTTGAGACCCCGCAGTTGGTGCATCGTTATCGGGTTTTCCTGCGCTGGTGGTACCGTTTTTCTTCAGAGGTCCGTCAGAGGTAGGGCATCGGTAGCGGAGGTTTTGAGGCCCATTCTTGGGTGTTGTACCGGAGTTAACCACTAATTGAGTGGGTAATATGAGGCTGTCCCGGTATAGCCTACCAAGTCCCAACCGCACTTATGGTCAAAGGGATGCTGCTACCGGGTCGGGGTTGTTTGGTAAAAACCACAATTAAAC
>NZ_KV820075.1:0-1778 GCF_001815285.1 Rothia sp. HMSC065D02
TTGACTTCCTCTACCCCGTGAACGGGGTAAATTCCTACCAGTCACTACAACCAAACTAGGCTGTGGTGACTTTCGGTGGGTGAACAGCATCAACAACAACAGCATTTGCTAACAAACGTCTTACATCATCTCCGCAGTATTCGTTTAAACTCTCGGCAAGCCCTGCCGCGAGTAGGATATTAACCGCCGCATTCAAATCCCTATCCACATGGGACTGGCACCCAGTACAGGCCCATTCACGGATATTCAACAGCTTTCTACCATTAGGTGTACCGCAAATCGAGCAGATCTGGGTAGTAGGTGCGAACCTATCCACGCGGATAAGGGTTCTACCGTGTTCGGCAGCCTTCTCTTCAATCAACCGGTTGAGGTGTCCCCAACTAGCGTCCAACACACTCTTACCCAACCGGGTTCTAGCTAGACCCGTGATTGAGAGGGTTTCCAGGGTGATAACTTGGTTTTCGTTAACAATCTGGTTCGCTACATGGTGTAGGTAATGGGTTCGCACGTTTCGGACTTTCGTGTGGGCTTTAGCTACCCTGAGTCGTTGTTTGACATAACGGTTACTACCCTTTTTCTTTTTCGAGAGTTGTTTCTGTAATCGAGCTAGTTTCTTCTCGGCTTGTTTCAGAGGTCTAGTGTTAGCAAAGACGGTGCTTCCCCCGTTACTGTTCACCGCGATAGCTAGGTCTTTCAAGCCCATATCCACGCCTACCGCGTAGGCGGTAGGCTTCGGGGCTGGGGCGGGGGTGCTTTCGACAACGAAAGACACATAATACCTACCATCCGCTTCTTGGATCAGGGTTACAGAGGTTGGGGGTGAGGGTAGGTTACGTGAGAGGTTGAAGCGGACTTCACCAATCTTAGGCAGTTTCACAAAACCTACCCCGTGAGTGGTTTGTCTAACCTTGAATGCTTGGGATGTAAACCTAGCAGCTTGCCGGGATGAGCGTTTCCTAAACCGTGGGGCACCAATCCTAACCCCTTTACGCTTACCTGTCACGGAGGTGAAAAAGTTAGTGTACGCCTTATCCAGATCCCGTAAGGACTGCTGTAAGGGTACAGCGGAAACGTCTTTCAGCCACGCTTTTTCAGGGGTCTGTTTCAGGTGAGTGAGTCGGGCAGAAAGCTCTTTACTAGAGGGCTTCTTCCCTGTGTCTTTATACTGTTCCTCTGAGTAGGCTAGAGCGTCGTTATAGACCACGCGTACACACCCAAACAGGGCAGCAATCGGCTGTTTTTGCCCTTTCTTGGGGTAGGCGCGGTAACGATAACGCTTGAGACTCATAACACCTATTATATACTTGGTGTCATGGATAATACCACTGATATAAGACGTGGTAGACATGCGATTTGGGATTTACATGTTCACTTGGTGTTCGTCACTAAATACCGGCGCAATGTCTTCACTAACACCATGCTCACCACCTGCGAAAGAACCATGCGAGAAGTCTGTGAAAGTTTCGGGGCAACCCTAGATGAGTTCAACGGGGAAACAGATCACGTTCACTTGCTAGTACGCTACCCAGCCACCGTGACTGTTTCTAAACTCGTGAACTCCCTCAAGGGGGTTTCCTCTCGTGTACTTCGGCGTGATTTTGAAGCTGAGATTACCCCGTTTTTATGGGGTGGCCATTTGTGGTCACGCTCGTATTATGCGGGGTCTGCTGGGGGTGCCCCATTGAGTGTTATTGCTGAGTATGTGAAGTCCCAGGCTCGCCCTGGTAGCTGATTCATCTCCACCCTAAAGGGTGGAGTCTTCTCAGAAAACTAGATAA